>CAVXMG010000027.1:0-46076 GCA_963762735.1 uncultured Actinomycetes bacterium | reverse complement strand
GTTCGTCGGCGGCGGTGAAGGGGTCCAGCTTGCCCGCCGCGACCTGAGCGGCCAGCTCTTCCAGTTGCGAGTCGCCGGGCAGGCCGCCGACGCGCCGGCGCAGTTCGGCGAAGGCGATCGCGGTGATCTCCTCCCGGGCCCGGGCCCGCCGCCGCGCCTCCCCCTGGCCCGAGGAGTCCAGCCAGGACCAGTGCGCGTCCACCTTCTCGGCCAGTTCGGCGATGCCTTCTCCCTTGACCGCGACGGTGGTCACGATGGGCGGCTTCCATTCTCCGGCGCTACGACGGGCCATCGCGATCATGCCCCGCAGGTCCCTGACTGCTTCCTGGGCACCCGGCTTGTCGGCCTTGTTCACCACGAACACATCCCCGACCTCGAGGATCCCCGCCTTGGCCGCCTGGATGGCGTCGCCCATGCCAGGCGCCACCGCCACCAGCGTGGTGTCGGCGAGCGAGGCGATCTCGACCTCGGCCTGGCCCACCCCGACGGTCTCCACCAGCAGCACCGCGAACCCGGCGGCGTCGAGCACCCGGAGCGCCTGGGGCGCCGCCTCCGACAGCCCGCCGAGGTGGCCCCGGGTGGCCATGGACCGGATGAACACGTCAGGGTCGGTCGCATGGTCCTGCATCCGGACCCGGTCACCGAGCAGCGCGCCGCCGCTGAACGGGGAGGTCGGGTCCACGGCGAGCACGGCCACCCGCTGGCCGCGTTCCCGGTAGGCGGCCACCAGGGCGGCGGTGATCGTGGACTTGCCCACTCCCGGTGCCCCGGTGAGCCCGACGACCCGGGCCTGCCCGGTCAGCGGGGCGAGCGCCGCGGCGACCTGGCGCAGTTCCGGCGCGGAGTTCTCCACCAGCGAGATCAGCCGGGCCAGCGCCCGCGCGTCTCCGGCCCTGGCCTTCCCGATCGCCTCGCGCGCCCGGTCCCCGGCGTTCACTCCGGTCTCGCCGGTCTCGCAAGCCGGTCAGCCATGAGCGCCCGGCACCCGGAGCAGCAGCGCGCTGCCCTGGCCGCCGCCACCACACAGTGCCGCCGCGCCCAGCCCGCCGCCGCGCCGGCGCAGCTCATGGACCAGGTGCAGGGCGATCCGCGCGCCGGAGGCGCCGATCGGGTGGCCGACTGCGATCGCGCCACCGTTGACGTTGACAATGTCCGGGCCTACGGCCAGGTCGCGCATGGACTGGAGCACCACGGCCGCGAACGCCTCGTTGATCTCGATCAGGTCCAGGTCGCCAACGGCCAGCCCGGCCTTGCCCAGCGCATGGCGGATAGCCCGGGACGGCTGTGACTGCAGCGAGTTGTCCGGGCCTGCCACGTTGCCGTGTGCGCCGATCTCGGCGAGCACCGGGGCACCACGGGCGGCGGCCGCCGCCGCGGACATCACCACGACGGCGCAGGCCCCGTCGGAGATCTGCGACGCCGAGCCCGCGGTGATCGTCCCGTCGGCCCCGAAGCCAGGGCGCAGCCTGGCCAGCGACTGCGCCGTGGTCTCGCCCCGCACCCCCTCGTCGGTGTCGAACAGCACCGGATCCCCGTGCCGCTGCGGCACCGGGACGGCCACGATCTCATCGTTCAGCACACCATCTTTGATCGCCGCAGCGGCGCGCTGATGTGAGAGCGCAGCGAAGTCATCCTGCTCGGCCCGGCCGATGCCGAGGCGCTTGTTGTGCGCGTCGGTCAGCTCGCCCATCGGGATGTGCTCGAACGGGTCGGTCAGCCCGTCGAGGGCCATGGCGTCAAGCAGTTCCATGGCGCCGTACTTGTGCCCGGCGCGGGCGCCCGGCAGCAGGTGCGGGGCCTTCGTCATCGACTCCATGCCGCCCGCGACCACGATGTCGAACTCGCCGGCCCTGATGAGCTGGGCCGCGAGCGCGATGGCGTCCAGCCCGGACAGGCACACCTTGTTGATGGTGATCGACGGCACGGTCATCGGGATGCCGGCCGCGACCGCGGCCTGGCGGGCCGTGATCTGCCCGGTGCCCGCCTGCAGAACCTGCCCCATGATCACGTACTGGACATCGCCGCCGGCGATGCCCGAGCGTTCCAGCGCGGCCTTGATGACGATGCCGCCCAGGTCGGTGGCGGCGAGGTCCTTGAGCGAGCCAAGCAGGCGGCCGATCGCCGTCCGCGCCCCGCCTGCGATCACCGCTTCTGGCATGGTTCCCTCCGCTGCTCCCCCGCCCCGGTGCGGCGCGAGGGGGACGTCTGCCACGATACCCAGGGATGACCCCCGCGGGACCGCAGCCGCCGGGGCGCCCGGGGACTGCCAGGACGCCCGCGGGAGGCAGCGGTGCTCGACCGGATCGACCATGTGGGGATCGCCTGCCACGACCTCGCGGCGGCCATCGCCTTCTACGAGTCCGTCTTCGACCTCACCGTGGCCAGCCGGGAGACCCACGAGGACCAGGGGGTCCACGAGGCAATGCTCCGCCTGGGCGCGGGGCCCGGGCCGTCCTGGATCCAGTTGCTCGAGCCGACCGGGCCGGACACGCCGGTGGGGAAATTCCTGGCACGCCGGGGGCAGGGTATCCACCACATCGGGTACCGGGTGACGAACATCACCGTGGCGCTCGAGGCCATCGGGGCACGCGGGGTTCGGCTGCTTGACCAGCGCCCCCGGCACGGCTCCATGGGCGCGTCGATCGCCTTCCTGCACCCGGCGGATGTGGGCGGTGTGCTGACCGAACTGGTCCAGCCCCCGGAGGCATGAACCGGGGCCACCTGGGCGCAGGCATCCCGGGTTGCGCCGAAAAGTGAATCTTGGCCGGCGGGAAGCCGGAAAGCCGCCGTCATCACCTGAGCAACGGGAGTACGCTGCGAGAGATCGGGCGAGCGGTCTCACGCGTCCGCGCCGGAGGGGGTTGCCGGACCTTGTCATTCCCTCACGGCCGGGTGCTAGGAACTCGTCTGTCCCCCCGCATGCCCCCTCTTCGTCTACCCAGGATCAAGCCACATGCAGCCTGAAATTGACGCTCAGCTCAGCAACTTCTTCGAAGACGCCCCGGCCCGCGACTTCGCCAAGGTCATGCGCGGCTACGACCAGCACCAGGTCGACGAATACCTCAAGCAGACCGATCTGGAGATTCGCCAGCACCGTGAGCAGGTCGGGGCGCTGCAGCAGGAGCTGTCTGAGGCGCATCGTCAGCTCCGGGAGCAGGAGCGCCCCACCTACGCGGGCCTGGGCTCCCGGATCGAGCAACTGCTCCGCCTCGCCGAGGAGCAGGCGACGGAGATCGTCGGCGAGGCCCGTTCCGCGGCCAACGAGCTGCAGGCCGCCGCCAAGGTGGACGCGGCCGAGTTCCGCGCCAGCGCCGAGAACGAGGCGGCCGAGCTGCGCGCCAGCGCCAAGCGGGAGACCGACGACCTGCGCGGCTCGGCTGAGCGGGAAGCCGACGCGATCCGCACCGGGGCACGCCGCGAGGCCGACGAGCTGACCTCCACCACCGAGCGCGAGGCCGCCAAGCTCCGCGCCGTCGCCGACCACGAGGTGGCGGAGAAGCGGGCCGCGATCGAGCGCGACATCGCCAAGCTCCGCACCACCACCGAGCGGGAGGTCGCCCAGCTCAAGGCGTCGTCCAAGCGGGAGCGCGACGAGATCCTCACCACCTCCAAGCGGCAGGCGGATGAGATGCGCAGCCAGGCGCAGCGCATCCTGGAGGAGAGCGAGGCGCAGCGGGCCCAGGCCGAGGCCGAGTTCGAGATCCAGCTCGCCTCGCGCCGCGAGGAGGCCGAGCGCCAGGAGGCCGAGCGCCTGTCGGCCGCGCAGGCGGCGACGCAGAAGCTGGTCACCGAGGCCGAGCAGCGCGCCGCCACCGCCGAGCAGCGGGCCGCCAAGGCCAGCGCGCAGGCCGACCACACCCGGCGCGAGGCCGAGCAGCACTCCAAGCAGCTCGTCTCCAACGCCAGGAAGAACGCCGACCAGATCGTCGCCCAGGCCAAGGCCCAGGCCGATCAGCTCACCGCGGACGCCAAGAACGAGATGGAGCGGCACCGCGCTGCGGCGCAGCGCGAGGTCGACGACCTGACCAGGCAGAAGGAGAGCATCTCCACCCACCTGGCGCAGATCAGCCAGCTCCTCGGCACCCAGATGCCGGGCCTGTCCGAGGCGCTCAAGCCGGCCCAGTCCCGGCCCGCGGTCGCCCCGGCCGCACCCAAGGCCGTCGCCGGGCCGCCGCCGCCCGCGCCCCGGCAGGAGACCCGGGCACCGGCCCAGGCTCAGCAGGCCCAGCCCCCGGCGAACGGCCCGAAGCAGCCGGTGTCGGCCAAGGCCGCCAAGGGCAACGACGAGGAGTGGTGGACCGAGTAACCACCGCACCCAACACGCCAAGAGGGGCGGCGCGCTCGCGCCGCCCCTCTTGGCGTCTCCGGTCCGCTTGCGGCCTCAGGCCATGGTGGTCTGGCCGCCGTCGACGACGAGGGCCTGCCCGGTCATATAGGACGACGCATCGCTGGCCAGGAAGACCGCGGGCCCGGCCATCTCGGCCGCGCGGCCCCACCGCTGCATGGGCACCGCGGCGATGGTCGCCTGCCCCGTGGTCTCGTCCTCCCACAGGTTGCGGTTGAGCTCGGTCGCCGTCCAGCCGGGGCACAAGGCGTTGACCCTGATGCCCAGCGGCGCCCACTCCACCGCCAGCGTCTTGGTCAGCGAGATCAGCCCGGCCTTGGCCGCCCCGTAAGGCGACAGGAACGGCGAGGCGGCCAGGCCCGCGACCGAGGCCACGTTGATGACCGAGCCCTGGCCGCGCTCGGCCAGGTGCGGCCCGATGGCGTGGCACACGTACACGGCGGAGGTCAGGTTGAGCCGCATCAGCTTGTCCCAGCCGGGCACCCGCAGGTCGATGAACGGGACCACAAAGTTGGACCCGCCGGCGTTGTTGACCACGATGTCGACCTGGCCGAGGCGCTCGATTGCGGCGGCGACGGCGCCTTCCACGGCTTCCTGGTCGGTCACGTCCGCCCGGATCGCGAACGCCTCATGCCCGTACCCAGCAGCCTTCTCCGCGGTGGTCGCGAGCCCGTCCTCGCTGCGCGCCACGAGCGCGAGGTCCGCTCCTGCCTCGGCGAAGGCCACGGCGATCTCCTGCCCAATGCCGCGGGAGGCCCCGGTGATGAATGCCTTCTTACCGCTCAGATCGAAAAGGGTCACCGTTGGTCCTCCCACTCGGTTGGCAGCGGCCACGCGGCCGGGTTCACCCGGCGCACGATCTCACCCAGAACAGTACGCACCGCGGGTTCCCCCACCCACAGGTGCTTGGCCCGTTCCCCCGCGATCACTTCAGCGTTCGGCACCCGCGCGAACCTGGCCCGCGCCTCGTCCGGCCGCAGGTAGTCGTCGAACTCGGGCACGAGCACGAGCAACGGCTTGCCCGAGGCTGCCCAGGCGTCCAGTTCGGCGTCGCCGGCCCGGCGCAGCGGCGGGGAGAGCAGGATCGCGCCCTCCACCGCCGGGTCATTGCCCCACAGCAGTACGAGTTCGGTGCCGAACGACCAGCCAAGCAGCCACACCCTGGGCAGGCCGGCCGCGGCGCACCAGGCGATGGCCGCGGCCACGTCGTGCCGTTCGGCCAGGCCGTCGCCGAACTCCCCCTCGCTGCGGCCGCGCTCCGACTCGGCGCCCCTGGTGTTGAACCGGACCACGGCCAGGTCCGCAAGAGCGGGCAGGCGGTAGGACGCCTTCCGGAGGATGTGGCTGTCCATCATCCCGCCCTGCGTGGGCAACGGGTGCAGGCAGAGCAGGGTGGCCACCGGATCCCTGGCGAGCGGCCTGGCGATCTCCCCGACCAGGGACAGGCCGTCGGCGGTGCGTATGGCGATGTCCTCGCGCCGCGCGGGCAGCACGGTGGACGCCCTGATCTCGGTCACGTTGCTCCTTACTTGCCGGGCCGGCTGCTTACCTGCCGGGCCGGCTGGCGCGTGCCGGCGCAGCCGCCTGTCCCAGCACGGCCGGTGCCAGTGCCTGCGCTCCGCCGGCCCTGGCGTGTAGGCGGGCCACACGACCAGGTGCGCGGTTCCGGGCTGGATCTCCTGGTCACAGCCGGGGCACCGGTAGGTCTTGACGGTCGCGTCGCCCGGCATGGCGCGGACTACCCAGTCCCCGTCAGGCCCCGACTCGATCCGCTCCGGGCCGAGCCGCAGCGCCGGGACCTCCGCGTCGTCTTCTGCCTCGCCCCCGGGCCGCGCAGGTGGCAGGCCGCCGCGCGGCCGGCGCGGCAGGCCGGCCGGCAGGCGCCGGGCTCTGCGAGGACTCACGGGCGTCACTGTAGGGCATGTCAACAGGTTTTCCTGATCGGGCCCTGGCGGCACCGCGCCTGCCGCCGCACGCCTGGCCCGCAGCGCCAGCGGCAACCAGCGGGCACGCCACGGCGGATGTGCCTGCAAACCCCTTGTTTCACTCCCATAATGACGACACTGGGATGGCCCGGCCTGGGCGAGCCTGGGGGTGTGGCTGTGGCGGCAGAGCGCTCCGCCGACGATGTCGTTGGCGTGCCCGGACGGGCCGCCGAACTGGCCCGGATCGGCCGGTTCCTCGACGCGGTGGCCAGCCACCCGGCCGCACTGCTGATCGAGGGCGAGCCCGGCATCGGCAAGACGACGCTGTGGTCGGCCGGGATCGACCAGGCCCGCCGTCGTGGCTGGCAGGTGCTCACCTGCCGCCCGGTCCAGCCGGAGGCCGCGCTCAGCTTCTCGGCGCTCGGCGACCTGCTGGAGCCGGTACCAGAAGCCGCGCTCGGCGGGCTGCCGGGCCCCCAGCAGCGGGCGCTGGACGTGGCACTGCTGCGGGCCGAGCCCGGGCCTGAGCCACCCGACCAGCGGGCGGTCGCGGTCGCTTTCCTCGGCGTGATCCGGGCCCTGACGGAGGCCGCCCCGGTGATCGTCGGGGTCGACGACCTGCCGTGGCTGGACCGGGCCACGGCCGCGGTCCTTGAGTACGCGCAGCGCCGGCTCACCACCCAGCCCGCAGGCCTGCTGGCGACGATCAAGATGCCCAGGAGGGGCTGGAATCCGCCGAGGCGGCGGGCGTGCTCCAGATCGCCGGGGACCGCGTCCGGTTCACGCACCCGTTGCTCCGCTCGGTGCACTACTCCAGCGCCACCCAGCGGCGGCGCCAGCAGGCCCACCGGCGCCTGGCGGCGGTCACCGGCACGGCCGAGGGCCAGGTGCGCCACCTGGCCCTGGCCGCCGCGGGGCCGGACGGGCACCTGGCGGCCCGGCTCGCCACGGCCGCCGAGGACGCCTGCCTCCGGGGCGCCGCCGTCGCCGGGGCCGAACTCGCCGACCTGGCACTGCGGCTCACCCCGGATGGCCATCCGGCCACCCGGGTCGAGCGGCTGACCGACGCGGGCCGGCTCCACCTGGCCGCGTTCGACCCCGAGGGCGCCCGCGAGTTGCTGGACCAGGCAATCCGGCTGGCCGGTCGTGGGCCGCTGCGCGCCGCCGCGCTGCACCACCGGGCCAGGGTCGCCGCCTACTTCGAAAGCGGCGCTGCCGCGCTCCCGCTGATCCGCCAGGCGCTCGCGGAGGTGGAACCAGGCACGTCCCTCAGCGCGCTGATCCACCGCGATCTGGGCTTCCTGCTGGGGGTCAGCACCGAGAACTTCAGCACCGAGCCGGTCGAGCACTTTCTGGCCGCCTTCGAGACCGCGCAGCGGCTCGGCGACCAGGGGCTGATCGCGCAACTGAGCGCCTTCCGTGCGCTGGCCGGCTTCGTCATGGGGCACGGCATCGACCGCGATCTGATCGATCGCGCCGTGGCCGCGCATCAGCAGGCCGCACGGGTGCCTATGGAGCTTCGGCCGCGGGTGGTGGCCAGCCACGTGCTGCGGTGCGGCGACGACCTGGCCGGAGCGCGGAAACTGCTGGCCGCTGAGTACGCCGACGCGATCGAGCAGGGCGCCGAGACCGACCTGCCGTTCGTGGCCATGCCCATCGCCGTGCTGGAGACCTGGGCAGGGAACTATGACCGCGCCGAGGAATACGCCGACCACGGCTACCGAGTCGCCCTCGCCTCGGGCGCGATCACGGGAACGGCGTGCATGCATGGCCGCCCGGGCGATGATCCGGGCCTTCCGCGGCCCGCTTGGCGAGGCCCGCGCCGAGGCCGGGGCGGCGATCGACGAGGGCCTGCGTTCCGGCGTGTACTACCCCGCTCTCCTCGGCAGCCACGCGCTCGGCCTGGCCGAGCTTGCCGCGGGCGACCCTGCCTCCGCGCACGCGATCCTGGCGCTGGTCACCGCGGCGACGGCCGGCCGGGAGATGATCGATCCCGGCTGGCTGGCGCTGCGGCCGCTCCCCGATGACATCGAATCGCTGATCCGGCTCGGCGACCTGGGGGCCGCGGAGGCGCTGCTGGTTTCCCTGGAGGAACGCGCGCAGCGGCTGGACCGGGCGTGGGCACTGGCCAGCGCGGGCCGCTGCCGTGCGCTGCTGATGTCGGCCCGCGGGGACCGCGAGGCGGCCTCTGCCGGGCTGCGGGTAGCGTTCGCCGCGCACGAGCGGCTGGAGATGCCCGCCGAATTGGCCCGCACGCACCTGGCCGCCGGCGAGGTCGCCCGCCGCGCCCGCCGCAAGGTGGCGGCGCGGGACCATGTGACGGCGGCCCTGGGCCTGTTCACCCGGCTAGGGGCCGTCCCCTGGGCGGAGCGGGCCACGGCGGAACTGGCCAGGCTCGGCACCAGCCGGCACGGCGGCCCCGGCCTGACCGAGGCGGAGCGCCAGGTGGCGGGCCTGGTCGCGGCGGGGCACACCAACCGGGAAGTCGCCGCCGAGCTCTACATGGGGCTGCGGACCGTGGAGGCGCACCTGTCCGCCGTCTACCGCAAGCTCGGCGTCCGCTCCCGCAGCGAACTGGCCCGGACCTGGGCACAGCGGCCAGCCTCCACCGGCTGACCGCGGCCTGCCCGGGCTGACCGCGGCCTGCCGGGCTGACCGCGGCCCACGGGGGCTGAACCCGGCCCACGGGGGCTGAACCCGGCCCGGCGCGCGGCTGGCCCGGGGCCCGGCCGCAAACCTTGCGGGTTTCCCGGATTCGTCGCGCCCCTGCGCGCGCGGATGATCGATGCCGAAAGCTGTGGCAACCCGAAGCCAGAACGGGGTTGGTTTCATGTACAGGTTTGGAAGACCAGCGGTTGCCGCCGGGGCCGCCGCCGTCATACTGGGCGCAACGCCGGGCCTGGCGGCCGCCAGCCCGGCCGGGCCGGGAGCTCCGGGCATCCCGGGTATCACCATCGTGTCCCCCATCGCGTCCGGCTATGCCGCGGTGCCGAAGCCGGGCGGTGCGCAGGACTTCAATCACGTTCAGGCCACGTTCGCGGTTCCGGCCGTCACCTGCTCCGCCCAGAACGCCACCGCCCAGACACGGACCGGCCTCGACGGGATCACCGACAACACTGCCGAAACGGTTGGCGTCAACGAGATCTGCCTGAACGCCGTGCCGTTCTACACCGCGTTCTACCGGATGTATCCGGCGGCCCTGGTACCCACGTTCCACCCGAACGCCGGTGACAAGGTCACGGCCAGCGTCACCGCCGACGCCGGGATCTACACGCTGTCCGTCCACGACCTCACGTCCGGGAAAAGCTTCACCGTCACCAAGGCCTGTTCGACGTGCCTGAACTCCTCGGCCGGGGTGACCGCCGGCTCGCCGTCCGGGGTCGCGCCCGCCGACTTCGGGGTCGTGCACTTCACCAACATCGTCGTGATCGCCGGCGGCGGCGTGACCGGTGGCCTGGCGAATGCGGCCTGGAACAGCGACAAGCTGACCCAGCCGGGCAGCCCGCATACCGTGGCGGGCCCGCTGCACACGTTCTCGTCGCCGGCGCACTCCACCTTCGCGGACACCTGGGTGCCCTGACCCGCAAGCCCCCGGCCGGGCGGCCCCCTCCGTGGCGGCCGCCCGGCCGGTCATCGCGCACGGACCGCCCGCAACCGGCGCTCCAGGAAGTCCCGCTCGGCAGCGTTGCCGTTCAGCGCGATGGCCGCCTGGTACGCCAGCGCCGCCTCGCCGCCGCGGCCGAGCCGGCGCAGCAGGTCGGCGCGGATGGCATGAAAGAGATAAAAGTCTTCCAGTGCAATACGATCCACCAGGGCCAGCGCGACTTCCGGGCCGTCAACCTCGGCCACCGCGACGGCTCTGTTGAGGGCTACCACCGGGCTCGGCGTGATCGCCACGAGCTGGTCGTACAGCATCACGATCTGCCGCCAGTCGGTGTCCGCCGCGGTCGCCGCGTCGCTGTGCACGGCCTGGATGGCCGCCTGGATCTGGTACGGGCCGGGCTGGTCCCGCCGCAGGCAACGGCGGACCATGGCCTGGCCTTCGGCGATCAGGGCCCGGTCCCAGCGGCCCCGGTCCTGGTCGGCGAGCAGGATCAGCTCGCCGTCGGCGTTGCTGCGCGCGGGCCGGCGCGCGTCGGTGAGCAGCATCAGCCCGAGCAGTCCCAGCACCTCGGGCTCGTCCGGCATCAGTTCGGCCAGCAGCCGCCCCAGCCGGATCGCCTCGGCACACAGGTCATCGCGGACGAGCGCCGGCCCCGAGCTTGCCGTATAGCCCTCATTGAAAATGAGATAGAGGACGGCGAGCACGGCGCGGAGCCGGTCGGGAAGGTCGGCCTCGGCCGGGACCCGGTACGGGATTCGCGCGTCGCGGATCTTCCCCTTGGCCCGGACCAGCCGCTGCGCCATGGTCGGCTCCGGGACCAAGAAGGAATGCGAGATCTGCGCCGTGGTGAGCCCGCCCAGCAGCCGCAGGGTCAGCGCGACCTGGGCCGCCTGCGCGAGCGCCGGGTGACAGCAGGTGAATATCAGGCGCAGCCGGTCGTCGCGCACGGGGCCCTCCTCGGCAGGTTCGCCGCGGGCGCGCAGCAGGGCAGCCTGGGCCTGCCGGTCCTCACGGGACGCCTCCCGGCGGAGGCGGTCGATGGCCCGGTTGCGGGCGGTGGTGATGATCCAGCCGGCCGGGCTCGGCGGCAGGCCGTCCGCCGGCCACCGCTGTGCCGCCACGGCGAACGCGTCCTGGGCCGCATCTTCGGCGATGTCGAGGTCACCGAAGGTGCGGGTCAGGACGGCCACCGCGCGACCGTACTCGGCGCGGAAAACGTCTTCGATCTCCGCGGCCGACGGGACCGGCGTGCCGGGCATCAGTCCTCGGTTTCGCCCTGGAACGGGCGCACCTCGATGGGCAGGCCGGTCACCAGTGCATAACGACGGCCCCACGCCAGCGCCGCGTCCAGGTCGGGAGCCTTGACGATGGTGAAGCCGCCCAGGTGCTCCTTGCCCTCGGCGAACGGGCCGTCGGTGACGAGCACGTCCCCGTCCTTGGGCCGCAGCACGGTCGCGGTGCTCGGGGCGTGCAGGCCAGCGGCGAAGACCCAGGATCCGGCGTCCCGAATGTCGGCGCGGATCGCCTCGATGCCGGCCATCACCTTGTCCAGGATCTCCGGCGGCGGGGGCGGCCCGTCGGGCTGGTAGATGCTGATCAAGTACTGCTTCATTGCGTGTTCCTCCTGGTGATCGCGGACCCTCTCACCTGCTACACGAAACCGCCTGCCCCGGATCGACATCCACTGCGGCGGTCTTCCGCAGAATTCGGGCCTGGGCCGCCATCCGGCGGAGAGTTACCGTCAGCAATGACTACCCTTCCCGAAGAACGTGCGCAGGTTCGCCCTGATCCTGGGTTCCGTGCTGGTCACCGGTCGCGCCACCACCGCCCGGCGCCACGCCACGGCGCACCCCACCACGACGACCTAGGCCCACTGGCGAGGCCGGAACACTACAGTTCCTTCCGTGCGGCTTGTCATTGCGCGGTGCAGCGTGGACTACGTGGGACGGCTCAGCGCGCATCTGCCGATGGCGATGCGCCTGCTCATCGTCAAGGCGGACGGCTCGGTGCTCGTGCATTCCGACGGCGGCTCCTACAAGCCACTGAACTGGATGTCGCCGCCCTGCCGCCTGGAGGAGTCAACCGGGCACGTGGCGGGTGGTGAACAAGGGTGGCGAGGAGTTGCGCATCACGCTCGAAGAGGTGCTGCACGACTCCAGCCACGAACTCGGGGTCGACCCGGGGCTGCAAAAGGACGGCGTCGAAGCGCACCTGCAGGAACTGCTCGCCGCGCAGGTACAACTGCTCGGCCAGGGCTGGCGACTGGTCCGCAGGGAGTACCCGACCGCGATCGGCCCGGTGGACCTCATGTGCCGGGACGAGGGCTCGGCGGCCGTAGCCGTGGAGATCAAAAGGCGCGGCGACATCGACGGCGTCGAGCAGTTGACGCGATACCTCCAACTGCTCAACCGGGACCCGGCGCTGTCCCCGGTGCGCGGCGTGTTCGCGGCCCAGGAGATCAGGCCCCAGGCCCGGGTGCTCGCCGAGGACCGGGGCATCCGGTGCGTGACCCTGGACTACGACGCGATGCGCGGTGCCGTGGACGACTCACTCAGGCTGTTCTAGCTGTACCGGCGATCCGGCGGCGTTCGCAGGCCGCGCGGTTGTCCGCAGGCGGGTATTGCGAGCCCGATAAACAGCTGTGACCCGAATTGTCCGCACTGAGGCGGCCTGCTTGGTTACGATGCGCTGATATGAGCGCTGACCAGGACCCCGCGGCGGTCCTTCCGGTCCGGACCTCCCGATACCGCCGGAGCGGGCGGCATTCCAGCCCACATCAGCTCTCGCTGCCGTCCGACACTCCCGCGCTGGTGATCGCCGTCCCCGGGTCGGCCAGGCCAGAAAGCGAGGAGATCGCCGAGCGGGTCGCGGACATGGCGGCCGCTTCCTGCCACGGCGCCGAGATACGGATCGGCTTCCTGCGCGGCAACAAGGATCACCTGGACGAGGTGCTCGCCGACCTGGTCAGCCAGGAGGGGAGCCTGGCAGGTGTGGTGGTGCCGCTGACGCCGTTCCCGAACCCGGAAGTGGACCAGGCCATCTCGGATTCGGTCGCGGCGGCCGAGGCGCCGCTGCTCATCGCCGAGCCCCTGGGCCCGCACCCGCTGCTCGCCGAGGCGCTGCACGCCCGGCTGGCCGACGTCGGACTGGCCCGCGCGGCCAGGGTGGGCCGGATCAGCATCGTGACCGAGACCGCTGCGGACGGGGTCATCGTGGGCGCGGTGGGCGGCGAAGAAGCGGTCCAAGCGGCCGAGGTGGTCGCGGTGCTGCTCGCGTCCCGGCTCACCACGCCGGTGGCCGCCGCGTCGCTGACCGACCCTGGCAGCATCAAGGATGCGGCCGCCCGGTTGCGCCAGGCGGTCCCGCGTGTCGCGCTGGCGCCGTGCATGGTCGGGCCGGAGCTGACCTCTGGCACGCTGGAGGCGATCGCCGCGCTGACCACCACCGACTGCGCCCCTCCGCTGGGCAGCCACCCTGCCGTGGGCAAGCTCGTGGCGATCCGCTACGGCGCCGCGCTGGCGGATCCGCAGATAGCGGCCATGGTGGCGCGGGGCAAGAGCGGATCCGCGCAGTCGGCCACCAACGGCGATGCGCCGGCCGCTGGCCATGCCGAGACGCCGGCCGTCGCTAATGCCGGTGCGCCGGCCGCTGGCCATGCCGAGACACCGGCCGCCGGCAATGCCGAAGCGCCGACGGCCGGCGAAGGCGCCGAGTCGCTGCCGGCATCCGCCCCGCCGGCCAGCACCAGCGCCCAGTAGCCCAGGCCGCCGCACGCCGCCGTCCGCACCAGGCACCGCCGCGCGCCGGGGCCCGGCGGCTTCCTATCGGCCGGTAACCCGGCCTGCGGGGGTTTCGGTTGACTTTGCCCCTTGGGGAAGGCCGAATGTGGGACGCACAGCGGGCGAACCGTCGAGAGGAGTGTCCCGCATGGCTTTCCGGGCTGTCGTTTTCGATATCGGTGGCGTACTCGAATTGACCCCGCCGCTTGGCACGGCCGAGAAGTGGGAGGGCCGGCTGCGGCTTCCCCCGGGCGGCCTGGCGGGCCGGCTCGGCAGCCTGTTCGCGGCCGGCAACGTAGGTGCGGTCACCGAAGCTGAGGTCCGTCTTGGCATCGGCGAGTTGCTCGCGGTGGACGAGGCTACCGTGGGCGAATTCATGTCCGATATGTGGGCCGAATACCTGGGCACGCTCAACACCGAACTGGCCGCCTACTTCGCGGG
This sequence comes from uncultured Actinomycetes bacterium, assembly GCA_963762735.1. GTDB lineage: Bacteria > Actinomycetota > Actinomycetes > Streptosporangiales > Streptosporangiaceae > DASXKD01. Next base: position 31,982 of record CAVXMG010000027.1, on the reverse strand, counting down.
CCTGCGCCCTGCCTGCCGCACCGGCATCATCAGCAACAGTTTCGTCGGCGCCCGGGAACGGGAGCAGGAGCGTTACGGATTCGGCCAGATGACCGACGTGATCATCTACTCCCACGAGACCGGGCTCAGCAAGCCCGACCCGCGCATTTACCGCCTGGCCTGCGACCGGCTCGGCGTGCTCCCCGAAGAAATGATCTTCCTCGATGACCTGGAGCCGAACGTGACGGCGGCCGTCGAACTCGGTGCGTGCGGGATCCTGTTCACCAGCACGGCCCAGGCCATCGCGGACATCGAAGCGAGACTGGCGCGGGTCCCCGGCCTGCAGCCGTGATCATGACTTTCGGGGGCCTTATAACCCCACCTAAGTCATGATCACGAAGGACTGAGGGTGGGGCGGTTCCCGCCCTCAGTGCGCGGAGGCCGGGGACGGCACCCCGAAGGCCGCGGCAACCCGGTGGAACGCTCCCAGCGCGGTGTCGACCTCAGTAACGTCCACGTCCGCGTGGGTGAGCATCCGGAGCTTGCCCGCGACGATCGTCGCCAGGACGCCCTCGCCCGCCAGGGCGGCGACCCACGCGTCCAGCGACTGCCCGGTGCCCGCCACGTCCACGAACACGATGTTGGTCTGCACCGCGGTCAGGTCGATGTGCCCGGGCAGGATCGCGGCGATGCCCTCGGCCAGCCTGCGGGCTTTCTCGTGATCCTCGGCCAGCCGTCCCGGCCCCTCGGCCAGGGCGATCAGTCCGGCCGCCGCCATGATCCCGGCCTGCCGCCACCCGGCGCCGAAGAGGATCTTCAGCCGCAGCGCCTCCTCGATGAACTCGGCGTCCCCGGCCAGGATCGAGCCGATCGGCGCGCCGAGGCCCTTGGACAGGCAGAACATCATCGCACTGGCCTGCGCCGCGTACTGCGACGCCGGCACGCCGGTCACCGTGCACGCGTTGAAGATGCGCGCGCCGTCCAGGTACAGCGGCACTCCCCGGCCGGCGCAGACCGCCGCGATCTCGGCGAGCGCGCCGAGCGGCATCACTGTGCCGCCGCCGACCTGGTGGCTGTTTTCCACCGTGACCAGGCCCACCACGGCGGGGTCGTAGGGCACCGGCTCCACGGCAGCGGCCACCTGGGCGGCGGTCAGCAGGCCGTGCGGGCGGCCCTCGATCGCGCGGAACGTGATCGAGGACAACATCGCCGACGAGATCAGTTCGTGCGTGCCGACGTGCGCGGTCTGCTCGCACACCACCACGTGCCCGGGGCCGGCCAGCACGTGCATCGCGATCTGGTTGCACAACGTGCCCGTGGGCAGGTAGAGCGCGGCCTGCTTGCCGGTCAGCCCGGCGGCCTGCTCCTGCAGCCGGATGACCGTCGGATCGTCGCCGAACAGGTCATCGCCCACCTCGGCGTCGGCCATGGCGCGCCGCATCGCCGCGGTGGGCCTGGTCACCGTGTCCGAGCGAAGGTCCACATACCCGCTGTCAGCCATGCGTCGCCCCTTCCGCGCAAGCGCGGTCAACCTTCCGTGATCATGAAGCCGGGCCTTGCTCGCTGAGGACCGCGGCGTTGACGGCGCGTGCCTCGGCGGCCAGCCCGGGGACCTCCACCACGGTAATCCCTGCCTCGCCGAGCAGGGCGGCCCCTCCCCCGGGTGCGAAGACCGGCGGCTCCAGCCAGGCGATCAGTACGCGGCGCAGGCCAGCGGCGATGATGAGCTCCGCGCACGGGGTCGGCCGGGAAGCGCGGACCCGGCACGGCTCCAGCGAGCTGTAGAGGGTGGCACCGGTGAGCCGGGGGTCGGCCGGGTCGATCTTGGCGAGCGCCACCTCCTCCGCATGGGCGTGCGGGCTGGTCTCCCGGGAGTAGCCGGTGGCCATGACCGTGCCGTCGGCCGCCACTACGGCAGCGCCGACGCAGAACGCCGAGGGCGACGGCGAGCAGCGGCGCGACAGGTCGATCGTCTGCGCGAGCCACGCCCGGTCCGCGGCGGTCACCTCCGCCCCGGTGCCCGGCGCACCCGTGCCCGGCGCGCCCGTGCCCGGCGCGCCCCTGCTCAGCACGCCGGGCACCGCCGCGCCGCCATGGCTCCCGCCTGCCGCCGCATCCCGCCCGGCGCGCTCGCGCGCCCCGTTCTCATTCCGCGCCGCCGGGCCGTCCCCGCCAAGCAGGTATCGCAGCAATACGACATCGTCGAGCTGGCGTACCTCCGCCAGGTGCATCGGCCGTGCGGGGTCATGCGGATACACGCCGGGCCCGGCGAACCGTGGCGCCGCCGCCGCGCCGACGAAGAACGGGGCCACGGTCAGGGCCAGTTCGTCCACGAGCCCGTTCGCGAGGAACTCGCGTCCCAGCCGTGCCCCGCCCTCGACCAGCAGGCGGTGCACGCCGCGGCGGGACAGGTCGGCAAGGATCGTCCCGAGCCCCATGGGCGGCGGGACGGCGATGACCGGGGCAATATCGTTCAGCATGTTCTGGAGCTTGGGCGCCTGGGAGGCGGCGCAGTAGACAACAGGACCGCCGCCACTGGTGGCGTCGAAGAACCGGGCTGACGGGTCCAGGTCGCCGCTGGCGGTGAGGGTCACCCTGGCCGGGTTCTCGGGGAGGCCGCGGCCCACCCGGCTGGCCCGGCGCCCCGCGGAGCGGATCACCAGGCGCGGGTTGTCGCGGCGGATGGTGCCCGCGCCGACCATGATCGCGTCCGCCTCGGACCGCTCGGCGTCCACCCGGTCGAGGTCGGCGTGACCGGACAGCACCAGCCGCTCAGGCCCCGGCGCATCCAGGCAGCCATCCACCGACATTGCGCAGCTCAGCTGCACATATGGCCGTTCGGGCGGCTGCAGCGGCTCGGTGTGCACGATTCCCCAGTCAACCAGATGAGCGGTGCCGGGCCGGTGAGGCTCGGTGGCGGTTTCTGAGCGCCCGCCGGCGATGGTTTACTAACGCGTAACAGGCGGCGCACGGCGGCCTGGGCGAGACGCGAGGACCGATGGACACGCTGCAGGCAGGACAGACCAGCACCCCGGAGACCTTCGATTCGGTCAACCCGGCGACCTCGGAAGTCATCGCCACCTTCCCTGTGTTCGGCCAGGCCGAGGTGAACGCCACCGTGGAGCGGGCGCACGAGGCCGCGGCCTGGTGGCGCGGCCTGGACTGGAAGCAGCGGCAGGCCCGGCTGCTGGCCTGGAAGTCGCACCTGACCCGCTACATCGGGCGGCTCGCCGAACTCGTGCACACCGAGACCGGCAAGCCACTGGACGACGCCAAGCTGGAGATCGTCCTGGCGATCGTGCACATCGACTGGGCGGCCAAGAACGCCCGCCGGGTGCTGAGCGCGCACCGGGTGCGCAGCGGGCTCACCGCGCTTAACCAGGCCTCCTACGTCGAGTACCAGCCGCTCGGCGTGGTCGGCGTGATCGGCCCGTGGAACTACCCCGTGTTCACCCCGATGGGCTCGCTGGCCTACGCGCTGGCGGCGGGCAACGCCGTGGTGTTCAAGCCGAGCGAGTTCACCCCCGCCGTCGGCGGCTGGCTGGTCAGTTCGTTCGCCGAGGTCGTGCCGGAGAAGCCGGTGCTGCAACTGATCACCGGGGCGGGCACGACCGGCGAAGCGCTGGCGCTGAGCCCGGTCAACAAGATCGCGTTCACCGGGTCGAGCCCCACCGCCCGCAAGGTGATGGCCGCGTGCGCGCAGAACCTGACGCCGATGATCGCCGAGTGCGGCGGCAAGGACGCCCTGCTGATCGGCGCCGACGCGGACCTGGACGCGGCCGCCGACGCCGCCGCCTGGGGCGCGGTGTCGAACGCCGGGCAGACCTGCGTCGGGGTGGAGCGGGTCTACGTCGTGGACGAGGTCTACCAAACGTTCGTGGACAAGCTGTCCGAGCGGATGGCCGCGGCGCGGGCCGGCGACGACCGGGAGGCCACCTACGGGCCGATGACCATGCCCGGCCAGCTTGACGTGGTGGAGGATCACATCGCGGACGCCCTGGCCCGGGGCGGGCGGGCGGTCCTTGGCGGCATGCAGAGCATCCGCCGGCCCTACGTGGACCCGGTGCTGCTTGCCGACGTGCCGGAGCAGAGCATGGCGGTGCAGGACGAGACGTTCGGGCCCACCATCACGGTGACCAGCGTGAACGACCTTTCCGAGGCGGTGGAACTGGCGAACGCGAGCCGGTACGCGCTCGGCTCCGCGGTGTTCGCCAAGAACGCGAAGAAGGCCATGGCCACCGCGCGGGCGCTGCGCAGCGGCATGACCTCGATCAACTCGGTGATCGCGTACGCGACCGTGCCCTCGCTCCCGTTCGGCGGGGTGGGCGACTCGGGTTTTGGCCGGATCCACGGGGCGGACGGGCTGCGGGAGTTCACCCGGGCCAAGTCGATCACCCGGCAGCGGATGAAGCCGCCGCTGAACCTGACCACGCTGGCGCGCAGCGACAAGGACATGAACCGGTTGCTGTCGCTCACCACCCTGCTGCACGGCAAGCGTTACAAGGAAAAGTAAACGGGGCCCCGCTCCCCTTCGGGGCCCCAGATCTGAGCGGCCCGGCCCCCGCAGGCGCGCCGCTCAGGCATCTGCCCGAAGCATTGCAACGCAGGATTCAGCGGCGGTTAAGTATCGATTGTGTCTGGGGCCCGGCCCTGCGTGCGGGGCTTGCCCGGCTCCGGGCCGGCTGGGGCCTAGGCCAGTTCGGCGGGAAGCGGCTCAGGTTCCAGGGCCGGGTCGACGGGTTCCAGCGGCGCCCGGCCGATGATCAGGTCCGCGGCGCGCTCGGCGATGGCGATGGTGGGGGCGTTGGTGTTGCCCCGCGGCACGGCCGGCATCACCGACGCGTCCACCACCCGCAGGCCCTCGACGCCGCGTACCCGCAGTTCCGGGTCCACCACACTGGTGATCTTGGCGGCGGCCAGCCGGGAGTCGCCGCCCATGGCGCAGGTCCCGACCGGGTGGTACAGGGTGCCGAGGTCGCGCCGGATCCACTCGCGGACCTCCGCGTCGGTGTGCACCCCCGGGCCTGGGGCCAGTTCCTCGGTGCAGACCTTGGCCAGCGGGCTCGCCACCGCGAACTCGCGGGCCATCCGGACGCCCTCCACCAGCGGGGCGATGTCCGTGCTGTCGGACAGGTAGGCCGGGTCGATCGCGGGCTTGTGCCGCGGGTCGGTGCTGCGCAGCCAGATCCGCCCCCGGCTGCCGACATCGACCAGCGTGATGAGCAGCGTGAACGCCCGGGTCTGCGGGTCGGCCAGGCCCTGATTCAGGAACGGGGTGGGCAGCGCGTGCCACTGCAGGTCGGGCGCGGACAGCGAGGGCCGGGTCCGGCTGAACCCGCCGGACTCGGCGACGTTCGAGGTGAACGGGCCGGAATGACGCAGTTGCCAGCGGAACAGGTTCTTCGGGCCGGCCTTCTCCCACAGGGCGGGCACCTTCGGGGTCCGCCAGATGGCGGGCACGACCGGGTGATCGGACAGGTTCGCGCCCACGCCGGGGCTGTCCACGACCACGCTGGCGCCGACATCGCGCAAGTGGTCGGCGGGCCCGATGCCGGACAGCATGAGCAACTGCGGGCTGCCGATGGCTCCGGCGCTCAGGATGACCTCGCCCTGGACGTAGGCGGTCTCCTCGACGCCGCGCTGCAGGTACCGCACCCCGGCGGCCCGGCCGCCCTCCACGACGACCTTGGTGACCCGCGCGTCGGTCTTGACCTCAAGGTTGGGCCGCGCCATGGCCGGACGGAGGTAGGCGTCCGCGGCGGAGCACCGGCGGCCGTCCTTCTGGGTCACCTGGTAGAAGCCGCTCCCGTCCTGCTGCGCGCCGTTGAAGTCGTCGTTGGCGGGCAGCCCGCACTCCCGGGCGGCGGCGACCCACGTCTTGGTCAGCGCCGACTGGAAAGCCAGGTCGGACACGGACAGCGGCCCGGTCCCGCCGTGGTAGGCGTCGGCACCGCGGGAGTTGCTCTCGGCCCGGCGGAAGTACGGCATCAGGTCGGCGTAACCCCAGCCGCTGCAGCCGTACTCGTCGCGCCAGGTGTCGTAGTCGTGCCGGTTGCCCCGGATGTAGATCATGGCGTTCATGGACGAGGAACCGCCGAGCATCCGCCCGCGCGGCCAGTAGATGGCCCGCCCTGCCGCCCGCTCCTGTGGCACGGTGTGGAAGTCCCAGTCGTAGGTGCTCTGGAACAGCAGGTTCAGCGCCGCCGGGATGTGGATCTCATCGGCATCGTCCGGGGGGCCCGCCTCGAGCAGCAGAACCCGCGCCGAGGGGTTCTCGGTGAGGCGCAGCGCCAGGACGCATCCCGCACTACCGGCACCAACGATGACATAGTCGTACACAGCCACCTCAAGACCGCAGAACGCGTGCGTAAGGGACAACCCTAACCCGCCGCAAGGCAGCTCGCCGGGCCCCCCCGGCCGGGTCGCGGTGATCTGCCGAGAGCAGCGCAACGATAACGCCAGGGACCAGGTCCGTGCCACACGGTCGGCCAGGCAGGGGTGAGCCCCCGCCCGTTCCCGTATGGACATGGGTGAGCCCCGGCCGCTTTGCGGCCGGGGCTCACCCCTCCGACCTGCCTGCCACCGATCGCTCCGGCGGGCCCCCGAGATCCGCCGGGCGGATGGCCAGCAGGGTTCAAGTCGTTACGTTGAGTCAGTCGTGACTCTTCGCATTTATACGATGCCACATCGTTGTCAGGATGGGAATAGCCCAGGTCAGACCATTGATCACATTGCCCCTGGGCGGGCAGAGGGCGGGCAGATCCGTGCCATACGGTGCCCGGCTTGCCCGGAAACGGGCCCTGCCCGCTACGGTGAGTCCATGCCAGCAGACGCCAAAGACGCCCGCGACAACCCCGTGGTGCTCTCCCGCATCTACACCAGGACCGGTGACGGCGGAAGCACCGCACTCGGTGACGGCAGCCGCGTGGCCAAGGGGGATCCGCGGCTGGCCGCCTACGCCGACGTGGACGAGGCCAACTGCGCGATAGGCACGGCGCTCGCGCTCGGCCAGCTTGACTCCGGTATCGCGGCGCTGCTCACCCGGATCCAGAACGAGATGTTCGACGTCGGCGCGGACCTGTGCAACCCGGTGGTCGCCGACCCGAAGTACCCGCCGCTGCGGGTCGATGACGGCTATGTGAGCGACCTGGAGCGGGCGTGCGACGAGCACAACGAGGGGCTGCCCACGCTGCGCAGCTTCATCCTGCCCGGTGGCACGCCGGGAGCGGCGCTGCTGCACACCGCCCGGACGGTGGTGCGCCGGGCCGAGCGCAGCGCCTGGGCAGCCCTGGAGGCCTACCCTGACTCGGTGAACCCGGCCACGGCCAGGTATCTCAACCGGCTCTCCGACCTTTTGTTCATCCTGGCCCGCGAGGCCAACGCCGGCCACGGCGACGTGCTGTGGAAGCCGGGCGGCGAGCGCTGACCGCTAAAGGCCCAGCGGATAGGAGCCGGGCGGGGCGGATTCCAGCCAGGCCAGGAAACCGGTCAGCGCGCCCTCGGCCATGGCCAGTTCCACGTTCTCCGGCGTCTCCCCCACGGTGCAGGACACCACGACCATCCCCCGCCCGAGCTGGGTGGCTTCGGCGGGATACGCCTCGCGCCTGGACGCCACCGACAGGGTCCGCCTGGCCAGCACCTCCTCCGGGATGAGCAGCACGCCGACCGCGTCGTACCAGCGCAGCTCATCCCCTGCGTAGGCGGCGACGCCCAGCCGCCAGGTACCCCCTGGCCTGCGCAGCCCGCACTCCACCGTGCCGCCGCCGCGGTCGAGGAGCATCCGGCGGGTAGCCAGGCCGATCGCGCAGAGCACGACGATGGCCAGGAAGGCGGCGAAGATCCAGGCCGCATCGAGCGCAATCGCTTTGCTCATCTCCGGCCCGGCTGCTGGCGCCCGTCAGGACTGGTCGCCAGCGGCACGCAGCACGGCGCGGGAGTATCTCACCTCAAGGGGTTCGGCCTCGCCCGGCGGCAACTGCCCGGCCTCCGACAGCGCGGTGTCGAGCCGGGCCCGGGCGGCGGCGACCTCCACCTGGGAGCCGAGTTCGGCCTGGCGCACCAGGATCGAGATCCGGTCGTCCGCGACGGACAGGAAGCCGCTGCTCACTGCCGCCCGGACCTCACCACGGTCCTCGCCAGCGCCGTCCTCGACGTCGAGGATCCGGACCAGGCTGGCATCGGCGAGGATCCCGACCACGGGCGGGTGCCCGGTCAGGATGCCCAGGTCGCCGTCGAGGGTCTTGGCGATCACCATCCGGGCCATCCCGGACCAGATCTCGCCGTCCGGGGCCACCAGGGCCACCCGTACGCTCACGTCGCCGGCCCGCCCGTCGCTTCGAGCGCTCCGTTCACTGCTTCTCCAGCTCCGCGGCCTTGCGCTCCACGTCTTCGATCCCGCCGCACATGAAGAACGCCTGCTCGGGGATGTTGTCGTACTTGCCCTCGCAGATCGCCTTGAACGAGGAGACCGTCTCGGACAGCGGCACGAACACGCCCGGCTGGCCGGTGAACTGCTCGGCCACGAACATCGGGTGCGACAGGAACCGCTCGATCCGCCGGGCCCGCTTGACCGTGACCTGGTCCTCTTCCGACAGCTCGTCGATGCCGAGGATGGCGATGATGTCCTGCAGTTCCTTGTAGCGCTGCAGGATCCGCTGTACCTCGCGGGCCACGTCGTAGTGCTCGTCGCCGACGTACTTGGCGTCCAGGATGCGGGAGGTGGAGTCGAGCGGGTCGACGGCCGGGAAGATCCCCTTCTCGGTGATCGCCCGGGACAGCACGGTGGTCGCGTCCAGGTGGGCGAACGTGGTGTGCGGAGCCGGGTCGGTGATGTCGTCGGCCGGTACGTAGATGGCCTGCATGGAGGTGATCGAGTGCCCCCGGGTGGAGGTGATCCGCTCCTGAAGCTGGCCCATCTCGTCGGCGAGCGTGGGCTGGTATCCCACCGCCGAGGGCATCCGGCCGAGCAGGGTGGACACCTCGGAGCCGGCCTGGGTGAACCGGAAGATGTTGTCGATGAACAGCAGCACGTCCTGGCCCTGCACATCGCGGAAGTACTCGGCCATGGTCAGCGCGGACAGCCCGACCCGCAGCCGGGTGCCGGGCGGCTCGTCCATCTGGCCGAACACCAGGGCGGTGTCCTTGATCACGTTCGACTCGGTCATCTCGATGATCAGGTCGTTGCCCTCACGGGTGCGCTCGCCGACGCCCGCGAACACCGACACACCGCCGAAGTTCTTGGCGACCCGGGTGATCATCTCCTGGATGAGCACGGTCTTGCCGACGCCCGCCCCGCCGAACAGGCCTACCTTGCCGCCCTTGACGTACGGGGTGAGCAGGTCGAGGACCTTGATCCCGGTCTCCAGGATCTCCGTCCGGGATTCGAGCTGGTCGAACGGCGGAGGGTCGCGGTGGATCGACCAGCGCTCGGTGATCTTCAGGGATTCGGTGGGCACATCCAGCGTCTCACCGAGCACGTTGAACACGTGCCCCTTGGTCACGTCGCCGACCGGCACCGTGATCGGGCCGCCCGTGTCGGTGACCGGGGCCCCGCGGACCAGGCCGTCGGTGGGCTGCATGGAGATCGCCCGCACCATGTTGTCCCCGATGTGCAGCGCCACCTCCAGAGTCAGCGTCCTGGTCGACTCGCCCAGGGTCACATCGACGTGCAGCGCGTTGTAGATGTCGGGCATCTGCTCGGTGCCGAACTCCACGTCCACCACGGGCCCGGTGACCCGCGCGACCTGGCCGACCAGGCCCGCGCCTTCGCGGGTGGCTGAGTTCTCTGTGGTTGCGGTCATCTCGACCCTCACTCGCTCCCTGCGAGCGTCTCGGCCAGCGCGTTGGCGCCCCCGACGATCTCGCTGATTTCCTGGGTGATCTCGGCCTGGCGGGCCTTGTTGGCCTCACGGGTGAACTGCTCAAGCAAGTCGTTGGCGTTGTCGGTGGCCGACTTCATGGCGCGCCGGCGCGCCGCGATTTCGGCGGCCGCGCTCTCCAGCAGCGCATGGTAGATCCTGTTCTCCACATACCAGGGAAGAAGAGCATCCAGAACGGCCTGCGGCGACGGCTCGAATTCGTACAGCGGGATCGGGCCGTCGGGGTGCTCCTCCTGCACTTCGCGCACCTCGAGCGGCAGGATTCGGCGGACCGCGGGCCGCTGCGTGAGCATCGACACGAACTGGGTGTACACGAGGTGGATCTCGTCCACGCCGCCTTCGGCGGCCGGGCGCTCGAATGCCTCGATCAGCGCGGTGGCGATCTTGCTGGCATCGTCCGGCGAGGGCCGCTCGGAGTATCCGCTCCACTCGCCGGCCATCTCACGCTCGCGGAACCGGTGCCAGGTGATGCCCTTGGTCCCGCTCACGTACGTCTGCACGGCCACGCCGCGCTCCTCCTCGAGCAGCGCCCGCAGTCGCTGCGCCTCACGCAGCACGTTGGCGTTGTAACCGCCGGCGAAGCCCCGGTCGCTGGTGAGGATCAGCACGGCCACCCGCTCGGCGCTGGCCGGCTCGTTCACCAGTGGATGATCGATCTGCGCGGAACGGCTGACCACCGCTTCCACCGCGCGCTCAAGCTCCTCCGCGTAGGGGGCCGAGGCCCGCACCCGCTGTTGTGCCTGGATGATCCGCGAGGACGCGATGAGCTCCTGGGCACGGGTGATCTTGGCAGTGGACTGGATCGCCCGGATCCGCTGCCTGACCGCGCGAAGCTGTGCTCCCATGCTCTGCCTTCCCGCCTACTCCGACGGCTTCCGCTTCGGTGGGACGCGCTTGTTGACAGCGTCGCGGCTGACCTCGCCCTCGCTGAGGGGCTCGGCCGGCTCGTCGGGCACCAGCAGCCCGCCACCGGTGATCTCGAAGCCGCGCCGGAAATCCTCGATGGCGTCCTTGAGTGCCGTGGTGGTGTCCTCGGACAGCTCCCCGGTCTCGCTGATCGACTGGTACACGCCGGGGTGCTTGCGGCCCAGGGTGCCGAGGAACTCCTCTTCGAACCGGCTGATGTCCTCGATCGGAACGTCGTCGAGGTAGCCGGAGGTGCCCGCCCACACCGAGACCACCTGCCGCTCCACCGGCGAGGGCGAGTACTGCGGCTGCTTGAGCAGTTCGACCAGGCGCGCGCCGCGGTCCAGCTGGGCGCGCGAGGCGGCGTCCAGGTCGGAGGCGAAGGAGGCGAAGGCCTCCAGGTCGCGATACTGGGACAGGGCCAGCTTGAGCCCGCCCGCGACCTTCTTCATCGCCTTGATCTGCGCGTCGCCGCCCACCCGGGACACCGACCGGCCGACGTTGATGGCGGGCCGGACACCGGAGTTGAACAGGTCGGTCTCCAGGAAGATCTGCCCGTCGGTGATGGAGATGACGTTCGTCGGGATGTAGGCGGAGATGTCGTTGGCCTTGGTCTCGATGATCGGCAGCCCGGTGAGCGACCCGCCGCCCATCTCCTTGGACAGCTTGGCGCACCGTTCCAGCAGCCGGGAATGCAGGTAGAAGACGTCACCGGGGTAGGCCTCGCGGCCCGGCGGGCGGCGCAGCAGCAGCGAGACCGCCCGGTAGGCCTCGGCCTGCTTGGACAGGTCGTCGAACACGATCAGCACGTGCTGGCCCTGGTACATCCAGTGCTGCCCGATGGCCGACCCCGTGTACGGGGCGATGTATTTGTACCCGGCGGGGTCGGAGGCGGGCGACGCGACGATCGCCGTGTACTCCATCGCGCCGGCCTCTTCGAGTGACTGGCGGACCTGCGCGGTGGTGGAGCCCTTCTGGCCGACCGCGACGTAGATGCACTTGACCTGGCGATCCGGATCCCCGGACTCCCAGTTCGCGCGCTGGTTGATGATGGTGTCGATGGCGATGGCGGTCTTCCCGGTCTGCCGGTCGCCGATGATCAGCTCGCGCTGGCCGCGCCCGATCGGGGTCATCGCGTCGATGGCCTTGATCCCGGTCTGCAGCGGCTGATTCACCTTGCTGCGCTGCACCACGGTCGGGGCCTGCAGTTCCAGGGCGCGAAGCTCGGTGCCCTCGATCTCGCCCTTGCCGTCCAGCGGGATCCCGAGCGGGTCCACGACCCGGCCGAGGAACGCGTCCCCGACCGGCACGGACAGCACCTCACCGGTGCGCCGCACCTGCTGGCCCTCTTCCACCTTGGCTGAAGTCGCCGAGGATGACCACGCCGATCTCGCGGATGTCCAGGTTGAGCGCGAGGCCGCGGATCCCGCCGGGGAACTCCAGCAGTTCGTTCGCCATCGCCGAGGGAAGCCCTTCGACGCGTGCGATGCCGTCGCCGCATTCGGCGACCGTGCCAACCTCTTGCCGGGAGGCCTCGTCCGGCTCGTACGCACGGACGAAGTCCGCCAGAGCGTCGCGGATCTCGTCGGGCCGGATTGTCAGCTCCGCCATGGTTCTCTCTTTCTCGTCTCTTCCGCTCGCGGGCCGCTGGCCTCAAGCTGCCCAGTGCCGTCTGAGCTCGGCGAGCCGGCTGCTCAGCGTTCCGTCGATGAGCTCATCCCCGATTTGAATAGACACTCCGCCCACTACCCGGGGATCGATGATGACATTCAGCTGAATGCCGTGGCCGTAGATGGCCGAGAGCGCCCTGGTGAGCCGCTGGCGCTGGCCGTCGCTGAGCTCGGTGGCGACCCGCACGACAGCGATCAGGCGCTGCCGCCAGTCCGCAACGAGCCTCGCGTAGTCCGCCAGGTTCGCCTCCAGGTTACGCCCCCGGGGATTGATCACCGCCTGGGTGATGAGCCGCAGCGAGGCCGCCGCCACCTTGCCGGTGAGCAACCGGTCGAGCAGCGCGCGCTTCTTGTCGTCCGGCATCCGCTGATCGGACAGGGCGGCGAGCAGTTCGGGCTCGCCGCTGGCGATCCGGCCGAACCGGAACAGCTCGTCTTCGACGTCGTCCAGGTTGCCCGCGCCGCCGGCGGCGGCGGTCGGTGGCCAGGACCGCAAGCTCCTCGGCCGCGTCGGCCAGATCCCTGGGCACCGACCAGCGCGCGCTGGCCAGCCCGGAGACCACCTCCAGCGTGGCCGCGGACACCCGGTCGCCGAGCAGATCGCGGGCCAGCCCGGTGCGGGCTTCCTGCGGCCTGGTGTAGTCGGCGAGCGCACGCCGCAGGGCCGGCTCCCGGTCGAGCAGGCGCACGACCGCGAACAGTTCGTCCCCCACGGTGGCGGCGACATGCGCGTCGGCCACGACCTCGGTCAGCCGGTCGCGTGCGTCCGCGAATGCGACCCGGCTAGCGCCGCGCATGCCTGCCTCCCGCCCCGGCGCGCCCGGATGTCACCGTGGCCGCCTGGCCTGCGCGGGCCCGGCCGATAACCCTGAGCGGTGCGCTCATGAGGGTGACTCCGTAGCCACCGGCTCGGCATCCAGCTCTTCCAGGAAGCGGTCCACGACGCGGCGCTGGCGCGCGTCGGAGTCCAGCGACTCCCCGACGACCCGGCTGGCCAGTTCGACCGCGAGCGCGCCCATCTCGGTGCGCAGTGCCTGGATGGCCTGGACACGGTCCGCATCGATCTGGTCGTGTGCCGCCGCCACCAGGCGCTGCCGCTCGGCCTCGCCCCGCTCGCGTAGCTCCGCGAGGATGCGCGCGCCCTCCTCCTGGGCATCCTGGCGCAGCCGGGATGCCTCGTGGCGCGCCTCGGCGAGCTGCGCCTGGTACTGCTCCAGTGTCTGCTTCGCTTCGGCCTGGGCCTCTTCGGCGCGCTGCAGGCCGCCTTCGATCTGGTCGGTCCGCTCCGTCAGCGTTTGCTGGATCCGTGGCAGCAGCACCCGCCACAGCACCGCGAACACGATGAGGAACGAGATCGTGCCGATGATCAGTTCGGTGAGGTCCGGGGATAGCGGCCCGAGGCCAGATGAAGCTGGCAAGGTACATGACGGTCAGCCTTTCTGCCTTACTCGCATCTCATGATCTGCGTTCGATCAGGAGTAGTGGAAGACGAAAGGCACCACGAAGCCGATCAGCGCGAGTGCCTCGGTCAGCGCGAACCCGATGTACATGTTGGAGCGGATCATTCCGGCGGCTTCCGGCTGCCTGGCCATCGCCTCCACGCCGTGGCCGAAGATCAGGCCGATGCCCACGCCGGGGCCGATGGCCGCCAGGCCGTACGCCACCGCACCGATGTTGATGCTGATGATGCTGTGGGTGGTAGGGGCGGCTGCCAGGAAGTGAACTAGGTGCAGCATCCTTGCTTTCCTTTGCGATTAGGCCGGCGGTGTTCTCCCCGGCGATCGGAAGGGACGACCGGAGTGGCGCGCCGCCGCGTCGGCGGCGTGCCGCGGTTCCGGTCGCAGGCCATGTCAGTGCGCCGCCTCGTAGGCGCCCCCGATGTACTGGGCGGTCAGGATCGTGAAGATGTAGGCCTGCAGCGCCTGGATCAGCATCTCGAACGCGGTGAGCACGACGGTCATCACGAACGACGCCGCGGCGAACACCAGCCCGATGCTGGCGCTGACCAGGTACCAGGTCGCGATCGTGAACACCGCCACCAGGATGTGCCCGGCGAACATGTTCCCGAAGAGCCGGATTGCCAGCGTGAACGGCCGGACGACGATGTACTGCAGGACCTCAAGCGGCGCAACAATGAACAGGATGCCGATGGGCACGCCCGACGGGACCATGCTCTTGAAATAGCCGCCCAGGCCCAGATTCTTGATGCTCACGAAGTTGTAAGTGATGTACACCATGAGCATCAGCGAGATCGGGAACGCGATGTGCGCCATCGCCGGGAACTGGAGCACCGGCACGATCTCCATCAGGTTCATGAACCAGATGAAGAAGAACAGGCCCACCAGGAAGGGCATGTAGCCGTCGCCCCGCTTGCCCATCATCGGCCGCAGGATCTGGTCCCGGACGAACAGGATGCCCAGTTCGCCGACGTTCTGCACGCCCCGGGGCACGATCTTCGGCTTGGCGAAGGCGGCCCAGAAGAACCCGATCACCAGCCCCGCGCAGAGGACGGCCTGGACCTCCGGCATGTAGACGTGGAACGAGCCGATGCTGAACAGCGGCTGGAACTGGAAGCTCGCCGGGTACCCGGGGGCAGGGTACCCGCAGCCGGACCGGAGGTGGCATCCCTCTGCCACCGGTACCCGGGACGTGAAAGTCACCCTTTGACTCCTTAAACGTGCGCGTGGCCTGGACGGCCTGCACTACCCGGGCCGACCGCCGCGTATGCGGGGCCGCGGTGCCGGGCAGCGACTATCAGGACCGGCCGTACCGGTAGATCACCAGCCAGATGGAAAGGGCAAGGCCGAACAGCATCCCCAGCGGGAAGATCAGCGAGAGCCCCGTCCAGTGTGCGATCAGCCAGCCAAGCCCCCCGTAGGCAAGCATGCCCGCGAGAAGGTAGCTGAAGACGGTCATTCCGATGTTCTGCCCGCCGTCGGCCGGCGGCGGGCGTTCGCCGGTCATGACAGGACGGTGGGGGCGGCACTGGCCCCAGGCAAGCCGCCGGGGCGCGGGCAGGCCGGCCTGCGGGCCGCGCTACGCCGTCCGGACGCCTGGTCGTTACCACGGGTCACCGTTTCCCGTCCAGTTCGACGTACGGAACCTTGAGCCGGGCCGAGACCAGGGCCTGGGCCGACGTCCAGACGACGACGCAGACGACCACCGTGACGCCGAAGATCTTGCCGTTGAACGCGGTGGTACCGCTGTACCTGATGACGAAGAAGAACAGCACGAGGATCTTGATCAGGTAGGTGGATGCCGCAGTCACCATCGTGACCTGCGGGCTTTTCCGGGAGGCCCAGCTCATCGCCGCGGCGCTGATGCCGAAGAAGACGATGACAAGCCCGACCCCGAGCAGGGCACCCACCAGGCCCTTGCCCCCACCGAGAGCGCCGCCCAGCACGACCATGACCAGCGCTGGGATGGCAGTGACCAGGGCAGAACGCCGGAGGATCACGGCGTAACTTGCCATCTGCCAAACTCCGAGGGGTCGACTGTCGGACGAACGACCAGCGGGCAAGCATGGCCGCCCCTGCCCTGGCGCCGGCCGCCGGGGGCCGCCGCGCCGCACAACCCGGCGAGATGCGCCGCCGGGTGAGCGAAAACGTATCACGAGCCCCGTCGCTAGCCCTTACCTGGGTGCTCGTGAAAGATATCACAAGCTCCTTGACGCAGGCTTTACCGGGTCACCCATAGTGATGCCTATAACCATTCGTAAGGACTCCGGGACTTTAAGTAACAGATATCCGGCGGTCATTCGGCCGGGCTCGCCCCGTGCTCACGCACCGTGCTCACGCCCGTGAGCACGGCCCCTCTCACGACCCGTGAACACGTCCCCTCTCACGCCCGTGAGCACGGCTCCTTCATGGCCGGTGCTACGGCCAAGGTGGCGAGGCCGACGACCAAGGTGGCGAGTCCGACGGCCAGGGCGGAGCGGCGGGCCTTTGCGGCGGGGCGGCAGGCGGCCACGGCGGGGCAGGGTGCCCGTTCGCTGGCCCGTCCGAAGCCTCGGCCGGGGAACCGCCCGGGCCCGGCCAGGGCTGCGCCGGAATCGCGCCGGTAGCGTCCGCGTCGGCCGGACCGGCCAGCTCCCATGGCGGTACGGAACGGCCGGCCGCCCACGGCGGCACGTCGTGGCCGGCCGCCCATGGCGGAACGGGGAGTGGGTCTCCGGGGGCAGTTCCCATGGCGGTACGGAACGGCCGGCCGCTTGAGACGGCGGCGAGGCCGTCCCCGCGGGCGGCGCGGTATGACCGGCATCCCAGGAGGGAACGGAACTCGCCGGCTCCGGCGATGCCCCGCTGCTCTCGGCCTCCCACTGCGGCACCGCCCAGCCGCCATCCCGGAGCGCGGCAGGCCGCGCCGGCGCCGAGAACGGTTCGGCGTCGTCGCCGTCCCACGGCGGCACCGCCCGGCCACCGCTGCGGGGCGGCAGGGTGCCGGCCGATTCCCAAGACCATTCGCCAGGGCCGGCCGCGCGGGCGACCGGCGAGCCGGCCTCGTCCTCGGGGGCCGCCGGGGCATCTGAGCCAGCCGCGGAACCCTTGCGCCCGCGGTCCTTGGCCGGGCGCCCGCGGCCCTTGGCCGGCGCGGCGCCGTTACCCCTGGCCCCGTTGCCGGCCCGGCCCTTGCCCGGCATGCCGTCGGCGCCGTTGCCCGCGGGACCTTCGCCGGACTCGGAACCGGCGGCCGGCGGCCAGCCGCCCTCGTCCGGTGCCCCTGTCTTCCCGGCGGGGCGCCGGGCCGATTCCGCCGCGGCCGGATTTGTGCCAGCCCGCCGCGCTGCGGCTCTTTCTGGTGCCGCGGGCTGGCCGGCCCGGCGGCCGGATGCTCGCTGCGAGGCAGCCGCTCCGGCCGCGCTCCCCCGGGCGGCCCCCGGGACCCGCACCGCACCTGCCCCGGCCGGGCGTACCGGCCCGGGGCCAGCCGCCGCCGGCCCGGCGGGCACCGCACCGGTCCCGGCCGGCCGGCGGGCACCGCACCTGTCCCGGCCGCGGCTGCCGGCCTCGCGCTCGCTGGAGCCACGTCTGCCGGAGCCGCGCCCGCGTGCCGCGGGACCGGGCCGCCCACCGCCGCATCCCCGGCGGCGGCCCGCGACCATGGCCGCAGCCGCGGCATCGTCACGAGCAGCAGGCCAGCACCGCGACCACGGTGACGATGGCCAGCACGAACAGCGGGGTCCGGACGATCGACAGCAGGATGACCGTGCCCGAGAACAGCGCCGCCCACAGGTACATGATCAGCACGCTGGTCCGGTGCGAATGGCCGATGGCGAGCAGGCGGTGCTGCAGGTGCTTCTTGTCCGGGGCGAACACGGACTTGCCGGCCCGGGTCCGGCGCACCACGGCCATCAGCAGGTCGGCGTACGGGATCAGCAGGATGGCGGCCGGCACCAGCAGTGGAATGAACGCGCCGTACCGGTTGACGGTGCCCGCCGCGTAGGCCTGGGTGTCGGTCAGCGAGGCAGGGTCAAGCAGCGCGAGGCTGGATATCGGCGCATAGGCGAGCAGCAGCCCGATGAGCATCGAGCCGGTGTCCCCCATGAAGATGCGCGCCGGATAGAAGTTGTGCGGCAGGAACCCGATGCACACCCCGGCGAGGAGCACGGAAACCAGGGCGGGCTCGCTCTGGTCCAGCAGCCCGAGCCGGTGCACGAGGGTGAAGTAATAGGCGAAGAACGCGATGGCGCCGATGCCCACGATCCCGGCGGCCAGGCCGTCCAGGCCGTCGATGAAGTTGACCGCGTTCATGGTGACCACCACGACCAGGATGGTCACCGCCACCTGCTGGTCGCTGGTCAGGATGAGGGTGACCCCGCCGGGCTCGGGCAGCCACGGGATCTCGGCGCCGCTCCACACCAGGATGACGCCGGCGGCGACCTGCCCGGCCAGCTTGCTGAGCGCCCCCATCCCCCACCGGTCGTCCACGAAGCCCATGATCACGACGAGGCCGCCGGCCAGCAGCAGGCCCTTTGCCATGTTGGTCTCGGTGAACACGCTGTTCAGGCCGCGCAGGCGGCTCGCCAGGAGCAGGGCGACGGCCAGCCCGCCGTAGATGGCGAACCCGCCGAGCAGAGGGGTGGGCTGTTCGTGGACGTCGCGTTCCCTGGCCGCGTGCATGGCGCCCACGGCGATCGCGAAACGGCGTACCGCCGGTGTCAGTATGTAGGTCACCGCGGCCGCGGCCAGCAGCGTGATCACATACTCATTCATGAGCGCCCCGCAGCTTCATGAGCGCCCCGCAGCCGTATGATCGCGCGCATCACGCCCCACTGTAGGCCACCCTGGGCACGACGCACGGCCATCGGCCGATCACGCGTCCTCCTCCTCGCCGTCGTCCACGATCAAGGCAACGACCTCGCGCAGGCGCCGGACTGGGATCACCCCCCTGCGCAGCAACCGGGGCACTGGCCCGGTCATGTCCACGATCGTGGAGGCGACGTCGGCGACGCATGGTCCGTCATCTAGATAGACGCTCACCGCGTCGCCAAGTTGCGATTCGGCCTCGGCGGCGGTCGTCGCCGCGGGCGAGCCGGTCAGGTTGGCGCTGCTCACCGCGAGCGGGCCGGTCTCCCGCAGCAGGTCAAGAGCGACCGGCTGCAACGGCATCCGGACCGCCACGGTGCCCTTGGTGTCGCCGAGGTCCCATATCAGGCTCCGGGCCGACCGGAACACCATGGTGAGGCCGCCGGGCCAGAACTCGTCGATCAGGTCGTTGCCGGACGCGTTCACGTCCTCGACCAGCGCGAGCGCGGCGCGCCTGCTGCCGACCAGCACGGGCGGCGGCATCTGCCTGCCCCGTCCCTTGGCCGCGAGCAGGGCGGTGACCGCTTCGGGCGAGAAGGCGTCGGCCGCCACGCCGTACACCGTGTCGGTGGGCATCACGGTCAGTTCGCCCTTGCGCAGCGCCGCCGTGGCCTCGGTGATGCCCGCCGCGCGCTGCGCCGCGTCCGTGCAGTCGTACCGTGCGCTCATGCCACCCAATCCTTCCACCCCCGGGCCCTGCCCGCGCCCAACAACGCCGCCCCCCGGCCCCGCCCCCGCGCCCCACCTGCACGGGCGGCCCGGCCCGGGCATGCCGATGCGCCCCGGGCATCTCAGGCCGCTGGTAACCGGCCGGGCCAGCGGGCGGTCACGAACCGGTCGCGGCCGGCCAGGTCCTTGTGGTTGCGGGTGTCCGCCCAGCCCCGCTCCTCGGCGAAGACCCAGTAGACCGCCGCGCCCTGCGGCGCGCCGTGCTCCACCGCCACCAGGCCGTCCGGGCGGAGCAGCCTGGCCGCCGTCTGCTCGATGACCCGGATCGCGTCCAGGCCGTCGGTGCCGCCCCACAACGCGCCCGCGGGATCGTACTCGGCGACCTCGGGCGGCACGACCGCCCCGACCGGGATGTACGGGGGGTTGCTGATGACCAGGTCCACCGTGCCGTCCAGTTCCGGCACGGCGCTGGCGAAATCGGCGGCGTGCAGTATGACCCGGCCCGCGGTATGCGGGGCGTATTCGGCGCATCCGGCGATGTTGCGCCTGGCCCAGCCGCGCGCGAGCGGGTCGGCCTCCACCGCGTGCACCTGAGCCCGCGGCACCTCCTGCGCGATCGCGAGCGCGATCGCCCCGGAACCCGTGCCCAGGTCTGCGACCACCGGGTCCGCGACGTCCATCGCGGTGAGCTTGTCGATGGCCCAGCCGGTCATCACCTCGGTCTCCGGGCGGGGCACGAAAACCCCCGGGCCCACCTCAAGCTCGGTGTACCTGAAGTGGGTGAGGCCGGTGATGTGCTGGAGCGGTTCGCGGGCCTCCCGGCGGGCTATCTCGTCCCAGAACCTCGGGTCGAACCCGGTGTCCGGCACCAGGTGCAGTTCGCCGCGGCGCACCCCGTGCACGTGCGCGGCGATCACCTCGGCGTCGGCGCGCGGGGACTCTACCCCGGCCTCGGCCAGCCGGGCCGCCGCAATCGCGACCTCATCCAGCAGGAGAGTCACGGCGGGCCTGCCGGAGTGGCGGCCGCGGGCCGCCGGGATTAAGCCTCATCGGCGGCTGCCAGGCCGGACCTGTCCGCGTCGATGAGGGCGCCGATCACCGCATCCAGGTCGCCATCGAGCACCTGGTCCAGGTTGTGGGCCTTGTAGCCGACCCGGTGATCGGAGATCCGGTTCTCCGGGAAGTTGTAGGTGCGTACCCGCTGCGACCGGTCCACGGTCCTGACCTGGCTGCGCCGCTCGGCCTGCGCATGGGCCTCGGCGTCGGCCTGCGCCTGGGCGAGGAGCCGGGCGCGCAGGATGCGCAGCGCCTGCTCCTTGTTCTGCAGCTGGCTTTTTTCGTTCTGGCAGGACACGACGATCCCGGTGGGCAGGTGGGTGATCCGCACCGCGGAGTCGGTGGTGTTCACGCTCTGGCCGCCGGGGCCCGACGAGCGGAACACGTCCACGCGCAGGTCCGCCGGGTCGATGGTCACCTCGACCGGGTCGGCCTCGGGAAGCACGAGCACCCCGGCAGCCGACGTGTGGATCCGGCCCTGGGACTCGGTGACCGGCACCCGCTGGACCCGGTGCACGCCGCCTTCGTACTTCAGCCGCGCCCACACCCCGTCGCCTCCGCTCCGGCGCGAGGCCTTCACCGCGACCGTGGCGTCCTTGTACCCGCCCAGGCCGGTGACGGTGGAGTCGAGCACCTCGGTCTTCCAGCCCCGGCGCTCGGCGTAACGCAGGTACATGCGCAGCAGGTCGCCCGCGAACAGGGCCGACTCCTCGCCGCCCTCCCCCGCCTTGACCTCAAGCAGGACGTCCTTGCTGTCGTTGGGATCGCGCGGCGCCAGCAGTTCGGCGATCTGGCCTTCCAGCTCAGCCCGGTGACGGGCAAGCTCCTCGGCCTCGGCCGCGAACGAGTGATCCTCGGTGGCCAGTTCCCGCGCGGTCCGCTCGTCATCGGTGGTGTGCTGCCACTCCTGATAAGCGTGGACCACGGGGGTCAGCTCACCGTAACGGCGGCCGAGCGCCCTGGCCCGTTCCGGATCCGAGTGCACGGCAGCGTCAGCCAGGTCATGCTCCAGCCTGGCGTACTCCTCAGCCAGGCCGCTGAGCCGCTCGAACACCGTTCTTCCCTTCATGCAGTACTGGCCCGGGGGGGCGACCCCCCGGAACCCCCGATGGCCCAGGTCCCCGTTCCTTCGTCACGGGGACTTGGCCGTGCTGGCCTGGGGCGCTTATGGCCCCGTATCTCCTGTAAACGACCAAGATCACCGTGCCGGAGGCGTCGCGGGCCTCCTGGCACGGTGATCTGGGTCAAGCTACTTGCTGGGCGCCTTCTTGCCGAACTGCCGCTCGAAGCGGGCAACCCGGCCGCCGGTGTCGAGGATCTTCTGCTTGCCGGTGTAGAACGGGTGGCAGTCCGAGCAGACCTCGGCGTGGATGGTGCCGCTGCGTGCCGTCGACCGCGTGGTGAAGGTGTTCCCGCATGAGCAGGTCACCGTGGTCACCACGTAGTCCGGGTGAATGTCGGGCTTCACGTAAATACTCCTACCTGGTCGCCGGGTCGCCGCGCCCGAGAGGACGGGCGTGAACCGGTACCGCTTGTGCCTTACGTAGTGTGCCAGAGACTAGAAACATGCGGTGGGCTGCGAAGATTCCCAGCTCCGGCCGGGGTGAGCCGTTAGCTGTTGCTGACCGTGGTCTTCTGGACCTGGAGCAGGAACTCCGCGTTGCTCTTGGTGCCCTTCATCCGTTCCAGGAGCACCTCGAGCGCCTGCTGCGGCTCCAGCGAGTGGAGCACCCGGCGGAGCTGCCAGACGATCTTCAGCTCCTCCGGCGTCAGGAGGATCTCCTCCTTACGCGTGCTGGACGCGTCGATGTCGATGGCCGGGAAGATCCGCTTGTCGGCGAGTTCCCTGCGCAGCCGCAGTTCCATGTTGCCGGTGCCCTTGAACTCCTCGAAGATGACCTCGTCCGCGCGGGACCCGGTCTCGATGAGGGCGGTGGCCAGGATGGTCAGCGAGCCGCCGTGCTCGATGTTGCGCGCCGCGCCGAAGAACTTCTTCGGCGGGTACAGCGCGGTGGAGTCCACACCACCGGACATGATCCGGCCGCTCGCCGGGGCGGCCAGGTTGTAGGCCCGCCCGAGCCGGGTGATGGAGTCGAGCAGGACGACCACGTCGTGGCCCATTTCCACGAGCCGCTTGGCCCGCTCGATGGACAGTTCCGCGACCGTGGTGTGGTCCTCGGCGGGGCGGTCGAAGGTCGAGTGGATCACTTCGCCCTTGACCGTCCGCTGCATGTCGGTGACCTCCTCAGGCCGCTCGTCCACGAGCACGACCATGAGGTGGCATTCCGGGTTGTTCTTGGTGATCGCGTTGGCGATCGCCTGCAGGATCATCGTCTTGCCCGCCTTGGGCGGCGACACGATGAGCCCGCGCTGGCCCTTACCGATCGGGCTGACCAGATCGATGATCCGCGTGGTCAGCACGCCGGGGTCGGTCTCCAGGCGCAGCCGGTCCTGCGGGTACAGCGGCACCAGCTTGGAGAACTCCGGCCGGGCCCGGGATGCCTCCGGGTCGAGGCCGTTCACCTTGTCCAGCCGGACCAGGGCGTTGAACTTCTCCCGCCGCTCCCCCTCGCGCGGCTGGCGCACCGCGCCCTCGATGACGTCGCCCTTGCGCAGGCCGTGCCTGCGCACCTGGGACAGGGACACGTACACGTCGTTGGGCCCGGGCAGGTAGCCGGTGGTGCGGATGAACGCATAGTTGTCGAGCACGTCGAGGATGCCCGCGATCGGGATGAGCACGTCATCCTCGGTGATCACCGGCTCGGCCTCGCCGGTGCGCTCGCCACGGCGCCGGTTGCGGTTGCGGAACCGGTCCCTGTTGCGCCGGCCGCCACGGTCGTCGTCGTCACCGCGGCCCCCCTGGTCGGCGGGCGCACTGCCGCGTGAGCCGTCGCGGCCCTGGTCGGACCGCTGCTCCGGCTGATCGCGAGAGTCGCGAGCCTCGCCCCCGCGGGGGGCGTCGTCGCGGCGCACGTTGTTGGTGCGGCGGCGCCGCTCGCGCGGGCCGTCACCCGCTGGCTGGCCTTCGCCGGCCGCCTGGCCATTGGCCGTGGCCTCGCCCGCACCACCGGACGGGGCCTCGCCCGCCGGGGCCGCGGAGCGGACGGTTTCGGCCGCCGGGGCGAACGTCAACTGGCTCGGACCGCCGCTGGCGCCCGGTGCCGAGCCGGCCCGCATGTCCCGGCCGGACGCGACGGCCTGGCTGCCCTCCCCCGAGGCTGGCTGAATAGGTCTGTCAGATCCCATGGCTTCCTGCTCACGGTGGCGGGGTGCGTCGGCTCCCGCAGGCGCGCTCCGCGTAGCGGAATGGTCAAGTGCGGCGCTCTGCGTCGCGGAGCGCGCGGGGCCGGCTGCCTGGCCGCCCTGCCGGCTCTGGATCGCCTCAATGAGCTGGCTCTTTCGCATCCGGCCTACCCCGGTAATGCCCATGGACTGCGCCACTCGCTGCAGTTCCGGCAGCAGCATGCTGCTCAGGCCACGGCCTGGGGCACGTGCCCCGTCACCCGGCGCCTGCGTCACCGGAGCCGGAGCGGCCGCGGCAGCGGTGCCGGACCGTCGCTCAGGCGGATCAGACCGGCGCGGGGCATCCCCGGGCAGATCCCGGGTACCGGCGAAGAACTCGGTGGGTTCGCTCACGAGGGGTCCTTCCCAGAACTCAGGCGCCGGCTACGCGAGCCGGTCGACCCGGTGTTACAGCCCGGTGAGTTGACCGGGCCAAGTTGTGCCCCAGACGCTGGCCGACGCCGTCTCGGGGTGCTGTGTGCCCGCGGAGTCCAGACCACGTTGGCGCCCCCGATGACGAGAGCCCGGACCGGCCCGCAAGGCACACCTTTCTCGCCCGAACCTCGGGTCCTGTCGCATTCCTTCAAGGCCACATCCCGCGCCGATAGTGGCGGAGGGGAAGAGGCGGTCCGAAGATTTGACAGGAAATCACCGGCCACAGCCGACCATGCAGCCGGTAACGCGGCAGATGAAGGGCGAGCACTTGCCCCGACGGCGGGGCACCTGGTGCAGCACCCAGCTTAACACCATAAGAGCGCACGGCATTCCCTTGACTGTGGTCCGTGTGTCGCCGAATCCGTCGCCCGCCCCTGCGTGGACCCTCCCGCAGGGTGCACGCCAGGCTCAGGGACCTGGTTCATGGATCGCCCTTGCCGCGCGGCCTCCGGCGGAGGCTCACCCGTCCCGCTGGGCTGGACGGTGGCACCCTGCCGGTCGACCTTGAGGGGGGTTACACGCCAAGCGATACCCGTTTCCCGCGCGATTGAATCCACCACGGTAAGGCCAGGCCGGGCATCCGCCAGGCCGAGGGCCAGCACGCTCGGGCCCGCCCCTGACATCACCGCCGCCACCCCCGCCCGGCGCAGCCTGGCCAGCAGATCAGCGGTCGATGGCATGGCCGCCGCCCGGTACCGCTGGTGCAGGTAATCCTCGGTAGCGTCGAAGAGCACCGCCGGGTCGCGGGTGAGCGCGGCAAGCAGCAGCGCACTGCGGGCCGCGTTGGCTGCCGCGTCCGCGTGCGGGACCGACGCGGGCAGTGCGGCCCGTGCCTCGTGTGTCGCCATGGCGGTCGGCGCCACGCAGGCCACGGCGGTGATCGCGCCGAGCACATCGAGCCGGAGCAGGCGCGCGGCCCCCTCGTCCCCGCCCGGCCGCCAGGCGACGGTGAGCCCGCCCGCCAGGCAGGCCGCCACGTTGTCGGGGTGCCCTTCGAGATCCACGGCGAGCCGGAGCACCTCGGCATCGGGCAGCCGGTCCGCGCCGTCGGGTACCAGGGCACGGGCGGCCAGGATCCCGGATACCACGGCAGCCGCGCTCGAGCCGAGCCCCCGCCCGTGCGGGATCGCGTTGGTGCAGCACAGGGCGAGCCCGGGCGGCTGGCCGCCCAGCCGTGCGAACGCGGCCCGCATCGCGGTGACCACCAGGTGCCGCTCCCCCACACCGGTGGTCTGCTCGCCCTCGCCGTGGACCTCCACGGCCAGCCCGCCGCCGGTCACCCCGGCCTCGACCTCGTCGTGCAGCGCCAGGGCCAGCCCGAACGCGTCAAAACCTGGTCCCAGGTTGGCGCTGGTCGCGGGAGCACGCACCACGACGGGCGACTGTGCCCAGTTCACCGGGCCACCGATCCCATCAGGCCAGCCCGAGTTCGGCCGCCGCGGTCGCCGCGTCCACCGGGATCGTCACCGGCGCGGGCGCGGCGGACACCGCCCAGCCCGGGTCCTTCAGCCCGTTGCCCGTGATCGTGCAGACGACCACGGAACCGGGGCCGAGCCGCCCGCTCTGGCGGGCCTGGAGCAGCCCGGCCACCCCCGCGGCGGACGCAAGCTCGCCGAACACCGCCTCCTTGGCGGCCAGCAGCCGGTAGGCGGACAGGATCTGGCGGTCGGTCACCGAGGCGATCAGCCCGCCCGAGGCGTCCCTTGCCTCCTCGGCCAGCCGCCAGGAGGCCGGGTTGCCGATCCTGATCGCGGTCGCGATCGTGACCGGCGCGAGCACCGGCTCCCCGCGGACGATGGGCGAGGCCCCGCTGGCCTGGAACCCGAACATCCGCGGCGTCCGCGCCGCCTTCCCCGCCTTGGCGTACTCGCGGTAGCCCATCCAGTAGGCGGTGATGTTCCCGGCGTTGCCGACCGGCAGGCAGTGCACGTCCGGGGCGTCCCCGAGCGCCTCGACGATCTCGAACGCCGCCGTCTTCTGGCCTTCCAGGCGATCCGGGTTCACCGAGTTGACCAGGGCGACCGGGTGGTCGGCGGCGAGCTTGCGTGCCAGTTCCAGGCAGTCGTCGAAGTTGCCGTCCACCTGCAGCAGCTTGGCGCCGTGCACCAGGGCCTGGGCCAGCTTGCCGAGGGCGATCTTGCCGCGCGGCACAAGCACCGCGCAGGTGAGCCCGGCGCGGGCGGCGTACGCGGCGGCGCTGGCGCTGGTGTTGCCGGTGGAGGCGCAGATCACCGCCTTGGCGCCGTGCGCGGCGGCCATGCTCACTGCGACCGTCATGCCCCGGTCCTTGAACGAGGCGGTCGGGTTGGCGCCCTCGACCTTCAGGTAGACCTCGCACCCGGTCTTCTCCGACAGCACGGGCGCGGGGATCAGCGGGGTGGACCCCTCGCCGAGGCTGACAACAGGCGCGTCGTCCGGTATCGGCAGCCACTCCCGGTACCGGCGGATGATGCCGCCCCCGTCATGCATGAAGGTCATTCGTCGCTCTCCCCCTCGACCCGCATCACGCTGGCGACCGCGCGGACCACGTCCATGGCGCCGAGGTCGGCCACGCAGGCGGCCAGCGCCGCGTCGGGCGCCACGTGGGTGACGATCACGAGCTGGGCGTCGTCGCCCCGGCCCTCCTGGCGCACCGCCTTGATCGACACGTCGTGCCTGGCGAACGCTTCCGCGACCCTGGCCAGCACGCCCGGCTTGTCGGCGACGTCCAGGGAGATGTGATAGCGGGTCAGCGCCTGGCCCATGGGCAGCGCGGGCAGGTCGGCGTAGGTCGTCGCGTCCGGGCCACGGGTGCCGGCCAGCCGGTTGCGGGCAACCGCGACGATGTCGCCGAGCACGGCGCTGGCCGTTGGCACGCCACCGGCGCCGGCCCCGTAGAACATCAGCCTGCCCGCGGACTGCGCCTCGACGAACACCGCGTTGTAGGCCTCGCGGACCCCGGCCAGCGGGTGCGCGCGCGGGATCATCGCCGGGTGCACCCGGACCGAGACGCCGCCGTCGCCGCGCTCGCAGATCGCCAGCAGCTTGACCACGTGACCCAGCGTGCGCGCGCTGGCGATGTCGGCCGGGGTGACCCCGGTGATCCCCTCCCGGTGCACGTCGGCCGCGCTGACCCTGGTGTGGAACGCCAGGCCGGCCAGGATCGCGGCCTTGGCGGCGGCGTCGAACCCTTCCACGTCGGCGGTCGGGTCCGCCTCGGCATAACCCAGTGCCTGCGCCTCTTCCAGCGCGTCGGCGAACCCGGCCCCCAAGGTGTCCATCTGGTCGAGGATGTAGTTGGTGGTGCCGTTGACGATGCCGAGCACCCGGTGCACCGCGTCCCCGGCCAGCGACTCGCGCAGCGGCCGCAGCAGCGGGATCGCCCCGGCCACGGACGCCTCGTAGTACAGGTCGGCCCCGGCGGCGCGTGCGGTGTCGTGCAGCGTCGTGCCGTCCTCGGCGAGCAGCGCCTTGTTGGCGGTGACCACGGCCTTGCCCGACCGCAGCGCGGTGAGCAGCAGGGAGCGGGCGGGCTCGATGCCGCCGATGACCTCCACCACGATGTCGATGTCGTCCCGGCTGACCAGGCCCGGGGCGTCGGTCGTGAGCAGCCCCGGATCCACGCTCACGCCGCGGGCCCGGCCCGGGCGGCGCACCGCGACCCCGGCTACCTGGATCGGCGCGCCGACCCGGGCGGCCAGGTCGGCGGCCTGGTCGCCGATCAGCCGGTACACCTCCGAGCCGACGATGCCGCAGCCAAGCAGCGCCACCTTCAAGCGGTTGTCCGTGAGCGGTTCATCCCTCATCCAGGCTGAGCAGGTCTCCCAGGGTTTCCCGGCGGAGCAGGACGCGGGAGGCGCCGTCGCGGACCGCGACCACGGGCGGCCGCGGCACGTGGTTGTAGTTGCTCGCCATCGAGCGGCAGTACGCGCCGGTGGCCGCCACCGCGACCAGGTCCCCCGGCGCGAGGTCGGCCGGCAGGTAGGTGTCCCTGACCACGATGTCCCCGCTCTCGCAGTGCCTGCCGACCAGCCGGGACAGCATCGGCGGCGCGGCCGACTCCCGGGAGGCCAGCGCGCACGTGTACTCCGCCCCGTACAGCGCCGTCCGGATGTTGTCGCTCATGCCGCCATCGACGCTGACATAGCTGCGCAGCCCGTCCACGTCCTTGATGGTCCCGACCTCATACAGGGTAACGGTGCCCGGCCCGGCGATCGCCCGGCCAGGCTCGACGG
Source organism: uncultured Actinomycetes bacterium (assembly GCA_963762735.1). Taxonomy (GTDB): domain Bacteria; phylum Actinomycetota; class Actinomycetes; order Streptosporangiales; family Streptosporangiaceae; genus DASXKD01. The sequence continues at coordinate 3,588 of CAVXMG010000027.1, read as the reverse complement.
TGAGCCGCGGCACCTCCAGGCCCGCCGCCGCGCACTGGGCGCGCACGATGTCGTGCAGGCTCTGCGCGACGACCTTGATGTCCGCCGGATCATCTTCTGGCACGTAGGCGATGCCGAAGCCGCCGCCGAGGTCAAGTTCGTCGATGTGCACGCCGTGCTCCGCGCGGATCCGCACGGCAAGCTCAAGCACCCGGTGCGCCGCCACGTCGAAGCCCGCGGTGTCGTAGATCTGCGACCCGATGTGCGAGTGCAGCCCGGCGAAGTCCAGCGACGGCGCGGCGAGCACCCGGCGCACCGCCTCGTCGGCCGCGCCGGAGGACAGCGAGAAGCCGAACTTCTGGTCGTCGTGCGCCGTCGCCACGAACTCGTGCGTGTGCGCTTCCACGCCGGTGGTGACCCGTACCAGGACCCGCGGCGCCCGTCCCGCCTGGCTGTCTTTTTTCGCTGCACTACGATGCTCCGCCGGCTGGCCGCCGGCCGTCAGGCCATCGCGTTCCTCGGTGAGGTAGGCGAGCCGGGCGATTTCCTCGAACGAGTCGACCACCACGTGACCCACGCCCGTGGCCACCGCGCGCTCCAGCTCGGTGAGCAGTTTGTTGCTGCCGTGCATGGTGATCATCGCCGGGTCGACCCCGGCCGCCAGCGCGACCTCGAGTTCCCCGCCGGTGCACACGTCCACGCCGAGGCCCTCGTCGGCCGCCCAGCGCAGCACCCTGCGGCAGCAGAACGCCTTGGCCGCGTAGAACACGGCCGCCTGGTCGCCGAACGCCTGGGTGAAGTCGCGGCACCGGCCGCGGAAGTCCTCCTCGTCCAGGACGAACGCCGGGGTGCCGTACTGCCCGGCCAGGTCACGTACGTCGATGCCGCCGATGGTGAGGACGCCGTTGACGCGCCGTGCGCCGCGCGGCCAGATCGCCGGGTCCAGCGCGTTCAGGTCGGCCGGGGGCGCGGGCGGGTGCTCGGCGGGCAGCACGTCCGCGTGGCGCGGCCCGGCCGGGTGAGCGACTCGGCTCACTGGGCTCTCCTCCTCACTTGGGGTTCCCCGGGTCAGAGTCTGTCTGGCGCGTCCACGCCGAGCAGGTCCAGGCCCGCGCGCAGCGCGGTGGCGCTGGCGGCGGCCAGCCAGAGGCGGGCAACGATCTCGCGGCTGCCCGCCGCCATGCCCGGCCACGCTGCCGGGCACTGCTCTTGGCAGTCGAAGTACGCACCGGCCAGCCGTTCGAGGTAGCGCGGGAAGGTGTCCGGCCGGGCCCGCCGCGCCGCCCCGGCCACCCGTTCTGGGAGCCAGGACAGTTCGTCGAGCAGCACAAGCTCGCTGGGGTGCGCGAGCAGCCGCGGGCCGAACTCCGCCGCCTCCCCCAGGCTCAGGCCGAGGTCAGCGGCCTGGCGCAGGGCGGACACGGCGTGCGCGTGTGCGTACCGGACAGCATAGGCGGGGATGTCCAGGCGGCGCTGCGCGGCGTGGCCGGGGTCCACCTCCGCCGGGGCGCCTGGCGGAATCCGGGCCAGCGCGTAGCGGATCGCACCGGCCCCGGCGAAGTCGATGGCGTCCGCCACGGGGCTGTTCAGCGGCCTGGGGCGGGGGCCGGGCACGGGGATTCGTTCGGCATGAAGGGAAGAGAAGGTGCGCGCACCGGCCGCCTCGGCCAGCCGGCCGGTCAGGTGCGCGGCGAGACGCCGCCGCGCGTCCGCCCAGCCGGATGCCGCCGCGAGGTCCGGCTCTGGCGGTGCGGGGACCGTGGCCCCGGCGAGCGCCGTGCTCCGCGCGCACGCGGGCCCGGCCGTGGCGATGCGGACGGCGAGCCGGGCAAGGGCGTCCTCGGTGACCGTGACGGTGACGTATCCGCCGGTCACGGTTGCGGACCGGACCCAGTCGGCGCGGCGCAGCGCGGCCGCGAGCGTCATCGCGATCCGCAGCGGCCCCACAGGGTGATCGCTCGCCAGCCGGAACGCGACGGGCGTGCCGTACGTGCCCGGCGCCGCCCCGCTGTCCGGCGGGGCCGGCTGCCAGGTTCCCGCCGTCGTGCAGGTCCCCGCCGTCGTGTTCGCGGGCGGCGGCAGGGCGCTGATCTCCGCCGCGAGCAGCCGGTCCAGGTCCCCGGTGAGCACCGTTGCAGGCTAACCGGTTCGCGGCGGCGGATACGCTCGACTGATGCCTGACAGAGCCGTCCGGCGCCGGGTTCTCAGCCAGAACTTCCTCGTCGACCGCCGCGCGATCGACGCGCTCGTGGATGGTTCCGGGGCGGGAGCCGGGGACCTGGTGGTCGACATCGGCGCGGGAAACGGCCTGATCAGCGCGGCGCTGGTGCGCCGGGGAGCCCAGGTCCTTGCGGTCGAGCGTGACCCGTCGCTGGCCGAGCGGCTGCGCGCCAAGTTCGCCACCTGGCCCGCGGTCACCGTGGTCGAGGCTGACGTGCTGGAGACGCCGTGGCCTGCCGAGCCGTTTCGCGTGGTCGCCAATATCCCGTTCGGGATCACCACGAAGATCCTGCGCCATCTGCTGGATTCGGATGTCCTCGCCCGGGCGGACCTGATCGTTCAGGCGGAGGTGGCGCGGAAGAGAGGTACCGCGGGGCGGGGCACGCTGCTGAACGCGTGCTGGGAGCCGTGGTTCGAGTTTGGCACCGGGGCACGGATCCCGGCGGCGGCGTTTCGCCCGAGGCCACGGGTGGATGCGGCGGTGCTCATCGTCACCCGGCGTGATCCCCCGCTGGTGGGCGTGGCGTCCCGGCGCGACTACACGGCTTTCGTCACGGCCGCGTTCGAGGGCGCGCGGCCGACCGTGGCGAGCGCGCTGGCGCGCGCGATCCCCCGGTCCCGGTTTGCGGGTCTCGCGCGCGAACTGGGTTTCGGGGCCGACGCGCTGCCGTCCCAGCTCGACGTGCACCAGTGGGCGGGCCTGTTCCGCGCGGCCGGGCCGTACGCGCGGTTTCGGCGGCCCGGGCTCCGGCCGGCCCGGCGCGGGGCGCTGGGCCTAGGCGGGGTCGGCGACGGGCGGGTGACCGGCCAGTTCCCTGACCACGCGGATCATTTCCGACGGGTCGAACGGCTTGGTCAGGTAGGCGTCCACGCCGATCTGCTTGCCGCGCGTCTTGTCGTCCTCCTGGGCGCGGGCGGTGATCAGCACGACCTTGATCGTGCTGGTATCCGGGTTGCGCCGGAGCAGGCTCGCGGTCATCCAGCCGTCCAGCCTCGGCATCATGATGTCGAGCGTGATCACGTCGGGGTCGATCGCGGTGACCTTGTCCAGGCAATCCTGGCCGTCCACCGCGGTCGCGACGTCGAACCCTTCCAGGGTCAAGTTGACGGCTATGAGCTGACGAATCACCTCATCGTCGTCCACCACGAGCACGCGTCCCAGTCCCTGCGCCACGGGCGCGAGGGTAGCGTCTTCCCGGCACTGCCCGCGACAGACCGCGCCGGAAACGCGGATGTACGGTCCGGGATGACCGGCGCCGCACCCTCCGCCGGCGGCCCGGCCTGCCCGCCAGGACTGGTAATCTTGCGGAGTCCTGAGCCCCCGTAGCTCAGGGGAGAGAGCAACGGCCTCCGGAGCCGTCAGCGTAGGTTCGAATCCTACCGGGGGCA
>CAVXMG010000026.1:0-170347 GCA_963762735.1 uncultured Actinomycetes bacterium | reverse complement strand
GAGGATGCCGGTTTTGGAAAAGGTGAGCCCGGGTGGCAGGCCGGATGTCTTCGCCGACCAGGTACAGGCTGTCCCGCAGGAAGCGGTCGCTGTCCAGGTGTAGGGCTGGCCGACGGTGCCGGTGGGTGGCGGGCTGAGGGTGAGGTGCGGGAAGAGTGTGGCCGTGGGCAGGAAGGGCACTAGGAACGGGGCTGCCTTCTGGGTTTCCCCTCCGCTGACGTACTGGAAGTGAGGGCAGCTAGTAGATCCTGGGATGAGGCAGAACGGGCCGTAGGTTGCGATGTTGTCCGGGGTGAACTGGCAGACCGGGTCGGTGGGGTAACACCATGACCCGCTACGGGTGGTGAGCTGGGCTGGGACGCCCACGTTGGCCGAGTCCACCCCTGCGGAGGCGCCGTCGGCGATGTCAGCGGAAGAGTAGTCCCGCACGATCGGCTGGGAGTGCACGAAGTCGGAGTCACCGAACAGTGCTACCCCGGCGATCCGGGCCAGTTCCCCGGGGTTCGCCCGTGCTATCTGCCACAGGGCGTCATGGACCGCCCAGGCGCCCTGACTGTAGCCGGTCAGGATGTAGCGGACGGTGCCGCCGCATTGGGAGTCGGTCAGCTGCATGTCGTAGACGATGGTCTGGGCGCCGGAGGACACCGACGCGAAGTAGGTGGGGATGTTGCCGTCGATGAAATCGTTGACCGGATCAGCGGGGTACATGATCGGGTCGAGGCTGATGTGCAGGTCTGGCCGAGCCGCAAGTAGCCGCTGGTAGACGTCCCAGTTAACTTGCCCGGCACCGCGGTAGCTGTCGCTGATGTAGGCGGCTGGGTTGGTCCAGTCCGCCGGGGATTCGCCGGAGCCGCGGGCGGCAAGAACCATCACATCCGGGCAGGCGGCCCCGTAGATCGCCGTAACCGGTTTGAAACTAGTGACTGCCGTGTCCAGGTAGGTGTTGTTGTCGTCGGTGAAGGCGTCGCTGGCGTTGTCGATGCTGACCCCTGCCACGACTGTCGCGGGGGCGTTCTGCGCCGGGACAGTGGTGGTAACGGTCACTGGCGGCAGGGCCGACCCGGCCGCGACCCCGCCCGGATGGGTGCAGGTCGGGTCGGCCACGGTGGAAGCGGTGCATGTCCAGCCCTTGCCGGTAGCCACTTCGCCGCCGAGCGGGGTCGGGTAGTGCACGGTGGTGGCCCCGGTGGCCGCCGAGGTCCCGACGTTCTGGACCCGCACTGTCCAGACCGCTTGCTTCCCCGCTGTCAGCGGGAATCCCCCATCCGACAGCGTGGCCACCACGTCGATCGGCAGTGGGGTGACCGCGGTCTGCAGGAAGGTGTTGTTGTCGTCGGTGAAGGCGTCGCTGGCGTTGTCGACCGTGGCGCTCGCGGTCACCGTCGCGGGGGCGTCCTGCGCCGGGACGGTGCCGGTGACGGTCACCGGCGGCAGCGCCGACCCGGCCGCGACCCCGCCCGGATAGGTGCACGTCGGGTCGGCCACGGTGGAAGCGGTGCACGTCCACCCGGTGCCGTTGGCGGTCACCCCATCGAAGGGGACCGGGTAATGCACCGTCGTCACCCCGGTGGCCGCCGACGTGCCAACGTTCTGGACCGTCACCGTGTCGGTGGCCTGGCTCCCAGCGGTGAACGGTGCCCCCCCATCAGACAGCGTGGCCACCACGTCGATCGGCAGTGGGGTGACCGTGGTCTGCAGGAAGGTGTTGTTGTCGTCGGTGAAGGCGTCGCTGGCGTTGTCGACCGTGGCGCTCGCGGTCACCGTCGCGGGGGCGTCCTGCGCCGGGACGGTGCCGGTGACGGTCACCGGCGGCAGCGCCGACCCGGCCGCGACCCCGCCCGGATAGGTGCACGTCGGGTCGGCCACGGTGGAAGCGGTGCACGTCCACCCGGTGCCGTTGGCGGTCACCCCATCGAAGGGGACCGGGTAATGCACCGTCGTCACCCCGGTGGCCGCCGACGTGCCAACGTTCTGGACCGTCACCGTGTCGGTGGCCTGGCTCCCAGCGGTGAACGGTGCCCCCCCATCAGACAGCGTGGCCACCACGTCGATTGTGCTGACCGGCTGCACTACGGGGGTGTCGATGCTCAGGGTGTTGTTGTTGAGCGTGCCGTCGCTGGGATTGGTCACGATCGCCTGCGCCCGCGCGTACCCGTAACCAGGCAACGCCGCGAACGGGAAACTCAGCGGCGGCAGCGAGCCGCCCGCGGGCACCACGGCCGGATTGGTGCAGCTCGCATACCCCCCGGTGTGCGAACAGGTCCAGCCGCTCCCGCTGGCATGCTGCAGATAACCGATCAGCAAAGGCTGCTGCAGCTGGACCTTGGTGGTGCCCGAACTGGCCGCCGTGCCGGTGTTCCGCACCGTAACCGTCCACATCCCACTCGGCGGGGAACTCACACCAGCCTTCGGCTGCGCCACAAACGGCGATCCCCCATCACTGACCGACATGCTCAGATTGACCGCCACCTGCTCCACTACGGGGGTGTCGATGCTCAGGGTGTTGTTGTTGAGCGTGCCGTCGCTGGGATTGGTCACGATCGCCTGCGCCCGCGCGTACCCGTAACCAGGCAACGCCGCGAACGGGAAACTCAGCGGCGGCAGCGAGCCGCCCGCGGGCACCACGGCCGGATTGGTGCAGCTCGCATACCCCCCGGTGTGCGAACAGGTCCAGCCGCTCCCGCTGGCATGCTGCAGATAACCGATCAGCAAAGGCTGCTGCAGCTGGACCTTGGTGGTGCCCGAACTGGCCGCCGTGCCGGTGTTCCGCACCGTAACCGTCCACATCCCACTCGGCGGGGAACTCACACCAGCCTTCGGCTGCGCCACAAACGGCGATCCCCCATCACTGACCGACATGCTCAGATTGACCGCCACCTGCTCCACTACGGGGGTGTCGATGCTCAGGGTGTTGTTGTTGAGCGTGCCGTCGCTGGGATTGGTCACGATCGCCTGCGCCCGCGCGTACCCGTAACCAGGCAACGCCGCGAACGGGAAACTCAGCGGCGGCAGCGAGCCGCCCGCGGGCACCACGGCCGGATTGGTGCAGCTCGCATACCCCCCGGTGTGCGAACAGGTCCAGCCGCTCCCGCTGGCATGCTGCAGATAACCGATCAGCAAAGGCTGCTGCAGCTGGACCTTGGTGGTGCCCGAACTGGCCGCCGTGCCGGTGTTCCGCACCGTAACCGTCCACATCCCACTCGGCGGGGAACTCACACCAGCCTTCGGCTGCGCCACAAACGGCGATCCCCCATCACTGACCGAGACGACCATGTCCACGGCAGACGTGGCCACGGCGGCCGAGGCAGGAGCCGGGGTGATGGCGAACTGAGCAACACACACGGAAACGAGCGCAAACGCGGAACTCACGCCGCCGCACGGAACTCGACTCGGCACAGTACCCCCCAGCGCTCGGCAGGCGCTCCCCCGACTGCCGAGCTGCTGCCACAGACATGTCAGGTATGCACGCGGTTATCCGATCCGCATCGAATAATTCCACACAGAGCCCGATCGTCGCAGCCACTTGACGCGGCCTGCACGAACCTCCCATCGCCAGACTTCGCTGCACGCGCGCGGCACAGTAATATCTGCAGCACCACATTTGCTGTTGAATACTTACGGTCACCCGTATTTGGCAACTGAAAACTGCGCGAGCAGATGACCATATTGAGCATGGCATAATTATCCGTTGGCACAATGCGCTCATCGGCGGGTCTGTGGATTTAACGGTGTTTCCGGCCTTGATCGCTGAGCCTGGTGTTCAGCGGGAGAGGTGCCGTGATGAACGCGACACTAGAGGACGTGACGAAGAAGAAGCAGGAGCCGACCGCTGAGGAGCTGGCGGCGGAGGAGATGGTGCGGCGGGCCCGGGAGCAGGGCCTGTCCCTGACCGGCCCGGACGGGCTGCTCAAGCAGCTGACCAAGACGGTGCTGGAGACCGCGCTGAACCAGGAGATGACCGAGCACCTGGGCCATGAGAAGCACGGGCGGCCGGTGTCCGGGTCAGGCAATGTGCGGAACGGGACCCGGCCGAAGACGGTGCTGACCGAGGGCACCGGCCAGGTCGCAGCTCGAGGTGCCGCGGGACCGGGACGGGACGCTTCGAGCCGCAGATCGTCAAGAAGCGGCAGCGGCGGCTGACCGGGGTCGATGAGATCGTCCTGTCCCTGTATGCCAAGGGCCTGACGACCGGGGAGATCTGCGCGCACTTCGCGGAGATCTACGGCGCCTCGGTGAGCAAGGAGACGATCTCCCGGATCACCGACAAGGTGATCGAGGAGATGCAGGCCTGGCAGGCCCGGCCCCTGGACGCGGTGTACGCGGCGATCTTCATCGACGCGATCATGGTCAAGGTCCGCGACGGGCAGGTCGCCAACCGGCCTGTTTACGCGGCGATCGGGGTCTCCCTGGCCGGGGAGAAGGACATCCTGGGGCTGTGGGCCGGGACCGGCGGCGAAGGCGCCAAGTTCTGGATGAGCGTGCTGACCGACATCAAGAACCGCGGCGTGGCCGACGTGTTCTTCCTGGTCTGCGACGGCCTCAAGGGCCTGCCCGACGCGGTCGGGAACGTATGGCCGCTGGCCACGGTCCAGACCTGCATCATCCACCTGATCCGCAACACCTTCCGCCTGGCCTCCAAGCGGGACTGGGACGCCCTCAAGCGCGACATCAAGCCCGTCTATACCGCCGTGAACGCCGACCGCGGCCCGGGACGCGATGGACCAGGTCAGCCGAGACCTGGGGCTCCCGGTACCCGGCGATCACCCGGCTGTGGGACAACGCCTGGGAGCAGTTCATCCCGTTCCTGGACTACGACATCGAGATCCGCAAGGTGCTGTGCTCCACGAACGCGATCGAGTCGCTGAACGCCCGGTACCGGCGGGCGGTCAAGGCCCGCGGGCATTTCCCGACCGAGCAGGCCGCGCTGAAGTGCCTGTACCTGGTGACCCGTTCCCTGGACCCGACCGGCACCGGCCGGACACGATGGGCCGTACGGTGGAAGCCCGCCCTGAACGCATTCGCCATCACCTTCGGCGACCGGTTCCCGGCCGCCGAGACCTACTAACCATGACCGCCGGAAACACCGTTAGTGAGATAGACCCTCATCGGCATGTGCGGTAATTGGGAGTGTCGTAGGCAGGCGTTCGTGGTGGTACGTGGCCTGGCTGGGCGCCAGGGGTAGGCCTTCCCGTGCGCTGGCGTCACGAGGTACGACGGTGGTCATCTATCCGTGCGTGTGGTTCGCCTGCTCGGCGCCGAGCCTCGGTTATGAAGCTGCACTCGGGGTCGGCGCTTTGCGCTGACTGGCTTCTCGCCGCAGCCATCTCAACGGATGGGTTCCAGCCAGCTGTGGCGCAACGGCCGGCTCGGCGGGGCGGGCGGTTGGTTGGTCGTCTGGGATGAGCTCTCCGACGGTCCGCCTGGAGCAACCGAAGATGCCGTTTGCTGCCGGTCTGGTCCGCTCGGGCCCAGGGAGTGCACCCCGATCCCGCCAACGAACCGCCAACAGATGATCAAGAAGGCCTGACCGCCTCTGGCGATCAGGCCTCTGACCTGGACTTCCTAGTAGCGGGGGCGGGATTTGAACCCGCGACCTCTGGGTTATGAGGACAGAGTGACATCGAACGGCCCTATCCGGCAGCCTCGGGCACCAGTCAGCAGTCGCACGTCGCCGATGTCCACCGCGATCGAATCCGCCGCCCTGTTCGACGCCCCACCTACGGCCGCAAGCGGCGCCCCAACGTGTTCAACAGCTCACCGCGATGATCTTGGTTGCCCTGTCGTCGCGGACTAATCCGTGCCGCTGAGAGTCGCTGAGCGGCGTTCGTAGCGACGGTCAGATGACGGTCAGGTGATCTTGAAGGCGCCCGCAGCAGGCCGGAAACTGGAGGCTGACCTGCTGGTTTGTGGAGCCCCCTTACGGAATCGAACCGTAGACCTTCTCCTTACCATGGAGACGCTCTGCCGACTGAGCTAAGGGGGCAGGTATTGAGTTGTCCCACCCGATGGTTCGCGCCTCGCGGGCCCCGAACCTCAGGCGCTGTACAGCGGTAGTGCAAGGTCACTCGCGCGACCGACCTAGGAGAGCTTAGCGTGTCGCTGGCCTGCTCGCGCCGCGCCCTGTGGGCAGGCACGTCGTCCCGCATCGGTTGCGCCGACGCCGCGCCCCACACCGTCTTCTTCTGCAGCCTGCCGGTGCCGTTGGCGTATCGAAACCGTGCTGTTCCGTTGCTCCCTGTGGCCGGAACTCCCTGCACGCGGGATGCCGAGGGCTCTAGATGTTGCGCCTCTACCTCCGCATATGTTGCGCCTCTGCCTCCGCCCCGAAGCGGCGATCCACACCGCTGCCACCCCGTTGGCTACTGCAGGCCGGAAGAGATACTCCTTTAGCCAGAACGACCAGGAACATCATCGCTCCGGGCCCATCTCCACGCCGCGCAGGGCATGATTGAGCGTGGTTATGGCAGAGGGGAAATCGGTGGAGCCATTCGACCCGACCAGGCCGAATATCGCCAGGGTCTGGGACTACTGGTTGGGCGGTAAGGACAACTTCGCGGTCGACCGTGAACTTGCGCAGAAGATGCTGCAGGTCAATCCGCTGTCCGCGCAGATGGCCCGGGAGAACAGGCGGTTCCTCGGGCGTGCCGTCAGCTATGTGGCGGCCTGCGGCGTCCGGCAGTTCATCGATGTCGGCGCCGGTCTGCCGACCGCGGTGAACACGCACGACATCGCCCAGGAAGTCGCCCCAGGTGTACGCGTGGCGTACGTCGACAACGACCCGGTCGTGATCTCGCACGCGCGCAGCCTGCTCGCCAAGAGCCCCGGGGTGATCGCGGTGCCCGGAGATATGCGCGACCCCGAGCGCATCTTTGCCGATGCCGGGCTGACGGAACTGATCAATATCGCTGAGCCCGCGTGCGTGATCCTCTCCGGCGTCCTGCACTTCGCGGACGCTGAGACCGCCAGCGGCGTGGCCGTCGGCTTTGCTCGGGCGCTCGCTCCCGGCAGCTACCTGATCATCTCCGTCGGTTCCGGCAACCCGTCCGAGGGGGAGAACTTCACCTCGGCGTACACCGCCGCGCAGATACACATCCACTCCCGGGAGGAGATTCTGGGTTTCTTCGACGGCCTGGAACTCGCGCCTCCGGGCGTGGTCCCGGTACGCGGCTGGTACGGCGACCGCCCGGCACCGAACCTGAAACCGCGAACGGCGACATTCCTCGGCGGCGTAGCCCGGAAGCCATAACCAAACGGCCCCCCTGGCAGGCAGGGCAGGTTAAGGCGTCGCAAGTGCGGCAAATGCGGCCTGCACCCTGGGCCACCAGGGGGACAGCGGGTCGATGACATCGAAGTGCCCCGCACCGGGCAGCTCATCCAGCTCCGCGTCATCGCCGGCGGCGCGCGCCTGGGCGAGGTAGTCGCGGCTCATGCCACACGGCACCCGGTCGTCGGCAGAACCGTGGACCAGGCGCACCGGGCAGCCCACTGGCAGGAGCTGCATCGGATCGGCCAGGCGATACCGGTCGGGACGCCGGTCAGGACCGCCGCCGAGCAACGCCTGGACCGCACCCTGGCCCAGCCGGAGGGCATGACCGGCCGCCATGTCGCTGACGGCGGCGAGGGCCACCACGCCGCGCACCTGTCCCTCGGGCACGTGCCAGCTCGCATCCGGCGGAAGCCGGTGCCGGGATGCTGCCCACAACGCCAGGTGGCCGCCGGCCGAATGCCCGCCGAGAAGCACAGGCCCATCGCCGATCACGCGAGCGCCGGCGGCCTTCCTGACGAGGGCCGGCAGCGTGTCCACGGCAGCGGCGACATCATCGAACGTGCCGGGCCAGCCGCCACCACGCTGGCCGGTGCGGCGGAACTCAGGTACGCACACCGCGAACCCAGCGGATGCGAGCGCCGTCGCGAGCGGGCCGGTGTGCGTCCGGTCAAAGGCTTCCCGCCAGAACCCTCCGTGCAGGAACAACACCAACGGCGCTGGCGGGCCCGCCGCCTCGGCACCACCCGGCGCCCCGCCGATACGCGGCGGCAGGCGCACGTCCGCGACATGCTCCGGCCCAGGCCCATAGGAGATCACCAGGTCCGGCGGCGGTGCCGGCCTGGACAGCACGTCACCAGATGTCAACGAGCCTCCACGTCTCACATTCGGCCCCGGTCACCGCCAGCACCGGTCACCCGCCCGGCGCAGCGGCCCGATCACCGTCGGCCCGATTCGAATGAAACCACCCTGCCCAGCCGACTCTCGGGCACGCCCCGCCACAGCGACTCCGGCGCACCTGCCCAGGTCAGGCCCTATTTCTGTCATGAAAGTGTATTTTCTCCTCCCACCAGGCAAACTGGAACCTGGGGATGAGGGGTGGTTTGAGGTGTCGAGTTACAGTGGCTGGGAATGCTTAGCGCGTTGACAGCCAGGCAAGGCAATTGCGAACATCCCCGACGATGATGACGAGAGCGCGACGATGACCAAGCGGCTGGCTTTGACTCCAGCGGTTGGCCTGTTTGCCGGGCTTTCCGTGGTTTCTTACGGCGCGGTGAGCATGATGCTCACCGGTGTGCACGGCACTCGCGCTAGCGAGTGCGAGTACTTGCACGTCCTCGGCCACCGCCAGCCCCACCACCAAGGCGCTGATCCGGCCCGCGGCGCATACCGGCGCGCGTGCGCAACACCCGGCGGGCATGCCGGTCCTTCTCGCGTATGCGGCCCACCTGAGCAGGCACGACGGCACGCAGGCTCCGGCCGGTGGCGGGTCTGCCGCAGCACAGGGAACCCAGGCAGCGGGGTCCGCCTCGGCGAGCCAGACGCAGGCCGTCAGCCAGTCCACGGTACCGCTGCCGAGCACTCAGCCAAGTCCGAGCGCGAGCCCGCCGCCGCTGCCGCAGCCCAGCCCGGGCTCCTCGGCCGGGCCCCAGCCGGGCGGGCTGCCGCAGCCAGGCCCGGACAAGAGCACCAAGTCGAAGTCGCTCACGCCGGGCGGGACCCTCAAGTCACCGATCGCCACCCCGACGGCGACGCCCACCTCCACGGCTACGCCGACGACCACCCCGACCACTCCCCCGCCGGGGACCCTGTGCATGACGATTCAGACGCTCAACAACCGCAGCGCCGTCGATCCGCGCACGAAGATCGGGTACGCGATCTAGGTCTGGCTGGCAGGCAGCACCGACGGTTCCGCCAAGATCACGCTGTCGGCGAAGCCGAGCAGCGTGAGCCCCACGTTCTCCGTCTGCGTGCCATCGGGCAAGTCCAAGTGCACCGTGAGCCTCACTGCCGGGAAGAAGTTCGAGGTGCAGGCCGAACTGGCGGCGCCGGACCGGCCGACCAAGCGCGTCGTGCTGACCGCCACGGCGACCTCGTCGCAGGCGTCGAACTCGGCGACGGCGTCGGCCACCGTCGACATCAAGCCGAAGAACCCGAGCCCCAGCTCGTCGCCGACGCCGAACGCGGGCGACGGCGGGACGCTGCCGCCCGCGGCAGGACTGCCCAGCGGCACTACCATCCCGGGCCTGGGGGTCCAGCCAAGCGGCGACCTGGGCTCGGCGTTTCCGCAGGTATCCCCCTCGCCATCGGCATCGGCGGGAGCGGCGTCACCGCAGGGGCACACCACGAAGACGATCGACCTGTCCGCGGGCCTGCCCCTGACCGTGCGGCTCATCGGCGGGCAGATCATCGGGCTGGCGGTGCTGGCCGCCGCGGTCACGATCGCGGTTGCCCGGTTGTCCCTGCGCAGGCAGCCGGCCAAGCACGGCGAGGACAACGCGGGTTCCTGACGCGCTGTCCGGCCCTGATCCGGCTTCCCGGCGCATCCGATTACATGCGCTACGCTCCCCGGCGCTAAGTGCGTCCCGACGCGCCAGCCCGCTACCTGGCTGGCCGCTCCACCGAGGGCCGGATCGCGCGCATCTGCGCCGCAAGCTGGGACAGCCCCATGGTCGGTGAGGTCACGACCCCGAACGTGTCACTGTCCGCCCAGGTGCACAGCGCCACGCTCCCCGCCGCACTGCCGCGGGCATCCACGCAGGCGGCCTGCCCGCCCAGGGATCCGGGGCTGGTGGCCGCGGCCCCCTTGAACTGGGCGGTGAAGCTGGAGATGAACCCGGCGGGTGACTCACCGGCCAGGTTCCCCGCGATGAACAGGAAGATCTGGGGCGGCGCGCTGCCGGACACCCCGGCGCTGTTCTCGTAGACGGCCGACACCACATGGCTGGCCTGCCCGGCGCTCTTGGCGATGACCTGCTGCTGGAGCGCCCTGGCGTTCATCTGCTGCTCCAGTTGCGGCCTGCGCACGTAGGACGCGAGCCGGGAGGGCGCGACCAGCAGGTGAGACCTGCCGCTCCCCCGGGACACGAACTTCAGCGCGGCCACCGCACCGGCCGCGACGACTACGACCACAAGCACGGCCAGCACCAGGGTACGGACCCGGCGCCTGCTGGCCCTGGCACCGGACCTGGCTGCCCGCGAACCGCGGCCAGGCGGGTCGTCCGCGCGGGCCGGGTCCAGGGCAGCCTGCCGATCCGCGGCCCGGCGGCGCGACCTTCCCCCGCCAGCCCGGGTTTCGTCCTGCTCTCCGAAGTCAAACGGCGGCGCCGCGGCACCAGCGTCCCGCGGCCCGGTGGCCGCCTCGTCCCAGCCCGGGGCGCCTCGCCGCCCGGCGGACCGGCCTGCGCCCGGGCGACGCTCGGCCTCGTCACGTCCCGGCGGCGCACCGCGATCCAGCAGGACATCACGGCCCAGCGGAGCCTCACGGTCCCCTGCGGGCGGCTGCTCGGGCCGGCCACGCCGCCCTCGACCGCCTCGCGCACCTTCTTCCCCCGCCAGCGCTTCCGCCGGGCGCCCCTCATCCTGGCCGCGCCGTGAACCGTGGCGGCCACCGCGCCGAGGACCGGCGGCCTGGCCGGGCATGGGCGCACCTGGGCCGGCCGACAGTGGGCCGGGGCCAGGCTCGGCGCGCCTGCGGCCCGGCCTTGCGACGTCCGGCGCACCGGATGCCCCGCCGCGGCCGTTCCAGTCTTGGCCTCGCTCGCCCGGACCGGGACCAGGTGCGCCGCCCGGCCGTTCCGTTCCGGGAGGCCATGGGGTCCTGGGTGCGCCTGGCGGCGCGGTCGTGCGAGGACCACGTGCGGCATCCGGTCGTACCCGGCTGTCCGTGCCAGGCCCGCCGCGAGCCTCGGGCGGGCGGTCAGTCCAGGGCCGCGGCCCGAATCTGGCATCGGGTCGCGGGCCGAACCTGGTCTCCTGGCCGCGACCAGCCCTGGGATCTGTTCCCGGGCCAGGCCGCCCGCCGCCTGGCCCGGCACCGGGATCCGGCCCGGTCCGGGCGCCGGATCGCGGGCCGAAACCCGGATCGGCGTAACGGGGCCGCCGCGTGCCCGCGGCGCCCTCAGGAGCCTGCGGGCCAGGCGGCGCGGAGAGCGGTACACCGGGCGCCGACCCGCTGCCCGCTGCCAAGCCGTTGCCTGGTGCCCGCGACCGGCCTGGACCAGATTCCGGTCGACCGCCAGCCCCGGAACCAGGCCTACCGCGCGGATCGGCGCCCGGGACCTGGCGCGGGCCGCTACTCGGAACACCACGCGGGCCGGCACCAGAGCCGGGGCGTGGGCCGGTACTGGGACGGCCGGCCGCGGATCCAGGCGCGGGATCGCGGCGCGGGCTCGCCGTGGGTCCAAGACGCGGATCCACGGCCGGGACCGGCCCCGCGCGTCGTGGTACGTCGCCGTCAAGGCGCGCGGCACCGCAGGCGCGGCTCGCCGCCGAGGCGTGGGTCATCGGGGCGCAGGCCGCCGTTGCGGCGTGGGTCTGGGCCCGGGCGGAGGTCATCACGCCCGGTCTGCTGATACCGAACATCAGGATCGGCCGCGCGGCCTTCCAGGGCAGGATCCTGATCGGTGCCGGTGGTGGGCAGGCGCCAGCGCGGGTCCCGAGGGGGCTCCGAACCGCTGTCGCTCATGCTCCCCTCTCCAGTCCCCGGACACCTCGCCGCTGCCGCCGCGACCTTCTGGAAGTCACTCCATCATGAAGCACCCGCACAGACCCCGCCCCCCTTTCGCCCCGGCCGGTCCCCCGCCCTTCCCGCTGGTAAGGCCGTCCATCCCCCGCCTACCAGGCACCGCGACCCGCCGTCCCCGGCAACTTCCACAGCGTTACCGAGTCGCCCGCCCCACCAGCCCTGCTCGCGCCGCTCAGCCAAGCCAGCAGCCTCGCCCCCCTTGACGTGCATCCTCAGGCGTCTAGCATGTCAGTATCCTGCCGACGGTATACAATCTGGGGAAGTGGCCTGTGTACCACGAACTCACGGTCTGGTCCCGCGGAATCATCATGGACAAGGAGGCGCGCGACGTCTCCTCGTGCGTCGCGACGGCCGCCCGCGCCCTCGGCTTCTACGCCGACAACGTCAGTGACTACGTAGACGACCCTGACCGGACGAACTGCCTGGTCCGCCGGTACGCACGGTTCGGCGACTCGCCGATCGTGGACCGGTTCGTTTACGAGAACCCGCGCCCGGACTGGGTCGTGCTGGTCGAGGAAACGATCATCAAGGCGGTCAACTTCCTGCGCGGCACGCCCGAGCGCAGCGGCATCCTCGTGATCAACTCCAAGCGCGACCCGGAGTACCTGCTGAAGTTCCTGCCCGAGGAGATGCAGGCCAAGCTGGCCAAGTTCGTCGTGGTGGACGCGGTCGGCCTTGCCGAACAACGCGGCGACAGCCCGTGGATGTTCGTGCGCAACCTCTCCGAGCTGGCCCTGGACCGGATGTCCACCGAGGGCGCGGAGGAACGGCTCGCGATCGGGCTTGGCATCGCCGCACCGCTCATCGGGGCGCTGGTGGCTGCGGCCGGCGAGCTGCCGGTGGACGCCGTCGCCGACGTGGTCGCCGACCGCGACGCGATGCTGCGCGGCGTGGCCCACCACACCGTGATCGAGTTCGCCGCGCCCGTCCCCGCAGCCGGGGAAGCCGTGAAGCCCGGGGCCACGCAGCCGGACCGAACCGCACCGACCGCCGCCGCTCACGCTGCCCGCTGACCGCGCAACGCCGAGGAGTTCTCATGTCCGTACGCGGCACCCGGATTCCGCCGCACCTGCAGCTCCCCATCGCGGGAGTGACTCCCCCGCCGACGGAGAAGGAAGGCCAGCGACTTTTCCCCACCGGCAACTTCCGGTTCTACCGTCCGGTCTACCGGGACAAGACGCCGCCGTGTAACAACGCCTGCCCGACCGGCGAGCAGATCCAGAAGTACCTGGACTTCGTCAAGCACGAGCGCTTCCTCGACGGGTACCTCACGATCCTCGAGGACAACCCGATGCCCTCGGTCACCGGGCGGGTCTGCTACCACCCGTGCGAGACCGCCTGCAACCGCGCCGAGCACGACGAGCCGATCGGGATCCGCAGTGTGGAGCGGTTCCTCGGCGATTACGGGCTCGCCCTGACCGAGAACCCGATCGCCGGCGGGTTGCCCGCACTGAACGGCACCACCGTGGCCATCGTCGGTTCCGGGCCCGCGGGCCTGGCGTGCGCGTACCACCTGCGGCGGCGCGGCTACTCATCGGTGATCTTCGAGGCGCTGGAGAAGCCGGGCGGGATGCTGCGGGCCGGCATTCCCTACTGGCACCTGCCGGAGGAGATCCTGGACGCCGAGATCGCCAAGCTGCTCTCGCTCGGCGGCATCGAGATCCGCTGCGGTGTCCGCGCGGGCGAGGACATCTCCTGGGATGAGCTGCGCGGTTACCCGGCGGCGTTCCTGGCCCTCGGCCAGGACGTGGGGCGCAAGCTCCCGGTGGACGGCATCGGGTCGCGCGGGGTGGTCGGCGCGCTTGAGTTCCTCCGCGAGGCCGGCCTGGGCCGCCCGGTCACCGTGGGCAGCCAGGTGCTGGTGATCGGCGGCGGCAACACTGCTTCGGACGCAGCCAGGTCAGCGATCAGGCTGGGCGGCGGCCACGCGACGATCGTTTCGCTGGAATCTGAAACAGAACTGCTCATCGTTCCAGAGGACCTGGAGCAGGCGCGGGACGAGGGAGTCGCGCTCGCCCCGAACAGCGCGCTGGTCCGGGTGCTGTCCTCCGATGACCACGTCACCGGGGCCGTGCTGTGCGACGCCGCGCTGGCCAAGGACGAGAGCGGAGCCGTGGTGCCGCGGCTGGTGCCTGGCAGCGAGCGGGAGGTGGCCTGCGACACGATCATGATCGCGATCGGCCAGGTCCAGCAGCTCGCGTGGCTGCCCGAGTACCTCAGCGACGGCGGGGTGATCACCGCGGACGAGCACGGCCGGGTCGAGGGCAACGTGTTTGTCGGCGGCGACGTGATGCGCGGGCCGTCCATGGTGGTGGACGCGCTCGGCGACGGGAAGCGGGCGGCACGCGACATCGACCGGCTGCTCACCGCCCAGGAACTGGCCGGTGAGCCGGACGTCGAGATCATGCCGTACCAAGGGCTGAACGCCGCGTACTTCCGGCACGCGCCGCGAACGCCCATTCCGCTGAGCCCGCCGGAGCAGCGCCGCGCCAGCCAGAAGGTCGAGGTCACCCTGGCCTACAGCCAGCAGGAGGCGGTCGCGGAGTCCGACCGGTGCATGAGCTGCGGGGTGTGCAACGGCTGCGACAACTGCTACATCGTCTGCCCGGACGTGAGCGTGCTGCGCGACGCCAGGGAGAACGGGCACTACTCGATCCGCACCACGTACTGCAAAGGCTGCCTGGTCTGCGTGCAGGAATGCCCGACCGGCTGCCTGGAGAAGGCGCCGGAGCTGGACTTCGACGACCCGGCCGACGTGGTCCGGATGGAGACCGCGTTCGCGCCCTACGACGGCGCGCACGCCGAGCAGTCCGCGTTCACCAAGCAGCTCATCGAGGAGACCATCGCCGAGTACGACGCCGAGCGCGCCAGCCATGCCGGCAACGGCCAGAGCGCGCAGCGCGGCAGCGGCAGCGGCAAGAGCGCTCGTACGCCGAACGGAGACTCCGGGGTGAGGTCATGACCACGGTTCATGTGGAAGGCGCCTGGGCCGCCGAGCCCGACTACGGCCCGGGCAGCAGGACCCCCGACGGGATCAAGATGCTCGACGGCCTGGCGGGCACCCGCAAGCGGCTGAACGGGTGCGCGGCGGCGGCCTACGCCGCGCTGTACGCCAACGTGGATGTGATCACGGCGTACCCGATCCGCCCGTACACCGCGATCATGATGAACCTGTCGCAGTTCATCGCCGACGGGCTCCTCGACGCTGAGTACATCGTGGCTGACGGTGAGCACTCCCAGCTCTCGGCCGCGTTCGGCGCGGGTTCTTGCGGGGCACGGGCGTTCACCGGGTCCTCCGGCGTGGGCGTGACCTACGCGTACGAGATGTACTCGATCATCTCCGGGGCCCGCATCCCGATCCACATGTCGATCGCCGACCGCACCCTGGACCCGCCCGGCGACTTCGGCTCCGAGCACACCGACGCACTGTGCACGCGGGACATGGGCTGGCTGATGGGCTGGGCCGCGACTCCGCAGGAGGTGTTCGACAAGACGCTGATCGGGATGGCGATCGGCGAGGACCCCCGGGTGCTGCTGCCGCAGATGGTGGTGCAGGACGGGTACTTCGTGTCGCACATCGCCGGTGAGGTGGAGATGCCGGCCGCGGCCCAGGTGGACGCCTACCTGCCGCCGTACCGGCTGCCGTTCCCGCTGGACCCGCGGCATCCGGTGTCGCACGGCCCGCAGATCCACCCCTCGCAGGGACCGCCGCTGCAGCTCGAGCGGGCCCGGGCGATGGAGGACGCGATCCCGGTGATCCGGCAGAAGACCGACGAGTTCGGCGCGGCGTTCGGGCGGCACTACGCGCACTTCGTCGAGGAGTACATGCTCGACGACGCCGACATCGCCATTGTCATCTCCGGCGGGCATTCGGTCACCTGCCGGGCGGCGATCCGGCTGCTGCGCGAGCGCGGGATCAAGGTCGGGATGGCCCGGCTGATGTGGATCCGGCCGTTCCCCAGCGACGACCTGCGGGCGGCGCTGCGCGGCATCAAGGCCGTCGGGGTGGTGGAGACCAACCTCGGCCTCGGCGGCTCCACCTACGGGGGCATCCTCGCCCCGGACGTGACCACCGCCCTGTACCACGCGGAGAACCGCCCGCTGGTGACCTCGTTCATGGCCGGGCTCGGCGGCGAGACCGTGCCCGCGGCCGAGTTCGAGTGGATGGCGGGCAAGCTCACCCAGGCGATCGAGCGCGGCGCGGTCGAAAAGCCCGCGCACTGGGTCGGATTCGAGACTCTGTAACTCCGGGGGACGACCCCCTCGAACCCCGAAGGAGGAGCCACCGATGGCTAAGGAAGTTATCCGCCAGTACCTCCCGCTGCTTGAGGAGGAGGGCCGGGGCGCCGCGACCGACGACTCTGCGGGCCGCGACCGCCACTACCTGCCCGACACCCCGGAGGAAGACCCGTATCAGGCCGGGCACCGCACCTGCGCCGGCTGCGGGCCAGCGATCGAGTACCGCTGGGTGCTCAAGGCGGCCGGCCAGGACACCGTGGTGGCCGGGCCCACCGGATGCATGTACGTGGCGAACTCGACCTACCTGTGCACGCCGTACACGGTGCCGTGGGCGCACACGCCCATCGCCAGCGGCGGGTCGTTCACCGCGGGCATGGCCGCCGGGTACGAGGCGCTGATCAGGAAGGGCCGCCACCCCGGCCCGTACCCGAACATCATCGTGATGGCGGGCGACGGCAGCGCCTCGGACATCGGGCTCGGCTCCATCTCCGGTGCGCTATACCGCAACCACGACGCCCTGTTCATCTGCTACGACAACGAGTGTTACGCCAACACCGGCATCCAGGTCTCGCCGACCACCCCGTACGCCAGCATGACCACGTTCACGCCGTTCGGAAAGGCCATCCCGGAGGGGACCAGGCTGCCGCCGAAGAACCTGGCCAAGATGATGGCCGAGGGGCACCCGCACTGCTACGTGGCCACCGCCACGGTCGGATACCCGGTGGACCTCATCAACAAGACGCGCAAGGGGCTCAACCACCGCGGCGCGGCGTTCATGCACTGCTTCACGCCGTGCCAGAAGGGCTGGGTCTACCAGACCTCGATGACCGTGGAGATCGGCCGCCGGGTCGTGGAGGCGGGCCTGTTCCCGGTTTGGGAGTACGACCCGGAAGAACGCAAGTACCACTACTTCCACCCGCCGGTGCAGCGCCCGGTCACCGACTATCTCGCCATGCAGGGCCGGTTCGGGCACATGCTGGCCGAGCACATCGCGACCATCCAGCAGCAGGCCAACCGCAACTGGGAAACGATCGGCATGGACGTGCCCGCCGAACTGCGCGCGGGCGAGGACCCGGAGCACCACCAGCGGATGCGGGACGAGACCTACTCCATGCCGCTCAACCGTGGCGTCGGCGCCTAGCGCCGCCGCCGGACTCCGTACCCGCTGACGCCAACCACGACCGGGGAGCCACCGCCCGCAGACCAGCAGCAACAGGAACGGCGATGTCCGCGCAATGGCAGATCCGCTTCGACAACGGTCACCAGCAGCGATACCTGCCCGACCGGCAGGCGGTGCTGCGTTACGTGCTGGCCGTGGGGCCCAAGGCGGCCAGCACGCGGTTCGAGGTGTTCCGCGAGTCGGATCCGGTCGTGCTGGGCGACGGCTCGCCGGGCGGCCGGGCGTTCTCGCTGGTGGAGATCATCGACCTGGCCCGGTCCGGCGAGGTCGAACGGCTGCGGGCGGAACTGTCCGCGGCCGGCCAGCCGGGAGCCCAGCAGCCGGGAGCGCGGTCCTCGGGCGCGAGGCCACGGGGCACGCAGCCACCGGGAGGGCAGTCATGACCGGGCCGGACAACGGCAAGGGGCCGGAGCCGGGCTCGCGCACGATCATCCCGCTGATGGCGGGGGTGGCCCGGCCGCGCGGCGAGCGGCGGTTGCTGATGCGCGAGGCGGTCGTCGAAGTGGTCGGCCACCTGGTGCTCAAGACGGTGCCCCCCGCCGAGCGCTCACCGCTCTTCGACCAGGCACGGGACCTGCTGACCGAAGCGGGCTGGGGGCTCGACGAACTCTTCGAGGCGGCTCACGACGGGCCGGCCCGGCGCGATCTGTTCCGGGTGCTCGGACTGGAGGAATGAGGCCCGGCCCGTAGCGGCGGGGCCGAATCTGGAGGCAGACATGGCGGACCGGCGAAGAAACCGCAGCCACCGGATACCGCACGGCCTGTGCCAGGGATCCCGCGGGCCACCGCAGGCCCGGGATCAGGGACGTCACGCGGACACCTGCCAGCGACCAGCGCGACGCCCCTGCCCTACCCGGCTGAGCCCCGGATCACGACCCGGGACCAAGCAGCCGAGACCTACGCGAACCCTCCGATCCGTCCCACGGTCCATCGGGACGGTTCCACGTACACCCCCGGCCCGGATCCAAGGGCCCGGGTTCTTCGCCCACTCGCGTCGCATACGAGAGGAATCGGTGGCGACCGATGGCCGCAGTTAGCGGAAGCGTAGCTTTTCAAGAAGTAACCAACCCGACCGGCCGGGTGTTCCGCGTCGGTGAAACCGACCAGGGACATCCTGGGCTACGCCCGCGGGGTGGCGATCATGGCCGCCTGGGCTGGCCATGTGCCTGGCCGGCCTGCTCGAGTACACCTGGGGCACGCTGAACGGCTCGCTGGCCAGGCGGCCCACGGCTGGAGCCCGGACCGGTGTTCTGGGCGTTCTCGTTCTTCGTCATCTTCGAATCGTTCGTCCAGATCTTCACCGGGATACCTGCGCAACCGGGGCATCCTCAACGTCCGGTGGGCGACGATCATCGGCGGCATCGTCTGCGGCATCGTGGGCTACGGGCTCCTGGCGCACGTCCACCTCGATCTGGCAGGCCTACCTCGGGATACGCCGTCCTCGGCGGCATCGGCTCCGGGATGGTCTACTCAAGCTGCATCAACATCGTGGCCAAGTGGTACCCGGAGAAGAAGGGCTGGCGGACCGGGTTCGTCAACGGCGGCTGGGCCTACGGCGCGGTGCCGTTCATCTTCGCGATCGGCGCGGCCAGCAGCGGCGGCGGCTCGATCACGATGAGCCCAAGCACCCTCAAGCACTACATCCTGGATCCAGGCGATCATCATGACCGTCGGCATCTGCGAGGCCGGGTGCTTCATGAAGGACCCGCCGAAGAACTGGTGGCCGAAGGAGATCGACCCGCTCAACTGGCAGAAGCACAGCACCCGTGACCTGCGGAGCAACCCGCCCGCGCTGCGGCACTACAACCTGGGCCAGATGTGGCGTACCCCGCAGGCCAAGTGGATCGGCATCCAGTACGCCCTGTACATCGGCTGCTCCCTGTTCGGCGTCGCGTACTACTACGGCTTCGCCCAGGCAGAAGGGCTCGGCACGGCCGCCGCGGTGGTCGGCTTCGCCGGCTTCTCCCTCGCGGACGGGCTATTCCGGCCGGTCTACGGGTACATCTCCGAGTTCATCGGCCGAAGAAGGACGATGATCTACGCGTACTCGGGCAACGTGGTCTTCCAGTTGCTCGCGTTCTATCGCGGGCTCGGCGCACAACAAACCACTGTTCGTCATCTGCGCGATCATCTCCGGCGGCCTGTCCGGCGCCAACTTCCCGATGACCGCGGCCCTGGTGGCGGACTACTACGGCGAGACCAACAACGCGGTCAACTACGGCTCGATCTACGCATTCAAGGCGCTCGGCGGCAGCTTCGCCGGCGGCATCGCCGCGCTCATCATGACCGGCACCCTGTACGGGAACCCGAACTTCCACTGGATACGCGGCTTCTACTTCGGTGCGCGCTCGGCGCACTGGCCGCGCTGACCGTCGCGTTCCTCTGCAAACGGCCGACCGAGGAACAGATGATCGCCGCGGTGCGCCGCGGGGAAAAGGAGGAGGCGCGAGCCAAGCCGGCCATCGCCTGACCGGCACCACGTCGGCCATGATCGCGGACGGTTCCCCGGCGCCGGCCGCCCGGGGAACGTCCGCGATCATGGGGTAACGGGTGGCTGAGCCACGGACCACGGCGACGGAGCGGCGATGACCGAGAGCTTCCCCTACGAGCTGCGGCTGCCGCTGGCCCCGTACCGGTTCGAGTGGCGGGACGAGGCCGCGGTGGACGCGAGCAAACACGCCACGGACGCCTACTCCGAGGAGCGGTACACCCACGCCGACGGGACCACCACGGTGATCCGTGAGTACCGGTCGGACGGCACGTTCCACGTCATGTCGGACCGGGGCGAGATCGAGCTGATCGACAACGCCCAGGACCCCTACTCCTCGGACCCGGTAAGCGTCGTCCGCCTCCCCTGAGTGCGGCATCCGCCACGCGCTTCTCGCAGGCGCCAACTGGGCCACCTGCGCCAGCCGCCGCTCATCTGTCGCCACACCCGAATTCGACGGGTTACCAGTTTTCACATCGCCGCGAGGCAGGCGGATCGCCAGGGCCAGTCCGCAGTGCCCGGCGGCGGTCCTGTTTGCAGGCGCTGCGCTGCTGCCCTGGGCCGCCACGTTTGACCAGCCGAGTTATCGAGTGTATCCATTGTCTTATGGTCATAGATAAAGGTGACAGCCCGGCGGGCGGCGGGGCTGGTGCTTTGCCTGCGAGCGGCGGCAGCACGCCGGGAGGCGGGCCGCGCGGGCCGGGGTCGCCGATCGAGTTCCGGCTGGATGCGGCCTCGGGCGTGCCGACCTACCTGCAGCTGGTGCAGCAGGTCGAGCACGCGCTGCGGCTGGGCTACCTCAAGCCGGGCGACCAGCTGCCGAAGGTCCGGGACGTGGTGGCCTCGCTGGCGATCAACCCGAACACGGTGCTCAAGGCCTACAAGGAGCTGGAGACCAAGGGCCTGACGGCCGGGCGCCCCGGCCAGGGCACGTTCATCCAGGCCACGCTGAGCCAGGTCGCGCTCCCGGAACTCACCGGGCTGCGCAAGTCCCTGCTCGGCTGGCTGACCACCGCCGACGCGGCCGGCCTGGACCAGGACGGCATCGTGGCGCTGTTCACCAGCGCCCTGCGGGATTTCCATGAGCGCCGCGGCGGCACGGGGGACCGCCGCGGCGCGGCGAGCGCTGAAACGGAGGGCGCCGCATGAACATGAACGTCATCGAGGCCAGCGGCCTGGGCAAACGCTACGGCAGCACCTGGGCGCTGCGGGAGTGCACGCTGGCGATCCCCGCCGGGCACGTGGCCGCGCTGGTCGGCCCGAACGGCGCCGGCAAGACCACGCTGCTGAACCTAGCGGTCGGCCTGGCAGACCCGACCGCGGGCACCGTCACCGTGCTCGGAGGCAAGCCCGCCGGGTCCCCGGCGGCGCTGGACGGCATCGCGTTCGTCGCCCAGGACACGCCGCTGTACAAGAACCTGCCGGCCGCGGACATGCTGCACCTGACGGCCAACCTGAACCGCCGTTTCGACCAGCCCTACGCCACGGCCCGGCTGGGCGAGCTCGGCATCCCGCTGAACCGGAAGGCCGGCAAGCTGTCCGGCGGGCAGCAGGCGCAGCTCGCGCTGACCCTGGCGCTGGCCCGCCGGCCACGGCTGCTGGTGCTCGATGAGCCGGTGGCGATGCTCGACCCGGTCGCCCGGCACGACTTCATGGCCCTTGTGCTGACCGCGGCGGCCGACGACGGGGTGTCGGTCGTGCTGTCCTCGCACGTGCTCGCCGAACTCGAGCGGGTGGCCGACTATCTCATCCTGCTGTCGCGGGGCCGGGTCCAGGTGGCCGGCGAGGTCGACGACCTGCTCGCCAGCCACCGCATGCTGACCGGCCCCGCCGCCGAGGCCAGCAAGTATGCCGACCGGCCGGTGGTGCACGTGCGCCGCGGTGCGGCGCAGGCCCACCTGCTGGTCCGGGCCACCGTGGACGACCCGGTCCCGCCCGGCTGGGAGGCGCACCCGGTCGGCCTGGAAGAACTCGCCCTGGCCTACCTGCGCGAGCCTGGCGCCGGCGCGCTGCCCGGCCCGGCCCGCGGCCGGGACACCCAGCCCTCGGAGGTGACGCGATGACCGCGCTGACCATGCCCGCCCGCCCGAAGCACGACGCGGGCCTGCGGCCGGTGCCGTGGCGGCGGATGGCCTGGGTCACCTGGCGGCAGCACCGGGCCGCGCTGGCCGGCGTGGCCGCCTTCCTCGGCGCGCTCGCGGTGTACTTGTGGCTGACCGGCCTGCAGATGCACCACGCCGAGGCGGCCTACTGCCACCCGGCCGGCTCACTCGGCTGCGCTATCAACTTCACCGGTAGATACGGCGAGACCGCGATCATCGTC
Source organism: uncultured Actinomycetes bacterium (assembly GCA_963762735.1). Lineage (GTDB taxonomy): Bacteria > Actinomycetota > Actinomycetes > Streptosporangiales > Streptosporangiaceae > DASXKD01. Next base: position 148,106 of record CAVXMG010000026.1, on the reverse strand, counting down.
AGCATCGCCCTGCAGGCGGTGCCGGCGCTGATCGGCGCGTTCATCGGGGCGCCGGTGCTGGCCAGGGAGCTGGAGACCGGAACCTTCCGGTTCGCCTGGACCCAGGGCATCGGCCGGCTCCGCTGGACGGTCGGCAAGCTGGTGCCGCTGGCGGTCGCGGTGACAGCCGTGGTGGGGGCGTTCACCGTCCTGTTTGCCTGGTACAACCAGCCGTGGGCCGCGGCGGGCTACGTGATCCCGTTCTCGGCCCGCGTGTTCGGCCTGCTCGGAGTTGCGTTCGCCGCCTGGACGCTGGCCGCTTTCGCGATCGGCGCCCTGGCCGGGATGCTCATCCGCCGGGCCGTCCCCGCGATCGCCGCCACCCTGGCCGCCTACGCCGGGCTCGCCTTCGCCACCGGGCTGTGGCTGCGCGAGCACTACATCACACCGCTGGTCACGCACAGCACCAACCTGCCTGGCTCCGCGTGGATCATCAGCCACTGGTACACCAAGGGCGGCAAGCTGGTCAGCCAGTCCGCGATCAGCCAGGAGCTGCGGGGCGACCACCATGCCCCCGCGACGCGGGTCGGGCCGAACACGTTCCAGACGATCCTCAACCCGGTGGGCTATCTCACCAAGCACGGCTACACGCTCTGGATCAGCTACCAGCCTGGCAGCCGGTTCTGGCAATTCCAGTGGATCGAGGGCGGCTGGCTGCTCGCGCTGTCCGCGCTGCTCATCGCCACCACCGTCTGGCTGGTCCGCCGCCGCGCGACCTGACCCGGCCGGGAAAACGGCCGCCCGCCGCCTTCCGCGGGGCGGGGTTGGGCGCCCTCAGGCGGGGCGGGGTTGGCACCCTCAGGCGGGGCGGTGGTAGGCGTTACGGGTGCGCTCGATGTGGCCCCGGGCGACCTTGGCCGCCTGCCCGTCGTCGCCGGCCTCGATCGCCTCGACCATGGCCAGATGCTCGGCGCACGACTCGTGCTCGCGCATCGGCGCCACGAGGCGGTAGTACCAGCGCGCCCGGCGGCCGACGATCGCGCTCAGCTCGGCCATGACGGCGTTGCCGCCGATCTCCGCCAGCGCGGCGTGGAAGCTGTTGTTCAGCGACACGAAGCGCTCGGTGTCGCCCGCGGCCACCGCGGCCTCGCCGTCGCGGCAGATGGCGCGCAACCGCGCCATCTGGTCCGCGGTCACCGTGCGCGCCGCCAGCCGGGCGGTCTCCACCTCCAGCAGCTCCCGCACGTCCAGGAGCTGGTCCACCTCCTGGTCGGTGGGCACGTGGACGAACGCGCCCTGGTTGGGCCGCAGGTCGACCCAGCCCTCGGCCTCCAGCCGGTGCAGCGCCTCGCGCACGGGCTGGCGGCTCACCCCGAGCTGGCGCGCCAGCTCCGTCTCCACCAGGTGCTGCCCTGGAGTGAGCCGTCCGGCGATCACCAGCTCGACCAGGGCTTCGTAGACCGACTGACGCAGCGGCACCGGCCGCTCCACCGGGCGGATCATCGGTCTGCCTTCGCGGATCCATCCCGCATGGTCATGTGCCACCCCTACCGCCTAGTCCCCAAGCATTTAGGCTGTTGTATTCAAAATACTCCCGCTGTGCAGCGTTGCGGGGACAGGGCTTACCGTTCGTGGCCAGAGTGGCCGCCGGGACGAGAGTGGCGGGGCTGACGGCGCACCTGACCACGGGTGGCAGGGGGTGACCTGGCGCGAAAGTTCTGTCCGCGCCGGGGCCAGCCCCCGGCTCGCCTTTTACGGGCCGGGGCGGGTGCTGTGACCGGGGCCGGCCTGCGTGAACTGTGGGCACCCCGGTCTTGGCTGTGGGCTGGGGATGCAAGACGATAGCGGGATGACAACTAGCGTGCGGGGCGTCATCGCCCGAGCAAAGGGAGAACCGGTCGAGGTCACCACGGTGCTGGTGCCCGATCCCGGGCCCGGCGAGGCGCGGGTGCGGGTGCAGGCGTGCGGCGTCTGCCATACCGACCTGCACTACCGCGAGGGCGGCATCGGGGAGGACTTCCCCTACCTGCTTGGCCATGAGGCGGCCGGCGTGGTCGATGCCGTGGGTCCCGGGGTGACCGCCGTCGCCCCCGGCGACTTCGTCATCCTGAACTGGCGTGCGGTGTGCGGCCAGTGCCGCGCCTGCAAGCGGGGCCGTCCGTGGTACTGCTTTGCCACCCACAACGCCGCGCAGAAGATGACCCTGGAGGACGGCACCCTGCTGTCGCCCGCGCTGGGCATCGGCGCCTTCGCCGAGCAGACCCTGGTCGCCGCGGGCCAGTGCACCAAGGTCGACCCGGCGGTCCCGCCGGAGGTGGCAGGCCTGCTCGGTTGCGGCGTGATGGCCGGGCTTGGCGCGGCGATCAACACCGGCGGGGTGAGCCGCGGCGACTCGGTGGCCGTGATCGGCTGCGGCGGCGTGGGTGACGCGGCGGTGCTGGGGGCGCGCCTGGCCGGTGCGCTCACGATCATCGCGGTCGACGTAGACCCGCGGAAGCTGGAGTGGGCGCGCCAGTTCGGCGCCACCCACGTGGTCAACTCCCGCGAGGCCGACCCGGTTGCCGAGATCCAGGCGCTGACCGGGGGCAACGGCGCCGACGTGGTGATCGAGGCGGTGGGCCGCCCGGAAACGTACCGGCAGGCGTTCTACGCCAGGGACCTGGCCGGGGTGCTGGTCCAGGTCGGCGTGCCGACCCCGGAGATGCGCATCGAACTGCCGCTGCTCGACCTGTTCGGCCGCGGTGGCGCGCTGAAGTCCTCCTGGTACGGCGACTGCCTGCCGGAACGCGACTTCCCCATGCTCACCGGGCTGTACCTGCAGGGCCGGCTGCCGCTGGAGAAGTTCGTCTCGGAGACGATCGCGCTGGACGACATCGAGGACTCCTTTGCCAAGATGCAGCGCGGCGACGTGCTCCGCTCGGTGGTGAAGCTCTGACCCAGCCCGTAGCCCGGATCGCGATGTGGTCCGGCCCGCGCACCGTCTCGACCGCGCTCATGCGGTCGTTCGGGAACCGGCCCGACACCATCGTGGCGGACGAGCCGCTTTACGCGTTCTACCTGGCCAGGACCGGCATCAGCCACCCCGGCCGTGACGAGATCCTGGCCAGCATGCCCAACGGCTGGCGCGAGGTGCTTGACGACCTCGCCGCGGCGCCGCTCCCGGCGGGCAAGAGCGTGTACTACGGCAAGCACATGACCCACCATTTGCTGCCTGACGTGGACCGTGCCGCGCTGGCGCCACTGCGGCACGCCTACCTGCTCAGGGACCCGGCCGAGTTGCTCGCGTCCTACGCCAAGGTGCGGTCGGAGCCGACCCTGGCCGACCTCGGGATCCTGCAGCAGGCGGAGATCTTCGACGCCTACCCCGGTCCGGTGATCGACTCCCGGGACCTGCTGGAGGACCCGCAGGGGATACTGCGCGCGCTGTGCGCGGCTCTGGACATCCCGTTTACCCCGGCGATGCTGTCATGGCCGGCCGGGCCGCGGGACACCGACGGGGTGTGGGGCCCGTACTGGTATGAGAGCGTGTGGCGGTCCACCGGCTTCGGGCCCTACCACGCACCGCGGCAGGCGCTGCCGGCCGGGCTCGCGGACCTGGCCGAGCGGTGCCGGCCGTACTACGAGCGGCTGCACGCCGACCGGCTGGCGCCCGCCCGGCCCTGAGGGCGCCAGGTCCGGCGCGCGGCAACAGCGGCAGGAACAAGCGGTGCAGGAACAAGCGGTGCAGGAACAAGCGGTGCAGGAAACGAAGGAGGAACCGTGCTCCAGGCCCTCGACGAGCGCAATCTCGACGTCATCGTGAACGTGGGCGGCCGCCTCACCCACCGCAACGAAGCGGCGGTCAGCCCGTTCGACTCCGCCGTGCAAGGCGGGGACGCGGTCTGGGAGGGCCTGCGCCTGTATCGGGGGCGCATCTTCCGGCTGGCCGAGCACCTGGCCCGGTTGCGGCGCTCGGCGAAGGCGCTCGCGTTCGACACCGTGCCCTCCGACGAGGAGATCGCCGAGCAGGTGCGGCGGACCCTGAGCGCCAACGGGATGACCGACAACGTGCACATCAGGCTCACGCTCACCCGGGGCGAGAAGGTCACCAGCGGCATGGATCCGCGGCTGAACCGGTCCGGGCCGACCCTGATCGTGCTCGCCGAACACAAGCCGCCCGTCTACGACCTGGCCGGGATCACCCTGATCACCTCCAGCGTGCGGCGGCCACAGCCGGACTGCCTGGATCCGAAGATCCACCACAACAACCTGCTGCCGTCGATCCTGGCCAAGATCGAGGCGAACGCCGCGGGCGCCGACGACGCGGTCATGCTCGACCATCGCGGATTCGTCGCCGAGACCAACGCCACCCACCTGTTCCTGGTCACCGGCGGGCGGCTGGGCACCCCGGCGGCGCTCGCCTGCCCGGAGGGGATCACCCGCACGACCGTGCTCGAACTCGCCGCAGAGGCCGGCCTGGCCTGCGACGTACGCGACTTCAGCCTGACCGACTTCTACAACGCCGACGAGGTGTTCGTCACCGGCACGATGGGCGGCCTGGCGCCGGTCACCGCGATCGACGGGCGCGCCATCGGCGACGGCAAGCCCGGGCCGGTGACGGCGCGGCTGATGGACCTGTTCGCGGACCTGGTCGCCCGGACCGGGACGGCTATGGTGTGACGCCACAGCCGCAGGGCACACTGGGTCTCATGACCGAGGCGGTGGCAGTACCGGCAAGCTCGTTGCCCGGTGGCGTCGAGATGCCGATGATCGGGTTTGGCACGTGGCAGCTTCGCGGCCGGGCAGGACGCCAGGCGGTGCTCGCCGCCCTCAAGTCCGGCTACCGGCACATTGACACCGCCACGATGTACGGCAACGAGTCCGAGGTGGGCCACGCGCTGACGGACAGCGGCGTGGACCGCGACGCGGTGTTCCTCACGACCAAGCTGCCGTCCAGCCGCGCCGACCGGGAGCGGGCCACGCTCGCGGCGAGCCTGCGCGCGCTTGGCACCGACCATGTGGACCTGTGGCTGGTGCACTCGCCGCCTCCCGGGACGCAAGCTGTGCCATGTCTGGCAGGAGTTCATCATGCTGCGGGATGAGGGCCGGGCCCGCGCGGTGGGAGTGAGCAACTACTCGCTCGCCCAGATCGACCGGCTGGCCGAGGTATGCGGCGAGGTACCGGCGGTCAACCAGATCCCGTGGAGCCCCGCCCGGCACGACCCGGCCCTGCTCGCCGCGCACGCCGAGCGGGGCGTCGCGGTGGAGGGCTACAGCCCGCTCAAGGGCACCAACCTGGCGGACCCGATACTCGTGGACATCGCCAAGGTGCACGGCGTCACGCCCGCGCAGGTGGTGCTGCGCTGGCACATCGAGCACGGCATCACGGTAATCCCGAAGTCGGTGAACCCGGAGCGGATCGCCGCCAACTTCGACCTGATGACTTTCACGCTGGAGCCGGACCAGGTCGCCAGGATCGATACGCTCTCCCGCCGCTGACGGGCGCCCTGACGCCGCGCGCCCCTCGATCGCTGCGTGATCATGACTTAGGTGGTGCTATAGGCCCCCGTAAGTCATGATCACGAGAGATCAAGATCATGAGCCGATCTCGCTGCGCTCGGTCAGGCGCTCGGCGACGATCGCCGCCAGGCGGGTGACCGCACCCGGCGGGACCCGCGCCGATCCGCGCACCGTCAGCTTGACGGTCTTGCCGTCAGCCTGCACCACGGCCGCCCGGCCCCGGTCGATCAGCCATGCCGCCTCACCGGTGCCGGGCAGCGGCCGCCCGGACCGCCGCGCGGCCCTGGCGTTCATCTCACCGACGCGCCCGCTGGTGGTGACGAAACTGACGGTCACCCCATTGCCCCGGTACGCGGTGGCGAACGGGGTCGGCGTGCCGCGGAACCGGACACCGAAGCCAAGCACGGCCTCGACGTCGGCCGCGGTGACCAGGGGGCCGAGCAGTACGGGGTCCGGCCCCGCCGGATCGTCCGCAGCCGTAGCGAGGCTGGCCCGCGGCCGGGTCTGCCACGGCGCGGGGCCCGCGCCCGCGGCCTCCCCCCACCGCGGCTGCCCGGGCAGGGCCTCCCCCTCCGGCCCGACCATCGCCAGGTCGAGCAGCCGCATCGAGCGCGGCGCGATCCGGGCCCGGATCCGGGCGCCGAGCGGGAACTGCCCGAACGCCGCCTGGCCCACGTCGAAGGTCCAGGCCCGCTGGCCGTCGTCGAGGGCCAGGCACCAGTACGTCACGGTGTTGCTGTTCTCGCCGCTGTCGGAACTCTCCTCGATCCAGCGGGCGATCACCTGCCCGGCGAAGCTCACCTCGGCGGGCAGGGCCAGCCAGCGCGCCACCGCCCGGACGCCGGTTATGCCCAGGGCCACGCTGCCGGCCAGCGCCCCGGCCGGCAGCAGTATCCAGCCGGGCGACATGTGCAACGCCTGGTAGCCGTCGTAGCTGCCGAGCGCGGCCAGGAAGGCGACCGCGAAGCCGGCCAGCAGCGCGCCGGACATCATGCGCGGCGACTCGCGCCGCGGCCCGACCGGGACCAGGCGCCAGCGGCCGTCCAGCGAGGACCAGGCCTGATTGGGTGCCCGGGCCGGGCGGTCCGGGGCGGCGGCCGTGGTCATGGAGCCGCGGCGCCCGCCCTGCCGCACGTCGCCGCGCCGGATGTGCTCCAGCCCGGGAACCGGCGGGGCGCCGTCGGTGGCGACGCTGAGCGCGAGCCTGCCCGGCTCGGCGATCCCGGGCGGGGCCTGCTCCGCCGTCACCCGGGCCGCCCACGCGGCCAGTGCGGCACCGGCCACGGTCAGCCTGTCGTTGCGCCCCAGCCTTCCGGTGAGCGCAGCGAGCGCGGCCAGCACGGCCAGCCCGGCGAACGCCGCGCCGGCCCACCGGGTCGAGTTGGCGTCGCCCACGGCCACCGCGGCGAGCGCGGCAACGACAGTCCCGCCTGTGTAGAGCACCGCCAGGGCGGTCTTGGGCAGCCGGGCACGAGTCAGCCCACGTTGCCTGCCCGCGGCACGCACGGCCTCCTCGAACGGATCCCAGACGCCCTTCACGTCGGCGAAGCAGAGGTCGGCGAGCGCCTCGAACGGCGCGCTCCCTGCCTCGGCGAACTGGGGGGTCACGTCGTCGAGGACCAGCCGCTCGTAGCCGGCCAGATCCAGGTCGCCGGCTGACTCGCGGGTCGGCAGGCACCACAGTTGCCGCCCCGGCTCCGGCTCGCTCAGCGCCAGGACCCTGCGGGCGCAGAGGTGGAGGATGGTGGCGGCGAAGGCGGCACCGTCGAGCTGGCAGCCGGTCGTCACCAGGTTCACCAGTGCCGGATCCCCCAGGTCCGGGGGCCCCGCCTCGTCCCAGCCGGAGCCGCCGCATGCCGCGCCGGAGGCGGCGGCCGCTGGTGACCGCGGCGCACGCCGGTATACAGGGCGAGCCAGCCAGCGGCTGCGACAATCGCGATTGCCACCATCGGCGGCGCCTCCCGTCTGCGGCGGCCGCCGCGTTTGGATGCCGCTGTTTTCACCCATGCGACGGCTTGGCGGCGTCGTTGGATGCCGCTGTTTTCACCCATGCCACGGCTTGGCAGCCGGGCCGGTTCAGTCGGATCCGGCTGGCACTATGTGAACATGACCGCGGTGTCGCTTGGCCATCTGTGGCACCACCTCGCGGCCTGGGCCGACCGCCAGGGGCAGCCGCCGTCGCACGTGCTGATCCTGGGCACCGGCCTGCTCGCGGCGGCCGTGGTGGCCTCGCGCCGGGCCTGGCCGGTAGCCCGCACCGTGGTGACCATCGCGCACGAGGGCGGCCACGCGCTTGCCGCGGTGGCGACCGGCAGGCGGCTGCACGGGGTGCGGGTCCTGCACACCTCCGCGGGGGTGACGGTGACCGCGGGCAGCCCGTCCGGCCCTGGCATCATCTTCACCGCGCTGGCCGGCTACCTGGCCGCGCCGTTGCTCGGCCTGGGCGGCGCTGCGCTGCTGGCTACCGGGCACCTTATGGCCGTGCTGCTGCTCAGCCTGGCGGGCCTGGCCGGGCTCGCGTTCGTCATCCGCAACGCCTACGGGTTGCTGGCCGTCGTGGCCGCCGGGGCGGTAATCGTGGCGGTCCTCTGGCAGCGGTCCGCCGTGGCGGCTGCCGCGCTCGGGTACGCGATGACGTGGCTGCTCTTGTTCGGCGGGGTGCGCCCCGTGCTCGAACTGCAGCGTGACCGGCGCCGGCGCCGCGGCCCCTCGAACGACGCCGACCAGCTCGCACGGCTCACCGGCGTGCCCGGCGGCTTTTGGACCGGCGTGTTCTTCCTGGTCGCCGTGGGCTCGCTGGCCCTGGGTGGCTGGCTCCTCGTTACCTGACGGGGAATGGTTGACAGGGCTGGCAGGCGAGCGCGAAGCTTCCGCGAAGGACCACTGGTGAAAGGTTGCCCCGATGGCAGATGAGCACCACCACCACGACCCCACGTTCTACCGCTCCCCCGCCGACGCGGCGGCCGGCCCGCCGGAGAAGCTCGCCTACGTGGCGACGTTCTCCCGCCCGGCGGACAAGCCCGATGGGATCGCGGTGGTGGACACCGACCCCGGCTCCGCCGCGTACGGCACCGTGGTCGGCTACACCGAACTGCCGAACCTGGGCGACGAACTGCACCACTTCGGCTGGAACGCCTGCTCGAGCGCGCTCTGCCCGACCGGCTCACACACCCACGGCGACCGGCGCTACCTGGTCGTCCCCGGGATCCGGTCCTCGCGCATCTACATCCTGGACACGCTGGAGGACCCGGCGGCGCCCAAGGTCGTGAAGGTGCTCGGCCCGGAGGAGCTGGGCAAGCGGGCCAACTACTCGCGCCCGCACACGGTGCACTGCGGCCCCGGCTACCTGTACGTGTCCTGCCTGGGCGGCGGCAACGGCGCCGAGGGCCCCGGCGGGGTCGCGCTGCTCGACCACGCCAACTTCGACGTGCTCGGCCAGTTCGAGGAGGACCGCGGCGACCAGTACCTGGCCTACGACGTCTGGTGGCACATCAACGACGACGTGATCGTCACGTCCGAGTGGGGCACCCCGTCCATGATCGAGAACGGGATCGTGCCGGAGTTGCTGCTCGGCCGCAAGTACGGGCACCGGCTGCACTTCTGGGACATGAGCACGCGCCGCCACGTGCAGACCGTCGACCTCGGCGACGAGCACCAGATGGCGCTGGAACTGCGCCCGGCGCACGACCCGGCCCGCAAGTACGGCTTCGTCGGCGTGGTGGTCAGCGTCGAGGACCTGTCCGCCTCGATCTGGCTGTGGCACCAGCAGGACGGCCACTGGGCGGCCACCAAGGTGATCACCATTCCCGCCGAGCCGGCCCCGGCCGAGAAGCTGCCGCCGCTGCTGCAGGGCTTCGGTGCGGTTCCGCCGCTGGTCACCGACCTCGCGCTGTCCGTGGACGACAAGTTCCTCTACGTCTCGTGCTGGGGCACCGGCGAACTCAAGCAGTACGACGTGAGCGACCCGTTCCACCCGCGCGAGGTCGGTTCGGTCCGGATCGGCGGCATCGTCGGGCGCAAGGCCCACCCGGCCCGGCCGGACCAGCCACTGGCCGGCGGCCCGCAGATGGTCGAGGTCTCCCGCGACGGCAAGCGGGTCTACTTCACCAACTCGCTCTACGGTGCCTGGGACGAGCAGTTCTACCCGGACGGCGTCGGTGCCTGGATGGCCAAGCTGGACGCCAGTGAGGGCGGCATAAGCTTCGACGAGCGCTTCTTCCTGGAGGGCGAGGTGTTCCGCGGGCGCCGCGCGCACCAGGTCCGGCTGGAGGGCGGCGACGCTTCGAGCGACTCCTACTGCTACTCCTCCTGACCCGCGCCCTCCTCGCCGGACCCCGGCAACCGCGGGTACCTGCATGCGTATGCTGTCCCCTTGAGGTCGGTGCGGCTGGCGCGCTGACCTGGGCCTAGGGGATGAAACCATGGTGACGAGGGACACCGCCTGGGGCGACGGCACGCCCTGCTGGGTGGACCTGGGCGTGGCGGACATCGCAAGGGCGGGCGCGTTCTACGCGGAGTTGTTCGGCTGGGAGGTGCAGCCGGGGCCGCCGGAGGCCGGCGGGTACGCGGTGTGCCTGAAGGACGGCAGGCAGGTGGCGGGGATCGGGCCGAAGATGGGGCCCGCCGACGAGCCGTCCGTGTGGACCACCTACCTGGCTGCCAGTAACGCGGACGCGACCGCGGCGAAGATCAAGGCGTTCGGTGGCCATGTGCTCGTGGAGCCGATGGACGTGATGGACCAGGGGCGGATGGCGATGGCGGCCGACCCGGGCGGCGCGGTGTTCGGCCTCTGGCAGGCCAGGCAGCACACCGGGGTCCAGCTCGCGAACGAGCCGGGCTCGCTGACCTGGAACGAGAACCTCAGCCGCGACTTCGACGGCAACAAGGCCTTCTACCACGCGGTGTTCGGCTACGAGTACGGCGACATCGGCGACACCAGATTCCGCTACGCCACGCTGAAGGCCGGCGGCAGCGAGGTCGGCGGGATCGGCGAGCTGGACAGCAGCCTCCCCGCGGAGGTCCAGGCACACTGGTCGGTCTATTTCGCGGTCGAGGACACCGACGCGGCCGTCGCCACGGTGAGCGGCCTGGGCGGATCCACGGTGCGCCCGGCCTGGGACAGTCCCTACGGCCGGATCGCCGTCGTGGCCGACGACCACGGCGCGGTCTTCTCGCTGATCAGCGCTCCCGCCGACAACGCCTGACCCGGCCGGGTCAGGGGGCTGTGACCGGGACCTTCGGCTCCTCGGGCATCAGCCGGTCGGCCGTGCGCACGGCGGTGGCACGTGCCCAGCGCCCGCTGGTCGCCAGGCCCGTCACGAGCACCAGCACGCCGCAGCCGGCCACGATCAGCCAGCCGGCGTGGCTGGCCGGCACGAAGCCGGTGCGCAGCGAGCCGTGCAGGCCCGAGGCTACCGCCGACCCGGTCAGCGCGACCCCCAGCGAGCCGCCCACCTGGCGGCTGGTCGAGGCCACGGCGGCGGCCACCCCCGCCTGGGAGCGGGGCATGCCGGAGACCGCGGTGTTGCTGATCGGCGGGTTGACCATGCCGTTCCCGATCCCGAGCACGACGTAGGCAAGCATCAGCCAGGCCACCGACGTGGTGGCCGTGAAACCGGACATCAACAGCGCGCCGGCCGTCGTCATCACGCCCGCCACCAGCAGCGGGATCCGGGGCCCGCGCTGGCCGGTGATCCGCCCGGACAACGGCGCGAGCAGCACCGTCATCGCCGCCATCGGCAGCATGTACAGGCCCGCGTGCAGCGCGGAGAGGTGCCGGGCGTCCTGCAGGTACAGCGTGTTGAGGAACAGGAAGCCGGCCAGCGCCGAGAACGCGGTGATCGCGATCACCACCGCCCCGGTGAACGGTGCGCTGCGGAAGAACCGCAGGTCCAGCAGGGGCTCCTTGCGGCGCGGCTCGTAGATGGCCAGGCCGGCCGCGGCGGCCGCCGAGAGGCAGAACAGGCCGAGGATGGTGGCCGAACTCCAGCCGTGCCGCGGTCCCTCGATGATCGCGTAGGTGAGCGAGGCGAGCATGACGATGATCAGCACCTGCCCGACCGGGTCCACCCGCCGGGCGTGCGCGCGCACGGGACTCCGGCACCACGAGCGCGGTCGCCACGATGGCCGCGATCCCCACCGGGATGTTGACCCAGAAGATGCCCCGCCAGCCCACGGTGGCGACGAGCACGCCGCCGACCACCGGGCCCAGCGCCATGCTGAGGCCGAACACCGCACCCCAGACGCCGAACGCCCGGGCCCGCTCGCGGTCGTTGGTGAACGTGTTGGCGATGATGGCCAGCGCCACCGGGTTGAGCATGGACCCGCCGATGGCCTGCATCGCGCGGAAGGCGATCAGCCAGCCCAGGCTCGGCGCCAGGCTGCACAGCAGCGAGCCGAGGGTGAACGTGGCCAGGCCGACCTGGAACGTGCGCCGCCGGCCGACCCGGTCGCCGGTGGAACCCGCCAGAATCAGGAAGCTCGCGACGACCAGCGTGTAGGCGTCCACCGTCCACTGCAGTCCGGACACCGGCGCGTGCAGGTCGTGCTGAATCGACGGCAGCGCGATGTTCACGATGGTGGCGTCGAGGCCGACGATGAACAGGCTGGAACAGCAGACTGTCAGCACGAGCAGCCGGCGCCTGCGGCTCAGTTCCGGCACATGTTCCTCGCTGTTCTCCTGGCGATGGCGGTAATTGTGAACTTACAACTAACTTCCGGGCGGCGGCCGTGCCTGTGTCCAAGGTCACCTGCGTGATTGACTGCGGTCATGGCCCCTGACTCGCTGCCGGCGCCGGGCTCCGGGGAGCCAGCGCGGGGGGACGGCCAGGCAGCACTGACGCGGCCCGGGCCGGACGCCGCCGCAGCGGGGCGGACCGCGTGGGAGCGGCACCTGCAGACCCCGCTGCGGCAGTTCCTGCGCACCGAGACCGGCAGCGCGGCGGTCCTGCTGGCCGCCACGATCACCGCGCTCATCTGGGTGAACGTGGACGCAGCCTCGTATGAGTCGCTTTGGCGGACACCGCTAGGGCTGCATGTTGGCGGCTTCGGCGTGTCCCAGGACCTGCAGGGCTGGCTGAACAACGGCCTGATGACGTTCTTCTTCCTGGTGATCGGGCTGGAAGCGCGCCGCGAGTTCGACATGGGGGAACTGCGCGAGCGGCGGCGGATGGCGGTGCCGCTGGCGGCCGGCCTCGGCGGCATGGCCGTGCCGATCGTGATCTTCCTCGTGGTCAACGCCGGGCAGCCGACCGCGGGCGGCTGGGGCACTGCGATGTCCACCGACACCGCCTTCGCGCTGGGGATGCTCGCGCTGGTCGGCCCGAAGAACGCCGACCGGCTGCGGTCCTACCTGCTCACCTTCGCCGTGGTCGACGACTTCACCACGATCGTGATCATCGCGCTGGTCTACAGCCACCACGTCAACGTGCCCGCGCTGCTGGCCGGGCTCGCCGCGCTCGCCGCCGTGTTCCTGGCCAGGGCCGTCGGCCTGCGGCCCGGCGCGGTGTACGCCGGGCTTGGCCTGGCGGCGTGGGCGGCGTTCTTCAAGTCCGGGGTGGACCCGGCGGTCAGCGGCATGGTGGTGGGCCTGCTCACCCCGGCGTACCCGGCCGCGCGCGGCGACCTGGAGCGGGCCATCGGCTGGGTCCGCCGGTTCCGGGAGCAGCCCACGCCGGAGACGGCCAGGGCGGCCAGCATCAGCCTGTCGGAGGCCATATCCCCGAACGAGCGGCTGCAGGACACCTTCCACCCGTGGGCGAGCTACCTGATCGTGCCGTTGTTCGCACTGGCCAATGCCGGGCTGGTGATCAGCGGGGCGTTCCTGGCGCGAGCGTTCACCTCGCCGCTGACGCTCGGCATCCTCGCCGGGTACGTCGTGGGCAAGCCGATCGGGACGGCGGGTGCCGCCTGGCTGGTGACCACGGCGAGCCGCGGCAGGATCCAGCCGCCGGCCGGCTGGGCGTCGGTGGCCGGCGCGGGCACGATCGCCGGCATCGGGGTGACGGTGTCCCTGCTCGTCGCCTCGCTCGCCTTCCATGGCGAGCAACTGGCCCAGGCCAAGGCGGGCGTGCTGGCCGCGGCGATAGTCGCGGCGGCGCTCACCTGGGCGGTGTTCAAGGTGACCAGCCTGCTGCCGAAGCGGATCCGGATCCGCGCGCTGCTCGGCACGGCCACGGCGATCATCGACCTCGCCGCGCCGGTCGACCCGCGCCGGGATCACATCCGCGGCCCGAAGGCGGCTCCGGTCACCGTGGTCGAGTACGGCGACTTCGAATGCCCCTACTGCGGCCGGGCCGAACCGGCCATCAGGGAACTGCTGGCCGGCTTCGGGGACGTGAGCTACGTATGGCGGCACCTGCCGCTCACCGACGTGCACCCGCACGCCCAGCTCGCGGCCGAGGCGGCGGAGGCCGCGGCCGCCCAGGGCGCGTTCTGGGAGATGCACGACACGCTGCTGCGGCACCAGGACGCGCTGCGCCCCGCCGACCTGGCCGGCTACGCGGCCGCTCTGGGCCTGGACGTCGAGCGTTTCACCCGCGACCTGCGCAAGCACACCTACGTGTCCCGGGTCGCCGAGGACGTGGACACCGCCGACCTCGGCGGCGTGTCCGGCACGCCCACGTTCTTCGTCAACGGCCAGCGGCACCACGGGGCCTACGACATCGGCTCCCTGTCACAGGCGGTGCGCACCGCCCGGGCGGTCGCGGCCATCGCGCGCTGACCAGGCCACAGCTGCGCCCGTGGCGCGGGCCGGTGGCCCGGGCGTGACGTCGGCCTGCCTCGGCGGCGCCACCGGGTCGCGGCAGTGCGTTACCAACGGGTACCGTTGGCGCACAGGCCGCGGGATTGAAGACCGGCTCCCGCCGGTTGTCATCCGCAACGAGGCCAACGCTGGTGGGAGGCTGTGAGCATGGTGCCGGATGGGGGGGACCTATACCAGGTCGACCCAGGGGCGGCGAAGCTTGACGGGGCAATCCTGCTGCACTACCTGGACGGGTTCATCGACGCCGGCGCGGCCGGCCGGCTGCTGAACGCGCACCTGATGGGCAGCCTGGATCATGAGGCGGTGGTGACGTTCGACGTGGACCGGCTGATCGACTACCGGTCCCGCCGGCCGCCGATGACCTACGACAAGGACCACTGGGAGTCCTACGACGCACCGGAACTCGCCATCCACCAGGTCAGGGACGGCACAGGGAAGACGTTCCTGATGCTGACCGGCCCGGAACCCGACCACGAGTGGGAGCGGTTCACCAGAGCCGTGGTGAACGTGAGCAGCCGCCTCGGGGCAGAGCTTGTGCTCGGGTTCCACGGCATCCCGATGGGCGTCCCGCACACCCGCCCGCTTGGCGTCACCGCGCACGGCACCCGGCCCGAACTGGCCACCGGATCCCGGCCGATCGTGGACCGGCTGCAGGTACCGGGCAGCGCGGCCTCGCTGCTTGAACTGCGGCTGGGCGAGGAGAACCGGGCAGCGGGCGGCTTCGCCGTGCACGTGCCGCACTACCTGGCCCAGGCGGCTTATCCGGCGGCAGCCGTGGCACTGCTTGAATGCGTGACCAGGGCGAGCGGGCTGGCGCTGCCGGACGAGGCGCTGCGGGACGCGGCGCGGCGCACCGACGAGGAGATCGCCCGTCAGGTGGAAACGTCCGACGAGATCAGCGAACTGGTGCAGGCCCTCGAACGGCAGTACGACGCGTTCGTGGACGCCGCATCCGCGGAAGGGCTGCTGGCCGAGCCGGGCGCGCAGATGCCCACCGCGGATGAACTCGGCGCCCAGTTCGAGCGTTTCCTGGCCGAGCAGCAGGGCCGCTCGGACACCCCAGAGGCCTGAGACTTCAAGCGAACACTCACCGGCGGAGGTCCGGCATGCTCTTCCCTACGTCGCTCGTGGGCAGCTATCCCCAGCCGGACTGGCTGATCGACCGTGAGCGGCTTGGCGACCGGTTCCCGCCCCGGGTCCGCGCCAGGGAACTGTGGCGGGTGGACCAGGCCTACCTGGCGCAGGCACAGCAGGACGCGACCCTGCTCGCCATCCAGGCGCAGGAGCAGGCCGGCCTCGACATCGTCACCGATGGTGAGATGTGCCGGGAGAGCTACTCCAACAGGTTCGCCACCGCCCTGGACGGGGTGGACATCGACAACCCGGGCACCGCGCTGGACCGCAGCGGGCACCCGAACCCGGTGCCGCGGGTCACCGGGCCGATCCGGCGCAGGCACCCGGTAGAGACCGCGGATGTGACGTTCCTCCGGGCCAACAGCGGCAGGACCATCAAGATCACCGTGCCGGGCCCGTTCACCATGGCCCAGCAGGCGCAGAACGACTACTACGCGAGCACAGAGGAGCTCGCGCTCGGTTACGCAGCGGCGGTCAACGAAGAGGTCAAGGACCTGTTCGCGGCCGGGGCCGACATCGTCCAGCTGGACGAGCCCTACCTGCAGGCCCGCCCGGAGGAGGCCCGCAAGTACGGCGTGGCCGCGATCAACCGCGCGCTCGCGGGGGTCAGCGGCACCACGGCCGTGCACCTGTGCTTCGGCTACGCGGCGATCATCCACGACCGCCCGTCCGGCTACTCGTTCCTGCCCGAACTCGCGGCCGCCGAGTGCGACCAGGTGTCGATCGAGACCGCCCAATCCGGTCTTGACTGCTCGGCGCTTGCCGCGCTCACCGGCAAGACCGTCATCCTGGGCGTGCTCAACCTCGGCGACCACACCGTGGAGACCGCCGGCGAGGTGGCCGCCAGGGTGCGCCGGGCGCTGCCCTACGTCGCCGCCGAGCGCCTGGTGCTTGCCCCCGACTGCGGGATGAAGTACCTGCCGCGCGACGTAGCGTTCGGCAAGCTGTCCGCGATGACGCAGGCCGCGAAGCAGTTGCGCGCCGAGTTCGGCGGATCCACGACGCCGTAAATGACCCGGCCGGCCTGCGCGGTCAGCGTGCACGACCGGGAATACGGCCCGCCCACCGTCGGCTCAGCGTGGCAGCGCGCCAGCGGTCGAGGTCGGGGAGGGGGACGGAGAAGGCGACGGGGTCGGGGTCGGGGAGGGCGACGGGCTGGGCGACGCCGAGGTCGGCGAAGGGCTCGGGCTCGCCGGTGGCGAGGACCGGCCTGGCCTCGGCGACCTGCCGCCAGGGGTTGAACCGGGCTGGCCCGAGGCCGAGGCCGACGGCGAACCGGACACCGTGATGGTCAGGCCGATGTGCTTGCCGCCGCTGCCCTGGTGAGACGGGGACGTCGGCGACACCGGGTTCGACCCGGAGGTCAGCGGTGCCTGGCTGGCGGCACCTGGCCCGACGGTCGCGGCGGCCGCGGCCGGTGCGCCCTTGTGATGCAGCGTGTCCAGGGCGAGGACGGTGCCGGCGCCAAGGAGTATGGCCGCCGCCGCGGCCACGCATGCGGCCACGGTCAGCGCCTGCACCCCGTACACCCGGCGCGGCGTGGCGACCGGCTTGGGGAAGCCGGAGTGGTCGAACGGCTCCGCCCGGCGGGCCACCAGCTCGCGGTGCCCGGCCGCGACCGGCGAGACGTCGTCCACCAGCCGGAGCACCTGCTCGCGCAGGCCGGCCGGCAGCGCGACCATCGGCAGCATGCTGAGCAGCATCGCCGGGCTGAGCTCACCGCGCTTGCGCTCGCGGCACACCTCACAGCGCTCGATGTGCCGGTTCACCCGCTTGCGGAGCAGGATGGTCAGCTCGCCGTCCCAGCCCGCGAGGATGTCGTCAAGCTCCGCGCACTCCCGGCTGGTGCGGGCGACAAGCAGCGCGCCCAGCGACCCCTCGAACTGGGAGCGTGCCCGGGACACGAGCGCTTGCGCGTGGCTGCGGGACACGCCGAGGGCGTCGGCCAGCTCCTCGCCGTCCAGCGCGTGGCGCAGGTTCAGCTCGATGACTTCGCGGTCCGAGGGGTTCAGCCCGGAGAGCGCGTCGACCACCAGGTCGCGCAGCTCCTCCCGTTCCGGGCCAAGTTCCACGCCGGGCTCATCGGAGGTCACCTCCATGGCCGCGTCAAGCGGGGCGGAGAGCCCCCGCGCCCGCAGGCGGCGGTAGCACTCGTTGCGGGCCACCGCATACAGCCACGGGCGGAGCCGGTCCGGATCGCGCAGCCCGTCCAGCTTGGCCGCGGCGATGACGTAGGTGTCCTGCACCGCGTCGGCGGCATCGGCAGGCTCACTGAGCAGCGTCCGGCAGTACGCATACAGCCCGGGCGCATAGTTGTCGTAGGCAGCAGCTAGCCCGGCAGGGTCCCCTGCGACAATCGCTGCGACGATCTCCCCGTCTTGCACGGTCTCACGGTAGTTCGTCCGGGGCACTCGCTGCCACCTGGTCTCACATCCGTTATCCCCATGAAGCCCTCCTGGGATGTGATATAGGCCTCTTTGGCCCTCAGACGCACCGGTTTCGGTCCTCAGGCGCACCGGCAGGAGGCCGGTCAGCGGCCAGGCCCAGCGGGCCGGTCAGCCGGCCAGTTCGGCGTACAACGCCACGGTCTGCGCGGCCACCGCCTGCCAGCCGAACTCGGCAACGGCACGCTCGCGCCCGGCCCGGCCGAGTGCGGTCGCGCGGGCCGGGTCCGCGATCAGCACGTTGAGGGCACCGGCCAGCGCGCCGGGGTCGTCGGGCGGGACCAGGAGCCCGGTCTCGCCGTCGCTCACCACCTCGGGGATACCGCCGACCGCCGACGCCACCACCGCCGTGCCGCAGGCCATCGCCTCCAGGTTGACGATGCCGAGCGGCTCGTAGAGCGAGGGGCAGGCGAACACGGTCGCGTGCGAGAGCAACTGGATCACCGCGCGCTTGGGCAGCATCTCCGGTATCCAGATCACCCCGGACCGCGCCGCCCGCAGGTCCGCCACCAGGGCCTCGACCTCGGCCGCGAGCTCGGCGGTGTCGGGCTGCCCGGCGCAAAGCACGAGCTGGGCGGCCGGATCCAGCGCGGCCGCGGCTCGCAGCAGCACCGGGACGCCCTTCTGCCTGGTGATCCGGCCCACGAAGATCACTGACGGCCGGTCAGGGGCCACCCCGTAGGCGTCCAGCACGTCGGTTGCCGGGTCCGGCGCATATTCGGCGGTGTCGATCCCGTTCCTGATGACCCGCACCCGGTCCGGGGACACCGCGGGGTAGGCGCCCAGCACGTCGTCCCGCATGCCCGCGGACACCGCCACCACGGCGGCGGCGGACTCCACGGCCACCCGCTCGCACCACGAGGACAGCGCGTAACCGCCGCCGAGCTGCTCGGCCTTCCACGGCCGCAACGGCTCCAGCGAATGCACGGTGACCAGGTGCGGCACCCCGTACAGCAGCGCGGCCAGGTGACCCGCCAGGTTCGCGTACCAGGTGTGCGAGTGCACCACGTCGGCCGATCCGGCGGCCGCCGTCATGGACAGGTCGGCCGACATCACGCCAAGCGCCGGGTTCGCCCCGGCGAGGTGATCCCAGGGCCGGTGCGCCACGGCGCCTGGCCGGTCGGCACCCTGGCAGTGCACGGTCACGTCGACCAGGCTGGCCAGCTCGCGGGCCAGGTAGGCCACGTGTACCCCGGCACCGCCGTACACCTCCGGCGGGTATTCACGCGTAAGCAGGGCTACGCGCAGTCGCGAGCCAGGGGCCGCGGCGGTCACTGGCGGACCTTCTGGCCCTTACCGACGACGGTGATGCCCCCGGCGGACACCAGGAAGCCGCGCTCCCGGTCGGCCTCCTTGTCCACGCCCACCTCGGCTCCCTCGGGCACCTCGACGTTCTTGTCGATGATCGCGTCCCGTACCACCGCGTGCCGCCCGATCACCGTGTTGTGCAGGATCACCGAGCGCTCCACCGTGGACCAGCTGTTCACTCGCACGCCAGGAGACAGCACCGACTCGCGCACCGTCCCGCCGGACACGATGACCCCGTTGCTGACCAGGCTGTCCAGCGCCCGCCCGATCCGGTCGCCCGAGTCGTGCACGAACTTGGCCGGTGGCTGGGAGGGCACGAGGGTCAGGATCGGCCAGCGCTCGTTGTACAGGTTGAACACCGGGTGCACGTGGCACAGGTCCATGTGCGCGTCGAAGTAGGAGTCCAGCGTCCCCACGTCGCGCCAGTAGGCCTTGTCCCGCTCGGTCGCCCCCGGCACCTCGTTGGCCGCGAAGTCGTACACCTGCGCCGTGCCGTTGGCGACCATCATCGGGATGATGTCCCCGCCCATGTCGTGCTTGCTTGCCGCGTTGGCCGCGTCCTCGCGCAGCGCATCCACCAGCACGTCGGCGTCGAACACGTAGTTGCCCATGGACGCGTAGGCCTCGTCCGGGCTGTCCGGCAGGCCGGGCGGCGTCCGCGGGCTTCTCCAGGAACGCCTCGATCCGGTGGCCCTCCCTGGCGGCCTGGATCACGCCGAACTCGGTCGCGTCCAGGCGGGGCACCCGGATCGCCGCCACGGTGACCCCCGCGCCGCCCTCGACGTGCTGGTCGATCATCTGCCCGGGATCCATCCGGTACACGTGGTCCGCGCCGAACACGATCACCAGGTCGGGCCGCTCATCGAAGATCAGGTTCAGCGACTGGTAGATCGCGTCCGCCGAGCCGGTGTACCACTGCGGGCCCAGGCGCTGCTGCGCGGGCACCGGGGTGACGTAGTTGCCGAGCAGCGAGCTCATCCGCCAGGTGGTCGTGATGTGCCGGTCCAGGCTGTGGCTCTTGTACTGGGTGAGCACGCAGATCCGCAGGCACCCGGCGTTGACCAGGTTGGACAACGCGAAGTCCACCAGCCGGTAGAGGCCGCCGAACGGCACCGCGGGCTTGGCCCGGTCCTCGGTCAGCGGCATCAGCCGCCGCCCCGCGCCGCCCGCCAGGACGATTCCCAACACCCGCCGGTCTGCCATCACGCACCTCGCCCAAGGTCGCGCTCACGTCGCTGTGAGGATGACCGTCGCCGCACCTATTATTTTGCATTACGCATTGCCGGGGAACAGCTGTGACATTCAGTTCACCTGGTGCTTACTCAAGGCTTCCCCCGGGATGCTCGCGGCAACCGCGGCGGGGAACCCTGGCCCCGTGGCCGGCCCGGTCACCTGGAGCGCGCACCTCATCGGAAGGCACCCCGGGGCCGCGACCGCCGCGTTCGGCACGGTGCGACTGCTGCTGGCGCTGGGCATCGCCTGGCGCCCCACGGTCCGTCGCTTGGCACGTCGTAAATACCGGATAACTCCCGGTGCAGTTCTTCAGCCCATCCGGCGGCATGTTGCTAACCTCGCTGACTCAATGCTGACGGCCGGCCGTTCAGCACAGGCCAGCCCTCGGTGGCCCTCATCGGCGGGGTCGCTCCACTTCAAGGGCGCCATCGCGCCGTCGGCACCAACCCGGTACCGTTCGTCCTGCCGGCCAGTCGTTCCGCCCGTCCACCAATGTCGCTTACGTTCCAGGTAGACCTCTGCAACGCCACGAACGGGCGCCTCGATCATCGCGCCGAGCGGGCGTGGTGACCGTTGCAGCAGCAGAGCGGCGATCCGTTCTCCAACGCCCAGTGCTTCACCTCGCTCGACGGGGTCTCCTTCGCGCTGTCGGCGACCGGGTTCACCGGGCTCACCCTGCAGAACGGGTGGACCAACGCCCCGTTCGGCACCTCCAACGCCGCGGCGCGCAACATCTCCGGGATCATCCACTTCAAGGGCGCGGTCGCGTCCGGAGCCAGTGGGGTCCTGTTCACCCTGCCGGCCTCCTTCCGCCCGGCCAAGGATGTCTACGTCCCGGTGGACCTGTGCAACGCCACCAACGGCCGCCTGCACATCGCATCCAGCGGCGTGGTGGACGTGGAACCCGAGGGCGGCACCTTCTCCAGCGCCCAGTGCTTCACCTCGCTCGACGGGGCCTCCTTCGCGCTGTCGACGGCCGGGTTCACCGCGCTCACCCTGCAGAACGGCTGGACCGGTGGCCCGTTCGGCACGTCCGCGCCCGCGGTGAGCGACGTCTCCGGAGTCGTCCAGCTCGAAGGGGCCATCTCGACCTCCGCTACCAACCCGGTGGCCTTCACTCTGCCCCAGGCCCTCGCCCCCGCGTCGGACACCTACGTCCAGGTGGACCTGTGCAACGCGACCAACGGGCGCCTGTTCATCCACACCGACGGCACGGTGACCGTGCAGCAGAAGATCGGCGACCCCTTCTCCAACGCCCAGTGCTTCACGTCCCTCGACGGAGTCTCCTTCGTCCCGGGCAGCGCGTTCGGCAAGCTCACGCTGGTGAATGGCTGGACCGGCGCCCCCTTCGGCACGTCTGTCCCCGCGGCGAGCGCCACCGGGGGAATCGTTCAGCTCAGCGGTGCCATGTCGACCACCGGCACGAACCCGGTCGCGTTTACCCTGCCGGCCGCCGACCGCCCGAGCACCAGCGTCTTCGTCCCTGTCGACCTGTGCAACGCCACCAACGGGCGGCTTGACATCGCGCCCAGCGGGGTGGTGACCGTGCAGCAGCAGGACTCGGGCTTCGCCGACGCGCAGTGCTTCACCTCACTGGAGGGGGTCTCGTTCGCCACGTCCGCGACCGGGTTCACCGGGCTCACCCTGCAGAACGGGTGGACCAACGCCCCGTTCGGCACCGCCAGCGCGGCGGTGGCCCTCGCCGGCGGGGTCGTCCACTTCGAGGGCGCGGTCTCGTCCGGCACGAACTCGGTCCTGTTCACCCTGCCGGCGGATTCCGCCCGGCCAGGGATGTCTACATCCCTGTGGACCTGTGCAACGCCGCCAACGGCCGGCTGCACATCCAGCCCAGTGGCGTGACCGACGTGGAAGTCCCGAGCAGTGAAACCTTCGCGGACGCGCAGTGCTTCACCTCACTCGACGGGGCCTCCTTCGCGCCGTCGGCGACCGTGTTCACCGGGCTCACCCTGCAGAACGGGTGGACCAATGCCCCGTTCAGTACCTCGAACGCCGCGGTGGCCCTCGTCGGCGGGGTCGTCCACTTCAAGGGCGCGGTCGCGCCCGGCACCAGCGGGGTCCTGTTCACCCTGCCGGCCAGGTTCCGCCCCGCCAAGGCCGTTTACGCCAAGGTGGACCTCTGTAACGCCACCAACGGGCGCCTGTTCATCCAGCCCAGCGGGGTGGTGACCGTGCAGCAGCAGAGCGGCGACCCCTTCTCCAACGCCCAGTGCTTCACCTCACTCGACGGGGCGTCGTTCGCGCCTTAGCGGCCGTCCGTCACCACGAGCGCCGTGGCCAGCCCGGTTCCGGGCTGGCCACGGCCGCCGCGCCCCCGCCACCGCCGACGCCCTGACCGGCTGTCCGCGCTGGCCGCCCTGTTCCTCGGCGTGCTGCTGGCCGGTTACCAGGCCCCGCGTCGGCTCAGCGCGTGGCCAGGCTGGCGGCCCGCTCGCTGCCGAGTTCCGGCAGCGCCGGGTCTGGCTTGCGGGTCAGCTTGGCTGGCCACCACATCCAGTGGCCCAGGTCGAGGTTGAGCGCGGTGACCAGAACGGACCGCACGATCAGGGTGTCGAGCAGGATGCCGAACGCGACCGTGAACGCTATCTCGGTCAAGGTGGTGGACGGAAGCGTGGCAAGCACCGCGAACGTCGCGGCAAGCACACAACCGGCGGAGGTGATCACCCCGCCGGTGGCGGCCAGGGCGGTGAGCGCGCCGTGCCGCGCGTCACACCGCTGCGCTTCCTCCCGGACCCGGGTCATCAGGAAGATGTTGTAGTCGATGCCGAGCGCGACCAGGAACACGAAGGCGTACAACGGGAAAGCGGTATCGGCGCCGCCGAAACCGAATACGTGGTTGAAGAAGACGGCGCTGACGCCCATGGCCGCGGCGAACGACAGCATCACGGTGGCCATCAGGACCAGCGGCGCCACCAGCGCCCGCAGTAGCAATGCCAGGATGACGAACACGACTACCAGGATCAGCGGGATGATCAGGTTGCGATCGTGCCCGGAGGCGCGGGCGACGTCCAGGCTGATGGCGGCACTGCCACCGACCAGCGCATGGGCGCCTGGGATGGCGTGGACAGCCGCCCGCACCCGGTCGACGGTCGTGTAGGCGGCCTGGCTGTCGGGCGGGGCCTGCAGCGTCCCTTCCAGGTAGGCGTGGCCGGCCTGGACCGCTGGTGGCGTCACGCTGACGATGCCGGGAGTGGCGGCGAAGGCGGACCGCAGTGCGGTCGCGGCGTCCCGGTTGCCGATGACGATGACGGGCTGGCCCGCGCCGGCCGGGAAGTGCCGGGCGAGCACGGCCTCGCCGACCACCGACTCGGGATGCCCGCGGAACGATTGCGCGTTGGTCAGCCCGCTCGCCTTCAGGCCGGTCAGTCCGAGCGCCAGGACGCCAAGCACCAGGGCGCCGGTGACCCAGACCCGGCGCGGCCTGCGGGCGACGGCCCAGCCGACCCGCGCCCACACCCCCCGGTATGTCGGCTCGGCCGACCCGAAGCCGGGCCGATACGGCCAGAAGATGCCCCGGGGGAAGGCCACCAGGAGGGCGGGCAGCAAAGTCAGCATGGCGACCATGCCGACCGCGACGCCAATGGCCAGCACCGGGCCCAGGCTCTTGGTCGCGTTCAGTTCCGCGGCGGACAGGGTCAGCAGCGCCACGATGACGGTGGAACCACTGGCTATGATCGCCGGGCCGGCCCGGCGCAGCGCCTCTGCCATCGCCGCGTGGCGGCGGTCGTGCCGGCGCAGTTCCTCGCGGTACCGGGCGACGATGAGCAGCGCGTAGTCGGTGCTTGCGCCGAACACCAGCACATCCAGGATGCCGACGCTCTGTGCGTTGACCGTCAGGCCGGCGTGCGCTGCCAGCAGGTAGATGACCGCCTCGGCGGTGATCAGCGCCACCGCGGAGGAGACCACGGGCAACAGCCACAAGACCGGGCTGCGGTAGGTGATCAGCAAGACCAGGATGACCACCACCACGGTCGAGTACAGCAGCGTGCTGTCGATGCCCTGGAACGTCTTGTTGCTGTCCGCCGCACTGCCCAGCGGTCCGGTGACGTAGGAGACCAGGCCGTTCGCGCGCGCCCGGGTGATCGCCCGAATCGAGTCAGCGGCCTTGGCGGTGCCGGCCCAGCCTTGCTGACCAACGTTGACCTTGAGGACGGTCTCGATGGCCTTCCCGTCCGCTGCGGGCAGCGGGCCTGCCACCTGCCCGGGGCCCACCCAGGGCAGGCGGGCGAAGGCCCGGGCGTCGGCAGCCGCCTTGGCCCGGTCCGCGGCGGTCAGGCCCGGGGAACGCTGGTACACCACCACCGCCGGGTAGACGTTGGGTGACTGGAAGTGCGCCTGTGCGTCCAGGACCTTCGTGGACTCCGCGTTCGCGGGCAGCCATGACTTGGCTTCGTTCTTCTCCGCGCCGGTGAGCTTTCCGGCCAGCGGGAACGTGATGACCAGCACGGCCAGCCAGAAGCCGACGACGACCCACTTGGTCCAGCTTCCGGCCGGGATCTCCGCGGCCTTCCGAAGCCTGCTCATGGCGAACCTCCTAGGACGGCCGCTACTCGCTGACGATGGCGCGCAGGATGTTGAGCTTCGCGGCCCGGCGGCTGGGCAGGATCGCCGCCACGAAGCCGGCCAGGGCGGCCAGCCCCACCACGATCACCAGGCTCAGCACCGGCAGGCTGAACACGGTGATGCCCTGGCTCTTCATGGCCAGCACCAGCGCCCAGCCGAAGAACACCCCGACCAGCAGGCCGAGCGCCGTCCCCTGCAGCGCGATGATCACCGACTCCCACCGGATCATGGCCCGCAACTGGCCCCTGGTCATCCCGACCGCGCGCATCACGCCCAGTTCCCGGGTGCGCTCGAAGATCGACAGCGCCAGGGTGTTGCCGATGCCGAGCAGCGCGATGAGGATGGCCAGCGCGAGCAGCACGTACACGAGTTTCAGCAGTGCCTGGTATGGCTTGGTCCGCTGGGCCTTGAACGCCGCCTGGTCCATCACCGTGGTGCCGGAGTACTTCGTCGCGATGGCCCGCACCGCCGTCAGCGCGGCCGCGGTGCTGGCCCCGGGCGCCTTCTGGATCACCAAGGCGCTGTCGTAGTGGATCGTGAAGTTGGCATCGAACGCGGCGTGCCCAGGAAATAGCGTTGCGCCGGTGCCGCCATGGAATCCCCGTAGATCAGCGCGACCCGCAGCGTCTGCGGCCCGGTATCCCGGAACACGACCGGCACCGCGCTGCCCACCTTGAGGTGGTGGGCGGTGGCGACGCCGGAGTAGACGGCGATGCCGGTGCGGCCGAGGCCGCTGGCGATCCTTGCGCCGAGCCGACGTGGAAGATCTTCCCGATGGTGCTGGGATCGACGGCGGCTATCTGCTCCGGTTTGCCGAAGATCTCGGCAAGGCCGCCCCGGACGCCGGCCGCGGCGGACACCTGCGGAGCGTGGCGAGCCGCTGGGCGAGCGCCGGATCGATCCCGCCGGTCAGGCCCGCGCCGGAGTCGATCACGATGTCCCCGGCGAAGCTGCGGTCGATGGTGGAGTTGACGGACGCGGTGGTGGACGAGGCCAGGATCGTGATGAAGCCGACCAGGCCGACCCCGATCATGAGCGCGGAGCGCTGGCCGCGGTGCGCTTGGGGTTGCGCATAGCGTTTGGCCTGGCCAGCTTGCCGGGGATGCCACGCAGGCGCGGCAGCGGGGCGCCGACCGCGCGGCTCAGCGGCAGCGAGACGGTCCGGCCCAGCACCGATACGGCGAAGAACACCAGCAGCGCGCCGACGCCGACGACCAGGACCTGGCTGGCGACGTTGGTGAACAGGCCGGTGAACAGCGCGGCCACGCCGAGCACGAGCAGGGCCAGGCCGACCATGATCCGCTCCTTCGAGCCGTAGCCGGTGCTGCCCGCCGCCACCTCCTGCATGGCGGCGACCGGGGACACCTTGGCCGCCTTGCGGGCCGGCGACAGGGCCGCGACCAGGGTCACCAGCAGCCCGGCCAGGCCAGCCACGATGACCGTCCGCGTGCTGAACACGAGGCCGCTCGGTGGGCAAGCCAAGCAACCCGAGCCCGTTGAGCAGGGCCTTCAGGCCCGCCGCCACGGCGATTCCCGCTGCCAGCCCGACGGCCGACGCGATGACGCCGACGGCCACCGCTTCCGCGAGCACCGAGCCGAGCACCTGGCGCTTGCTCGCGCCCAGCGCCCGCAGCAGGCCGTTCTCCCGGGTCCGCTGCGCCACCGTGATCGAGAACGTGTTGAAGATCATGAATGCGCCGACCAGCAGCGCGATGACCGCGAAGATCATCATGAACGTGTTGAAGAAGCCATAGCCTGCTGGAACGATCCTGCATCTCTTTGGTGACGGTGGCCCCGGTCACCGCCTCCATCCCGTGCGGCAGCGCGGTCTGGAGGTTGCTGGCCAGCTGCTGTTGCGACACGCCCGGCTTGGCGACGAACAGGATGCTGGTGACCTTCCCGGGCGCGGCGACCAGGCGCTGCGCGACCGGCGTGGTGAACAGGGCGACGCTGGCGCCGCCCGGGCTGTCGGCCGTGCCGAACTTGACGATCCCCACGACCTGGAAGCGCTGCGGCGGGCCCAGCGCCAGCACGGTCGTGATGTCGCCCACCCGCAGGTGACCGTCGGTGGCGCTCTTCTTGTCGATCACCACCTGATCCGCCGCCTGCGGCGGGTGGCCGGCCACCAGCGTCCACGGGTTGAGCTGGGAGACCTGGTTCCAGTTGCCGCCCAGCGTGGGCGCGCCCGCCGCCGGGTTGCCGAGCGCCTTCCCGTTCTTCCCGATCAGCCTGGTGTATCCCATAGCGCTGCCCTCGTCGGCGGCGACGCCGGGAACCCGGCGCAGGGACTGGACCAGTGAGTCGCTGATCAGCGGCCGCTGGTCACCGCCGCCCATCGCGGGCCCGGTGAAGACGGCCTTGGCCCGGACCTCCGCGTCGGTGCCCTTGTAGACGCCGGCGGACAGGTCGTTGAAGGTCTGCCCGATGGTGTCGGTGAGCACCAGCGTCCCCGCCATGAACGCGACGCCGAGCGTCACCGCCAGGGCGGTAGCGAACAGCCGGAACTTGCGGGCGAGCAGCCCGCTGCATGATGACCTTGAACATGTGGGCTCACTCCCCGAACCGCTTCATGCGCTCGAGCACCCGCTCGGCCGTCGGCTGGTGCATCTCGTCCACGATCCGGCCGTCGGCCAGGAACACGATCCGGTCCGCGTAGGCCGCGGCGATCGGGTCGTGGGTGACCATGACGATCGTCTGGCCCATCTCGTCCACCGCCCGGCGCATGAAGCTGAGCACCTCCGCGCCGGCGCGGGAGTCCAGGTTGCCGGTCGGCTCGTCGGCGAAGATGATCTCGGGCGGCTGGCCAGCGCCCGGGCCACCGCGACCCGCTGCTGCTGGCCGCCGGACAGCTCCTCGGGCGGTGGTTCAGCCGGTTGCCGATGTCCAGCGTCTCGATGATCTTGGCGATCCACTCCCGGTCGCCCTTGCGGCCCGCCAGCAGCAGCGGCAGGGTGATGTTCTCCTCGGCGGTGATCGTCGGCACCAGGTTGAACGCCTGGAACACGAACCCCACGTGGTCGCGCCGCAAGATGGTGAGCTGCTGGTCGCTCAGGGTGCTGAGGTCGGCGTCGCCGATGAAGGCCTTGCCGGAGGTGAGGGTGTCCAGGCCGGCCAGCGCAGTGCAGCAGCGTCGACTTGCCCGAGCCGGACGGGCCCATGATCGCGGTGTAGCGGCCGGCGGTGAACTCGACCGTGACGCCGTCCAGGGCCGCACCTCGACCTGGCCGGTGCCGTAGACCTTGACCGCATCCACGGTCCGGGCGGCGGCCTGCTGGCCTACGCCGGCAGCCCTCGGGGTGGTGACCGTGGTCATTGTTGCTCCCTTCTGGTCCGGCAGAAACGTCGCGGAGTATCCGGTCAGGTGCACCCGGTCGGGCGCCCCTTGCAAGATGGGCCATTCCAGTTAGGTCCATCGTTTCCGGGCCGCTGCGCCGGACCATGGGCCGAACGGCCGGCATCACAGGGCCAAAGGCCCTGCTTCGCGCCCCCCCTGCGGCCCACCCTGGTTGGGATGGCTTCGCTGTCGCAGCGGGGCCAAGCATCCAGGGCCACAGGCCTGAGGTGAAGGCGGGGACGTGGGCAGCAGGCGATGGCACAGGCGGGCGCGGGCGGCCACGGCGGCCGCCGTGGCCGCTGCGCTGGTGTCCGGCTGCGGGGCCGGCGGAGCTTCGGCGTCCCGGGGCCTGCGGGGGCAGCGGCTGGAGGTCGCTGCCGTGTGGTCGGGCGTGGAACAGCGAAACTTCGAAATGGTGCTGCGCGCGTTCACCCGCCGGACCGGCGTGACCGTCCGGTACACCTCGGCCGGTTACAGCGTGCCGGTGTTCCTGCGGGCCAGGCTGGCAGCGCACCGACTGCCGGACGTGGCGTTCCTGCCCCAGCCCGGGCCGCTTCGCAGGTACGCGGCCGAGCACCTGCTGGTGCCGCTCAGCCAGATCGCGGGCGCCGCCGTGGCCAGCAACTACAACGCCGCCTGGCGGCAGCTCGGCTCGGTCGGCACGACCCTCTACGGAGTCTGGTTCAAGGCCGCTGACAAGTCGCTGATCTGGTACAACGAGGACGTCTTCGAGCGCGCGGGGGTGGTGCCGCCCACCAGAATCGACACGCTGGTGCTGCTGGAGCACCGGCTCGCCGGGCGCGGAGTGCCCGTGTTCGCGGTCGGCGGGGCGGACGGCTGGACGCTGGCCGACTGGTTCTCCAACCTCTACCTCCGGCTGTCCGGGCCGGCCCGCTACGACCTGCTGGCCGCACACCTGATCGCCTGGACCGATCCGTCGGTCACCGCCGTGCTCCGGCTGCTGGCCCGGGTGCTTCGCCCGCGTTTCATCGCGGGCGGCGTACGCGGGGCGCTGCGGACCAGCTACGCCGAATCCGTCCAGGAGACCTTCGCTCCCCGCCCCGCGGCGGCAATGGTGTTCGAAGGCGACTTCGTGGCCGGGATCATCAGCGGCCAGGCCCGCGCCCGGCTCGGCACCGACGCCGACGCCTTCGGCTTCCCCGCGGCCGGCCGGTCCACCCCGATGCTGGTGGCGGGCGGCGACGCCGCGGTCCTGATGCGCCGCTCCGCCGCCGGGGAGGCGCTGATCAGGTTCCTGGCCAGCCCCCAGGCAGCGGCGATCTGGGCCGCACGCGGAGGCTTTGTGTCCCCGAACATCAACCTCAGCCCGTCGGCCTACCCCGACGGGATCAGCAGGTCGATCGCGCGCGGCCTGCTGGAGGCGGGCGGCAACTTCCGGTTCAGTCTGTCCGACCTGACGCCGGCCCGTTTCGGCGGCGCCGAGGGACACGGGATGCGCGGGATCCTCCAGCAGTTCCTCGCCCGGCGTGATGTCAGCACCACGGCGGCGCGGCTGGAGCGGGCGGCAAGACAGGCGTACCGGCGATGAACGGCCTGCCGCGATCAGCCGGGCCGGGGCAGGATGCCGTGCCGTTCCAGCCAGGCCCGCGCCTCCGCCAGCACGCTGTGGCCGGCGACCTCGATGCGCCAGTTGAGGAACAGCAGCCCGGTGGTGGTGAGCTGCGCAGAGACCGCGTTGACGGCCGTGGTCAGCCGCTTACCGTAGCGCGCGACGGCCCGCGCCGTGACCACCGGCACGACGTTCTCCGCGGGCTGCAGGTGACTGCTGTCGGTGAGCAGGACCAGGCTCCCGTCCGCCAGGTTCCCGTCGGTGGTGAACAGCACCGCGGCGTTGACCACACCGTCCTTCAGCGCGGTGACCCGCTGCTGCTCGGTGCCGAACGGCAGGAACCGGACGTACCGCAGGCCGTAGACGTTGCGCAGCCCGGGCAGGCAGAACGGCCGGGACGGGCATTCCGGAGGGCCGCCCAGGGCCAGGCTGCCCGCAGCGCGCCGCAAGTCGCTCACGGTGCGCAGGTGCAGCCGTACCGCGGTGGCGCGGGTGACCGCCACGCCGTTCTGGTCCTGTGCCCGGGCCGGGGTGAGCACCGCGACGTTCCACGCGGCAAAGGCACGGGCCAGGGCAGCCCGTACCGCCGCCGGGTCCGTCATGGTGACGCTCGGCTGTGGTTCGATGCTGGTCAGCGCGGTCCCGAGGTATTCGGGGACCAGGCCGACCAGGCCCTGCTCCAGCGCGGGTTCGACCAGCTCACGCGGGCCGAGGTCGAGCCGCAGCTGGACCGGGATCCCGGCGTGCCGCAAGGCCAGCCCGTAGATCGCCGCGAGCAGTTCGCTCTCGGGGAAGTTGAACGAGGCCACCACCACCGGGCTTGCCTGCACCCGGGCATGCCGGGCAGGTCCGGCCCCGTGCTGGCAGGCGGCGAGCAGCGCGAGCGTGAGCGGGCAGGCCAGGAGGGCCGCCGTGCGCCTGCGTGCCCGGCCGGGCCGGCGGGGTGTTCTGCCCACGGCCACGACGTCACCTTCTTTACCGCGCCGACCCGCACCCGGGTGCCGCGCTCCCCCGCGGCGGGGCCGTGATGACCACGCTACCGACGCCCAGTTCCGGTGCCCTAGGGCCGGAAGTCACCCCGTTGCTCGCCGCGTCCCCCGGAGGGTGGCGGCGGCGCCCCTCCGGGGAGCCGCCGCCGCTGCCCCGCCCCATCGGCCGTGGCATCGGCCTGTACCTGTTGCTCGGCGGGCTGACCGCGGCGCTGTGGGCCGGCATGTCGATCCCCGCGGTCCTCGGCGTCATCACCAGGGCCGACCTCGCGGTCCTGGATGCGATCGCCACGGTGCGCACGCCGTGGCTCACCCACCTGATGCTGGGCGCCAACGCCCTGACGTCGCCGTGGGTGGTGCGGCTGGTGGCATGGGCAACCATCGCGGTGCTGGCCGGGTTCCGCCGCTTCCGGCACCTGGCCGTCTACCTGATCGTGTTCCTCGCCGCGGGCCTGCTGGTCTCCACGATGATGCTGGAGCTTGGCCGGATGCGGCCGGCCGGCATCGAGATCCTCGGGTCGTGGCAGGGTTACTCCCAGCCGTCGCGGCCGCTGGCGATGCTGGCACTGGCGCTGGTCGGCGCGCTGTACACCCTGGTGCCCGCCGGGCGGTGGCGGAACCGGGGCAAGTGGGCGGTGGCGGTCGTCCTCGGCATGGCCTGCGTGGCCCGGCTGTACCTGGCGGTGGACCATCCCACCGACGTGGCGACCGCGCTGATCCTCGGCTGGCCGCTGCCGGTCATGATGTTCTGGCTCGCGGTGCCGAACGAGGCGTTCCCGGTCAGCTACTCCGGCCGCCGCAAGGCGCATCTCGACATTGGCGGCCAGCGCGGCGCGGCGATCGTCAGCGCGCTGGACCGCCAGCTCGGTCTCGCCGTGACCCGGGTGGAGCCGTTCGGCCTGGAGGCGTCGGCCGGCTCGACGCCGCTGCGGCTGTGCGCCCGCGCCGCCGACGGCGGCGAGGCCATGCTGTTCGGCAAGCTCTACGCCGTCAGCCACCTCAGGTCCGATCGCTGGTACAAGCTGGCAAGGACGGTCATTTACGGGCGTCTGGAGGACGAGAAGCCGTTTTCCACGGTGCGGCGGCTGGTGGAGTACGAAGACCACCTGCTCCGCCTGATGCGGGATGCCGGGCTGCCCACCCCCTGCCCGTACGGGTTCGTCGAGATCACCCCGGAGCGTGAATACCTGATCGTGATGGAGTTCTTCGACGGCGCGCGCGAGATGCGCGGCAGCCCGGTCGACGACCAGGTCATCACGGATGCGCTCCGTGTGGTACGGCGGATGTGGGACGTGGGGGTGGCGCACCGTGACATCAAGCCGTCGAACGTCCTGGTGCGGGACGGAAAGGTGCTGCTCATCGATGTAGCGTTCGCCGCCGTGCGGCCGACGCCGTGGCGCCAGGCGGTGGACCTGGCCAACATGATGCTCACCCTGGCACTGCTCAGCACCCCGGAGCGGGTTTACCAGCGGGCGCTTGAGGTCTTCGCGGCGCAGGACGTGGCCGAAGCGTTCGCCGCGTGCCGGAGCGTCACGGTGCCCACGCAGCTCCGGGCGCTGCTCCGCGCCGATGGGCGTGACCTGGTCGGGGAGTTCCGCCGGCTCGCCCCCAGGCGCCGCCCGGTGCCGGTCCAGCTCTGGAACATCCGCCGGATCGCGGTCACGGCCATGCTGCTCGCATCGCTGGCGGCTGCGGTGGCGGTGTTCGCCGGGTACATGAAGGTGGCGGGACTGCTATGACCGCGCGGGCAGGTGCCGGCAGGCGCGGCCACTGCGCCGGGCGCGCCCGGCTTGCCGCCGGGCTGGCAGCCGTGCTGCTCGCGACGGCTGCCACGCTCACCGGCTGCGCCGCGTTCAGCGATACCGCGCCCGGCTGCAGCCAGCCGCTCCGGCTTGCGATCGTGGCCCAGTCCTTGCCCTCGGCGTCCTACCTGCCCTGCATCCGCACGCTGCCGCAGGGATGGAGCACGTCCGGGTTCCGCGCCGCCCCGGGCGGGACCAGCTTCGTGCTCAGCTCTGACCGGTCCCCCGGGCAGCCGGTCAGGGTCCGGCTCACCGCGGCGTGCCGGCCTGGCGATGCCAGCCCATCCCCGCCGCGGGCCCCCGGTGCGGTCACCTACACCCGGCTCACCTCGATCACCCCCCGGTTCGCGGGCAGCCTGTACGACGTGTTCCCAGGAGGCTGCGTGAGCTACTCGTTCGACTTCGCGCTGGGGTCGCAGATCTCGCTGATGGAACAGTTCGAGCAGGCTGTCGGCCTCTACCCGAGGCAGCAGCTCCGGCTCGTGCTGAAGCGCGAGCTCGGCCCATGATCCCGCGCACAGTACCCATCGACCAGGCACCTGCCGCCGCCCCGGCACCGGAGCCGGCCGGAATCCCGCCGCGCTCCCTCGCGGGAGCCCTGGCCAGCCCGCGGGGACGGCTCGGCGCGGGGGCAGCGGTGGTGGTTGTCACCGCCCTGGCAGTGCGCCGCCGCGGCGTCAGCCCCTGGGAGGCCAGCGCGTTCCGGGCAGTGAACGGCCTGCCCAGCTCGGTGTATCCGGTCGCCTGGGCGTGCATGCAGCTCGGTGCCTTCGGTGCCGCGCCCGCCGCGGCGGGCGCGGCATGGCTGGCCGGGGACCGCGCACTGGCCGCCCGGCTCCTCGCGAGCGGGGCCGGCACCTGGGCACTCGCGAAGCTGGTCAAGCAGGTCGTGCGGCGGCCCCGGCC
The DNA here is from genome assembly GCA_963762735.1 of uncultured Actinomycetes bacterium. Lineage (GTDB taxonomy): Bacteria > Actinomycetota > Actinomycetes > Streptosporangiales > Streptosporangiaceae > DASXKD01. The sequence goes on along the minus strand of CAVXMG010000026.1, from coordinate 114,563 downwards.
GGGTGCACTGCTGCCGGGCAACCGCTGCCGCGGCCGCCCGGCCGCCGGGCTGGGATACCCGTCCGGGCACGCCGGAGTCGCCGCCGCCCTCGGCGCGGCGGCTCTCCCCCGGCTCGGCCCGGGCGGCCGCGCCTTGGTCCTGATCGCGGTGCCGGTCGTGGGCCTGACCCGGATCTACGCGGGCGCCCACCTGCCCCTCGATATCGCGGGCGGCACTGCGCTCGGACTGACCGTAGAGGCGGCGGTGTCCCGGGTCAGAGTTTGTAGCCGATCTCGCGGAGCAGGCGATGCCGGTCCGCAACGTCGGCGTCGGTCTCGATCCCGACCGGCGGCAGCCCGTCGATGACGCCCGCGATACCACGGCCAAGCTCGCTGACCACCACGAGCACGCCGACCGGGTTGGCGGTGGCGCCGGATCGCCCGTCAACTCCGCCGGTCCGCCAGCGCCCGCCACACGGCGTCGATCTGGCCCTTCACCGAGGAGGAGCAGGGCAGGGTCGTGCAGCCCTCCGGTGCTGGCGGCTGGGCTCCGCCCGGGCTAGGGCGCTGCTCGACCACGACCGGCAGGCCCGGGTGCTGGCGGCGGATCGCCGCAGCGATGCCGAGGGCAGGGTCCAGGCCATGCAGTACGGCCTCGGCACGGGCCACTACCGGGCACGGCTCGCCGCACAACAGCGGGCAGGCCCGTGGATCCTCGCCGGGCCCCGAGCAGAACGCGATGCCCAGGCCCGCCTGTTCGAACAGGGCGAAGTCGGAGATCGCCAGTGCTTGGTGGTCGTCTTCGATCAGGACGCGCGGGCGCCCGGTGCCCGCACCGGGTGAGCCCCACGTCGTCCTGGGTACTCGTTGTCTCATCTGCACTCCCATGTCCGTCTGCCCTGCAAGTGCCCGCCAGCCGCACGTGCACTTACAGTTCAGCCCTACGGACAGCGCTCCCTTAGGGCCGAAAGTGCCCTGCCCCGGTGGCCTAGGTCCCGGACGAGCTCACCCTCGGCTTCATTGACGGGGGCCTGGCCTGAGGCCAGCGCGCGGGTCAGGTGCCGGGGCGGGCGTGCACCACGGTGCCGTCCACCAGGGTGAGGTCCACCTCGGCCTCGGCGATCTCGGCGGCGGGCTGGGCGAACAGGTCGCGGTCGAGCACCACGAGGTCGGCGCGCTTGCCGGGCTCGACCGAGCCCGCGTCCCGCTCGTCGTGGTTGACGTAGGCAGAGCCGACGGTGAACGCGGCGAGCGCGGCAGGCAGGCCGATCCGCTCGCCGGGCAGGAACGGGGTGCCGGTGTCCGGGCCACGGAACGGGTAGTCCGGCGCGGTGGTCCGGTTCACCGCGGTGTGCATCTCCCACATCGGGTTCGGGCTGGACACCGGCCAGTCGCTGCCGAAGCACAGTTGCGCGCCGGAACGGGCCAGGCTGCCGAACGGGTACTGCCACGCGGACCGCTCCGGGCCGAGGAACGGCAAGGTCAGCTCGGTCATCTGCGGTTCGTTGGTTGCCCACAGCGGCTGGCAGTTGGCCACCACAGAAAGGTCGCGGAACCTGGGCACGTCCTCGGGGTGGATGACCTGGATATGCGCGATGTGATGCCGCCCCTGGCCGGGCCCGTTAACGGCCCGGGCGGCGGCGATCGCGTCCAGCGCCTCGCGGACCGCCCGGTCCCCGATCGCGTGGATGTGCACCTGGAACCCCCGGGCGTCGATCGCCGTGACCGCCTCGTTCAGTTCCTCCGGGTCGAAGAAGCTGGTCCCCCGCCCTTGCGTCTCGTGGCCGTGCCCGTCGAGGTAGGGGCTCAGCATGGCGGCGGTGAAGTTCTCGCAGACGCCGTCTTGCATGATCTTCACGCTGGTGGTGCGGAACCGGGCGCCGTCAGCGATGGACCGTCGTTCGGCCAGAAAATCCAGTTGTGACAGACCGGCCGCGCGCCGCCACCAGAGCGCACCGGTGACCCGGGCGGTCAGCAGCCCCCGCCGCTCGACCTCGCGGTAAGCCTCGAAGCAGTCGGGCACCACCGCGTACTCACCGACGATCGCCTCCTGCCAGGCGGTGATGCCGAGCGAATGAAGGTACCGCTGGCCCTCCAGGATGCCGGCCACCTGCTGCTCCAGGGTGACCGCGGGCACCACCCGCTGTACCAGGTTCATCGCGCCCTCGTGCAGCGTGCCCTGGGGCTCGCCGGCCGCGGTGCGCTCGATCCGGCCGTCGGGGGGATCCGGGGTCGCGGCGTCCACCCCGGCCAGCGCGAGCGCCCGCGAGTTCACCCAGGCGCCGTGGTGGTCGCGGTTGGACAGGAACACCGGCCGGCCGGGGACCACCGCGTCGAGGTCGTCCTTGCTGGGCACGCCGCCGGGGAACACGTCCATCCCCCAGCCGCCGCCGGTGATCCAGGCCGCATCGGGGTTGCGGTCGGCGTAGGAGCGGATCGCCGCCAGGTAGCCCGGCCGGGTGTGCTCGCCGGTCAGGTCGCACTGGCTGCGCTCGAGCCCGCCGCCGGACGCGTGCACGTGCGCGTCCTGGAACCCGGGCAGCAACATCCGCCCGCGCAGGCCGACCACCTCGGTGCGCGGGCCCACATAAGGCCGCATGTCCGCGTCGGTGCCCACCGCCACGATCCGGCCGCCGGAGATCGCGACCGCCTGCGCCCAGGACCGCGCGGCATCCACCGTGTACACCGCTCCCCCGGTCAGCACCAGGTCGGCGGCGCGCTCCTGCATCGCCTAGTCGCCCAGCTCAGCGCGGCGGCGGGCGACGTAGTCGGCCAGCTCGGCGCGGATCGCCTCGTCAAGCGGCGGCGGCTCGTACGCCTCCAGCGTCTTGTGCCAGATCTCGCCGGCCCGCACCATCGGCGTCCTTGCCGCCCTGCTTCAGCCACCGCTCGTAGTTCGCGGTGGAGGACAGCAGCGGCCGGTAGAAGCAGGTGCGGAACCGCTCCATGGTGTGCGCGGCACCGAGGAAGTGGCCGCCGTGGCCGACCTCCTCGTGCGCGCCGAACGCCAGCGACGCCTCGTCGATCTCCAGCGGGGTGAACTGCACCCGCAGCATCCGCAGCAGCTCGATGTCGATGATGAACTTCTCGTAGCTGCTCACCAGGCCGCCCTCCAGCCACCCGGCGGCGTGCATGACGAAGTTGGTGCCCGCCAGGAACGTGGGCAGCAGCGTCATCAGCGCCTCGTAGGCGGCCTGCGCGTCCGCGGTCTGGCTGGAGTTCAGCCCGCCGCCGGTGCGGAACGGCAGCCCGTAGTGCCGGGCCAGCTGCCCGGTGCAGAGCAGGCCGATCGCCGACTCCGGGGTGCCGAAGCTGGGCGACCCTGACTGCATGTCGATGTTGGACAGGAACGAGCCGAAGATCACCGGGCAGCCGGGCCGGATGAGCTGGGCCAGCGCGATGCCGGTCAGCGCCTCGGCAAGCTGCTGCGCCAGTGCGGCCGGGATCGCGACCGGGGACATGGCACCCATGAGCAGGAACGGGGTGAGCACCACCGGCTGGTTCGCCGCGCAGTACTCGAACTGGGCGTCCAGCATCCGGTCGTCCCAGCGCAGCGGCGAGTTGCAGTTGATCAGGCTGATTGTCGCGGGCGTCTGCTCGATCGCCGCACGGCCCTTGTCCAGGCCGCCGAACAGGATCGAGGTCATCGCGATCGTGTCGGCCGCGTTCGGCCCGGAGACCACGTTGCCCATGTAGATCTTGTCGGTGAGGGTCTGCAGGGCGTAGATCATGTCGAGGTGCCGCGAGTCCAGCGGGGCGTCGTTGGGCTCGCAGATCACCCCGCCCGCGGAGTCCAGTTCGGGGAAGGACTGGGCCAGCATCGCCAGGCGGCGGAAGTCGTCCATCGTGGCGTCCCTGCGAACCTCGCCCTCGCGGATGAACGGCGACCCGTACACCGCGCTGAACACCATGTCGTCGCCGCCGATGTGCACGGTGTTGGCCGGGTTGCGGGCCTGCACGTCGAACTCGCGCGGCGCCTTGGCGACCTGCTCGAGTACGAAGTCCGGGTCGAACTTGACCACGTCGCCGTCCACCTGCTGGCCGGCCTTGCGGAACAGCTCCACGGCCTCCGGCTTGGCGAACTGGACGCCGATCTCGCTGACGATGCGGCGCCAGCCGCGTTCCAGCACCCCGACCGCATCGGCGGAGAGGATCTCATACCGCGGCATCGTGTTGCGGAACATCGCCACCTGCCTCTTCCGGCTGACCCCGGGACGGCCTTCCAGACGGGCCGGCGCAGCCTTGACCGGCCAAGACCCCGATCGTAGGATCACATAGTAGAACAGAGTTCCGCAACGTGGAACTTTGCTGCACAGTACCTTCTGCCAGCTTGGCGCGGCCGGGCTGGCGCGGCAACCCACAGGCAGGCGCGGTGAGCAGTCCCAACGGAACCCAGGCGGTGGACCGTGCCGCGCGGCTGCTCACCGAGGTGGTGCACGCGCCAGGGTCGGTCACGTTCACCGAACTGGCCGCCGCCACCGGGCTGGCCAAGAGCACCACGTCGCGGCTGCTGCTCGCGCTCGAGCGCAACGGGCTGGTCCGCCGCGACGAGGCGGGCCGGTTCCGTCCCGGGGAGATGTTCGTCAGGTTCGCCTGGCGCGGCGGTGCCGAGGCAGGGCTGACCGAGGTCGCCCAGCCCTACCTGGACCGGCTCGGCGAGGCCACCGGCGAGACCGTGAACCTCGGCGTCGGGCGGGACGGCATGGTCGAGCAGATCGCCCAGGTGGACAGCGTGTACCTGATCGGGGCCACCAGCTGGCTGGGCCGGGCGGTGCCGCTGCACTGCACCGCGATCGGCAAGGTGCTGCTCGCCCACGGCGTGGCGAAGCTGCCGGCAGGCCGGCTGGAGCGGCGCACCGCGCAGACCATCACCAGCCGGGCGGCGCTGGAGGCGGAGCTTGCCGCCGTCCGCGAGCGCGGCTACGCGGTCATCGACGGCGAACTGGAACCCGGTCTGGTGGCGGTGGCCGCCCCGGTCTACCGCGACGGCGGCGCCGTGGTCGCCGCGCTTTCTGTGTCAGGCCCGGGGACCCGGCTGACCCCGCCCCGGACCGCCGATGTGGCCGCCGCGTGCATGGCCCAGGCCAGCGGCCTGTCCACGATCCTGGGCCACCGGCCGGACGGGCCCGGGCCGTGCGCACCGCGCCTGACGCGAGCAGCCCACGCACCGCATGCAGCCCAAGCACAGAGAGAAGGTGCCGCGTGACCCCCGACGAGCTTCTCAAGCAGCTGTACGACGACACCCTGGTGGGCAACGGTCCCGCCGTGCTTGAGCTGACCAACGCCGGGCTCGGGATGGGCCTGGGCCCGGAGAGACTGCTCTACGACGCGCTGATCCCGGCGCTGGAGGAGGTCGGCGCCCGGTTCGAGCGCGGCGACTTCTTCGTGCCGGAGATGCTGATCGCGGGCAAGGCGATGGCCGGGGCGCTGGAGATCCTCCGGCCGCTGCTTGCCGAGACCGGCGCCGCCACGATCGGCAAGGTGGTCATGGGCACGGTCAAGGGCGACGTGCACGACATCGGCAAGAACCTGGTGAACATCATGTTCGAGGGCGCCGGGTTCGAGGTGATCGACCTGGGCGTGCAGGTGTCACCGGAGAAGTTCATCGACGCGGTCCGCGAGCACCAGCCCGACATCCTCGGCTTCTCCGCGTTCCTCACCACGACCATGCCGATGTTCAAGGCGAACATCAACGCGCTGGAGAAGTCCGGGCTGCGCGACCACGTGATCGTCATGGTCGGCGGCGCCCCGGTGACCCAGGAGTACGCCGACGTGGTGGGCGCCGACGGGTACGCCGCGGACGCCTCGGCGGCGGTGGTCCTGGCCAAGGAACTGATCAAGCGGCGCCGCGCCGCGCTGCCCGCGTAGGCGGCCGGCGTGGACACCGTCCTTTCCTCGGCGGCCGGGCAGGCCGTGATCGGCCCCGGCCAGCCGTTCTGCATCATCGGCGAGCGGATCAACCCGACCGGGCGCAAGGCGTTCCAGGAGGAACTGCGGGCCGGCGACCTGTCCCGGGTGGAGACCGACGTGGCCCAGCAGGTCGCCGGGGGCGCCATGGTGCTCGACGTGAACATGGGCACGCCCCTGGCCGACGAGGCGGAACTCATGCGCCGCGCGGTCCGGCTGATCCAGGGCCTGACCGACCTGCCGCTGGTCATCGACTCCTCGATCATCGAGGTCCTGGACGCGGGCCTGGCGGCCTACCAGGGCAAGGCGCTGGTCAACTCGGTCACCGCCGAGGACGACCGGCTGGCGGCGATCCTGCCGCTGGTGCGCAGGTACGGCGCCGCGGTCATCGGCCTGCCCAACGACGAGGAGGAGATCCCCGAGGAGCCGGCCCGCCGGGTGGAACTGGCCCGCAAGCTCATCGACGTGGCCACCGGCAAGTACGGGATCGCCATCGAGGACATCGTGATCGACCCGCTGGCCATGCCGGTCGGTGCCGATACCGGGCACGGGATCCGGACGCTGGAAACGATTGCGCTGCTCCGCGACGAGTTCGGCGTGAACATGACGCTGGGCGCCTCGAACGTGTCGTTCGGCATGCCGGACCGGCACGCGATCGGGGCCGCGTTCCTGCCCGTGGCCATCTCGCACGGCCTGACCAGCGCCATCCTGGATGCCCGGTCGCCGCAGATCGTCCGCGCGGTCAAGGCTGCCGACCTGCTGCTCGACCGCGACCCCTGGGGCGCGTCCTGGATCGCCGCGCACCGGGCCCAGCAGGCCGCCGCCGAGGCCGCCGCCGCTACGCCGCCAGGCCGCCGCGGCGGCCGCCCAGCCGTCGCCATGACAAGCACCGTGGACCGCCAGACCGAGGCCACCGGGCCGGTCCGGGTGGATCTCGTCTTCGAGCCAGGTGCCCGGCGGGTGCGGGTGCCGCACGGTGTGACCCTGTTCGACGCCGCGAGCTGGAACGGGATCGCGATCGACTCCACCTGCGGCGGCCACGGCACCTGCAAGAAGTGCAAGGTCCAGGTGCTCGACGACGGCGCGGGGACGCCGTCCGCGCTGGACATCCGCGCGTTCACGCCAGCAGAGCTGCGGCAGGGGTGGCGGCTGGCCTGCCGGGCCCAGGCCCTGACCGACACCCGGGTGGACGTGCCGCCGCTTGTCACCAGGCCCAAGGCCGCCACGGTCGGCGTCGGCCGGCAGGTGATCCTGCGCCCCGCGGTGCAAAAGCGCTACCTGGAACTGGCCGAGCCGTCCCTGAGCGACCAGGTGACCGACGCCGAGCGGGTGCTCGCTGCGCTCGACGACCTGGAACTGCGGATCGACCTCGACGTGCTGCGCACGCTCGGCCGGGTGCTGCGCGCCGCCGACTACAAGGTCACTGCGGTGGTCGTGGACGACGTGCTGATCGGCGTGGAACCCGGGGACACCTCGGCCCGCCGGTTTGGCATCGCGTTCGACCTGGGCACCACGACGGTGGTCGCGACGCTGCTCGACCTGTCCACCGGGACCCCGGCCGCGGTGGCGTCCGTGCTCAACTCCCAGCAGCCGTTCGGCGCGGACGTGATCAGCCGGATCAGCGCGACCATGCTGGACCCGGCGGCGCTCGGCCGGCTGCGTTCCCTGGCCCAGGAAACCCTCGCCGGGCTGGCCGCCGAGGTGTGCGCCGAGGGCGGCGCGGACCCGGCCGAGGTGTACGAGGTGGCGCTGGCCGGCAACGCGACCATGACCCACCTGGTGCTTGGCATCGACCCCGAGCCACTCGGCATGGCCCCGTTCATCATGGTCACCCGGCTGTTCCCCGAGGTGCTCGCCGCCGACCTCGGCATCGCGGTGCACCCGCGGGCCCGCGCCGTGGTGTTCCCCGCGTTCGGCGCCTACGTGGGCGGCGACATCACCGCCGGGCTGCTCGCGTCGGGCATGGACCGCGACGCCCGGATCCGGCTGTTCGTGGACATCGGCACCAACTGCGAGATCGTGCTCGGCAACCGGGACTGGCTGCTGGCCACCGCCGCGCCGGCCGGGCCCGCGTTCGAGGGCGCGGCGATCCGGTGCGGGATGCGCGCCGCCGACGGGGCCATCGAGGTGGTCACGATGACCCCCGACACCTGCGAGCTGACCGTCATCGGCGACACCGAGCCCGCCGGGCTGTGCGGTTCAGGGCTTGTCGACGCGGTGACCGGGCTGGTCAAGCTGGGCCTGCTCGATCCGTCCGGCCGGTTCGTGCCCGAGGAGCAGGCTGCCGCGCTGGCGCCGGGGCTGGCCGGGCGGCTGACCAGGCTCGGCGAGGAACGGGTGTTCGTGCTGCACTGGCTCGGCGCACCCGGCGACGTGGCGCAATCGATCTACCTGTCCCAGCGGGACGTGCGGGAACTCCAGTTCGCCAAGGCGGCGATCGCCACCGGCTGGCGCATCCTGCTGGAGGAGGCGGGCCTGGCGCCCGGCGACATCCAGCAGGTGCTGCTCGCGGGCTCGTTCGGCAGCTACCTGTCCCCGGCCAACGCGATCCGGCTCGGCCTGGTCCCTGAGATCGGCGTGCTGCGTGTGGTGAGCGCGGGGAACGTGGCCGGCGAGGGGGCGAAGATGGCGCTGCTCTCGCTGCGCGAACGGGCCGCCGGGCTCGCGCTGCTGGAGGAGGTGAGGTATGTCGAGCTGTCCGACCGCGCCGACTTCAACGACCGCTTCGTCGCGCAGTTGCCGTTCCCCGGCTGACCCGCCCGCGGCCGCGCCGGTGGCGGTGATCGCCTGCGGTGCCCTGGGCGGGCACCTGCGGGAGATCCTCGCCCGCCGCGGCTGGCGGGCCGAGCTGCACTGCCTGCCCGCCCTGCTGCACAACCGCCCAGCAAAAATTGCTTTTGAAGCCGAACGATTGGCCCACCAGGCCCTGGCCCGCGGGCAACGGGTCGCCGTGGCCTATGCCGACTGTGGCACGTACGGCGCGCTGGACGAGGTATGCGCGCGGCTGGGGCTGCGGCGGCTGCCGGGGCTGCACTGTTACGACGTGCTGGCCGGGCCCGAGCGGATGCGGGCGGTGTTCGAGGCCGAGCCTGGCACGTACGTGCTCACCGACTTCCTGGTCCGGAGCTTCGACAAGACGGTGCTCGCGGAACTGGGCCTGGACCGGTACCCGGAGCTGTGGCCGGACTACTTCGGGCACTACCGCCGTCTGGTCTGGCTGGCCCAGGAGCAGGAGCCGTGGCTGGCGGCGGAAGCGGAGCGGGTCGCCGCCAGGTTCGGCCTGCCGCTCACCGTCGTGCCGACCGGGACCAGCAGGCTGGAACGCGAACTTGAGGCGCTCGTCACCGGGGACGGTATGTGGTCGTTGGCGCCAACGCCTACAAAAGAATGTGGTCGTTGGCGTAATCGCCCAAACGGCACCAGGGCGAGCCGGAAGCCGGGGCGGGCCATGACCCGGGGCCAGTCATGACCGGAGGCGAGCCGTGATCCGGGGCGGGCCAGCTGCGGGTGGCCGGGGCGGGCCGAGCCCTGGAGACGGGCCGTGATCCGGGGCGGGCCGTTGCGCGGCGGCCTGGCCTGCACGGCGCCGCTGCTCGAGCACCCGCGGTATGAGGTGTTCCCGGCCGGCGGCGTGGCGGACGACGTGGCGCAGTGGGTCCCGGCCGGCATGACGGTGACCGTGACCGCCTCCCCTGCCAAGGGCCTGGACGCCACGCTGGACCTGACCGAGAGGCTGGCGGGGCTCGGATACCAGGTGGTCCCGCACCTGTCCGCCCGGCTGGTGCGCGACGACGCGCACCTGGCCGACATCGCCGCCCGGCTGATCGCCTGCGGGGTGGACGACGTCTTCATCCCGGCTGGCGACGCCGATCCCCCGGCAGGCCGTTTCGACAGCGCTTTGGCATTGCTCGAGCGGCTGGCCGAAATGGGCAACCCTTTTCCGCGGACCGGGATCACCGGGTACCCGGAGTCGCATCCGAGGATCGACGACGACGTCACGATCCAGGCCATGTGGGACAAGCGGCGGCTCGCCGCCTACATCGTGAGCAACCTGTGCTTCGACCCGGCCACGGTGCGCCGCTGGATCCGGCGGGTCCGCGCCCGCGGCGTCACCCTGCCGATGTACGTGGGGCTGGCCGGGCCGGTGGAGCGGACCCGGCTGCTGCGGATGGCGGCCAAGGCCGGGGCCAGCGAGTCCGCCCGGTTCCTCGCCGGGCACGTGGAGTGGTTCCTGCGGTTCGGTACGCCAGGCGGCTACCGGCCGGAGCGCCTGCTCGCCAGGCTGGGCCCCGCCGTCACCGCGCCAGCCGCCGGGGTCGCGGGGTTGCACCTTTTCACGTTCAACCAGCTCCAGCAGACCGAACAGTGGCGGAAGGACCTCCTCGCTCGCCTCGACGGCAACCGAGCGCCCGCGCACCCATGACCGGCCGAACAGCCCGTGCCGCCGCTTCGCCCGAGCGGCCCGAATACCGCTACGTATGAGCAGCTCTAAATTACTTGTTGTAATTGCCCGAAATACAATCGCTTGCACTATCCCGGCCCTCGGAGTCTCGTTTCTGTTTTCGTTCCGTGATCTGAAATCGGCGTGTATAACCGGCGTGAGGTTTGGTTGACATCACCCCGGGATGGCCCGGCGGAACGCATGCGGGTTGGTGACCAGACAGCAATGAGCGGCAGGTACCCAGACGGCGTCCCGGCACGGCCGGAAGAGGTGACCTGGCCGCTGCTGTCGGGCCTGATCCCGCAGCTGGCGGACTCGCACGTGCCCCGGCAGGAGACCGGGCTCGGCCTGGCTGCCAGCCTGGCGCCCGGGGACACCGCGGTGCTGATCCCGGCCGAGGAAGCGAGCAGGACCCTGGGCGGGCTCGGCGGCACCGGCAAGACGCAACTCGCCCTCGCGATCGCGCATGCGCTCTGGGACCGCCGCGCGCTGGACCTGGTCCTCTGGCTGACCCCGACCAACAGGGACGCCGTCATCACCGGCTACGCCCAGGCCATGCAGGACGTCGGCGGGCCCGCCGCCGACGGGCCCGAAGCGGCCGCGGCGCACTTCCTGGACTGGCTCACCGAGACCGACCGCCCGTGGCTGGTGATCCTGGACGACCTGGCCGACGCGGCGGCGCTTGAGGGGCTCTGGCCGCATGGGCCGCAGGGACGCGTGCTGGTCACCAGCCGCCGGCCCGGCACCGCCGTGCGCGCCTACCGGCCGCGCGCCGTCGAGGTGGGACCGTTCAGCCCCCGCGAGGCGCTGGCCTACCTGTCCAGCAAGCTCCACGCAGATCCCGACCAGTGGATCGGCGCGCTCGACCTGGCCGGTGACCTCGGCTACCTGCCGATCGCGCTGGCACAGGCGGCCGCGCTGATGGCCGACACCGGGCTGGACTGCCGCGAGTACCGGGCCCGTGTCGCCGATCGCATGCGACGCCTGGCCGGCGCTCCGGCGGACCCCTATCCGTCGATCGTCGCGTCCACCTGGGCGCTGGCCACCGAGTTCGCCGAGCAGATCCCGCCGGCCGGGCTGGCCCGCCCGGCACTGGCCCTGGTCGCGATGCTGGATCCGAACGGCATCCCCGGTACGGTGCTCACCAGCCAGGCCGCCTGCGCCTACCTCACCCGCTACCGGCGCAGCGCCCCGGTCGACGAGATGCAGGCCCGCGCCGCCCTGTACAACCTGGCCCGCGCGGGGCTGGTCAGCATCGACACCACCAGCGCCGCCCGCACGGTGCGGGTGCACAGCGTGGTCCAGGCCACGGTGCAGCAGAACCTCACCGCGGCCGAGAGCGACGAGGCCATGCGCGCCGCTGCCGAGGCGCTGTTCCAGGTGTGGCCCCGCACTGCCGTCCCTGCCTCGTTCGAGCAGGCACTGCGCGACTGCACGGCCCGCTTGCAGGCGGCCGCGGGCCGGGTGCTGTGGGCCCCCGAATGCCATCCGGTGCTGCTGCGGGCGGGCCGGAGCCTCGAAGCGGCGGGCCTGACCGGGGCGGCCACCAGCTACTGGCAGTCGATGCTGGAGACCAGCCAGGCCGAACTGGGGTCCAGCCACGCCCACACCATCCTGGCCCGGGACCGGCTGGGCGCGGCGCTTGAGGCGGCGGGGCGCCCGGACGACGCGGTGGAGATGTACCAGGAGTCACTGAACGAGCGGCAGCGGATCCTCGGCATGGGGCACCCCGATACGGTCAGCGTGCGCGCCAACCTGGCGCGCGCGTACCGCTCGGCCGGCCGTGCCAGCGAGGCGGTCCGGCTCGCCGAGCGCGTGCTCGCCGAATCCGAGAAGGGCCGGGGTGCCCGCCATCCGGACACGCTGACCGCCCGGGAAGAACTCGGCGAGGCCTACCTCGGCGCCGGGCTGGGCGACCGGGCCATCGCCGCGTTCCAGCGCACGCTCGCGGACCGGGAGCGGGTGCTCGGGCCCGCCCATCCGGACACCCTCGCGGCGCGTGCCGACCTCGCCCATGCCTACCGGGCGGCCGGCCAGCCGGAGAAGGCACTGCCGCTGCACGAGCGGCAGGTGACCGACCTGGAGCGCACGCTGGGCCCCGATCACCCCGAGACCCTGGCCGCGCGGGGCAACCTGGCCTATGCCTACCGCACCGCCGGGCGGCTGAAGGACGCGCTGCCGGCCTACCGGCGCACGCTGGCCGGCCGGGAGCGGGCCCAGGGCCCGGACCACCTCGACACCATCACCGCGCGCGGCAACCTCGCCGACGCGTGCTTCCTCGCCGGGCGGTACAAGGAAGCCGTGCCGCTGTACGAGCGCACGCTGGCCGACCGGGCGGCGCGGCAGGGCCCCGACCATCCCGACACCATCACCGCGCGCGGCAACCTCGCCTCGGCCTACCACTCGGCGCGCAAGCTGGCCCAGGCCATCCCGCTGTATGAGGAGAACCTGGCCGGCTGCGAGCGGGTGTTCGGGCCGGACCACCCGGACACGCTGACCTCCCGCAGCAACCTGGCCCACGCTTACCACACGGTGGGCCGCTACTCCGAGGCGCAGGCGATGTTCGAGCGCACGCTGGCCGATTGCGAGCGCGCGCTCGGGCCGGACCACCCGCTCACCCAGACCGCGCGGGAAAACCTGACGGCCGCGACCCAGGCCTAGCCAGGCAGGATTGACTGGTTTGCCCGGCGCGCAGAAGAGTGATGGCATGCAGATGACGGAGACGTTCGCCTCGACGGTCGCGGTGATCGTGCCGATCTTCGCACTCGCGGCCGGGGCCGAGGCACGGGGCATCAGGGAACGGCTGCGCCAGCCCGATCCGCAATGGGAGCGGGAGTTCGCCGCCTACAGTGCCGAGCACGAACTGGACCTGAGCCAGGAGCCCGGCGAGATCTTCGGCTACCTCAAGGGCGTTCCCATCATGTCCACGCTCTACAAGGTGGAGCGGGCGACGGCGATCGTCGGCGCGGTCGTCTGGCTGGTGGTCTTCCTCCTGCTCGGAATCACAGAAATGCGCTGCCTCATCTGGCTGGCCGAGGGCGCCGTGCCGGGCGATCCCGGCCTGGCTCAGTTCTCGGCCCTGTCCATCGGCCTGGCGATGATCACGCTAATCCTGGCGCCCGTGGTCTATCTGGTCATGCCACTCGCGCTCACCATCGACCTGATCCCCAAGAGCCTGAAGCGGGCCGTGGGACCGAAGCTGAGCGATGTGCACGGGCCGGGCTTCGTCAGGCAGGTCCTCAGCGAACTCGAAGGTGCCATCGAACGGGCCAGCGACACCCACGCCGAGAAGAAGCCCGCCGGGGCCGCCGAGCCCGAACCGCCCCCAGATCCAGGTCAGTAACCGGGCGGCGGGCCGATCGCGGCGGCCTCGGGGCCGAACGCCTCGACATAACGCGGATGCACTTCGGCCCAGCGCTGGCCGGGCTGGAACGAAAGCTCGCCCTTGTCCAGGTCGTCGGTGAGCCGGTCGAGGCATTCGTGCCAGCCGGCCGCATCCCGCGCCGCCTTGCCCACCTCGTCGAAGGTGTCCATCAGGGTGAGCGTGCAGCCGTCCTGGCGGGCGGCCAGTTCCAGGCGGATCACATCGGTGCCCCAGCGGAACTCCACCAGCGACTGCGGCTGGTAGGCGAGCACCTCGCCGTCGAAGTCCGGGCCGCGGCCCTCCGGGCCGGTGAACGTCAGCGGGGCGCCCACCACCCATTCGCCGGAGACGTGCTGGGGGAACCACGCCTGCATGTGCTCCGGCTCGGTGATCGCGCGCCACACCTTGTCCTGCGGGTGCGCGAGTTCGCGGGTGAACCGCAGCCGCCACCGGCCGCCGAGGTCCTCCAGTTTGCCTGCTGTCATCGCCCTTCCCCTGTCTCGTCGTCAGTCATCTGGTCCAGGTGCAGTTCGAGCTTGTCCAGGCTGGCTTCCCACGCGGCACGGTAAGGAGCCAGCCACCGGTCCAGTTCCCGCAGCGGCGCCGGGCTCAGCCGGTATAGCCTGCGCTGCTCGTCCACTCGCACCCGGACCAGCCCGGCCTCGCGGAGCACCCGCAGGTGCTTGGACACGGCCGGCTGGTTCATCTCCAGCCGGGCGACCAGCTCATTGACCGAGCACTCGCCCCCGCGCACCAGATCGAGGATCTGCCGCCGCCGAGGCTCCGCCAGCACCTCAAAAACCGAGTTCACCCCGCAAGTATGCTCTACCAAGCATATTCCTGTCAAAGCATATAGCCCTCACTGTAGTGAGAGGATGATCGCGACGACGCGTACCGGCGGCCCGGCGGGTGCGGGCCAGCGGGCCGTGGCCTCCGCAGCCCGCCGGCCTCCCCAGGCACCGGACTCAAGCTGAGCCTGAACGAGCCCGGAGGGCGGCCACCAAGGCAGGGATTACCTCGCCAAGATCCCCCACGATCGCGTAGTCGGCGTGGGCCAGGATGGGCGCCCCGGGATCGGTATTGACCACCACGATGTGCTTGGCGCCGGCACAGCCGGCGATGTGCTGGATGGCACCGCTGATCCCGCAGGCGAGGTAGAGCTCCGGCGTGATCTTGGTGCCGGTCTGCCCGACCTGCTGCCGGTGCGGCCGCCAGCCCTCGCTTGTCACCACCCGGGAGACCCCGACGACCCCGCCGAGCAGGCTGGCCAGTTCCTCAAGCGGTGCGAAGCCGTCCGGCCCGCCGACGCCACGGCCGCCCCCAACCACGACCCGCGCGGTGGCGAGCGACGCGCCGGAACTGTGCCCGGCCGCCTCCTCGGTGGCCCGCACCTGCAGGTCGTCAGCGTCCAGGCTGGGGGCGTAGGGGTGCACGGGGAGCGCGCTGGCGGGCTCGGCCACGGGGGCGGCAGGGACCGCATCTGTGGCCACGGTCATCAGCGCGGGCGAGCCGGTCAGGCTCGCCTCTTCCAGCAGCAGGCCCGCCCAGCGGTGCCGGACGACGTGGTGCGTGCCGTCGTCGTCCGGCTCGGCCTGGATGCAGTTCGCCGCCATCGGCAGGCCGGTGAGCGCGCCGAGGTAGGCCATCACCTCGTTGCCGCGATCGCTGGCCGCCGCGACCACGGCGGTCGCGGCGACCTCGGCGGCCAGCCCGGCCAGGGCCTGTGCCCAGGCGCGCGGCGCGTAGCCGTCCAGGTGCCCGGGCTCGATCACATGCGCGCTGGCCGTCCCGTACGCCGCCAGCGCGTCACCGGGAACCAGATCCGCGGGCCCGAACAGCACGGCTGCCACCGGCACCGGTCCGGCCGGCCCGGCGCCGGCCAGCCTCGCGGCGAACGTCAGTGCCCGCAGCGACGCGTCGGCAGGCCCGTCGGCATCCTGTTCCACCAGGCACAGCACGGTCATGGCAGCAGGCCCCACTCTTCGAGCACGCCGACGAGCGCGGGCACCGCATCGGCTCCGGTGCCCAGCACCGTGGCCTGCTTGCGCTGGGTCGCGGGCACCCGCAGGGACCGCTTGCGGAGCCCATCGTCGCGCCACTGCGGCTCGTCCCGCTCGATCGCCGCCCGCTTGGCGCGCAGCCGCCCCGGCAGCGACGGGTAGCGGGGCAGGTTGATGCCTTCCTTGACGCAGATCACCGCGGGCAGCCCGAACTCGAACGTCTCCGCACCGCCGCCGTACTCCCGCCGGGCCCGCGCGATGGCCCTGCTGGCCCGGGGGGGCGACCCCCCGGAGCCCCCCGGTGGCTCTGGGCCCCATTCCTCCGTCACGGGGCCCAGGCCACTGCCGCCGGCCTCGGCGATCTCCAGGTTCTTGATGCCGGTGACGCACGGCCAGCCCAGGGCACAGGCCACCCGGATGCCCACCTGGTAGTCGCCTGTGTCGGCCGCCTCGTTGCCGCACAGCAGCAGGTCGTAACCTGGCCCGTCGGCGGCGTGGCGGCGCACCTCGGCGACGATGGCCTCCGCCGTGGCGATCGGGCCCCATTCCCTGCCGTCGGTCTCCAGCAGTACCGCCCGCTTGGCGCCGAGGGCCAGCGCGTCGCGGAGCTGGTCGGCGGCCTCGGGCGGGCCGAGGGTGAGCACGGAGACGGTCCCGCCGAGCCGCTCGGTGATCTGGACCGCCTCCTCGACGGCGCATTCCTCGTGCGGGCTGATGGTGAACCCGGACAGCCGGGTGTCCACCTCCTGCTCGTCCGGGGTCAGCACGATCTTGCCGCCGACCATGGGCACGCGCTTGACGCAGACGCCGATCTCCATACCGCTCAGCTCCGTACCCGGCTGTTCTCCGGGTCGAACAGCGGAGTGGACCCGGCAACGGCGACCGTGACCGGGTACCGCTCACCGAAGCACTCGACCAGCAGGCGGGTGCCCTCATGCGCCTGCTGTGGTGGCAGGTAGGCCATCAGCAGGTGCTTGCCCACCGACGGCCCGGCACCGGCGCTGGTCACGTAGGAGGGCCGGCCGTCGCTGTCGACCAGGCGCTCGCCGTCGGCCGACAGGATCGGCTCACCGCCCAGCATGTAGCGGGGCTGGCCGTCGGCCGAGGCATGGTCGTCCACGGTCAGCGTGCACAGCACCGCCGACGGCGGGCTGTCCCGCTGTGCCAGGTAGGCGTCCTTGCCGATGAACGGCTGCTCCTTTACCCGGGGCCGGGTCATCCCCGCCTCGACCAGGTTGTACTCCGGGGTCAGCTCGTTGCCGAAGGCGCGGTAGCCCTTTTCCAGCCGGCCGGTCGTGCCGTACACGCCGATGCCGACCGGCACCAGGCCGTGCGGCTGGCCGGCGTCCCAGACCGTGTCCCACACCCTGGCCCCCTGCTCCATCGGCGCGTAAAGCTCCCAGCCCAGCTCCCCGACGTAGGAGATCCGCGACGCGAGCACGGACACGCCACCCATCTCCACCTCCTGGCAGGTGCCGAACCCGAATGCCTCGTGGGACAGGTCGCCCAGGGTGACCGGCTGGAGCACGTCCCTGGCCCGGGGCCCCCAGACGCCCAGCGTGGTCCAGGCCGAGGTGAGGTCGGTGAGCTGGGCTCCCGCTGGCAGGTGATCGGTGAACCACTTCTTCTCAGCCATGCCTGTCGCCCCGCCGGTGACCACCCGGAAGTGCTCGGCGCCCAGCCGCATCACGGTCAGGTCGGCCTTGAACCCGCCCGCGGGATCAAGCAGCGAGGTGTAGATCACCCGGCCGTGGCGGACGTCGGCCTGCGCCACGACCAGCGACTGCACCGCGTCGAGCGCCGCCGGGCCGGTGATGTCGAAGACCGCGAAGGCGGACAGGTCGACCAGGCCGCACGCGTCCCGCATGGCCAGGTGCTCGGCGTTGACGATCGGCGACCACCAGCGCGCGTCCCATTCGGCCGGGCGCTCGGCGAGCCGGCCAGCGTAGCGCGCGAGCAGCGCCTCGTTGCAGCCGTACCAGTGCGGGCGCTCCCAGCCCGCGGTCTCGAAGAACACCGCGCCCAGGTCGGCCTCGCGCTGGTAGCAGGGGCTGACCCGCAGCGGACGGCCCGACTCCCACTGCTCGGCGGGGTGGACGATGCCGTACATCTTGTTGAAGCCCTCGCGGGCCCGCGCCTGCACGTGCGCAATCGTCTGCTGGCAGGGGTAGAACCGGGCCACGTCGGCCTCGTGCACGTCCACGGCCGGTACCCGGCCCGACATCAGCTCGGCCACCACCCGGCCGCAGCCCGGGCCCTCCTTGATCCAGCTCGCTGCGGCCGACCACAGCCCCTTGACCTCGGGCATCTCGCCAAGCAGCGGATGGCCGTCTGGGGTCATCGAGATCAGCCCGTTGATCGCGTAGCGGATGCCGGCACGTTCGTCGCCCAGCAGGTCCGGCATCAGCTCCAGGGCCTCGCCGAGTTGCGGGTCGAAGTCGTCGGCCGTGAACGGCATCTCGGTCGGGGACAGCGCCGCTTCCTCGTTGGACGGGATGTCGTCCGGGCTGACGATCATCGGGCGGTGCGCGTAGGAGCCGACCTCCATGTCGCCGCCGTGCTGGCGCTCGTACATGTTGGTGTCCACGTCCCGCACGATCGGGTAGAAGATCTCCCCGGGGGTGCCCGCGAACAGCGAGATCGGCCCGACGCTGATCATCTGGTGCACGATCGGGGTCAGCGCCAGGCGTGCCCCGGCCATCCGGGCGATGCGCGGGCTCCAGACGCCGCAGCAGATCACGCAGATGCCGGTCTCGATGTCCCCGGCGCTGGTCCGCACGGCCCGCACCCGGGGCCTGCTCCCGGTGTCCTCGGTGTCGATGCCAAGCACCTCGGTCCCGGCGAGCACGGTCAGCGCACCGGAGGCCTGCGCCTGCTCCCGCATCAGGGTGCCGGCCCGGAGCGAGTCCACCACGCCCACGGTCGGGAAGTGCGCCCCACCGAGAATCACCGATTCATCCAGGTACGGCACCAGCTTGCCTGCCTCGGCGGGCGTGAGCATCGCGGCGGGAATCCCCCACGCCTTGGCCGCGGAGCAGCGGCGGCGCAGCTCGGCCATGCGCTCGGCGGTGCGCGCCACCTCGATCCCGCCGCTCTGGGTGAACACCCCCAGTTCCTGGTACTGCTCGGTGCTGTCGCGGGTCAGCTCCATCATCATCCTCGAGTACTCGATCGGGAAGATGAAGTTGGAGGCGTGCCCGGTGGAACCGCCCGGGTTCGGCATCGGGCCCTTGTCCACGAGCACAAGGTCACGCCACCCCAGCAGTGCCAGGTGGTGGACGAGGCTGTTACCGACGATGCCCGCCCCCACGATGACGGCGCTAGCCCGGGGGGGCGACCCCCCGGAACCCCCCGAGGGCCCAAGGCCCCGCTCCTTCGTCACCGGGCCTTGGCCGCTGGCCCTGGCCGGAGTCTCAGTCATGCCGCTGCTTCCCGCCCATCTCTCGTGTCACCGCACTATCTCCCCACGCCGTCCGGCACGGACACGGCCCCGCCGCCGAACTGCTGGCGGCGGGGCCGGGCGTCACGCCGTGCGAGTCGACGCTGCTTCCTACTCGACCGGGATCTCCTTGTTGATCAGGCCGAGGTCGATGCCCTGCCTCCTGCGGATGATCCGCGCCGCCAGGAAGATGACGATGGCCAGCACGTACATCGAGCCCATGTAGTACAGCGAGTCCCGCTTGTTGGACCCGTAGAGGTCGTTGCTCAGCCACTCGTAGAGGCAGAAGCCGAGCAGCCCGAGGGTGATCACCCCGGCCGCGGGCACGATGGGCACGCCGAGCACCTTGATCTTGCTGGCTGGCGACGCCTGCCAGAGATCCGGCTTGCGCCACGGCAGGATGACCACCGCGATCGAGCTGAACGTGTACGTCACGGCGATGACCAGGGTCGCGTCCAGTGTGTAGGTGACGAACGTGCTGTTGTAGGCGTAAATGGCGCTCAGCCCGACGGCCGGGAGCAGCATCAGGATCAGCGAGTAGAACGGCACCTTCCGCTTCTCCGACACCTCGGCGGCCCGGTCCGGGAGCACCCGGTCGAACGCCGCGGCGAAGATGACCCGGGTGGAGGACAGGAACAGCGTCCCCACCCAGCCGAAGAACCACAGGCTCATCACCAGGATGATCACGACCTGGAACACGGTGTTGTGCACCATCCAGCTCGCGAACATGAACGGGTACGGCCAGATGCCGAACTGCGGCGTGAGGTTGTTGTCCAGCGCGTTGAGGTTCTGGTAGAAGTCCCAGCCGAAGGTCTTGGCCATCAGCAGCAGGAAGATGACCGTGCAGATCACGGTGATCCACAGGCCGGCGAACATGCCGGTGAACACCCGCCGGAAGTCGCTGGCGCCGCGGATCTCCCCGTAGAGGGTCGACCCCCAGTTCGGCCACAGGAGGAAGAACATCAGGAACGGGACCAGCAGCATGGTCGGCCCGAGCGGACCGAAGCCCAGCGATTGCGGCACGTAACCGATCTTGTGTGCGGCCGCGTTGGTGGCCGCGTAGGCGTTGTGCACGCCGAAGATCTTCTGGGCCTCGAGGTTGAACGAGCTGATGAAGCTGGCGTGCGAGTTCACCAGCAGCAGCAGCACGATGACCGCGAACCCGATCATGCCGCCGACGAAGCACCAGCGCTGGATCTTGGCATAGCCGGCCATCCCGATGGAGACCAGGACGCCCGCCACCGCGATCGTGATCAGCGAGATGACGAACACGCCCGTATGCGTGCCGAACCAGGCGTAGCCCCCGTTCGGCCAGGTCCAGCCGAGCGTCGCCCACAGCGGCTCGAACAACTGGACGGCCAGGATGTTGCCGTAGATCGGCGCCCAGAGCCAGAGGATGAACCACCAGCCCGTCACCGACATCACGAAGCCGATCCCGCTGCCCAGGATCCGGGTCTGCCAGACGTAGTCACCGCCGGCTCGCGGGATCGTCACGATGAGCCCGGAGTAGGCGATGACCAGGAACGAGACCCAGATTCCCGAGATGATGACCGCGGTGATGAGCTGGCCGGTCGGGAAGGCCGGCCCGGCGAAGGTGAACTCGTAGATTCCCAGCGTGACGAAGTTGGTGGCCAGGCACGCGTAGATCATCGAGTCCCTGACCGACCAGCCCCTGACGAGGCCGGTGGCTTTACGGAGGAAGAGTGCAGGCCTCTCCTCGCCGAGTGCTTCAGTCGCCATTTACATGCCTCCCATGTGGGCTGATCCGGGGCGTGCTATGACCGGCTCCGGCGATGCGGGCCGGTGGGCAGCGCTCAACCGTTCACGAGAAGATATTTAGTGACCTTTCCCTTCTTCGCGTTCAGTTCCAGCAGCGCTCCCTGCAAGACGCCATCACCATAGACGCTGCCGGGATTAATCGCGAGGGTCCTTCCCATTTTCTTGATGCCACGGCTCTCGTGGATGTGGCCGTGCACCGAAAGCATGGGCTGATAGCGAACGATTGCGTCCCTGACGGCCTTGGATCCAACCGGTTTCATCACCGCTCCGCCGTGGATCGGGCGGAGTGTCGCGTCCAAGGCGGGCGCCTCGTCAAGGCCGGTTCCATAGGGCGGGGCGTGGAAATTGAAGATGGTGCGTTCCATGTCCGGCACCAGCTCGGCGATCGCGTCGATCTTCGGCGCCAATTCCTCTTCCGGTGCCTCCCGGAAGGTGTCCCACGGGGTCGGGTTGGTCCAGCCCATCGACACCAGGTGGAACCCGTCAAGGTCGAGCAGCTTCCCCTCGGCGAATGTCACGCAAGGCGACGACTCGATCACGGGGTCGATTTCGAAGAAGTCGTCGTTGCCGCCATTCAGGATGCACGGCACCTGGCCGCTGCCGAGCTTGGTGTCGGCCATATCCAGCCAGCGGTCGAGGGAGGAGAGCATCTCGGTGCCGAACCGCTCGTCGACCGCGCCCTCCTCCTTGCTGAGGTGATCCAGTTCGTCCGGGCTCATCAGCGCCGGGTACGACCCGCGGTTGCGGATCTGGGTCTGGATCTTCTCCAGCTCTTCCTTGGACTCGATGCGGCGCCGCTCGCCGCCGAACACCACTTCCCAGTACCCGTTGTGCGTGGTGATCGGCACCATCACCTTGCCGGTGACGTCACCGCCGAGGATGACCAGGTCAGCCTTGTAGAAGGCGGCCGCGTTGAGGAACTTGCGCCAGCAGATTTCCGAGCCGTGAATGTCGGTGGCAAAGAAGACTCGCACCGGGACCACCTACGCCTTCCCGCGCACCCGCACCCTGCGCAACTAACGTGCGCTCTGTGCAACGTGTAGCACTAGCGGGAAAGCGGCGTCAAGCAGGACAGATCCTCAGTGTGCGACTTCCTCTGGTAGCTCGTACCAGCGGACACGGTCGCCCACGTTGGCCCTGAGCTTCCACTTGATCGACTTGGGCGCACTCTCGGCGACGCCCAGAAGTTCCCGGGCCTGCGCCAGCGGATCGTGGGCCGCGTCCTGGGGCACCAGCCCGGGCCGCTCGGCGACCAGCGCGGGCAGTTTCTCCAGGCTGCCGGTGACCGTCCGCCACCAGCCCCAGTCCGCGCCGAGCAGTTTGCCGAACCGGTCGGTGTCGATGCCGGCCTGGGCACCGGAGCCGATCGGCAGCCCGGCCAGCAGATGGACGATGTCGTGCGCGTCCTTCTCGTTCAACTCGACGATCTGGAGCTTGGACAGCAGCACGTCCACCGCGTCGATCGTGAACGGCTGCCGGGAGAAGCCGGGCCGGAAATCCAGCACATGGCACATGGTCAGCCGGTCGACCATGACATCGATGGGCCGGCCGGAAGGGGCGTTGAAGTACATCTGGCGGTCGCCGTTCAGGTTGTTGAACCTGCGATCCGGCTCGCAGCCCGCCTTCGCCAGGTGTTCCGCGACCTTCTTGCGCTCCTTGCCCACGCAGGCGAAGTCGATGTCCTGGCCCGAGCGCTGCCGCGGCGGGAACTGCGGGCAGAGCACCCGCACCGCCAGGCCGCCGAGGAGCTTGAGGCCCAGCGAGGCATCCGCCGCGCCACGGGCCAGCCCGAGGGCCTCGGGTAGCGGGTCGTCAGCGGGCGAAGGGGCGCCAGCCGCACCGGGTGTCGTCATGCCTGCCTGCTCTCACATCGCGGCGGCACCCCGCGGCGGCACCGCCCGGCCCTGTACTGCTCAGCGAGTATGCCACGATGCAGTTGTTTCATTGCCTCCCTCGCGGGCGCTTCGCTGGCTTCGGGAGGCTGGGTCCTCGCCGCCGGGACACCGCAACGGCGCCTGGGGCGCCTTATGCGGCGTTCGGCCCGGCGACTGCGGCGTGACAGTGTCCGTAGTCGACACACGGTCCGTGATCGTCACAGGGCGATCACCGGTTGACGGCCCACGGCGGCCTCGTCATTCTGGTTGCATGACCGAGCCCCGGGTTGCAGCCAACGCAACCTACCAATCGGCCGAGCGGGTGCTGGCGCTGCTCAAGAGCTTCGATGACATCCGGGTGGAACAAGGGGTCGGCGAAATCGCCAGCGCGCTCGGCGTGCACAAATCCACGGCGTCGCGCCTGGCCGCGGCCCTGGAGCGGACCGGCTTCCTGGCCCGGACCGGTAAGCGCTACCGGCTCGGCGTGGAGGTCATCAGGCTGGGCAGCCTCGCGCTGCGCAGCTTCGACCTGGTGGCCACCATGCAGCCCGCGATGGAGAAGCTCTCGCAGCGAACCGGGGAGACGGTCAACCTCGCCGTGCCGGACGGGGCGGACGTGCTCAACGTCGCGGAGGTGCCAAGCACCTACATCCTGAGCTGCTCCGGCGGCTGGATCGGCCGCCGCACCACGCCGCACGCGGTGGCCAACGGCAAGGTCCTGCTCGCCCACGGCGCCCTGCCCCGGCCTGGGGCGCTGGATCGCTACACCGCACAGACGATCACCAGCTTCGGTGCGCTCGACGCGGAACTGGCCACGGTGCGCCGGGACGGCTACGCCAAGGCGGTGGCGGAACTGGAAGAGGGGCTGGTCGCGGTCGCCGCGCCGGTCTTCGACCCGGCCGGGACGTGCGTCGCGGCGCTGTCCATCTCCGGCCCGGAGTTCCGGATGCTCCCAGCGACCCTTGATGCCCTGGGCCGCCTGTGCGCGAGCGGCTGAACTCGACCTCAGCGGAACCGACCTCACGGCAGGAGGCAACCCGTGCGTGAGTATCTGATCTGCGTGGGCGGCACGTGGCGGGAGGGGCGCGCGGGCAGCGATGCCGGCGGTCAGCCCGGCCTCCGGTGCGGCGTTCGCCTCGGTGGCCGTGGCCAGCCCGGCCGACGTGGACGACGCGGTGGCGGCCGCGGGTGCCGCCTGGCCGTCCTGGGCCGCGCTGCCGGTCTTCGAGCGGGCCGCCTGCTGCCGGGCGGTGGCGGCCGCGATCGACGCGCGTGCCGAGGACCTGGCCCGCGCGCTCACCGAGGACCAGGGCAAGCCCCTGGCGGCCGAGGCACGCGACGAGGTCAGCGAACTGGCCGAGTACTTCCGGATGGCCGCGGAGGATGCGATACGGCTGGCGGGCGGCGCCCCGCCGTCCACCTCCGCGTCCCGGCGGGTGCTGACGCTGCGGGTGCCGCTCGGCGTGGCCGGCGTCATCAGCCCGTGGAACTGGCCGTACACGATGGGCGCGGAGCTGTTCGCCCCGGCCATGGCCGCAGGCAACGCCGTGGTCTGGGTGCCCGCGCCGACCACCTCGGCGTGCTGCGCGCTGCTCGCCGAGATCATCACCGGGGCGGGCGTTCCCGCCGGGGTGTTCAGTTTCCTGCCCGGCCCTGGCCCCGTCGTCGGCGACGCGGTGGCCGGTCATCCAGGCGTGCACGCGGTGGGCTTCATCGGCTCGGTGGCCACCGGCGCGAGCGTCGCCGCCCGGGCGGCGGGCAAGACGCAGCTACTGGAACTGGGCGGCAACGGGCCGATGGTGGTGCTTGAGGACGCCGACCTCGGCCTGGCCGCCGAGGCCGCGCTGGAGGCCGCGTACCTGTGCGCCGGGCAGAGTTGCACCGCCGGAGAGCGTTTCCTGGTCCACGCGGCGGTCCGGGATGAGTTCGTGGACCGGGTGGTGGCGGCCACCAAGGATCAGATCCGGCTCGGGGACCCGTTCGACCCCGCGACCACCATGGGCCCGCTGAACAACGAGCCGACCGCGGTCAAGTTCGACCGGCACGTGGCCGGCGCGCTGGCGGACGGTGCGCGGGTGTGCTGCGGCGGCGGCCGTGCGGCCGGGTTCCCCACCGCGCTGTTCGCCGAGCCGACCGTGCTTGACGGGGTCACGCCGGACATGGAGATCGCCCGCGAGGAGACGTTCGGCCCGGTGGTCCCTGTCATCGAGATCGGCTCCGCGGAGCAGGCCCTGGAGCTGACCAACGCCTCCCCGTTCGGGCTCACCGCGGCCGTGTTCACCGAGGACCTGGAGCGCGGGCTGGCGTTCGCCGAGCGGGCCCGGGCCGGCTGGGTGAACATCAACGCCTCGACCAACCTGTGGGAGTCCCACCTGCCCTTCGGCGGCCGGTCCGGGTCGGTGAGCGGGCGCGGCCGGGTCGGCGGCCGGTTCGCCATGGAAACCTTCACCGAGCCGAAGACCGTCGTCTACCCGGCCCCCCGGTACCGCGGCTGAACGGGAGATGACCGGGCGCGACGGGCAGCCGCGCCCGGCCTCTCGACGACCTCGCCGTTAAAGTTCCGGCAGCCACCAGTGCTGGTTGCCTCCGCCGTTGCAGGAGTAGATCTGCATCTGGACGCCGTTGGCCGTGTTGGAGGCCGGGTCGTCCAGGCACAGCCCGAGGCCTGGTTGACCAGGCTGCCGTTCGCGTCCCGGCGTCCAGACCTGGGTGCCGCTGCCGTTGCAGGTGTTCAGCACGGTGAGCGTCCCCTGCTGGTGCCGCCGCCCGCGGTGTCCAGGCACATGCCGAAGTTCTGGAACGTACCGTCGGCTGCCATGGTCCACTGCTGCGGCTTGGAACCCACGCAGGCCTGGAGCACGACCTTGCTCCCGGCACCGGCCGCGCCGTCCGCGTTGTCCAGGCACGGGACGTCGCCGTTGTGCTGCTCCTCGGTCGGGTACACCGAGCCGGTCGGCGGCGGCGCGGGCGCCGCCGGGGCGGCGGGCAGCGGCCAGGCCTGTTCGATGCTGCCGGTACAGGTCGCGATCTGCAGTGGTGTGTTGTTGGTGGTGCTGGCGCCCGGGTCGTCAAGGCACAGGCCGGAGCCCTGGTTGACCAGGCTGCTGCCCGCTCCCTGGCTCCAGTCCTGGGTGCCGCTCGCGTTGCAGGTGCCCAGCACCACCAGCGTCCCCGGTGCGGTGCCGCCGCCCTGGGTGTCCAGGCACAGGCCGTTGATCCGGAGGGTGCCGTCAGGCTGCACGACCCAGTTCTGCTCCGCATCGTTCTGGCAGGTGGTGAGCTGGACGGTGGCGCCCGGCGCGGAACTGTTGCCCGCGTCGTCCACGCACATGGCCGCCACGCCGTCGGTGCTCTCGTCGGTGCCGCCGAGCCTGCCCTGGCTGAAGATCCCGGACATGATCGACCCGCCGGGCACCTGGGGGGCGGTGACGGTCAGCGGGAAGATCGCGTTCTGGCCGTGGTAGACCCCGCCGATGCTGGTCACGTTCGTGCCGACCAGCAGGCCGCCGTTCGACCCGGCGTAGCTGCCGGCCGGGAACAGCACCAGCGAGTCCACCCCGTACCCGCGCGAGGTCTGCGGGTGCCACCAGGGCAGCGCGAGACCGGTGTCCGGGTCCAGCGCGGTCAGGCCGTTGACCAGGACCGCGTTGGCCTCGCAGACGAAGTTGTTGCCGCACTCGTTGTTGATGAACCGGTTGTGCCCGCCGATGTACACGGCCGAGCCGGACACCGCGACGGCGTAGAGCGAGTCACCGCCGGCGTAGTTGACCCAGGTCGGCTGGACGTCGGTGCCGGTGGCACCGGTCTCGAACCGGGCCGTCGCGTCACAGATGCTCGGGCCGCCCGCCGAGCGGTACCCGGTGGTCGCGACGACGAAGTAGGAGCCGTCCGGCGCGGAGTCGATCGACCGGATCTCGTCGTGCTCGCTGGAGCAGTTGTTGGCCAGGACGGGCGCCGACCAGTTGTCCAGCGTCCCGGTCGCACCGAGCCCGCCGCCGGTCGCCAGCAGCGCGACCCGGGGAATGTTCAGGCTGTTCACCTGCAGGAACGTCCCGCCGATGATCAGCGTGCCGTCATCGGGGGTCAGCGACATGTACTCGACCTGGAGCGCGTCCCTGGGGATCGGGTCGCCGAGGGTGAAGGTGAATGAACCGTCCGGGGCCCCGGTGGTGGCGTCCAGCCGGGCGATGCCCTTCTCCTTCGGGATTCCCGGCTTGATCAGCGTCCGGAAGTTGCCGCCGACGTAGAGCGCGTTCCCGCCCAGCGCGAGGGAGTGCACGGTGCCGGACAGCGGCGCGGCGAAGCCGGGCACCACCTGGCCGTCGGTGGGCTGGCCCGGGGTCACAGAGAGCTGGACCAGCCCCGGTTCGCTCACGCCGTTCACCGTGGTGAAGCTGCCACCCACATACACCGTGTTGTCCGGCCCGGCGATCACCGTGTAGACCGGGCCCTGGTCGAGTACGGGCGCGAAGTTCGGGTCGATGGTCCCGGTGCCGAGCTGGTAGGCGAAGATGTCGTCCCTGGTCACCAGGGTGCCGGGGGTGCAGTGCCCGTCCGCCGCGGGGCCCGTCTGGCACGCCTGGGTGAACGCGCCGACGACCACGACCTCGCCGTTGACCACGACCTGGCTGTACACCGTGTGGTGCTTGCAGAGCCGGTTACCCGGGCCGAACCACTGGGGGTTGCAGGACGGGCTGCCCGCGAACACGTTGGGCGTCCACTTGACCGGGGTCTGTGAGACCAGGGCGGGGAACGCGATCGATGAGGGGGACAGCGCGCGCGAGGTGGCGGTAGTGGGCCCGGCGACGGCCGCCGGTGCGCTCGTGGCAAGCAGTCCCCCGCTTGCCAGCAGCGCCGCGACGCTCGCGACCGCAGCCGTGACCCAGCGTCGTTGCCTCATTTGTCCCCCTAGACGGTGATCCCTCACAAGACGCCTGAGTGGCCAGCAAGGGTTACCTTTTACGAAAAAAGTGCGAAATCATGCCCCATGGGAACTTTACCCTGCCAGGATCATCAGTTCCGGCGATCCCAGCGGAAGGCTGCCATAGCCGTGGCCGGCGGCGTAGCTGGTCAGGCCCCTAGAGATCACCCGCAAGCGGCCCGCGGGGAGACGCGCGGGGGCGAGCGGACGGCGTGAAGCGAGCGGCGCGGGCGGACAGGCGGCGCGGCCGGTCAGGTCCTGACGATCACCTGGAAGGTGGCCAGGGCAGGGTCGGCGGCGTAGGCGATCCGGCCACCCTGCGCCTTGGCGGCGCGCAGCGCCGCCAAGGCGTCGCCGGTGATCAACTCGCCCGGGGCGAGCACCGGGATGCCCGGCGGATACGGAGCCACGAGTTCGGCGCTGACCCTGCCGACCGCGGCATCGGCCGTGACGGTCTCGTTCGGCGAGAAGAACGCCTCGCGCGGCGGGACCGCCATCTGCGGCACCACCGACCAGGCGGGGGACGGCTCGGGACGCCGGGCCGGGCCGCGGCGGCGCTCGATCGAGGCCGCCAGCGTTTCGCAGAACCGCTCCACCGTGTCCTCGGTGTCCGCGACCGTGACGATCGGGATGATCATGTCCCGGTCGCCGAGTTCCACCGGCATTCCGGCGGAGATCAGGTCGGCCTCGACCGCGTAACCGTCGGCCCCGGCACCGGCGAGCAGCACGACCAGCTTGGCCGGGTCCACGCCGGGCCCTTCGAGCACGGCCACGCCCGGCACCTCGGCCAGCCGCCGCCGGGCGATGGCCACCAGGTGCAGCAGGCGGGCGCACAACTGCTTGCCGTCCCTGGCCAGCAGTGCCCGCGCCGCGTCGATGCTCGCGGTGATCGCCCCCGCTGGGCTGGTGGTGTGGGTGGCCTCGAAGGCGCGGTCGAGCCTGGCTCGGTCGAGCAACTGCGTACGGGCGAGCACCAGCGCGCCCTGGGTGGCGGCGGGCAGCGTCTTGTGCGCGCTCGTCACCATCCCGTCCGCGCCCGCGGCAATCGCGTGCGGCGGCAGGTCCGGGTGGAAGCCCAGGTAGGCGGCCCAGGCGGCATCCACGATCAGCGGGACGCCCGCCTCGTGGGCGGCATCCGCGTGCCCGGCGAGGTCCCCCGTGGTGCCCACATAAGAGGGATCGCCGAGGAACACCGCGCACGCGCCGGGGTGGGCAGCGAGGGCGCTGCGTACTGTCTGAACTGCAACAGCGCCGGGCAGGCCGGTGGCTGGATCGCGCTCCGGCAGCACCCAGACCGGGCGCAGGCCGGCCAGGACCAGCCCGAGCAGCAGGGACCGGTGCAGGCACCTGGTGACGATCACCTCCTGCCCCGGGGAGCCGACGGCGAGCGCAAGCGCCTGGTTGCCGTGCGTGGAGCCGGCCACCGAGAACCGGCACCAGTCCGCTCCCCACAGCCGCGCGGCCCGGGACTCGGCGTCGGCGAGCAGCGTGTCGGCATGCTTGATGGTGTCCACGCCGCCGTAGAGCGGGGTGTCGCCGGCCACCACGGCACCGGTCAGGTCCTGCCGCTGCTTGTGCCCCGGCGTGCACATGGGCGTGAGGGCACCGCGATCCGCCGCGTCGGTGGACGCCAGCCACCCGTCGAGCAGTGGAGCGTCGGCGCGCAGCCCGAGCGGGTCGCGCGCATCGGTCAACGAATGAGCAGGTTGAGGCACGAGGGTAAGTCTGCCCGACACCAGGGCATATCCCGCTACGGGGTCGCTTCCGCGCGGGGCGGCGCGGATTCCATGCCGTCGAGCGCGGGTTTTTACCGAGCGGAACGGGGGCCGGGCTGACGCCGTGCCGGTAGAACTCGACCGGCTCCGCTGGTAGCGGCGTGCGGCCGAGGATCAGGTCGGCGGCCTTCTCGGCGATCATCATCACCGGGGCATAGATGTTGCCGTTGGTGACGTAGGGCATCACCGAGGCGTCCGCCACCCGCAGCCCGGTCAGCCCGTGCACGCGCATGCTCGCGGGGTCCACGACGGTGCCGGGGCCGGTCCCCATCTTCGCCGTGCAGGACGGGTGCAGCGCGGTCTCCCCATCCCGGCGCACCCAGTCCAGGACCTGCTCCTCGCTGCTGACCTCCGGGCCCGGCGACAGTTCGCCGCCGTTGAACGGCGCGAACGCGGGCTGGCTGAGGATGTGCCTGGCGATCTGGATGGCCTCTGTCCACTCCCGCCGGTCGGCCGGGGTGGACAGGTAGTTGAACCGCAGCGCCGGGTGCACCGCTGGATCCCGGGAAACGATCTTGACGGTGCCGCGCGAGTCCGAGTACATCGGGCCGATGTGCACCTGGTAGCCGTGCCCGCCGGCCGGGGCCGAGCCGTCGTAGCGGATCGCGATGGGCAGGAAGTGGAACATCAGGTTGGGGTAGGCCACGTCGTCGTTGCTCCGGACGAAGCCCCCGGCCTCGAAGTGGTTGGTCGCCCCGGGCCCGCTGCGCGCAAACAGCCACCGGGCGCCGACCATCGGCCGGTTGCGCCACTTCAGCGCCGGGGCCACCGAGACCGGCAGCTTGGACGCGTACTGGACGTACACCTCCAGGTGGTCCTGCAGGTTCTCGCCCACCCCGGGCAGGTCGGCGACCACGTCGATGCCGTGCGCGGCCAGGTCGGCGGCGTTGCCGATGCCGGAAAGCTGCAGCAGTTGCGGGGTGTTGATCGCGCCGCCGCACACGATGACCTCGCCGGCGCGCACCTGCTGCACCCCGGAACCCCGGGTGTACTCGACGCCGACCGCCCGGGTTCCGTCGAAGAGAACCCTGGTCACCAGGGTGCGGCAGATCACCTCCAGGTTGGGGCGGCGCATCACCGGGTGCAGGTAGGCCCGCGCCGCGCTGAGCCGCCGTCCCCGGTGGATGTTCCGGTCGAACGCGGCGAAGCCCTCCTGCCGGTATCCGTTGACGTCGGTGGTCAGCGGGTAGCCCGCCTGCCGCACCGCCTCGAAGAACGCACCGAACAGCGGGCTGGCCGCTGGCCCGCGCTCGAGTACCAGCGGCCCCTGCCCGCCACGGTAGGAGTCGGCGCCGGCCAGGCAGGTCTCCATCCGCTTGAAGTACGGCAGGCAGTGGGCGTAGTCCCAGTCGGCCATGCCCGGGTCGGCCGCCCAGCGCTCGTAGTCGAGCGGGTTGCCCCGCTGGAAGATCATCCCGTTGATGCTGGACGAGCCGCCGAGCACCTTGCCGCGGGCGTGGTAGACGCGGCGGCCGTTCAGGTAAGGCTCGGGCTCGGACTCATATTTCCAGTCGTAGAACCGGCTGCCGATGGGGAAGGTGAGCGCCGCCGGCATGTGGATGAACACGTCCCAGCGGTAGTCCGGGCGGCCTGCCTCCAGCACAAGCACCCGGGCGGACGGATCGGCGGAGAGCCGGTTCGCCAGCGCGCTGCCGGCCGAGCCGCCGCCCACGATCACGAAGTCGTAGTGCGCCTGTGTCATCGGCCCTCCCCGGGTAAGCGGCCCGCCCGGCGCCCGGAACGGCTTTTCTCGCTCGTTACGCTACCGGCGTGGTGACCTCGCCCGAAGACCCCAATGTGGCCCAGGCCAGCTATCCGCAGTCCGGGTTCCCCAAGATCCCCGGCTCGGCCGACATCCTGCTCATCCGCCATGGCCAGTCGGAGCCCTACCGGCCCGGCACGCCGTTCCCGATGGTGGACGGGCACGCGGATCCCGCGCTCACGCCGAACGGGCACGAGCAGGCGCAGCGCCTGGCCGACCGGCTGGCCGCCGCGGGGATCGACACGATCTACGTGAGCACGCTGCGGCGCACCGCGCAGACGGCGGCACCGCTGGCCGCCCGGCTCGGCCTGGCTCCCCAGGTGGAGCCGGAACTGCGCGAGGTGCACCTCGGCGACTGGGAGGGCGGCGAGTACCGGCAGCGGGTGGCCGAGCACGATCCGATCGTCCGGCAGGTCTTCGAGCAGGAGCGCTGGGACGTCATCCCTGGTGCGGAGACCTCGGCGTCCCTCACGGGCCGGGTGCGCGCCGCGATCGACCGGCTCGCCGCCGGGCACGCCGGGCACCGGGTGGCCATCTTCACTCACGGCGGCGTGATCGGCCAGGCCCTGGCGCTGGCCAGCGGGTCCCGGCCGTTCGCCTTCCTCTCGGCGGACAACGCCTCTATCTCCCGGCTGCTGGTAATCGAGCAGCGGTGGATCGTCCGCGGCTTCAACGACACCGCCCACCTGAACGGGCATCGGCGCCCCTAACGCCGCGCGGCACGAGATCACCCGGTGAATGCCCGCCAACATCGTTGAACCGGCAAGCGCCCGCCTCCGTGATAAGAGGCACAGGGAACAGCCGCCGGGTCCCGCGCAACCCCTCCTTGGCGCGGGCACGGCGACAGCCCCGGAGCGGTCGCGGTTACCCCGAGAGCTGCGGCCGCTCCGGTCTGTCCCGGTCTTAAGTGAAACCGTCCTGCCCTGCGGTGAACCCGGCACCGCGCCGCGTACGTGGTATCTGGTTGCGGCCGGAAGTTCCGACGGAAAGAGGCGGTGGCGTAAATGAGGTTCACCCTTCAGCGGCCGGACGGCCCGCGCGGCATGTCCTGGACCGCGCGCGCGGTCGTGGCGGCGGCTCTGATGGGCGGGGTCACGGCGGCCACGGCGGGTATCGCCGCCGCCCAGACCGGGCAGGGCCCCACCGGCACCAGCGCGGTGGTGGTCAAGGAGGCGTTCCGGATGGGGTTCGGCAAGATGCTGGTGACCCACGGCACGGGCATGGCCCTGTACACCAACCCGGCCGGCTGCAGCGCGGCCTGCCAGAGCATCTGGCCGCCGCTGGTGATGCCCGCGGGCGCGACCACGCCGACCGGCGCACCGTGCCTGGCCACCGCGAAGCTCGGTACGAAACTCCAGGTCACCTACCACAAGCTGCGGCTTTACACGTTCGTCAATGACACCGGGCACAGCGTGACAGGCAACGGGGTGGCCGGCTTCCACGTGGCGAAGGTGACCACGGCCTGCACGGTCGCGCGCTGACTCCTTAGCCACCGGGGGTCCGGGGGTCCTCCCCGGGCCAGCACTGGGGCTCCGGGGGCGGCTTGCCCCCCGGGCTGACTGAGTCAGGCGCGCGGACACGGAGCGACCGCGGACTGTGGAGCGGCCGCGGCGACCACGGCGCCGCGGCCGCTCCGCCGGTATTATCCCGTAACGATCAAGACTTGAGCGCGCCCGAGCGGCTGACAAAAATGTCATGCTCACGAGCCAGGCGCGCCGGAACGATTACGAGCCGGGGCGCGCCGGCGGGCCGGGCTGGGCGCCGACCAGCGGCGCGAGCAGGTCTCCGTGCCCGGCCACCCGCTCCAGCACGTCGCCGCTGGTGAACACCAGGTCCTCCCGCCGCTCGCACCCGGCGACCTCGTCCCAGGTCACCGGCGTCGACACGGTCGGCCGGCCGCGGGCGCGCAGCGAGTAGGGCGCGATCGTGGTCTTGTGGGCGTTGTTCTGGCTCCAGTCGACCAGGACCTTGCCGGGGCGCAGCGACCTGGTCATCCGCGACACCACCGCGGCGGGCTGCTCGCGCTCCAGGTGCTCGGCGATGGTCCTGGCTATCGCGCTGGCACCGTCGGAGCTGGTTCCCGACAGCGGGGCGAGCAACTGGAGCCCCTTGCCGCCCGAGGTCTTGGCGAACGCGTCAAAGCCCGCCTCCGCCAGTAGCGGGCGCAGCCACAGCGCCACCGCGCAGCATTCCACGATGGTCGCGGGCGCGCCGGGGTCGAGGTCGAACACGAGCAGGTCGGGCTCGGCCACGTGGGGAATCCGCCACATCGGGGTGTGCAGTTCGAGCCCGGCCAGGTTGGCGGTCCAGATCAGCGTGGGCAGATCGCCGGCGATCACGTACCGCACCCAGTCCCGGCCCGAGGTCGAGCCCGGCGCGGGCAGCCGCTCGGTGCGCACCCAGTGCGGCCGGTGGTCCGGGGCGTGCTTGTTGTAGAAGTGCTGGCCGGCCACCCCGTCCGGATACCGCTTGAGGGTCAGCGGCCGGTCGGCGATATGCGGCAGCAGCACCGGCGCGATGCGCAGGTAGTAGTCGATCACGGCGCCCTTGGTGAACCCCGTGTCCGGGTACAGCACCTTGGTCAGGTTGGTGAGGACCAGGCTCCGGCCCTCGACTTCGACCGGAACCTTCTCGGGCTCGGGGCTCATGTTCCCTCGCCCCTTCCCGCCCGGCTGAGGTCGCCTGCCGCCTGCCCGTCTGAAGTACCCGCGCCCTGTTCCGGCAAAACGAAACCCCTTCGCCATCGGGTCCTCCAGCGCCGCCCGCCGCCCCCCAAAGGGGCCCTGACGTGGTCATTTATCAGTTCATGTCATCCGTTAGCGCCGCTGGCGCGTCTCATCCGTGGGACCCTGGCAGTTCGCGGATCGCTGCACGCGAACTGCCAGGGCTGACTTTTGGGAGGAATGCCGGGGTGGGTGCGAATCGGATCGCAGGCATGGGCTGGCTCGCGTGGCGCGTGCCAGTGGTGGCGGTGGCGGCGCTGGCCGTCGCAGGGACGGCCGGGGCAGGCGCCAGCGCGGCCGCGCAGCCCCGCGAGGCAGGGGTGCAGCCCGCGGTGGCCGGGACCATTTCGACCGTGGCCGGCGGTGTCGGCGGGCCGGCCAGGGCCACGAACGTGCCGATCACCAACGCGTGCGGCGTGTCCGTCGCGAACGGCCTGCTCTACATCGCGGACAACACGACTGTCCGCCAGGTCGACGGCACCGACCGGCTGACCACGCCCGCGGGCACCGGGGCCGGCGCGCCGCTCGGCGACGGCGGACCCGCGACCAGCGCCAGCGTGGGAACCTGCGCGACCGCTGTGGATCACTCGGGCAACCTGGTAGTAGCCGATGCCTACCGGATCCGCGTCGTGGCGGCGCACAGCGGGACGTTCTACGGCCAGGCGATGACCGCCAAGGACATCTACACCGTGGCCGGCGACGGCGGCACCGGATACACCGGGGACGGCGGCCCGGCCACCGGCGCCGAGCTGAACAACACGGCAGGCGTGGCCGTGGACGGCTCGGGCAACCTGGTGATCGCCGACCTCGGGAACAACGTGATCCGGGTGGTGGCCGAGACCACCGGCACGTTCTACGGCCAGGCGATGACCGCCGGCGACATCTACACCGTGGCCGGCGACGGCAGCCTGGGATTCGGCGGCGACGGCGGCCCGGCCACCAGCGCCGAACTGAACCAGCCCATGCGGGTCACGGTCGACGCCTTTGGGAACCTGGTCTTCGCCGACTTCGGCAACAACCGGGTCCGGGTGGTCGGCGGGCAGCACCGGTACCTTCTACGGCCAGGCGATGACCGCGGGCGACATCTACACCGTGGCCGGCGACGGCAGCGCGGCCTTCTCCGGGGACAAGGGCCCGGCCACCTCGGCCGGGCTCGACGCCGCGGGGGTGGCCGTGGACGCGTCCGGGAACCTGGTGATCGCCGACACCGGCAACCAGCGGGTCCGGGTGGTCGCGGAGAGCACCGCGACGTTCTACGGCCAGGCGATGACCGCGGGCGACATCTACACCGTGGCCGGCAACGGCACCGCAGGGTTCAAGGACATCCGCCCGGCCCTCAAGGGCGAGCTGAACGACCCCACCGCGGTGGCCGTGGACGGCTCGGGCAACCTGGTGATCGCCGACACCGGCAACCAGCGGGTCCGGGTGGTGGCCGCGGGCAGCGGCACGTTCTACAACCAGCCGATGGCGGCCGGCAGCATCTACACGGTGGCCGGGCACGGCAACACCGGCTCGGTCGGTGACGGCGCCAGTGCGACCGCCGCCGAACTGGCCTCCCCGGCCGGGCTGCTGCTTGACGCCGCTGGGAATACGCTGATCGCCGACACCACGAACAACCGGATCCGGGTGCTGGCGGGCACCACCGGCACCTTCTACGGGCAGGCGATGACCGCGGGCGACATCTACACCGTGGCCGGCACCGGTGCCATCGGGCATTTCGGCGACGGCGGGCCGGCCAGCATCGCCACGCTGGACAAGCCGCAGGGCATGGCCATCGACCCGGCAGGCAACCTGCTGATCGCGGACACCCACAGCAACCGGGTCCGGGTGGTGGCCGAGAGCACCGGCACGTTCTACGGCCAGGCCATGAACGCCGGATTCATCTACACCGTGGCAGGCGGCGGGACCGGGGGCGTCGGCAACGGCATCCCGGCCACCAGCGCCACGCTCGGCTTCGCCAACGGCGTTACCGTGGATCCTCAGGGCAACCTGGTGATCGCCACCAGCAAACAGCGGATCCGCGTGGTGGCCGAGACCACCGGCACGTTCTACGGCCAGTCGATGACCGCCGGGGACATCTACACGGTGGCCGGCAACGGCGGGATCGGTTTCGCCGGTGACGGCGGCAAGGCCACCAAGG
The DNA here is from genome assembly GCA_963762735.1 of uncultured Actinomycetes bacterium. Classification (GTDB taxonomy): domain Bacteria; phylum Actinomycetota; class Actinomycetes; order Streptosporangiales; family Streptosporangiaceae; genus DASXKD01. Next base: position 78,459 of record CAVXMG010000026.1, on the reverse strand, counting down.
CCCACGTGGACAACCCGGAGAGCGCGTTCGTGGACGGCTCGGGCAACCTGGTGATCGCCGACACCGGCAACGACCGGATCCGGGTGGTTGCCGAGACCACCGGCACGTTCTACGGGCAGCCCATGACCGCGGGCGACATCTACACCGTGGCCGGCGGCGGCACCAGCGGCCTCGGCGACAGCGGCCCGGCCACCAGCGCCGAACTGACCGGCCCCTGGGATGCGAACGTGGACTCCTCGGGCAACCTGGTGATCGCCGACACCGGCGACGCCAGGATCCGGGTGCTGGCCGAGACCAGCGGCACGTTCTACGGCCAGCCCATGACCGCGGGCGACATCTACACCGTGGCCGGCGGCGGCACCGGCGGCGGCTTCTCCGGCGACGGCGGCCCGGCCACCAGCGCCGTAATCGGCGAGCCCGAGGCCGCGATCACCGACCCGGCCGGTGACGTGCTGATCTCCGACACTGGCAACAACCGGATCCGGGAGGTGGCCGGCTGAACGCGCGGCACGCGGTCCGCATCGGCCCGCCCGGGAATGCTCCCGGGCGGGCCGGTCCAGGTAAAAGCAAATACGGATATGCCCTGAAATTCCGCCATTCGTAATTCGCCGGTTTTTGCCGTCCGGACCGCTCTGGGTCAATCAGATATGATCCTTATTGCCAGGCTGGAATTACAAACCCGTGCAGCGAACTGCCGGGGTGTTACCGGGGGCAGCGCGGGCACCTGGCCGGACGCGCGGCCGGGGGTGGTTACATTGAACTGGCGGCCACGCGCGATAGCTGGTTATTCCGCGTGGATTCTGGTGCTTGCCGCCTTTTATGCCGCCTTTCCTGGTTTGCGCGCGCTGGCCTGGGCGCTCATCGGCGCCAGCGCCGCCGCCGCCCTTGCGGTAGGCGTGGCGCTGCACCGGCCCGCCCGGGGCGAGCCATGGCTGCTGCTGGCCGGGGCCTGCGCGTGCCTGGCGGCCAGCCAGACAGGATTCCTGATCGCCAACGGCGCGCCGCGTGCCAGCGTGCCCTCCCCGTGGATCGGGGATGGCCTTGCGCTCGCTGCCTGCCCGCTGGCCGTCGCCGGGCTGGTGATCTTCCTCCGGTGGCGGGCCGCCGGCCGGGCAGGGCAGGGCGTCCTTGACGCGCTTGTTCTTGCGGCCGGCTGCGCCTTCGCCTGCCTGCTCTGGCTGGTGTTTCGCCCGCGGCACCGGCGCGGTCAGCGCGAACCGGGCCTTCGCGGCCGCATTTCCGCTGTGTGACGTGCTGATCCTCGCGGTAGCGGCCCGGCTGCTTGCTGCGCGCCCGGTCCCGGCCCGGCCGGCCTGGCTGCTCGCGGCGGGCGCAGCCGGGCTCGGAGCCTCGGATCTTGCCTACGCGCTGGGGCAACTCCACGGCGGCGCTGGCGCGGCCCTGCCGGTCCCGCTGGGCTGGCTGCTCTGCTTCTGGGCCTGGGGAGCCGCCGCGCTCGACCCGGCGATGACCGTGCTGACCGAGCCGGGGCCGGGCCGGCCCGCGGGCGCGCCGGTATCCCGGCTGATCCTGCTCGCCCTGGCGGCCCTGGCCGTGCCGGGTGCCCTGGTCGCCCTGGCGGCGGCCCAGCACCGGCACACGGGCGCCGGCATGGTGGACCTCGGCTGTGGCGCCTTTGATCTGGTCGTGCTCGCCTGCCTGGCGGAGGCGGCGATCTCCTACCGGCGTGCCCTGGGCCGGGAGCGAGCCCTGCGCATGGCCGCGGCGGCCTTCGCGGCCGCGGCATCGATCGAGGACGTGGCGGCCGCCGCCCAGGCCGCCGTCGGCGCGGTGGCCGGCCGGCACCCGCTGCAGGCCCTGCTGGCCCGGCGGGCGGGTGCCACGCTGCTGCCGGTCCTGCCGGCACCCGGCGGCGCCGGGCCAGCCTGGGAACATGCGGGCGTCCCTGTGCTGGCCGGGCGGCACGAGGCGGCGATGAGCACCTGGCTGGCCCAGGCCGCGCCGCCGCGCCCGGTGCTGCTGCCGGCCGGTCCCGGTGACGGCGCCGCGGAGGCATGGGATGGCCAGGGGGTGCTGCTCTGCCCGCTGCCGACCAGGGACGGGCCACCGGCCGGCGTGCTTGCCGTGTTCGGCGAGCCGCCTAGCCTGGCCGCGCGAGCCGGGACCCTGGAGGTCATCGCCGGGCAGGCCGCGCATGCAGCCGACCAGGTAATGCGCAGCGCCGAGGCACGCCGCGAAGACAGCAGGGCGTACGTCCGCGCCGTGGTCCAGGACAGTTCCGACGCGGTCCTGATCGTCAAGGATGACGGGGTGGTCGACTACGCGACCCCGGCGGCGGAGCGCCTTTTCGGTACGGCCCACGTGGCCGGTACCCGGCTGACCAGCCTGGTCAGCCCCGGAGAACGGGACACCGTCGCCCGCGCGTTCGCCCGGATGCGGGACGGCGCGGACGCCACGGTGCCCGGAGACTGGCTGGTCAACCGCCCCGACGGTACGCCGGCCCAGGTCCGGGTCAGCCACCGTGACCTGCGCGGCGACCGCATGATCGCCGGGCTGGTGCTGACCCTGCGCGACGTCAGTGAGCAGCGCTCGCTGCAGCGTGAACTGACCCACCGCAATTCCCACGACGCCCTGACCGGGCTGCCGAACAGGTCCCTGTTCATCGACAGGATCGCCCGGGCGCTGGCCCGGCCCCGGCGTGCCGGGACGGCCATGGCCGTCCTCGTGGTGGACCTCGACGACCTCAACGTGGTCAACGACAGCATGGGCCACGCCGTCGGCGACGAACTACTGGTGGCCGCCGCGGGCAGGCTCACGGTGCTGGCCCGGGGGGGCGACCCCCCGGAACCCCCCGAGGGCGTCGATGACGCCTGGGCCGCAAACGGCCAGGCCGCATCGCGCGTGCTGGCCCGGGGTGGCAAGCCGCCCCCCGGAACCCCAGTGCCGGGCCGCGGGCAGGACACGGCCGCCAGGATCGGCGCGGACGAGTTCGCGCTGCTGATCGAGGAGGCCGACGGCGACGTGGCCGTGGAGCGGTACGCCCAGAAGATCGTCGAGGCGTTCGCCGAGCCGTTCGTGCTCACCAGCGGCCCGGTCGTCGCCACGGCCAGCGTCGGGGTGGCCACCACCGAGGACAGCACCGACGCCGGGGACCTGGTCCGCCACGCCGACCTGGCCCTGTACGCGGCGAAGGCGGCGGGCAAACGGCAGTGGCGCCGCTACCAGCCGGTACTGTCGGCCGTCATCGCCAGGCGGCGCGAGCTGAAGGCGGCGATCGAGGACGCGGTCAACGGATTCCGCCTTCACGCTGGCCTACCAGCCCATCGTGGTGCTCGCGACCGGCGAGATCGCGGGCTTCGAGGCGCTGGTGCGGTGGCCGCACCCGCGCTGGGGGATGATCAACCCCGACCAGTTCATCTCTCTGGCCGAGGAGACCGGCTACATCGTGCCACTCGGTTCCTGGGTGCTCCGGCAGGCAGTGAGCGACCTGGTCGCCTGGCAGCGCCACGTACCCGGCCGTGCTGCGCTGTACGCCAGCGTGAACGTGTCCGCCCGGCAGTTCCGCGAACGCCGGCTTCGTCGCGGGGGTACGCAAGGTGCTGTCCGAGTCGGGCCTCGCGCCTTCCCTGCTGCAACTGGAACTCACCGAGAGCGTCCTGCTGGGCCGGGACGACCGGATCCATGCCGAGCTGACCGAGCTGAAGCAACTGGGCGTGCGGCTCGCGATCGACGACTTCGGCACCGGGTACTCGTCCCTGAGTTACCTGCGCGAACTGCCGGTGGACGTGCTGAAGATAGACAAGTCGTTCATCGATGGCATCGCGTCCTCCCGGGGGCGGCTGGCGCTCGTCGAGGTCATCGTGCGGATGGCCAAGACGCTCGGGCTCACGGTGACCGCCGAGGGGATCGAGAGCGAGGCGCAGCGGGAACTGCTGATCTCGCTCGGCTGCGAGACCGGGCAGGGATACCTGCTGGAGAAGCCGGTCCCGGCGGACGAGGCGCAGGCGCTGGTCCGGCACGGCCTGGTGCCCCTGCTGCACGCAGGCACCCGCTGACCCCGGACTGGCGTATCGCTACTAATAGTGATTAGACGATACGACTGCGTCACCAGTGGGTAGATCCTGAACCAAGGGGGCGCGACTGGAGATGGGCACCCCGCGGGCAGGAACATAAGAGGCCAATGCGATCACGTGCGCGGGGCAGTGCGGCAAGACGCGTCACCACGGCCGGACTGGCGATCGTCGCCGTGATCGCATGCGCGGGCGCGGTGTCCACCTGGCGCTACCAGAACGCCCTGTCCCGGGCCGCGGTGGCGGTCGACTCGAGCAACGGCGCCCGGACCACAGCGGCGCTGGGCGACACGTTCTGGCAGGAACGGCTGACGGTGGAGCACTACCTGTTCAATCCCTCCCGCCGCTCGCTCCACCAGGTCGCCGGCCTGCAAGCCAGGTTCGACACGCTGGCCGCGCAACTTGACCAGAACGAGTTCCCCGGCGAGGACCTCTACCTGCGGCGGGCGACCACGGCGGAACGCCACTACTACGCCACCTTCACCGCCGAGCAGAACAACGCGAACCACACCCACACCTACCTCGGCCTGCAGCCCGCGTTCGCCGCGGCCGGCCTGCTCAACGCGGCGGCGGCCCCGATTCCGCCTGCCCTTACCAGCCTGGACCGTCTCCAGGTGGCGCGCGGGGCCGTCGCCGCGGCCGACGCCGCGGCGTCGAAGAGCCAGGCGCTGACCGTCGGAATCCTCACCGTCGTGCTGACGCTCGGGGCCGGCATCGCCTTCCAGTTCTACGCGCGCAGCCTCCTGCACCGTTCTGTAGACCGCGAGGACCAGCTCATGGAGACGCTGGGACGGCTGTCGGACCGCAACGCCCTCATCGAGCGGCTGCGCTCGGCCTCGGGGGTGCTTGGCGAGGTCGCCGGCGAACTCCGGGCGACCTCGGGCACCGCCGCTACCTCGATGAACGAGCAGTCCGCGGCCATCGCGGACACCTCGGCCACCATCGAGCAACTGGCAGCGGCCTCGGGGGCGATCGCGGAGAACGTCCGGTCGGTGGCGGACGCGGCGAGCAGGACCGGTGTGACCATGCGGGATATGCAGGGGAAGGTGGAGGCGATCGCGGTGCGGGCGCTGTCGCTGGGCGAGCGGGCCCAGAAGATCGGCGAGATCCTCGAACTGATCGACGACATCGCCGGGCAGACCAACCTGCTGGCCCTGAACGCCGCCATCGAGGCCGCCCGGGCCGGCGAGGCCGGCAAGGGGTTCGCCGTGGTCGCCGCCGAGGTCCGCAAGCTCGCCGAGCGCTCGCTGCGCTCCACCGAGTCGATCAGCGTGATCGTCGCCGGGGTCCGCGACGAGACCAACGCCACCATCATGGCCACCGAACAAGGCACCCGCCAGGCCCGCGAAGTCGGCGACCTGATGACCTCCACCGCCACCATGCTGGAGGAATCCCTGCTCGCCGCCCAACAGCAAAAAACCGCCGCCGACCAGGTAGACGCCTCGATCCTGCAGATCCGGCAGGGCGCCGACCAACTCGCTACTGCCCAGTCGCAGCGGGCCAGCACCGCCGAACGGCTGGAAACCCTGGTGGACGAGATCGAGAACGCACTGCGCGTCGGCAGCCAGGTGGGCCATGACGACTGACGCCGATCTTGTTAACGCAGAGTAACTGAAAGGATACGAAGCGCCCGTAACGGGTACGTCTCGCATTAGGGGACGCGGCCCGGCACTTGCGGGCATCACCGGGGGCGAGGAACCGCACGGCATGCAGAATTACCTACGGGCCATTTCCACACGCAAGGTCGCATCGGTGAGCCTTGCGGTGGTCACCGTCATCGCCGCCGCGGTCGGCGTGACCATCTGGCGCTACCAGGTGGCCCAGTCGGACGGGGCCGCCGCGGTCACCAGTGCCCACGACGCGGGCAACGTCAGGGAGCTCAACGCCTTGTTGTGGCACGAGCGAGAGGCGATGAACGAGTACCTGCTCGGGGCGACCAAGGATCTCACCGACGAGATCAATACCGCCCGGCAGGCCTTCGCCAAGACCGCCGCGAGCATCACACCGCCGACCCCCGCGGCCGCGCAGGCGTTCAGCCATGCCCTCACCGGGCACGCGGACCTCTATGCGGCATTCCTGTCCGCCCGTCGGGCCGCCGGGACCGTGCCGGTACGCCAGCGGGCCGCGAACGACCACATCGTGCTGGCCGAGCCCGGAGTCTTCGGGCCGCTGGACGTGTTGAACACCGAGGAGAACAAGGCGGTCGCCGCGGAGGTGGCAGACGCCTCCTCCGCCGCTGGCCAGGCGCTCGCCGTCGGCATCATCGCGGCGGTGCTCGCGGTGCTCGCGGGCATCGGTTTCGCGCTGTTCGCGCTCCGGCTGCTCGACCAGTCCTTCCAGCGCGAAGGGGAGCTGAAGGTCGCGCTGAAGCGGCTCAGCGGGTTCCTCGGCCGGCTCAGGTCCACCTCGTCGGTGCTTGGCGAGGTCGCGGTCGAACTGCGGCTGACCGCGAAGGACGCGGCGGTGGTGACCAACGAGCAGTCCGCGGCCGTGGCGGAGACGTCGGCCACCATCGAGGAGCTCGCGACCACGGCCGGTGCCATCGCGGAAACCGTGCGCACCATGGCGGAGGCCGCCGAGCGCACCGGTGTGACCATGCGGGATATGCAGGAGAAGGTGGAGGCGATCGCGGTGCGGGCGCTGTCGCTGGGCGAGCGGGCCCAGAAGATCGGCGAGATCCTCGAACTGATCGACGACATCGCCGGGCAGACCAACCTGCTGGCCCTGAACGCCGCCATCGAGGCCGCCCGGGCCGGCGAGGCCGGCAAGGGGTTCGCCGTGGTCGCCGCCGAGGTCCGCAAGCTCGCCGAGCGCTCGCTGCGCTCCACCGAGTCGATCAGCGTGATCGTCGCCGGGGTCCGCGACGAGACCAACGCCACCATCATGGCCACCGAACAAGGCACCCGCCAGGCCCGCGAAGTCGGCGACCTGATGACCTCCACCGCCACCATGCTGGAGGAATCCCTGCTCGCCGCCCAACAGCAAAAAACCGCCGCCGACCAGGTAGACGCCTCGATCCTGCAGATCCGCCAGGGCGCCGACCAACTCGCCACCGACCTCGCACAACGGGCCGCCACCGCCGAACGGCTCGAAGGCCTGGTCGACGAGATCGAGGCGGTGCTGGCGGAGGATCAAGCGGCCACCGGCCCCGCACCGGCGAGCCCATCGCGCGGTCCGGCAGGCGCATCGCACACCCCGGCAGGCGGATCGCACGCCCCGGCAGGCGCGCCGCGGCGTGCCGCACCAGCGGCCAGGTACCCGCACGGCAGGACGCCGGCAAGCGCCGCGGAAACGCTCCCGCTGGCCAGGATCCCGGAAGGCGTGCATGAACGCTTATGTGCGCTTCCGGGTGGCCGAGGAGGCCTACGCGATCTCGGTGCTGAACGTGCTCGAGGTCGCCAGGCTGGGCGAGGTGACGCCGGTTCCCGGGGCGCCCGTCCAGATCCTCGGGGTGCGGAACCTGCGCGGCAAGATCCTCCCGGTCATTGACCTGGCCGCGCTGCTCGGCACGCGGCGGACCGGGCCAGCGGCCAGGCTGCTGGTCACCGAATCGGACGGGCGCCAGGCTGGCCTGGCCATCGACGAGGTCACCGAGGTGGGCGAGCTTGCGGATCTGGCCGAGGAGGCGGAGTCCGCCCTGCTCGTCGGCACGATGCTGGAGGACGGCGACCTGATCGGCGTGCTGAACCTGCCCGCGGTGCTTGACGCACTGGGGGTTCCGGCATGATGACACCCGAGGCCGACGCCGAACTCCTGCAGCTTTTCCAGGACGAGGCCACCGAGCGGCTCGATGACATGGACGCGAGCCCTGCTCGCGGCCGAGACCGGGAACGTGCCACCGGACACCATCGACGCGCTGTTCCGCAACGCCCACACGATCAAGGGCGCGGCCGGGATCCTGGGCTTCAGCGACATGGCCGCGCTGGCGCACGCCGCCGAGGACATCCTGGCGCTGGCACGGTCCCGGCGAGTGCTCCACCCGGACCTTGCGGCGCCGTTGCTGCGTGCCACCGCGGCCCTGCGCGCCCGGGTGGGCGGGGCGGCCGAACCGTTCGACGACCTGATCGCCGAGCTCAACGCCAGTCGCGCCGCGCTGGAGGCCGGCACCCTCGCTGACACGGCGGGGGGCGGGGCCGGGGGGGCCGGGACCGGGACCGATGCCAGGACGGCCGAAACCAGCACCGGACCGGCCGGGACCGGAACCGGAGGCGGTGCTGGTGCCGCAGGCCACGAGCTGGCGCCGCTGGCGACCGCGGGCTCGTGGGCGGCCAAGGCGGGCATCCGCACGCCGGCCAGCCTGCCGCAGCCGCGCCCCGCCTTCGGCCCTGGCAACGGCATACCGGCCGATCCGGCCGCGGCACCGCCGCCGACCGCAAACCAGCAGCCCGCTCCCCTGCCGGAGCCTGCCCCGGTCCCGGCCCCGGTGCCGGCGCTGCCGTCCTCCGCGAGCCCGGTCCGGGCGTGCGGCGCCATCGGGCCGCTCACAGGATGCCGGGCACCGGTCGATACGTGTACCGGCCGAGAAGATCGATCACCTGCTCGACCTCGTCGGAGAGGTGATGCAGGACCGGCGCCGGCTTGCCCACGCACTGGGAGCGGCCGAAGGGCTGCCCACCGACGCCGAGGACGAACTGAGCGCGGGAGAGCGGATGCTCGGCGAGCTCAAGGACTCGGCCGTGGGGATGCGGACCCTCCCGGTTTCCATGATCACCGGGCCGCTGCCGCGCGCCGTCCGCGATCTCGCCCGCACGATAGGGCGCGAGGTCGAGTTCACCGTCGTGGGCGCGGAGACCGAGCTTGACCGAGTGATCCTGGAAAGCCTGTCCGAGCCGCTCACGCACCTGCTCCGCAACTCGGTGATCCACGGGATCGAGCCACCTGGCGAACGCGAGCAGGCCGGGAAGCCCGCATGCGGCCGCATCGAACTGCGCGCGGTTCCCCGGGGCGGCCTGGTGGAGATCACGGTCTGCGACGACGGGCGCGGGGTGTCCCCAGAGATCATGGAGGCGGCACGGCAGGAAGGCTCGCTGGCCGACGTCCTGTCCCGTGCCGGGTTTTCCACGGCCGGGGAAGTGACCGACCTGGCCGGACGCGGCGTGGGCCTCGACGCCGTCAAGGCCCACGTGCACTCGCTCGGCGGCAGGTTCGACGTCACCAGCGAGCCCGGCCACGGCATGGCCGTCAGCCTGCTGCTTCCGGTCGCGCTCGCACTGCTCAAGGTGCTGCTCATCCGGCGCGGCGGGGCAGTCTTCGGGCTGCCGATCGCCGGGGTGGAGGAGGTGGTGACCGTGGACGCCACCACCACGCTGCAGGGCCGGGTCGGCCTGGACCTGCGCGGGCGGTCGCTGCCGGTCGTCGACCTCGCCGCGGTCATCGGCGCCGATGCCCCGCCGTTGCCGCCCAAGCCGCCTGCCCTGGTCCTCACCGCCGACGGCCGCTGGCTGGCCGTTGCCTGCGACGCGCTGCTCGGCGAGGAGGAGGTCGTGGTCAAGCCACTCGGGCCGCTGCTCGCCGGGGTGAGCGGCTATCTCGGGGCGGCGATACTCGGCGACGGGGGGATCGCACTCCTGATCGAGCCGGGCGCGCTCATCCGGGGCCACCGCCGCGCCGCCCGGGGCGGGCTGTCCGTGCCTACCGCGCCTGGCCAGGGCCACGGCGGTGCCCAGGGCCGTACCGTACGGTGCCGGCGTGGCGGTTGCGGCGCCCGCGGGCGGCACCGCGGTGGCCGACAGGCCCGCCGCCAGCGCGTCACGCCGCCGTCACCACCGAGCCAGCGAAGATCCTGGTGGTCGAGGATTCGTTCATCGTCAGGGAACTCCAGCGGTGCGTGCTCGAATCGGCCGGCCATGACGTGGTCACCGCGAGCGACGGCCGCGAGGCGCTGGATGCGCTGACCAAGGATGAAGAGATTGGACTCGTCGTCACCGACCTGGAAATGCCCAGGCTCGGTGGCCTTGACCTGACCCGGGCCATCCGCGCGGACCAGCACCGCTCCTCGCTGCCGGTGGTCATGGTCACCTCACGAGGCTCGGAGGAGGATCGCCGTCGGGGCATGGAGGCAGGCGTCGACGCTTACATCGACAAGCAGGGCTTCCAGCAAAGCGCGCTCCTGGCAACGATCGATCAGCTCCTCGGCCGGTGACGCGATGGCCGCTGCGAGCGTGCTGATCTGCGAAGATTCCGGGATCTACGCGGCCGCGCTGCGGCGGACCCTCGAGTACGACGGCGACATCAACGTGATCAGCGTCTGCGGCAGCGCCGAGGAAGCACTGGCCGCCATCCGCAGGCTGCGGCCGGATCTCATCACGATGGACATCGAACTGCCGGGCATGGACGGGCTGGCGGCCGTCGAGATCATCATGGGCACGCGGCCGATGCCGATCATCGTGCTTTCGTCGCACGTGGGCCCGGCCAGCCACAAGGCGGCTGCCGCGCTGGCGGCGGGGGCGCTCGACGCGGTAGCCAAGGATGACCTGGACCTGTCGCGCCCGGCAAGCATGGCGGGAGCGGCGTTCCGGCAGCGGATCCGGGTGATCAGCCACGCGACCGTCCTCCGCCATCCGCGGGCCCGCTTGGCCGCCCAGTCGCCGGTGCCCGGCCAGCCGCGGGTGGCATCGGCGGTGGGGATTTGCTCGTCGGCTGGCGGCCCGCCGGTCCTGGCGCAGGTACTTGGCGGGCTGCCAGCCGGCTTCCAGGTGCCGATCCTCGTGGTGCAGCACATCAGTTCCGGGTTCACGGAAAGCCTCGCCCACTGGCTGGATCAGAAGTCCCCGCTGTCGGTCCGGGTCGCCGAAGACGGGCAACTGGCCGGCCCCGGCGTCTGGATCGCGCCCGAGGGCGCCCACCTGGTGCTCAACGCAACCGGCCGGATGTCGCTGGACCGGACCACGATCGTGGGCCACCACCGCCCGTCCGGCGACGTGCTGCTCACCAGCATCGCCACGGCGGCGGGCAGGCGCGGCGTCGCCGTCGTACTTACCGGGATGGGGAACGACGGCGCGGCCGGGACGGCCGCCGTTCATGCCGCGGGAGGCTTCGCGATAACCCAGGACGAGGCCTCCTCGGCGATCTACGGCATGCCGAAGGCCGCATTCGAGCGCGGGGCGGACCTCGCGCTGCCGCCGGAGCAGATCATCAAGGTGCTCGCGGCGCTCCGCCACCAGCCGCTCGGGGTCTCCGGGTGACCGGAGCGCTCGCCGCCCTTGCCGCGCTCATCCAGCGCACGACCGGCATGACGGTGCCACCGGGCCGGGAAATGGCGCTGCGCCTGGCCGTGGGCCGTGCCGCGCCAGGGCTCGAGCCGGAGGACTACCTGCTCGCCACCAAGGACCCGGTCTACGGTCCCGGCCTGGTAGACCGGCTGATCGACGAGGTCACGGTGCACGAGACGAGCTTCGCCAGGGACATGCCGCAGCTCCGCACGATCGACTGGCGGGCCTTGCACCGTGCCGCGCGTGCCGCGGGCTCGGAGGTCATCCGGGTGTGGAGCGCCGGCTGTGCGACCGGCGAGGAGGCGTACACGCTGGCGCTGCTCGCGATCAGCACGTTCACGCCCGGGACACCTCCGGTCGACATCCTCGGCACCGACATCTCCGGCGCCGTGATCGCCGCCGCGGAAACCGGCTGCTATCGGCCGCGGGCGGTCCGGGCGCTGGATCCGCAACTGCGCAACCGCCACCTGGAACGGCGGGCCGACGGCACCTACGTCGTCTCCGACCGGCTGCGCACGCTGGCCCGGTTCGGCAGGCACAACCTGATCCACGACCCGTTCCCGCCGCCCGGCGAGGCGCGCTTCGACCTGATCCTCTGCCGGAACGTGCTGATCTACTTCGAGCCCGCGCTCGCTCGCCAGGTCACCGAACTGCTGAGCGGCTCGCTGCGCCCGGGCGGCACAATCCTGCTGGGGGTGGCGGACGTGCTGCAGGTGAGCCCGGCCCGCACCGGCGATCCCCGGCCGCCCCTGGGCAGGCAGGCCCGGCCCGCCGCCCGCGAGCAGGCAACTGGGCTGGCAGGCGGGCCAGTACCAGAGGCGCCGCGGCAGGCGATGCGGGTGCTATCGCGCGGGCCGCTGCCGACGGGGCAGCGGGTGCTGACCCGGGATCAGCGGCTGACGGCCACCCTCACCGCGGCGGCCTCCGGCGACAGGAACGGGGCGCTGGAACATGCCGCGTCGCTGGTCAAGGCGCACCCGCTGGACGCCGACGCGCATTTCCTTTACGGCCTGGTCGCGCTCGAAGCGGGCGAGCCTGCCAAGGCCAGGGACGCGCTGCGCCAGGCACTTGTCGCCGACCCCGCGTTCTGCATCGCCGCGTTCACCCTGGGCCGGGCGTACGACGCGCTGGGCGACGGAACGGCTGCCCGGCGCTCCTACCTGCATGCCCTGCGCACCGTCGACCCGAACGACCGCAGGCACGAGTCGCTGCTCCAGCAGGTGGACCTCGCCGACATCGCCGCAGCGTGCCGGGCCCGGCTGGACGAGGGCTGACGCGGGCCGGCCCCGTTCGGCTGAGTCACACGAAATGCTCAGCAATCCTGGACCGGAACCCAAACTACGGGCGATGGACTTCAACTGGCGGGCCGCCCCGGAGAACCCAGGATCCCCCGTCCGCCGGGGTGTCCCGCCGCCAAAGTGCTTGACCGGGACGGCCCGGTCACCGCGTTCGCGGTGCGCGGTGGCCGGGCGGCTCCCCGGAATGCTGGGTTACCTTGCCGGGTTGGCGTCCTGCGCGAGCTGGAGCGCCTGCTGCGGGAACCAGGTTCCCGCGGCCGGATCGTCGGCTCCCCACAGCGGGTCGAACAGCTGCTGCTGGGCCGCGGTGGCCGGCCAGCCGGCCTGGGTGTAATCGGTGTAGTCCCAGGCGCGCACGCCGCCCGCGGCATCGCACTGGCCATCGGACTCACCGGGGACCTTCACCCAGAGGTAGGCATCAAGCAGCGGCGTCCCTGTGTCCGCGGTGGGCCGCAGCCCGAGGCCAGCGCCGGGCGGGTTGCACCAGTTGCCGCTGGCCAGCGTGGAGATCACGCTGGCGGGCTGGTCGTACGGCGGATTCGCGTAACCCTGCATGTTGTTGGGGCCGTTGCCGTTGCGGCTGGTGTCTATCACGAAGTGCGTGCTGGCCACCGCGTCGCCCATGTTCTGGGCGTACCACGCGGTGGTGAGCCCCCAGGTACTGAAATCGCTCTGGGTCGCCGGGTAGTACTGGCTCGCGCAGGCCGACGGGTTGTTGTAGAAGGCGTTGTCCGGGTCGGTGACCATGGCGATGCAGTCGGAGATCCAGGTGCCGTAGTCGATCAGCTCCGGGGTCGGCTGGTAGTTGGACACGTCCAGGAACAAGCCCTGTGCCTGCTGGACGCCCGCCGACAGCAGGCGCTGGGTGATCGTGCCGACCGACTGCCACGCGCTGTGCGTGCCGTCGAGGTACACGCTGGCGCCGGAGTCCTGCTCCAGCGCCCCGACCGCGTAGTTGAGCTCGGCGATCCGCTCGGCGTCGGTGAACGGGTAGACCGAAGCCGGCAGGCCGCAGCCAGACGGCATATTGCCGAGCGCATCGGGCTCCAGGATCACCACGGCCTGGCCCCGGCCGATCCCGGCCGCAAACGCGCTGATCCAGGCCTCGTAGTCGGTCTCGTCCAGCGCCCCGCCCGCGGAGTACTGTGCGCAGTCACGGCCAGGTATGTCGTAGGCGACCAGCACCGGCACGGCGCGCTCGAACGCCGCCTCCAGCATCGTCTGCCGCACCTGCGCCTGCACCTGCGCGGGCGTGCCGCCGTCGAACCAGACCGCCTGGGGCGTGGCCACCATCCGGGCCAGCAGCGCGGCGTCGCTGAAGTCACCGCCCTTGAGCAACTGGAGTCCCTGCTTGATGGCGCCCTGATCAGGCGGCGGCACGAAGAAGCGGGTGCCCGGGGAGACGGCACGCCCGGCTCCCCCGGTGTGGGACAGGGCAGGGCTCGCCGCGGCACCGGGCATGCCGGCGGCGAGCGTCGCGGTGGTAAGTGCCAGCGCCGCGGCGACGGTGGCTCCCGTCAGGCGCAGCACACGCGGTGCGGGGGGCATGCGCATGATCACTCCCGAAACAAGATCTGAGAATTACCGGGAATTGTTTCAGCTTGAACGTAACAGCGGGTACCGAAGCGGTCAATGGCCGTCACAAGGCAGGAACTGGCACGCCCCGGGCCAGCAGAACCACCCCAGCCGACGAGGCCTGATGCCCGCGCGACGGAGTCGCGCGGGCATCAGGCCATCGGGGGGTTCCGGGGGTCGCTCCCCCGGGCTAGCACAGCGGGGCGGTGGAGTCGCGGACGACGAGCGTGGTTTCCAGTTCCACTCGCAGCGGCTCGAACCGCCGGTTCTCCACCTGCCGGAGCAGGATGCTGACCGCGGTCCGGCCCAGTTCGGCCAGTGGCTGGCGGACCGTGGTCAGGGCGGGGACCACGATGAGGGACTCGCTGGTGTCGTCGAATCCGACGACCGAGAGGTCGGCGGGCAGCCGCATGCCCCGCGCGCGGGCCGCCTGCACGGCGCCGATCGCCATGTTGTCGTTGAAGGCGAAGATGGCCGTCGGCCGGTCCGCGGCGTCCAGCAGCGACCCGGCCGCCGCCTGGCCGCCGTCGACCCGGAAGTTCGAGTACCGCACCAGGGCGGGATCCGGCAGCACCCCCGCACCCGCGAGCGCCGCGTGGTGGCCGCGAAGCCGCTGCTCACTCGCCGTCCAGCCATCCGGGCCGCTGATCACGCCGATCCGCCGGTGCCCGAGGTCAAGCAGGTGACGGGTCGCCTGGGTGGCCCCGGAGGAGTTCGCCGACGAGACCACGGGGATGCCCACAGCCAGTTCTCTGAGCGGGTCGACGACCACGAACCGGTACCCGTGGCTGGCCAGCACGCTGAGCTCTTCGCTGGACTCCTCGGGCAGGACCAGGATCGCGCCGTCGGTCTCGCCGTGGGCGAGCCGTTCAAGCAGCGAGACTTCCCGGGCGCGGGAGTGCCGGGTGGGGCATAGCACGACCCGCATGTCGTGCTCGTACAGCGCCTCGGCGGCGCCGGACAGGATCGAGGCGAAGTAGCCGGGATGCACCAGTGGCATGGTGACACCGATCAGTCCGGTACGGTCCTGCCCCAGCCGGGCCCGCGGGCTGCCCGGGTAACCCTGCTCGCGCAGGACCCGGGTGACCGCCTCCCTGGTCTGGCTGGACACGTCCGCGTGGCCGTTCACCACCCGCGAGACGGTTGCGATCGAGACACCGGCCTGCTCGGCCACCTGCCTGATCGTCACCCGGGCGCGGCGCCCGTCTTCGGTGCTTTCGGCCTGCACACCAGCATTGAAGCATCTTCCGGGCTGGTCACCGCTGAACGGGGCGTCCTCCGCCCAGGCCATTTCCCGGGGTCAGCCTACTGTGCTCCACAGGCCACGAGTCCGGCACAATGCCCGCATGGCAGCAAACGCCGGCGCGGCAGGGTGCGTGTTCTGCGACATCGTCGCCGGGCGCGGGCCGGCCAGCGTGGTGCATTCCGACGAGACCGTGCTCGCGTTCATGGACATCAGGCCGCTGAACACCGGCCATCTGCTGGTGATTCCGCGCGCGCACGCGCCCTACCTGGCGGATCTGGACCCGGCCGTGGGCGGGCACATGTTCGGCGTGGCCCAGCGGATGGCGGCCGCGCTGCGCCGCTCGGGCCTCCCCTGCCAGGGGGTGAACCTGTTCCTGGCCGACGGTGAGGCGGCGTTCCAGGAGGTCTTCCACGTCCACCTGCACGTGATCCCGCGAAACTCGGGTGACGGGTTCCGGATCCGCGCGAAGTCGCGCCATCCGGCGCGCGCCGAACTCAACTCGGTCGCGGGCCACGTACGCGACGGCCTCGCCTCGGGCTAGCGCCGCGCCGGCCGCGCAGGAGTGCCACCGGTTCATCACGACCGGGCCGGCTGGCTAGCATGGGCCGATGGCCGTCCGGGCGATCGACTTCCATGTGCACCTGCCGACTCCCGACTGGCTGGACGGCAGCATGGCCGGGTACGTGGAGGCCGCGGAGGCGTACTTCCGTGCGCCGGTGCAGCGGGCATCGCTGGCGGAACTGGCCGACAGGTACCGCGGCCTGAACGTGCGCGCGGTGCTGCTGGCCTGGGACGCGGAGACGGCCACCGGGCGGCCGCGGGTGCCCAACGAGACCGTCGCCGCCGCGTGCCGCGACTTCCCCGACGTCTTCACCGGGCTCGGCTCCGTGGACCCGCACAAGGGCGATGCCGCGGTCGCCGAGGTCGCCAACATCGCCGCCCTGGGGCTGCGCGGGGTCAAGTTCCACCCCTCGCTCCAGGCCTTCGCCCCGGACGACCCCGCCTACCGGCCCGTGTTCGCCGCGTGCCAGGAGCACGGCCTGCTGGCCCTGTTCCACACCGGGACCAGCGGCATCGGCGCGGGACAGCCCGGCGGCCAGGGCATCGGCCTTGACTATGCGCGCCCGATCAGGCTGGACGCGGTCGCGGCCGCCCACCCCGGGCTGACCGTGGTGGCCGCGCACTTCGGCTGGCCGTGGCACATGGAACTGGTCGCCATGGCCCTGCACAAGACCAACGTCTACATCGACATCTCCGGCTGGTCGCCCAAGCGCATCCCGGCCGAGGTGGTCCGCGAGCTGCGCGGCCGGCTTTCCGAGCAGTTCCTCTGGGGCAGTGACTTCCCGTTCATCACGCCGGAACGCTGCCTGGCCGAACTGGAGTCCCTCGACCTGCCCGAGCCGGCCCTCAGCCGGGTGCTGCACGAGAACGCGGCCCGGATCCTCGGCCTGGATCACGGCTAGCCCGGGGGCAGGCGTGGACTTCTCGCTGACGGGTGACCAGTTGCTGATCCGGGATGCGGTGCGCGAGGTCTGCGCCGGGTTTCCCGGCCGGTACTGGCGCGATCTGGAGGCCGGCGGTGAGTACCCCGCGGAATTCGTCGCGACCATGACCAGGCTCGGCTGGCTGTCGGTGCTCATCCCCGCCGAGTACGGCGGCGGCGGCCAGGGCGTCACCGAGGCGGGGATCATCCTGGAGGAGATCCACCGCTCCGGCGGCAACGCGAACGCCTGTCATGCCCAGCTCTACACCATGGGCGCGCTGGCCAGGCACGGCAGCGAGGAGCAGAAGCGCCGCTGGCTGCCGCCGCTGGCTGCCGGGGAACTGCGGCTCCAGGCGTTCGGGATCACCGAGCCGGACGCCGGCTCCGACTCCACCAAGATCGCCACACGGGCCGAGCGGGACGGCGGGGACTACGTGGTCACCGGCCAGAAGACGTTCATCAGCCGGGCCGAGCAGACCGACCTGATGCTGCTGCTGGCCCGGACCGGCCCGCCTGCCGAGGCCGACCGGACGGCCGGCCTGTCGCTGTTCCTTCTCGACCTGCGGGACGCCGGCGGCACGCTGGAGACGCGCCGCATCCCGCTGATGTTCAACTACCACACCTACCAGGTGTTCTTTTCCGGCCTGCGGGTACCGGCCGACCAGCTCATCGGCGTGGAAGGGCGCGGGTTCCGGCACGTCCTCGACGGTTTCAATGCCGAACGATGCCTCCTGGCCAGCGAGGCCATCGGCGATGGGCTGTTCTTCCTCGATCGCGCCAGCGAGTACGCGTCCCGGCGGGAGGTGTTCGGCAGGCCGATCGGCGCCAACCAGGGGGTCGCCTTCCCGCTGGCCCAGGCCAAGGCCAGGGTCGAGGCGGCGTCCTTGCTGCGGTTCAAGGCGACGAGCCTGTTCGACGCGGGCCAGCCATGCGGGGCGGAGGCGAACATGGCCAAGCTGCTCGCCTCCCAGGCCTCGGCCGAGGCGGGCAACGCGGCGATGCACACATTCGGCGGTAACGCGTTTGCGGCCGAGTACGACATCGAGCGCAAGTTCCGGGAGACCAAGCTGCTGGAGATCGCCCCGGTGAGCAACAACCTTGTGCTGGCCTACCTCGGCCAGCACGTACTGGGCCTCCCCCGCTCGTATTAGTGCTGGCCCGGGGGAGCGACCCCCTGGAACCCCCGCTGGCCTACAGGCCCCGTTCCTTCGTCACGGGGCCTGGGCCCTGTGGGCTGGGGTCCTAGCTGGTCGCGGCATAGGTCTGGCGGGCACGCGAATGGCCAGGCAGGGGGGTTAGGTCGCACAATGTCTGGCATGACCGACCTTCTCGCGCCAGATGTTCGATGACCGCCGTGCTGCCGCTGGCCGCGGACGACGCGCCGGCGCCGCTGCTGACCGTGTCCGGGCTCGAAGTCAGGTTCGGCGCCGTCCGCGCGCTCGACAGGGTCGACCTCAGCGTCCGGCCGGGCGAGCTCATCGCGCTGGCGGGCGAGAACGGGGCGGGCAAGACCACGCTGGTGCGCTGCATCGCCGGTGACATCACCCCGGCGGGCGGCGAGATCTTTCTGGCGGGCCGGAAGGTACCCGCCGACCCGGCCGCCGCGGGCCGCCTGGGAATCGGCGTGGTCTGGCAGGACCTGGCGCTGTGCGACAACCTGGACGTGGCGGCCAACATCCTGCTGGGGCAGGAGCCACGGCGCCTCATGCTCTCGCAAAGCCGGTTCCACGCGGCCGCGGCACAGGTGCTGGAGAGCCTGCGGATCCCGCTGCCGGACACCACCCGCAGCATCCGGACCCTATCCGGCGGCCAGCGCCAGCTCGTCGCCGTCGCCCGCGCGATGCGGCACCGGCCGCTGCTGCTGGCGCTGGACGAGCCAACCGCGTCCCTCGGGGTCCAGGAATCGGCCCAGGTCGAAGCGCTGATCGTGGGCCTGCGCGAGCAGGGCACCACGATCCTGCTTGCCTGTCACGACATCGAGCAGATGTTCCGGCTGGCCGACCGCATCGTGGTGATGCGCCAGGGGCGGATCGTGGGCAACCTCGACCCGCGCAGCACCCACCCCGACGACGTGGTCGCGCTGCTGTCCGGCCAGGAGGTGGACTCCTCGGCGCGCCGCCAGCTCAACCGGCTGCACCGGCTCGCCGACCGGCTGGCCTCGGCCGATCCCTCCGCCGGCATGCTGCTGATCCTGTCCGCGCTCGGCGCCGCGCTGGACACCGAGAAGCTGTGCATCCACCTGGTCAGCGACCAGACGCTGATCTGCGCCGCCTCGCTCGGGTTCTCCCCCGGGCAGATCGCCGGGTGGTCGGCGCTCCCGTTCGGCCCCGCGGGGGGCCCGGTCGGCATGGCCGCCGCGACCGAGCGGCCGGTGGCCGAGCCAGACGTCCGGGCCAGCGCGGCCCGGGCGGGCCACGCCGACCTGGCGGAGGCGGGCATCACGGGTTCCTGGTCGGTCCCGGTGATGGGCCCGGGCGGGCTCAGCGGGGTCATCACCGTGTTCCGCGCCGACACCCGCCCGCCGCAGCGGGACGAGCTGGACCTGGTCACGCTCTACGCCGGGTACGCGGCGAGCGCGGTCGAGCGCGACCGGCTGCTGGACCAGGTGACCGCGCGGAACCGGGTGCTGGAAACCATCCGCGAGATGCTGGAGACGCTGGCCGGCCTCATCCCGGTGGCGGAGGGTCTCGTTGTCGCGGTCGAGTCGCTGCGGCGCGGACTGCGCGCCGACGAGGTGGCGCTGCTCACCCAGCCGCCGGACGCTGCCCCCCGGTGGCGCGCGTTCACCGGGCCCATGGGCCGGGACCCGGCGTCGGCGTCGCCGTCGCTGTGCGGCACGGCGGAGCAGATCCTGGCCGGGGCGTACCGCGACGGCGCGGCCGGGCAGGACGGCGTGCCCAGGCAGCTTCTCAGCAGCCGCGGTCGGCGGGTGCTCGCGGCCGCGTTCCCGGCGCCGGGCGGGCCCACCGTCCTGCTGGCGAGCTGGAAGGAGCTTCGCGCCACCAAGGACGAGACCGCGCTCATGGAGGACGCCGCGCATTCGCTGCGGCTCGCGCTGGAACGGGAGGAGGCCGGCCTCGCGCACCAGGAGGCCGCGGCGCTGCGCCGGTCGCGGGAACTGCAGCGCGGCTTCCTGTCCCGGATGAGCCACGAGTTGCGCACCCCGCTGACGGCCATCCGCGGCTACGCCTCCAGCCTCATGCAGCCGGACGTGACCTGGGACACCGACTCGCAGATGCGCTTCCTCGACCGGATCGCCGCCGAGTCGGCCCGCCTCGGCCGCCTGGTGGACGACCTGCTCGACTTTTCCGCGATCGAGTCGGGCGTCATGCGGCTGCAGCGGGACTGGTGCGACATCCCGCTGGTGCTGGAGGCGGCCATCGCGTGCCTGCCGCCGGCCGACGCCGCGGCGGTGTCCATGGACAGCCAGCCCGGCCTGCCCGCCGTGTGGGCCGACCACGACCGGATGGAGCAGGTGTTCGTGAACCTGCTCAGCAACGCGGTCCGGCACAACCCGCCAGGGACGCAGGTCCGGGTGACCGCGATCACGGCGCGGGCCACGGCTGCCACGGCGCCCACCGAGGTCGTGATCAGCGTGATCGACGACGGCACCGGCATGCCGGGGGAACTGGCGGCCGCGTTCGACGTCACCCCGCAGCGCCGCGCCCCCAGCGCCGGGGCCGGGCTCGGGCTGTCCATCGCCAAGGCCATCATCGAGGCGCACGGCGGCAGCATCGAACTGCGCCGCCCGGCCCGCGGCACGTGCTTCCGCATCTGCCTGCCGGTGGAGGCCAGCGACCGTCCCGGCGCCGACGCCGGACACCGGGACGGCCTCGCCGGCGAAGGCATGGCCATGGCGCGCGAGACCGAGGAAGCCGGGCAGGGACTGGGCCGTCATGACTGAGAACACCAAGAACACCCGCGCGCTCGTGGTGGAGGACGACCCGAACATCGTCGACCTGATCAGGTCGAACCTCGCCGTGCGGGGCTTTGACAGCGTGGTGTCCGCCGACGGCACCCGGGCGCTGCAACTGCTGGAGACCGAGGAGCCGGACATCGTCCTGCTCGACCTGATGCTGCCCGAGGTCGACGGCTTCGAGCTGTGCCGGCAGATCCGCGAGCAGTCCAGCGTGGCGATCATCGTGGTGTCGGCACGCGGCGGGGAGCGGGACAAGGTGACCGCGCTCAACGTTGGCGCCGACGACTACATGACCAAGCCGTTCAGCATCGAGGAACTGCTGGCCCGGATCACCGCCACGCTGCGCCGCACCAGGCCCGCCGCCTCGACCGAGCCGGGGCCGCCGATCGTCACCGCGGGGAACATCGAGATCGACCTGGCCAGCCAGCAGGTGACCAGGGACGGCCAGCCGGTGCACCTGACCCCCACGGAGTTCGCCCTGCTGCGCGAGCTTGCCACCAACCGCGGCAAGCTGCTGACCCACGCGCACCTGCTGCGGCGCGTGTGGGGGCACGGGTACGAGACCGAGACCGAGTACGTGCGGGTGTACGTCCGGCGGCTGCGGGCCAAGCTGGAAGCCGACGGAAGTACCCCGCTCATCCTCACCCAGCCGAGGGCTGGCTACCGCTTCGCGCCGGAGTAAGCCGGGGTGAGCCGCGCGCCCCGGCCCGCCGTTCACAGTATTTTTACGGGGCGGCCATGATGTTAAGACCGTGTTCATTCCCCTGGGCCTAATCTCAGGGCAACGCCTGCGACTGCAGCTATGGCTGGAAAGGGCACGGGACTCGCCCTGCCCGGGCTGGAGTGTGCTGCTTGGCCAGCGTGAATGATCAGGGCTAGCGCACGAAGCGCACGAAGCGCAGGACGCGCTGCTGACGGAAGGACTTCGGTCCTTGGTATCTACGAGACGCACGTGCTATACGTCGTGCAATATTCGCTTTTTTGGTGTGCCTTCGGGCGAAAGGGGCGTGGGTGATGCGACTGGGTAACAGAGGTAGGGGCCGCTTCGGCCGGGTGGGCTGGGTGGGTTTGGCGACCGTAGCTGGCCTGATAGCTGCGGGCTGCGGATCGTCGTCCACGTCGTCCTCGGCAACGGCGTCAAGTGGCTCGAACACGGTTCCATCGGGGCTGAGCATCAGCTCCTTTACCGTTAACATCGGGCCGACGATGGCCAAGTTCAAGCCGCTGACTCAGTTCGCGACCAAGGGCGCCAGCACCCTGCAGGTGGGGGTGATCCTGCCCGACACCACGTCGTCGACGCGGTACGTCAACTTCGACCAGCCGTACCTGAACGATGCCTTTGCCGACGCCGGGTATACCCAGGCGCAGTACCGGATCGACAACGCGCAGGGAAGCGACGCGACCGAGCTGAATGATGCCACCGCCGACATCAACCTGGGTGCCAAGGTCCTGATCATGGACCCGCTCGATGGCCCGACTGGCGTGGCGATCGCGCAGCTTGCCGAGTCCAAGGGCGTCACCCTGATCAGCTACGACCGCGCCACCTTCCAGGGCCACAACACCTACTACGTCAGCTTCGACAACCAGCTCGTGGGTCAGTTGATCGGCAAGGGTTTCAATGCCTGCGTTTCCTCCTGGGGGATCAAGAAGCCCCAGGTCTACGTGCTGAACGGCGGCGAGGACACCGACCCCAACGCCATCTCCTTTGCCACGGGTTACAACCAGGTGGTCTGGAACCAGCCGGCCAAGACGGTCGCCGCAGGCGCGACCAACAGCCTCGGTTACAAGCTGGTTGGCGAGAACTTCGCCCCTGGGTGGGACAACACCAAGGGCGGCACGATCTTCCAGCAGGCGTTCACCGCTCACAAGCAGATCAACGCCACGATCGAGGCCAATGACGGGCTCTCCAACTCGGTGATCACCGTCCTCAAGGGGGCCGGGGTCAAGCCCAAGTCGATTCCGACCACCGGGCAGGACGCCACCGCCCAGGGCATGGCCTGGATCCTCGAGGGCTACCAGTGCGGCTCCGTCTACAAGGCGGTCTACAAGGAGGCCCAGGACGCCGTGGCCCTCGCCACGATCCTGCTGGCCGGCGACAAGCCGCCTGCGGCTCTGCTGAACGGGAAGACCGTCGACCCGGCCGACCCGAGCATCACCGAGCCGGCGTCCCTGCTGACCCCCGTGTGGGTGACCCAGGCCAACATGGAGTCGACAGTGGTCGCGGACGGCTTCGACACCGCCGCGGAAATCTGCGCAATCGCGGGTGCGAGCCTCTGCGCCAAGGATGGGATCAAGTGATCATCTGATCTGGGGAAGCTCGACGGGGCTCCCGTCGAACGCTCCTCCGCAGCCGAGTTGGCGGATCCTCCA
Organism: uncultured Actinomycetes bacterium; assembly: GCA_963762735.1. Taxonomy (GTDB): domain Bacteria; phylum Actinomycetota; class Actinomycetes; order Streptosporangiales; family Streptosporangiaceae; genus DASXKD01. The sequence goes on along the minus strand of CAVXMG010000026.1, from coordinate 55,326 downwards.
GCAGGGCGGATCCGCCAACCCGGCCCTGGCGAGGTGATCATGCAAAATCTCGAACCGGCGGGAAGAACGGGAAGAGAGCAGCACGGCTTTGCTCTGCAGGCACCGGGATACCGGAGCGGCGGAGCCCAACCTAGGCAAGGGCTACTTGACGAGTCGGCAAGATGACTGAGATGAACGAGGCCGCGAAAGGCGCGAGCCCCCCGGGGACGGGGCGGAACCCCTGGTGAAGCTGCGGGGCATCGACAAGCACTTCGGGCCGGTGCAGGCGCTCTACGGGGTGGACCTGGACCTGCCCGCCGGCCAGGTGACCGGCCTGTGCGGGGACAACGGTGCCGGAAAGTCCGTGCTCACCCGCTGCATCGCTGGCGTGCACCAGCCGGACCATGGTCAGATCTACTTCGAGGGGCGACCGGTACACATTCGGAGCACCCGGGACGCCGCCGCGCTGGGGATTGAGACGGTGTACCAGGATCTGGCGCTGGCCGACAACCTGGACATCGTCCAGAACATGTTCCTCGGCCGGGAGCGTCTGCGCCGCGGCCTGCTCGACGAGGACTCGATGGAGCGGCAGGCGGCCGAGACCCTGAGCACGCTGCGGGTCACCACGGTGCGCTCGATCCGGCAGCCAGTGGCCTCGCTCTCGGGAGGTCAGCGGCAGTCGGTGGCGGTGGCCAAGGCGGTGATGTGGAACTCCAAGCTGGTGCTGCTTGACGAGCCCACCGCCGCCCTCGGGGTGGTGCAGACCCGGGTAGTGCTTGACCTGATCGAACGGCTCAGGGACCGCGGGTTGGCGGTGATGGTGGTCTCCCACAACCTCAACGACGTCTTCGAGGTCGCGGACCGGATCGCGGTGCTGTACCTGGGGCGGATGGTGGCCGAGGGGCCGACTGCGGACTTCGACCGGCAGAGCGTGGTGGAGTATATGACGACGGGTGGCTCCAGCGGGCGGCCGTTCGAGCCTGCCGGATCCGCCAGCGGCGAGGGCTGAGCCCATGGCCTGGATCGAGAAATCCCTGTGACCGCGGACCCCGGCGAGACCCCGACAGGGACGGCGGATGCCACGATGGTGGCCGACCTCACCGCCGACCCTGAGGCCGCCGCGGCCGACGTCCCCCCCGGCCTCGTCGCCCAGTCGCTGGGACAGTACCTGCGGGGCTCGTGGCTCCAGATCCGCAGTGGCAACAGCGGTGTCCTGCCCGTTGTCCTGGCCATGGTGCTGGTCGCCATCACTTTCGAGATCGTCACCCCCGAGCACGCCTTCCTGCGGCCGAGCAACCTCGTCTACATAGTCGGGCTGAGCACCGTGTACATGATGCTGGCGATGGCTGAGACGGTGGTCCTGCTCCTCGGAGAGATCGACCTCTCGGTCGGCGCGGTCGCGCTTATCGGCGGGGTGATCGCCTTCAAGCTGGTCCAGCGGTCCGGGCCGGGCTGGCCGTGGTGGGCAGCGATGCTCGCCGCGCTCGTTTCCTGCGGCGTGATCGGTGCGCTCCAGGGGACGCTGACTGCCCGGCTCAAGATCCCATCCTTCGTCGTGACCCTGGCTGGGTTCCTCCTTTGCTCGGGAATCCTCGTCGTCATCCTCGGCGGGGCCAACGGCTTCTTGACCGTCAGCGCTGCGGTGCCCAACGAGCGCGTCATCTATTACATGGTCCAGGGGGTGATCGCCCCCGTGGCCGGCTGGGTAGCCCTGGCGGTGGTGGTCGGGGCCGCTGGCGCGGCCCTCTGGCTACGCGCGGCCGCGAGGCGACGCCAAGGCCTGGTGGCTCCCCCGGTCGGCCTGACAGCAATCAGAATCGCCCTGGTGGCGCTGGTCGGGGTAGCTGTGCTGCTGATCTGCACTGTCAACCGCGGAACCGCCCTGGTGAGTGTGGAGGGGGTTCCGTGGGTGATCCCGATCGTCCTCGTCGTCCTTGGCGCCTGGACGCTCCTGCTCCAGCGGACCCGCTTCGGCCGCTACGTCTATGCCATCGGTGGCAACCCCGAATCGGCCCGCCGCGCCGGCGTCAGCCTCGCCGCCATCCGCACCTGGGCGTTCGCGTTGTGCTCGGCGACCGCCGGCCTCGGCGGCATACTGCTCGGTTCCTTTTTCTTCGGTGAGTACAGCACCAATACGGCGGACCCCGGTCAGCTCGTCCTGTACGCGGTGGCCGCCGCCGTCATCGGCGGGGTCAGCCTCTTCGGTGGCCGGGGCAAGGCAATCCACGGTGTTCTCGGCGGCCTTCTCATCGGCGGCATTGCCTACGGCGTGTCCCTTCTCAACTTGGGTACGTTGGCCACGCCGCTGGAATACATCGTGCCGGGCGGCGTGCTTCTCGCCGCAGTGGCGATTGACGTGCTGTCACGGCGCGGGAGCGGGAGCGTGACCCGTGTCTGACCTCCCCGTGACCACGGACTCGGGAGAGACCCCGAGCGGGACGGCCGACGCCAGGATGGCGGCCGACCTCACTGCCGCCCCTGAGGCCGCCGCGGCCGACCTCCCGCCCGAGCTCCTCGCCCAGTCGCTGGGACAGTACCTCCGGGCCTGGTGGCTCCGGGTCCGCAGTGGCGACAGCGGTGTCCTGCCCGTGGTCCTGGCCATCGTGGTGGTCGCCGTCAGCTTCCAGGTCGCGAACCCGCAGTTCCTGTCGGCGCTGAACCTGGTCAACCTCTTCGAGCAGAGCACCGTGTACATGGTGCTCGCGATTGCTGAGATCTTCGCCCTGCTCCTCGGGGAGATCGACCTCTCCGTCGGCCTGGTCATGGCGCTTGGCAGCGTCGTGGTCGCCGAGCTTGTGCAACCGGGCGGCGCGAATTGGCCGTGGTGGGCGGCCATCATAGCGGCGTTGCTCGTTTGCTCCGCGGTCGGCGCGATCCAGGGATCGCTCGTGGCCCGGGTGAGGATGCCTTCGTTCATCGTCACTCTCGGCGGGCTGCTGATCCTGGAGGGCGTGGCGATCATCGTCCTCGGCGGGTCGCTCGTGAGCATCGGCAACCCCCGGTTCACCAACGAGGTCGTCCTCTACGACATCTTCTATGGGCAGTTCGACCCGGTGGTGGGCTGGATCTTGCTGGCCGTACTGGTCGGAGGCGCTGGCACCGGGCTCTGGCTGCGGGACGTCCGCAAGCGCCGCGCGGGCCTGGAGACTCCGCCGCGCAGCCTCACCGCGATGAAGATCGCCCTCATGGCGGTGGCGGGAATCGCGGTCGTCGCCATTTGCAACGTCAACCGAGCCCACTCCGGGACGATCGAGGGAGTCCCCTACATCATTCCGATCGTGCTGGTCGTGCTCGCGGCCTCGACGGTCCTGCTGCAGCGGACCCGCTTCGGCCGCTACGTGTATGCCATCGGCGGCAACGCGGAGGCGGCGCGGCGCGCCGGGGTCAAGCTACCCGCAGTCCGAACCTGGGGCTTCATCCTCGCCGCCCTGACCTCCGGGATCGCCGGCGTGCTGTTCGCCTCGTGGCAGGTCTCGCTGACCACCAACATCATCAAGACCGCCAACAGCTACGTGCTTCTCGCGGTGGCCGCGGCGGTCATCGGCGGCACCAGCCTCTTCGGCGGCCGGGGCAAGACCATCCACGGAGTACTGGGCGGCCTCGTCATCGGTGGCATCTACAACGGCCTCTACCTGCTAGGCGTGTCGAGCCAGTGGATTGACGTCGTCGTCGCCGCGGTGCTACTCGTGGCGGCGGCCGTCGATGTCCTCTCCCGCCGAGGCGCGCCGCGCCAAACGTGACCCCAGTGGAAGCCATCGGCAGCAGCAGTTAGCCCGGCAGGGAGGCACGAAGCCGTGATGACCACAGGCTCCAGGCGCGACGCGGTGACCGGTACCCGCCGCCCTTCGTCCTGGGACCTCACCGCCGCGCGGGACAAGACCATTCCCGACGTGGCCGCGCCGGGGCTGCGGGTACTGTTCGCCGGCATCAACCCGGGCCTGTACTCCGCGGCCACCGGGTACCACTTCGCCCGCCCGGGGAACCGGTTCTGGCCCGCGCTGTACGCCGCGGGCTTCACCGACCGGGTACTGCGGCCGGAGGAGCAGGAGGACCTGCTGCCGCTGGGCCTGGGCATCACCAACGTGGTGGCCCGGGCGACCGCGCGCGCCGACGAACTGACCGCCGACGAGGTCCGTGCCGGGGCCCGGGTGCTGACCGCCAAGGTCACGCGCCTGCGCCCCCAGTGGCTGGCGGTCGTCGGCATCACCGTGTACCGGACGGCGTTCGGCCGCCCCGGCGCCACGACCGGGCAGCAGGACCAGGCGCTGGGCAGCACCCAGGTCTGGGTGCTGCCTAACCCCAGCGGCCTCAACGCACACTGGAACGACGCCGCCCTGGCCGCGGAGTTCTCCCGGCTCCGCGAAGCGGCCTGCTGACCCCGGTCCGCCACGGATCCCGTGCGGCCGGGGGCGGACGGTTGCGGGTCTATGCGTAATGTTCATGGGTAAAAGCAAGGGCGGCCCGCGACACACTGGCCGCTCTCGGACGGCCACAAGCCCCGGGAGAGCTCCGATGACATCCACGCGGGACGGACAGGCGACCGCTGACCTCAAGCCAACGCTGGACGCGCTCGTGGCCAAGCACGCCGAACGGCTGGACGCGGCGCTGGCCGCCATCGCCGGGCGCGGTTACTGGTCGGCCTACCCCGAGTCGCCGAGCCCCCGGGTGTACGGGGAGGGCACGGCCGAGGCCGGGAAGGCCGCCTTCGAGGCGCACCTCGGCAAGCCGTTCGCGCTGGGCCAGCCCGGGGTCGACGGGCAGGTCGGCGGCGAGGTCTCGCCGTACGGCCTCGACCTCGGCGTCAGCTACGAGCACCTGGGCGCGGACGCGCTGATCGCCGCGGCCACCGCGGCGCTGCCCGGCTGGCGGGCGGCGGGCCCGCGGGTCCGTGCGGCGGTGTGCGTGGAGATCATCGACCGGATCAACGCCCGCAGCTTCGAGATCGCGCACGCGGTCATGCACACAAGCGGCCAGGCGTTCGTGATGTCGTTCCAGGCCGGCGGCACGCACGCGCAGGACCGGGCGCTGGAGGCGGTCGCCTACGCCTACGCCGAGCAGACCCGGCACGCCGACACCGCGGTGTGGGAGAAGCCGCAGGGCAAGCGGCCCCCGCTGCGGATGGAGAAGACGTTCACCCCGGTCCCGCGGGGCATCGCCCTGGTCGTGGGCTGCACCACGTTCCCGACCTGGAACGCCTACCCAGGGCTGTTCGCCAGCCTGGCCACCGGCAACGCGGTGATCGTCAAGCCGCACCCCGGCGCGGTGCTCCCGCTGGCGATCACGGTATCGGTAGCGCGCGAGGTGCTCGGCGAATACGGTTTCGACCCGAATCTGGCCCTGCTGGCGCCCGAGGCCCCGGGCGAGGGCCTGGCCAAGGTCCTCGCCGTCCGCCCGGAGATCAAGATCGTCGACTTCACCGGGTCCACCGCGTTCGGTGACTGGCTGGAGGAGAACGCCCGCCAGGCGCGGGTGTACACCGAGAAGGCCGGCGTGAACATGGTGCTGATCGAGTCCACGCACGACTACGCGGGCATGCTCGCCAACCTGGCGTTCTCGCTGGTGCTCTACAGCGGCCAGATGTGCACCACCCCGCAGGACCTGCTGGTGCCTGCCGAAGGCATCGACACCGACCAGGGTCACAAGGACGTCGCGGAACTGGCCGCCGACCTGGGCGCGGCGATCGACGCCACGATGGGACCTGACGCCCAGGCGGTCGAGTTGCTCGGGGCGATCGTCAACGACGGCGTGCTCGGCCGGCTGGACGCCGCCGCCGCGCGGGCCACCGGGGCCGGGCGGGTGGCGGTGCCAAGCAGGACCATCGGGCACCCGGGGTTCCCCGGCGCCCGGGTGCGCACCCCGCTGGTGGTACACGCCTCCGCCGACTCGCCGGAGATCTCCGGCGAGTGCTTCGGGCCGGTCTCCTACCTGATATCCACCCCGGGCGCGACGGCCTCCGTGGCGCTGTTCCGCCAGGTCGCCGGGACCAAGGGCGCGCTGACCGCCAGCGTCTACTCGACCGACGAGTGGTACCTGGGCCAGGTGCGGGACGCGGCGCTCGACGTCGGCGTGGCCTTGTCGGAGAACCTCACCGGCGGGGTGTACGTCAACCAGACGGCCGCGTTCTCCGACTTCCACGCGACCGGGGCGAACCCGGCGGCGAACGCCAGCTACACCGACGGCGACTTCGTCGCGGGCCGGTTCCGCGTCATCGGCTCCCGCCGCCACCTGCCCGGATAGGAGCGCCGACCGCGAATGCGGGCTCGGGCCTACCGGCAACTTTGCCGGTTAGTCTGCCTGGTCCGGCGACTGCCTCTGGCCGCACAATGGCCTGGACTTTACCTCAACTTTACGGAGGCCGTGATGAACGGGAGTCCAGGTCGATTCTCCAGGTATGCAGGTCGTGCTGCGAGTCCGTTAACCGGCTGGCGGCCGGTCAAGGCGGGCGGTGCCATCGCGCTCGCCGCGTCGCTGGCGGCGCTGCTGGTGGCACCCACGGCGCTCGCAGCCGACCGGGCGGCGGGCGACCCGCGAGCCTTCTGCACCTCGACCGGGCCGATCCTCGCATCCTCGATCGCCTCGCCGGTCAGGCTCAGCACGTGCCCGATCCAGGGACGGCAGCTCCTGATGAACATGGGCGGCGGCGTCCTGGGGGTCGGCATCTCTGTCCCGCCCCCCAACCGGGGCATCGCCAACTACGCCCTGACCACGCACGGCGAGTACGAACTCAAGGCGGTCAACGAGCACGGCATGGTGACCGTCACGGCCAGCTATCCGCCCAAGGTGGCGGCGGCCCCAGCCCGTCGCAGCGACCCGGCGTGCAGTGAGAACTACTTCAACTTCGGCGGCGGATTCTGGCAGTCAAGCAACGCCGAACCGACCGAACTGTGGTACTACAACGAGTCCACGGCCAGCCGGGCGGGCCTGTCGGCCTCGGCAACGCTGGCCGACATCCGGGCCGGCAACTACAACATGACGACCGGCCAGAACAACTGCGGCTTCCTGACGAACGCCTTCCCGGTCCACGGCGCGTTCCAGGGCAACACCAGCCTGTACGCCAACATCGACAGCAACGGCGACAAGACCTCGAAGTTCCCGGACGGGCAGAACACGGTGAGCTTTGGCCCGTACGACGCCGCCGAGGTTGCCAAGGGCGTCTTGGCCAACACGGTGACGCTCTGGAATGGCAATAGCCAAGCCATGATCGAAGCAGATATCTACATCGGCTCCAACAGGAGCATCGTCGATACGCTGCCGACGAATTGCAACGGGCAGTCGGACCTCCAGACGGTCATGACACACGAATGGGGGCACTCCTACGGCCTCGCGCACGAGATGAGCGGACCCGATGAGGTCATGTACCCGAGCAGGCCCACTTGCCAGGCCGGTTTGCGCCGGCACCTGGGTGAGGGCGACTACGACGGCATGTCGGCCCTGTACGGGTTCGTCCCCTAGCACCGGCGGCTCCGCATGATCAGTGGCGGTCCCAGCGTCGCGGCGGACCGCCACTGATCATGGCCGGGCCCCGGGCGTGCGGGCGGCGGGCGCCCCGGGGGCCTTGCTCCTCCGGGGCCGGCCCGGGTTCGATGAGGGCAGGCACCCCGATCAGGGAGGAGGGCCGCGATGCGCTCCGCTGTCACCGCGATGGCCCTGACCACGGCGGCGGCGCTGGCCGTCGGCCCGGCCACGGCGTCACCGGCCGGGGCCACGGCGCGGACCTGGACCGTGCGCCCGGGCGGGGCCGTCATGGCCAAGGCGAGCGCGACCACGCTGACGGACACGAAGACCGGCAGTTTCCTGAACTGTCAGTCGTCGAAAATGTCCGGCACCCTCAAGCAGGGCGCCGGGCGGCAGGGCACCGGGATTGGCTCGGTCACTGCGGCGTCCTACGTTTGCACCTCGCCGTTCGCCGTCTACCACCTGATGCCCGGCGGCCTGCCGTGGCAACTCAGCCTCACCTCCTACGACGCGCGCACCGGGGTGAGCCACGGCACGATCAGCCGCGTCCGGCTCGCCTTCTCGATCACCGAGTTCCAGTGCAGTGCGGTGATCGGCGGCGCCAGCGCCACATCGGGCGGGCGGGTGGCGGTCAGCTACAGCAACAAGACCGGCACGCTGAAGCTCCTGGCTACCGGCGGCACCCTGCATTGGTACCGCGTCCACAAGTGCGCCGGGCTCATGGTCAGCGGCGACCCCGCGTCGCTCACCACGGGCTACGCCATCACCCCGAAACAGGTCATCACCAGCCCGTAACGGCCGGCCTGACCCGGCGGCCGGGCCCGTAAAAGTCGTTGAGAGCCGCGCAGGCGCCGGACAGTCTGGTGCGGGTACCGGTCAGTGACGGCGGGCCAGCAGGGTGAGCAGGTCGTAGATCACGGTCGCGGCGGCGATCGAGGTGATCTCCGCGTGGTCGTAGGCCGGCGCGACCTCGACCACGTCGGCGCCGACCAGGTGCAGCCCGGTCAGGCCGCGCAGCACGGAAAGCAGTTCCCGGCTGCTCAGGCCGCCGGCCTCCGGGGTGCCGGTGCCGGGCGCGAACGCCGGGTCGAGCACGTCGATGTCCAGGGACAGGTACACCGGCAGGCCGGCGGTGCGCTCGGTGATCGTCCCGATCGTCTCGCGCACGCCCATGGTGTCCACGTCGCTGGCCCGGATGGTGCGGAAGCCGAACCCGGCGTCGTCGGCCAGGTCGGCCCGGTCGTAGAGCGGGCCGCGGATGCCGATGTGCACCGAGTGGTCCTCGACCAGGAGTCTCTCCTCGAAGGCGCGGCGGAAGATGGTGCCGTGCGTGATGGGCGCGTCGAAGTAGGTGTCCCACGTGTCCAGGTGCGCGTCGAAGTGGACGAGCGCGACCGGCCCGTGCTCCCTGGCCACAGAGCGCAGCATGGGCAGCGCGATCGTATGGTCCCCGCCGATCGCGATGACGGTGCGGCCGCCGGTGACCAGTTCGGCCGCGTGGGCGCCGATCTGCTCCACCGCGGTGTCGATGGAGAACGGGGTGACCGGGACGTCACCTGCGTCCACCACCTGGATCTCACGGAACGGGCTGGTGTCCAACTCGACGTGATGCCCCGGCCGCAGGTGCCGTGATGCCTGGCGGACGGCCATCGGGCCAAACCTGGCCCCCGGCCGGTACGACGTCCCGTTGTCGAACGGGACACCGAGGATCGCGACGTCGTACCCGGAGACCCGGTCGATCTCCGGCAGCCGGGCGAACGTGGCCGCGCCCGCGAACCTGGGCACCAAGCGGCCGTCCACCGGCCCGACCGGCGGCCGCGGCGCGGCGGAGTCTTGGCTCTGCTCTGGCATGGGGCCTCCTGTGCGTGAGGTATCCGGGCGCCGGGGACGGCCCTCAGGCCCTGGTGCGGGTGACGCCGCCGTTGGGCTGAAGCACCTGGCCGATCACCGCGCTGCCTCCCGGCCCGGCCAGGAACGCGACGGCGCCGGCGATCTCCTCGGGGGTGGCGAGGCGGCGCACCGGAATCTGCTCGCGGTACCGCTGGCGCATCTCCTCCAGTGTGATCCCGGCGTCGTCCGCGTCCACCTGCAGTTGCTCGGTGTCGATGAACGACGGCGCGATGGCGTTGGTGAGGATTCCCTGCGGCCCCAGTTCCCGGCCCAGTCCCTTGGTCAGCGCGATCAGCCCGGCCTTGGATGCGGCGTAGGCGGTGGCGTTCGGGTGCCCGATCACGCCCCACCCGGATGCGATGATCACGATCCGGCCGTGCCCGGCCGCGCGCATGCCGGGCAGGACCGCCTGGATCAGCCGGAAGTGGCCGGTGAGGTTGACGTCGATCTGGTGCCACCACTGGCCCAGGTCGGCGTCGAGGAACGGGCTCATGGCCATCGCCGCCGCGTTGGCCACCAGCACGTCCACCGGGCCGAGGGCATCGGCGACCGCCCGCACCATAGCGGGCGCCGCGTCAGGTGCGGAGATGTCGGCGGGCACCGCGAGCCCGCCGATCTCGGTCGCCAGGCCGGTGAGCCGCTTGTCGGCGGCGATGTCGTTGACGGCGACCGCGAATCCCTCGGCAGCCAGCCGCAGCGCGGTGACCCGCCCGAGCCCCTGCGCCGCCCCGGTGACCAGTGCCACCTTGGATCCAGGCCGGCCATGGCCTGGCGTATTGCCGGAAAATGCATCAGCCGGCGGCTGGCCGTTCCCGCCCGCGGCCATCAGATCACCGCTCCGGCGTTGGGCGAGAGCACTTCCCCGCAGTACATGGAGCCCTCGGTGGCCAGGTAATAGACGGCGCTGGCGATCTCGTCCGGCCGTACCAGCCGGCCCAGCGGCAGCGTGGCCAGGTACTCCGGCTCGCGCCACAGCGAGTCCGCCGCCAGCAAGGGCGTGTCGGTCGGGCCCGGCGCCACCGCGTTGACCCGGATGGCGGTCTGCGCGACCTCCATGGCCAGCGACTTCACCAGGCCGAGCACCGCGCCCTTGGCCGCCACGTAATGCAGGTCGGTCGCGCTGCCGGCCAGCGCCAGCTCGGAGGAGATCGCCACGATCGCCCCCTCGCCGCGCGCCAGCATGTGCGGCAGCACCGCGGTGAACGTGTTGACCGTGCCGCCGAGGATGACCGCCAGCATCCGGTCCCACTGGTCGTGGCCGATCTCGGCGACGTCGATGCCCTCCTCGTAGTAGCCCGCCGCGGTCACCGCCAGGTCGATCCGGCCGAACCGGGCCGCCGCCTCGTCCACGGCCGCGGTCACCGCGGCACGGTCGCGGACGTCGGCGGTCACAGCCAGGTCGGCGTCGCTTTCCTTAAGGTCAATGGCAGCAATACGCCACCCGCCATAGCGGAGCCGTGCCGCGCACGCCGCGCCGATCCCGCTGGCCGCGCCGGTGATGACGGCGACGGGGTCGCTCACGTGTCCTCCGCCTCGGCCACCACGGGCGCCGCACGCTGGGCCGGTCCGGCAGCGCTCGAGCCCGGCCGGGCCTTCCACAGCACGATCAGGCCGCCGAGCGCACCGAGCACCACCGTCATGATGATGCTGCCCCAGTTGAGGTACCACTCGCTGTTCACCGGCCTGGGCCACAGCAGGTTCACTATCTCGGCGCTCAGCCAGATCACCGCGATCGCGGTGACCAGGCGGATCGACCGCGCGCCCCACGCGTCACCGGTGGGTGACTGACCGCGCCACTGCTTGTAGCCCAGCGCCACGATCGGCAGGTAGTAGGACAGGATGAAGCCGAACGCGGAGAACGACACCAGCAGCGCGAACACCTTCGACGCGCCGGCGAAGATCAGGCCTCCGGCGATGATGACGGTCAGGCCGATCGCGTACCTGGGCAGGTTCTCCCGCCCGGAGAGCTTGCCGAGCACCTTCGTCCCTGGCAGCAGCCCGTCCCTGGCGCTGGCCCAGATCGCCCGGGTCACCGCCGTCTGCACGGCGATCATGCTGGAGGTGAACCCGACCGCGAGCGCGACAAGCAGGGTCCGCCCGGCCCCGGAGCCATAGGCGTGCACCAGTGTGGTGGCGATCGGGTTGGGATCCTTGCCCGAGACGGCCGCGGCCATGTCCGGGATCGCCAGGAGCAGGCCGAAGCAGGCGAGGATCACCAGCAGCCCGCCGACCGCAAGCGACAGGATCACGGCCTTGGGCAGCACCTTGCGGGACTCCGCGACCTCTTCGCCGATGGAGGCGGCGGCCTCGAAGCCGATGAACGAATAGGCGATGTACGCGACCGGGAGCAGGAACGGGCCGAACAGCCAACCGATGCCGTGGCCGGTGCCCCCGGTGTTGAAGATCACCGACAGCGGGTTGATCCGGTGCGAGATCAGCAGGGTGAGCCCGATGCCGGCCGAGGCGATCAGTTCCGCGGCCAGCGCGATGTAGATCAGGCCCTTCAGCAGCCGCCCGCCGAGGAGATTCACCGCCGAGCCGAACAGCAGCACGCCGATGGCCACCAGTTCGATGGTGGCCTGGGAGGGCGCGTTCACGCCCGCGGCGGCGAGAATGTACGGCGAAGCGGTGATCGGCAGGACGGCCAGGGTCAGGGTGAGCCCCCACATGTAGGCCCAGCCGGTGAACCACCCGTAGGTGGGGCCGACCAACTCGCGTGACCAGGCGTAGACGCTGCCCTGCAGCGGCCATTTCGACACCAGGTTCCCGAACACGCCGCAGACGAAAAGCTGCCCGATCAGCACCAGCGGGAACGCCCAGAGGAACGCCGGGCCCGCCGCGATCAGGCCGATCGCGAAGACCGTGTAGATGCCGACGATCGGCGACAGGTCGGCGAAGGACAGGCCGAACGCCGAGCGGAACTTGAAGTCTCTGACGGGCCGCCGCTCCAGCGGGTCCTCGGTGATCAAGCTTTCGGTCATGGGGGTGTCCTCTCGCGGGGGCTTGCGTCAGTCGGGCGGACGGGCGACCCAATAGGCGTCCGCGGGGATGACCGGCGGCGGGCAGTAGCGGGGCGGCAGGTTCAGCGACGCCGTGTGCCTGGCCACCTCGGCGACCGTCGTGATCCACAGCCCTTCGAGGCACTTCATGCGCTCGATCAGCAGTTCCAGCGCGTGGGCGCGGGACGGACGGCCGGACAGGAACGGATGGCAGGTGAGCACGAACGCGGCACCGAGCCGGTACATCGCCTCCAGTTCCAGGGTCCACATCTCCAGCGCCTTGGCCGGGCTCTCGATCAGCCCGGATCCGGTCAGGCCGGGCAGGTAGGCGTACTGCTCCCAGTCGTCCAGGCCCCAGGACACGGGCACCTCGGCCAGCGTGGCCACGGCCGGGTGCGGGCGCATCGGGCGCGCGCCACCGGGCCGGGCTTCGACGGCGAGCAGGTAGGGGTGGTCGGAGTCCATGAGGCTGGAGTCGTAGCGGAAGCCCCGCTCGGCGAGCAGGCGCGGGGTGTGGTAATTCAGCTCCCACATCGGGGCGCGGTAGCCCTCCGGGCGCACCCCGGCGACGTCCCACAGCGCGCGCAGGCCGAGGTCGAGCATGTCGCCCTCGGTCTTGGCGTCCATGCCGATGGTGTTCTCGTGGAAGTAACTGTGGTGTGCGATCTCGTGGCCCGCCTCGGCGATCTTGCGCACCACCTCGGGGTAGCGGTGCGCCGAGTAGCCAGGGACGAAGAAGGTGGCCGTGATGTCGTGCCGGGCCAGCAGGGACAGGATCCGGGGTACCGCCACCAGTGGCCCGTAGGACTGGTGGCTCATCGGGGTCATCCGGTGCACCGAGGTGATGTCCGCGGTGAGTATCGCCGCCTCGGCGTCCATGTCGAAGGTGAGGCAGGCGGCCGCGGTGAACCCGTCCGGCCAGGTGATCGGTTCCGGCGGTGCGGCCGGGCTGGCGAGCGCTGCAGGACCGGCGGCGCATTGCGAGCGGCTCAGGACCGGCGGGAGGATCCGGGCTGGCGGGCGGATCGGCACTGGTCATGAGTGGCTCCGGTGCTGGGCTTTGCCGGTCAGGATAGAGATGATCATGGAAGGAATCATCGGACCAGGACGCAAACCTGAGCCAGCCGTTCATACTGGGGTATGAGCACGCGAACGGGGCAGGTGAAGGCCTTCGGGCGACCGGCGCGATGGCGATAACCGTCGGCGAGCTGATCCTGCTGCCGCACCTGCAGATGAACCTGGTCGCCGGGCAGAACGGCCTGGACCGGGAGATCACCTGGGTACATACGTCCGACCTGCCTGAGCCCTGGGCGTGGCTGGGCGCCGGGGAACTGCTGCTGACCAACGGCACCGGGCTGGCGCCGGAAGCGGCGGGGCAGGCACGGTTTGTGGACCGCCTGGCGCAGGCCGGCGCCAGCGGGCTCGGCATCGGCTTGGGCATGTCCGGCCCCCCGCTCACCCCGGAACTGCTTGCCAGGGCCGGAGAGCGCGGGCTGCCGGTGGTGACCGTGCCCTACAGCATGACGTTCACCACGGTGGTCCGCGCGGTGGCCGACGCCAACGCCCGGGAGGAGTCCCGCCAGCTCGGCCGGGTCGCGCGGGTGTACGAGCTGCTGCGCACCTCGGTGCTTGCCGGGCGGTCGGGGCCCGAACTGTTCCGCAAGCTCGGCCAGGAACTGGGGGCACGGCTGCTCCTCGTGGACCCGGCGACCGGGGACTCGGTATTCGGCGACGGCGAGCGCACGTCCTTCGCACGATCGCTGACCACTAACTACGCGATGCACGAAGGCGCGGTCCCCGGGGTGGCGCGGCTGACCCGCGACGGCGCCGTGCCGGGCGAGCCGATCGCGGCCGGGGAGCCGGGGGCTGTGGCCGTGGCCGTGCCCGGCGACCCGCCGACCGTACTGATCGCGGAACCGGTGAGCGGCCCGCTGCCCAGCCTGGTCCTGCTGCACCACATCGCCACCGGCGCGGCCCTGGAGATCGCCCAGCTCACCGCGGATCAGGACCGGCAGCGCAGGCTCGGTGAGCAACTGCTCGGCCGGCTGTTGGACCGCCGCATCGACCCTGTGGTCGCCGAGCCACAGATCGCCGAGGCCGGGCTGGACCTAACGGTGAGCGTCCTGGCCACGGCGCGGGCCGGGCCCGGGGAGACCGGCGCCGGGCTGCACCGGGCGCTGAAGAGATCCCGGATCCCGCATCTGGTGCTCGCCAGGGACAGGATGATCCAGATCGTGCTGCCGGAAAGCGCCGTGGTCCCGGGGCTGGCTACCGGCCTGCCCGCGCTCGGTGCCAGCGGCCGGATCGGCAGCGCGGGCCGGCTGCCCGAAGCGGCACAGGAAGCACGCTGGGCCCTCGGCGCCGCCGAAGCCGAGCAGCGGGGCCTGGTCCGGTTCGGTGACGAGACCTCATTGCTGCTGCCGCGCAGTGCGGCCGAAGCGCAGGCGGTCGTGTCCCTGATCCTCGGGCCGCTGATCGCGCACGACGCCTGCCACGCCACCGACTACCTAAGGACGCTGCGGGCCGTGCTTGACCACGACCGGTCCTGGCAGCTCGCGGCGCAGGCCCTGCACATCCACAAGCAGACGCTTGGCTACCGGATCCGCAAGATAGAGCAGCTCACCGGGCGGGGCATCACCCGGACCGAGCACCTGGCGGAATGGTGGTTCGCGCTGCGCGCCCACGACCTCCTCGACGGCGGCGAACACCCTTAAATCACGGGACACCCACTACCAGTTATCAGGGAAGCCAGGCCGCTGCGGCGCGTCCGGAAGGTGCGGAAGGTTTACGCTGTTGGCATGGGCGATTCCCGGCTTTCCCCGGATGAGATCCGTGCCGCGGCCGAAGTCCACAACGAGCTAGGGCCCGATTACCGGGACGCCGTTGTGGAGTCGTTCCTTGAAAGGATCGACAAGGAGGTCGGCGCCCGGATCGACGCGCGGCTCGCTTCCGCGCGGCAGGCCGGGACTCACAACCCTGACCCGGCTCTGCTGGACAGGAAGCGCTCGCAGCTCGGCGCCATGGCGGCTGGGTCGGTGCTCGGGGCGCTGGCTTCCGGAGCCGCCGTCGAATGGTCAATTCACTATCCAGGCTCATCCCCGGTCAAGGCGCTGGCCACCGTCTGGGCGATCCTCGCCGTCGCCTACATCGCCTACGCCTGGCGGCTCCGCCGCCGCTGAGCTTCTCGCCCGCCGCGACCGAGCACGACGTAGATGCCTGCCGTGGCCCATGCAGCCCACCATGCGGCCACGGCGGTCCAGTTAGTTCCCTCCGGGGCTGCCTTCGCGAGGGTGAACGCCATGAACGGTTGAATCACCGGGCGACCGTCACCGTTTGCGCACGTAGGTACCCATGCCGGGCGAGACCTCGGCCAGCCCTTCGTCGATTAGCACCCGCAGCGCCTTGGCCGCTGTGGTCCGGGCGATGCCGTAGGTCTGTACAAGATCAGCGATGGACGGCAGACGGCGTCCGGGTGCCAAGTCTCCGCTCTCGATCTGGCCGCGCAGGAACGCTGCCACCTGCCGGTAAGGCGGGACCGGGCTCTCGGTGTCGATCTTGTCTGCCACGTGATCACCATAGGTGACCTGCGCAGATAGTGTTTATTGTCATTAGCCCATAGCAGCCTATGGGCTACGTGGGTATGTTGTCCCATAAGGCGGCCCCGTCCGGCGCTTGCACACCGGACGGGGCCTAGGGATCACCCCACGCTCGGAGGGGATCACCCATGACCGCAGAGCCTAACGACGGCGAGCGCGCCCGCGCACTAGCGCAGGTAGACCGCGACTACCCCGGCTGGCACGCCTGGCCAGCGGCCTTAGCGGGCCTGGTGTACGCGCGCCGACCGCAGACCAGCCCGCCCATGGTGGTGCGGGCTACCTCGGTGAACCAGCTACGCACCGAGATTGAGAACGCAGAGACAGAACGCGGGCTGCGGTGAGCGCCGCCGAAGGCCTGGCCGCCGCCCTGCGCGCCAAGTACGGCGAACGCTGGAAGATCTGGTACGTCCCGCTGGCTCTTGGCGGCTACACCTGGTGCGCTCGCATTCACGGTGATGACCTGCGCAACGTCGTGCACGCCGACACCGCGGAGCACCTGGACGAGCACATTCGCCTGCGGGAGGAAGACCTGGCCGCTGATGCCGCGCTGTCTGACGAGGCGGCCCGTGACCTGGACGGCGACGAGTGAGTCAACCGAACCCCTTCTCACAGGCCGGGGCGATTGTTCGAGACGGACTGACCGATAGCAGGCCGGTCGCACGGACCTGAGGCCGGCCTACACTGATCACATGGGGACAAATGCGGCGGAGGGCTGGTACCGGGATCCGTTCGGTATCCATGAAGATCGCTGGATGTCGCAAGGGCAGCCGACCAAGCTGGTCCGCGACGGCCGTACTGAGTCTTACGATCCTCCCCCGGACCTGCCGCTTCCGGCCACGCTCGTGCGGGTCGACGATGACAGCGGCGCAGCCGCCGGCGAGGCCGGCCAGGAGTCCGGCTACAGTGACCGGCGGGCCCGCCGGGCGGCTTTTGATGCGGTCACCGGCGGAGCCCTCGTCGATGAGCCCGGGGGCGACTGGTAACCAGCCGCGAGCCTGCATCTCCTCGTTGACCGGCCTATCGGGCACTGTGCCTGCTCAGGGGATCTGACCGCGGTGGTCGACGAAGGCCCGGGTGATGATGGCGGTGGCGCTGGTTGTCGTGCCGGTGCGGGCGATCACCGTGCGCTCGCCGAGGAGCTGCAACGTGGTGCTGCTGAAGATCAGCTCGTCGCGGATGCCGCCGTCGACGCCGGGGCCGATCCGCGCGACGGCCACGCCAGGCCGGCCGATCGCGTCCGTGGCGTGCGGTACGAGGGTCACTCCGGGGATCAGGGCGGCGGCCCGGTAGAGCGCGGCGGCGACCTTGGGCGGCGCGATCGTGTCGCGGAGCAGGTCGCCGATGGTGACGAAGGCCTCCTGGTCAGGGCTGGGGCCGTGGCCGCGTTCTACCCGGTAGATCATCGCGAGCAGGGTGTGCGGGTTGGTGGGCAGCGTTTGCAGCAGCCGGTAGGTGGGGTCGTTCAGCCAGCCGATGTTCCCGCATTTCACGCCGGAAAATGTCTGGATGGTCGTTTTCCCGTTGGCCGAAACACTGCGCTTATAGACAGGGCCGCACGAATTGGCCACCGGCACCCAGACCCGCGAGGTGATCAGCTTCAGGTGGATGTGGCGGGAAGGGCGCGGGGGCACCGAGCCCAACGGCTTGAGCACGACGGAAGAGACGGCTTCCTTGGTCTCGATGTACATGTACTGGCTGTCGCGGACATGAGGTGCGGGCTGGCGCCCGGCGGCGTCGGCGACCTTGGCCAGGAGCCGGACGGCAACCATGTCGACGGCCGGCCCGCTGGGGCTGCCCAAGGATGCGATGCCGATGAGGGTCGCGATGATGGCCAGGCCTGCTGTTGCGGCGACGGCAGCCACGACGGCCCGGCGCGGCCGTCGCGGGCGGTCGCCCTTCCCGGCGCTGCGGCCAGGGCGAGACGCCGGGGACCGGCCTGGGGCCAGGATGAGGAGGCTGCTGGCGAGCTGCGACCTGGCCGTGGCCCGCTGCAGTACGGTCATCCGCACCGGAGCCCGGCTCTTGATATCGGTCACCGTGACCGGGCGCATGCCGTGTTCCATCAGCTCGTGAATTTGCCCGGCCAGGTCAGCCTTCATCGTTAACCCCTAGCAAGCTGCGCAGCCGCGACAGCCCGCGGCTGAGATGGTTCTGCACGGTTGTCGGCCGTAGGCCGGTCAGCTCCGCCACTTCGCGCAGCGTGTAGCCGTAGCCGTGTACCAGCACCACGGCCAGCCGCTGCCGCTGTGTCAGCGCGGCGAGTGCCTTGGGCAGGCCCGGCTCGAAGCTGTACTCGCCGCGTTCGCCAATGTCGAAAAGGCCAGCGACCGGCTCGCGCCTGCGGCGGCCGCGGGTCTGCCCGACCCGGAACAGATAGCCGGGGAGGTTCGCGATGTGCTGCAACCGTGGCCAGTTTTCCCAGGCGTAGGCCAGTGCCTCCGCGGTCGCGTCGCGGCCATCCTCGAACCCGTACAGCGCGGCCAGCGCGCGGCTGAGCCGCGGCCGGGCCTCTTCCACAAAGCGCTCGAACACCGCCTGGTCATCGCCGGACCGGCCCGGCACCGGCGTCACAGCCGGTTTCGCACCGCCCGCTGCGTGCATGTCACCGCCGCTCCACTCGGTCTCTTACCTATTTAGACCGGCGAAGCCCCCAGAGCGACCACATGGCTGGCGCAGCGTCCTGCTTTCATTCCCGGGTGGCGCTAGCGCCAGTCGTCGATGACGTAGCTGTCGCTGTGGCTGTAACCCGCGTCGTTCGGCCGGTGCATGGTCACTCCCTGCATGCCGGTGCGGAATCCGCGCTGGGTGAGAGCCTTCCATGCCTTGTCCCGGCCGGCATTCGCGCCGACGGCCAGCGCGATGGCGCCCTTGTCGGCGGCCAGCCGGTAACAGGCGTCCAGCAGCAGTTCGAAGTGCCGGGCGGCGTGCTGGCCCGGCCGCACCGCGCCGAACTTGACGTAGCAGTTCCCGCCGCCGGCCTCGGTGCCCGCGCCGATGTGGCAGATGGCCATGCCCTGGAGCGCGGCGGTGTCGTCGATGAGGACGATGTCGCCCAGGCCCTGGTCCAGCACCGACTCGATCTCACGGCTGACGTCGAGGCCCGGGTAGACCGCGTCGGTGAGCTCGCGTACGGACGCGAGGGCGCCGGGCCTGGCGGCCCCGGCGAGGTCCGACATCCTGGTGCCCGGGTGAGCCGGGGCAGGCGGCGTGACGGGCATGGACATGACCGCGGTGAGGAACCGCGGCCAGAAGCCGAATCGCTGATACAGGCCGACATGCATGGCGCTCTGCGCGAAGGTGAACAGGCCCGCGTGGCGGGTTCCCCAGGAGTCGAGCAACTCGACGGTCGGCTCCATCAGCCGCTTGGCGATGCCCTGGTTCCAGCACGCCGGATCCACGGTGAGCGGGCCGAAGAAGCCCACGCTCCCCCAGTTGGTGAGGAAGTTCGACCCCACCAGGCGGCCCTCGCGAACGGCCGCGAATGCCGCGTGATTGTCCGCGTGCCAGCGGGTCCTGACGAACTCGGCGTCGCCGAAGAACTGCCGCGGGTCAGGGGCACGGAGAAAGGTGCCGAACGCCACCCGGAAGACGCGGTCAGCGTCGACCAGATCGGCTTCGGTCAACGGCCGGATGACCACAGGCGACACGTCTGCCATTGCTCCCCCTACGTGCCTGGCGTCGCCCTGCGCACCGGCCTCCGGTCCGCCACTGAGAGGCGGCCAGCCAAGCCCCTCGCTGGGACGGCGCAGCATGGCGGCCACGAGAGCGTTCTATCGTAGTACTTCCGGCACCATCCCCCGGGTGCCCCTCGGTTCGCGAAACGGCAGGCGGAGGCCTGACCGAGGCAGGAAACTACAAGAGCAATGACCAAGTTGGTCACGCCGGAATGCCGGACTTCGATCGAAATCTGGTTCTAAAATCGCTAGTTATGTGGGCATGACATGAACGAACGGATGAGAGACTCAGCGTTCGCCGCCAATATCAACCCGAGCTGGACCGGCGCCGTGGGCGGCTACTACGGCGGCCCAGACGCCTTCAACGTGTGGTCGCCCGGAGACTGGAAGCAGTTCCACCGAAACCGGAAGCTGCCCATCTGGGTCGGTGGCCTGGACGGCGCCGGCGAGGCCAAGGACGCCATCGCGGCACTTCGTGACCTGGGCGTTCCCAAGAGCGTCTACACGGCGGTCGACATGGAGGGCCGGGTAGACAAGACCTACGTCGAAAACTTCGGCCACGCCCTGCAGGCGGCCGGGTACAAGGTCTGGGTCTACGGGCAGGCATCCACGGTGTTCAGCAACCCCCGCCTCAACGGGTACTGGGTGGCCGACTACGCCGACAAGGGCCCGTTCATGTACGGCCACAGGCACGTGCGGGCCACCCAGTACGCCACGGGCCAGGAATACGACAGTTCCACGGTGCGCGACTGGACCTACAAATCCGGCCCGTGGTGGGTGTAAGGACGGGTTGTCAGGCCTGCCCGGCGGCCGCCGCTGCGATCAGGCCGGCCGACGGGCCGGGCCCCAGGGCCTCGGCGCGCAGGTGATCGAACACCGCCTGGTAGCGCCGGACCTCCTCCCCATCCTCCAGGAGGAGGCTGCCGGTGAGATGTTCCAGGTACACCACTGTGGGGTCCGCGGAGTCGGCGAACTCCAGCATGGTGAACGGGCTGACCGGCTGCACCTGCGCCGGGGTGCGCAGGGGCAGCACCTGGAGGATGAGGTCCGGCCGGGTGGCCAGGTCGGCCAGCCACAGCAACTGGGCCCGCATGACCGCGGGCCCGCCGACCTGCACCCGCAGCACGCCCTCGCTGAGCACCACGTGCACGTGCGGCGGGCTGGCCCGCTCGAGGATGGCCTGGCGCCGCATCCGCAGCGCCACCTGCAGATCGATGTCCTCGCCGCGGCCGGCGCACGGCGCGCCCCGCAGCACCGCGCGGGCATAGTCCTCGGTCTGCAGCAGGCCGGGCACCACCGACGGCTGGAATTCGTGCAGCCTGGCCGCGTCGGACTCCAGCCCGACGTAGGCCTCGAACCAGGGCGGCAGCACCCGGCCATAGGCGTGCCACCACCCCTTGCGCCGCGCGTCCCTGGCAAGCTGCACCAGTGAGTCCGCCTCGGCGCCGGTCACACCGTAAATCTCCAGCAACTCCCGCACGTCACCGGGACGGGCGCCGATCCTTCCGGTCTCCATGCGGCTGATCCGGGTACCGGAACACTCCAGCCGCTGCCCCACGTCCTCGCAGGTTAACCCGGCCTGTTCACGCAAACGCCGCAGTTCTACGGTCAGGCGCTTACGGCGGACGGTAGGACTGGGGGTAGCCATACTTCCTCCGATAGGTCCTGTGCAGGGAGGGTGAACCGGGCGAACAGAACCAAAACGCATCATACAGAAACGAATGTTGCGTTGCATCCCCGAAATGGGGCATCATAGTGATCGTTACTATTTCGCATAGTACGTACCTAGGGTGAAGGGCCTCTCACCGCATGGGGATGCCAGCGCACCAGGCGAGCCCGCCCGGCGGCGCCGCCCAGTGGCCGTATCACTCGTTCCTGCCCCTGGGGGCCCTGCCGGGCGCCATTCCGTGTGCCAGGCTGCATACCACGGCCATCCTCTGGGAGTGGGGCATGGAAGCCCTGGCCCAGCCCGCCGAACTGGCGGTATCCGAACTTGTCACGAACGCCGTCCGCGCCTCCACCGACGCACGGAAGGCCAGGGAGGCGCCGGGCGCCCCGACCGGTCTCCCTGTGGTCGCGCTGCGCCTGGCAGGCGACCACACGCACCTTCTGGTGGAAGTGAGTGACTACGATCCCCGTCCGCCCATCCCGACCGTGGCGGACCCGGAACACGACGGCGGGCGCGGCCTTTTACTGGTCGCGGCGGTGAGCGAGCGGTGGGGGTACTACTACCCGGCCACCGATCCGGTCCACGCACGAGGCCGTGCTCCGGCACCCGAAGCGGGCGAGTGGCTCGCGGCTGCTCCCGCACTGCCGGACGGGGAGCCCGGCAAGATCGTATGGGCCCTCCTCGGGCGGCGGCCCTAAGAGCAGCCTCCTTGCGCGTTGTAGAAGTCCGGGCCGGTCAGGCCGGGGCCGGTGATCCGCGGCCGGTTACCGCCGCCGCCCGCGGGGTAGGCGGTGTCGAACCACTGGGTGAAGAACTGGCTGAGCCGCGCCCGGCAGGCACTGGTCGGCACCGGCAGCCACTGGCTGAAAGCGGCCTCCCACTGCGCCTCGGTGATGAATGACCCGCCGTAGGTGCGCTGGACCTGCCGCAGCGCCTGGGTGAAGTTGCCGGGGCCGAGGATCTGCCGCAGCGCCAGGTAAGCGGCGCTGGGCCGCGCGTACGTCGACGAGCCGGAGAACAGGCCGGACGGCTCGGGGTTGGACGGCGCGACCGTCCAGAACGACCCGTTGGACGCGTAGATCTGGTTGAACTGCTTGACCAGGCTGGCCTGGAACGCGGCCTGCCCCTTGGGCGAGTACGGGCCGCCGGCCTTGTCCTCGGCCAGCCGGGCCGCGTACAGCTCCTCGGCGACGGTGGCCATGCCCTCCTTGTAGAAGGTCATGGTGTAGCCGCCCTCGGTGACGTTGTCACCCCACCACTGGTGCATGTTCTCGTGGTAGAGCACGTCGGTGTTGATGAACCCGCCCGCGAACGTGATCATCGTCTGCATCTCTTCTTCGAAGCTGGCCGGCGGGGTGCCGACGACGACGCCGTCGGAGGTGAACGGGTAGCTGCCGCTGAACTGGCTCTCGAACTCGGTGATGTTCTGCTGCATGTTCATGATCGCCAGGTTCTTCTTCCGCTGCGTCGCGGGGATCGCGGCATCCTGGGCCTCGTAGTATTTGGTGCCGTTGTCGGCGACCCGCTCGGTCAGGCGGTAGTTCCCGACGCTGTCCTCGACCAGGTAACTGGCGACCGGCGCGGGCGAGTGCCAGTTCCAGGTGACCGAGCCGCCGGGGAACTCGGCGCTGACCGGGTTGCGCTTGACCGAGACCAGCATGCCGTTGGCGAGCACGGTCTTGCCGGCGCTCACCGTGTCGGCGAAGTCGTAGGTGGGCTTGGCCTCGGGGTAGTCGTTGAGCGGCATCCAGTCCTCGGAACCGACCGGCTCGGTGGTCACGAACCCACCGTCGGGAGCGCGGAACCAGCCCTCCGTGGTGCCGTCCCCGTCGTTGTGCACACCGGGCCTGCCGGTGTAGCTGACCGTCACGGTGAACACCGAGCCATTCGCGATCGGCGCCGCGGGGGTGATCACCAGCTTGTTGGCCGGGCACTGCGTGCCGTCCAGCGCGCCCGGCGGGGTGCGGGTGCTGGGCAGTTCCGGCGAGCAGGCGGGCGGCAGCGGGTTGTGCTTCGGGCCGCCGACGGGGTTGGTCTGCGACGCCTCGTGCGCGGCGGGATTGGGGTCGTTCTGCCCGTGCGGGTCGCCCGGGTAGGTGGGCTGGACGAACGTGAAGCCGGCCGGCTGGCCGTTCACGGTGACCGACCGCACGGTCATGTCCGGGCCCGCCTTGGTGTTCGCGGACTTGCGCTCGAAGTCGAGGCTGAAGCTGCTCAGGCACCGGGTGGCCTGGTCGGTGAGCGCGACCCGGTTGCCGGGCAGAAACTCGTTGGTGGCGGCGTCGTAGACCAGGTGCACCAGGGTGTGCAGGCTGGTGTAGCCGCCATTGCCGGTCTCCGGGTACAGGTGGGAGCCGGGCGGCGCGAGGGTGTGCGCGCCCGCCGAGCATTGGACGCTGCCATACGAAGCGACCGGGCCGGCGTGAGCCTGGGCCGCCAGCCCCGCTCCGGGCAGGACCAGCCCCGCGCTCGCCGTCGTGACCGCGATCCTCCGCCAGTGCCCGGCCATGGAGCCCTCCTTTGGGTCAGTGCCGATGCCTCTGTCCGACATGTCCCCATCCTTACCGCGCTGACGCTTCCGCGCCATGGATCGCGGCTATCCAGCGGTGCCGCGGGCGGGACCGTGGCGAAGATCTTGCCGCGCACCCGGAACGACGCCATGTCGAAATGAGGTTCTTCGGTAGTGGCAGGCAGCGACAGCGCGAACCGCCGTGTGGCGTCAAGATCCCCCATTCGGCCAGGCTATCTGGTCAGCCGGGCTGATAAAAAGCGAGAGGGGATTCGTGGCACATCGGGTCACCGGAGTTAATGCCCTTCCTTCGATGCCTAATGACGGGCCTCGTGACCGGCGGCAAGCTACACATGAACCTATTACAGCCGAACCACAGGGGTTCAAGTCCGCACAGGCTGTGGGTGCGCGACGGGACAGGCTCGACACACATCGCACATGGTCACGGACGGAATGTAACTGAACCGTGACCTCGAACAGGGCCCTGCGGACACCAGAGGCAGCCCGAAAAACAAAGCTGGCGCGGCCGAGTTAAACAGCAAGTTAATTGCATATGTCATCGGTGAATGCCGCACCGGAACATTAGACGCCGGGCATTGCCTCGCCGGCTCCGCCGAAATACGTTCCAACTGCCCTGCCCACTAGCCCCTATAGGAGAGTGCACGCAACATGCGTAGACTTGTCGTCGCTGCAGCAACCGCAGCAGCAACACTGGGCACGCTGGGTCTCACAGCTACGGCCCAGGCACAGCCCGCCACTCTGGCGCCCCAACGATCACGGGTCCCGCGAGCGCGGGCATCGTCGTCGGCATTCCGACGGGGTTCCAGGAAGCGGCCACGCCCACCACCGCAAAGTGCACCTGGTCCATAACGCCAGCCCTGCCCAAGACCGCGACGCTTGGCACGGGCGGAACAAACAGCTGCACCGCCCTGGTCGATGGCGTATGGACGACCCCCAAGACCACTACATACACGGTTAAAGTCACGGCCGGCGGCTCGTCAGCGACGAAGGCGGTCAAGGTAACCGCCGCCAATTCCCCCGCGGAGAACGACGCCACGGGCGTGGGCTCGGACACCATTCAGAACGTGCTCGACCAGTTCGCCGCGGACTATAATCCGACGGTCTCTGCCACGTCCACGCACATTTACAGCTGGGACGCGACCAACCCGCTGACCGGCGCGATCGGCGACTCGATCGCGGAGAAGACCGGCTGCTCCTCGATCCCGCGGCCGGACGGCTCCTCCGCTGGCATCACCCAGCTCGCCACGTTCCAGAAGACCCACGACGGCAAGTTCTTCTGCTCCAGCTTCGCCCGGTCCTCGCGGGCCCGCGCCTCCACCGACCCGGCGTTCGCACCCGGCGGCATCGCCTTCGTGGACCTGGCCGGTGACGCCGTCACCTGGTCCGCCCAGGCGACCACCAACGCCCCGGCCACGCTGACCACCGCGCAGCTCGCGGCGATCTACAACTGCACCGACACCAACTGGAGCCAGGTCGGCGGCAAGAACGCGCCCATCCACGCGTTCATCCCGCAGTCCGGCTCCGGCACCAGGTCGTTCTTCCTCGGGGCGATCGGCATCGCCACGCCGGGTTCCTGCGTCAGCGACGACAACGGCCTGCTCGAGGAGAACGAGGGCGTCAACCCGCTCCTCAACGACCCCGACGCGATCTTCCCCTACTCCACCGGCAAGTACATCGCCGAGAAGTTCCACTCGGACCTGTGCATCACCAAGAGCACCTGTGCCCCGAACGCCAACGGCATCGTCTGCAAGCACACCCCGGGCAAGAACCTCTTCGGCTGTGACACCCACGGCACCATGGTGCTGAAGCAGATCAACGGCGTCGCCCCGACCACGGGCAGCGGCGCGAACACCGTGATCAACGCCAGCTTCCCGGCCACCTTCCAGCGCACCGTCTTCGAGGTGACGCCTTACGACCCGAGCACGACCGACCACATCCCCGGCTCCGAGGCAGGCGCGCCGGGTGGTGTGAACCTGGAAGCTCTCTTCGGCGCTTCCGGCTTCACCTGCAGCAACGCCAAGGCGAAGACGGACCTGAAGAACTACGGGTTCCTGGTGACCCCGCTCTGCGGCATCACCGGCTGACCTGAGGTCCGCCTCAGTCGCACTTCCCAGGAGGCGTGGCACCGGGAGATCCCCGGGGCCGCGCCTCCTGGCTGTGCTGCCCCTGGGGGGCGACCCCCTGGAACCCACGAACGGGCATCACCACTCCACCAGCATCCAGATCTCCGGCCGCGGCAGGCCGCCCGCGTCCACCGCGGCGACCCGGCACGCTGCGCGGCCTCCTTGGCGGGTCACCACTCCACCAGCATCCAGATCTCCGGCCGCGGCAGGCCGCCCGCGTCCACCGCGGCGAACCTGCGGGCGGCCTCCTTCAGATGGCGCATGGCCTCCTCCTGCCGCCCGCTCGCGTGCAGCAGGTCGGCCAGGTTGGTGTGCAGGGCCGCGACCCGGTGCTGATCTCCGAGCTCACTGCCCAGTTCCAGCGCCTCGGTGGCGCAGCCCAGGGCCTCATCCGCCCGGCCGGTGTCGGCAAGCAGCCGGGCCAGGTTGTTCAGCGCGGCCGCCGCGGCGCCGGGATCGCCAAGCTGCCGCGCCTCCGCCAGGCTGCCCCGCAGGTGTTCCTCGGCCGCGCCGGTGTCTCCCCCGCTGGCCGCGAGCATGCCCAGCACGTTGCGGGCCTGGGCGATGGCCGCCGGGTCGGCCGCCCGCCTGGCGTCGGCCAGCGCCGCACCGCCGAGCCGCGCCGCCCGCTCGTGCTCGCCGAGCCGGTAGGCGACCACCGCCCGGTCGGCGCCCGCCCGGGCCCGTCCGCTGAGGTCGCTGGCAGGCAGCAGGTCCGCGGCCGCCGCCAGGTGCGCGTCCGCAAGCGCCCAGTCGCCGAGCCGGTGATGCACCTCGGCGAGCTTGTGCTCGATGGCGGCCGAGGTGGCGTGGTCGCCATCGCTGCCCGCGGCGGCGGTCTCATACGAAGCGAGGGCCTCCCGGTAGCGGCCGAGCACGGTGAGCACATCGCCTGCCGCGATGGACCCCGGCACCTGCGGGTAGCCCAGTGCCAGCGCCTGGCGCAGGTGCGCATGGGCCTCGGCGTGCGCATACAGCTCCCGGGCCCGGGCGGCCGCGCGCCACCACCAGCCTGCCGACTCGGCCTCCCGGCCGGCCCGCTGCAGGTGCCCGGCAATGACGGCGGCGCGGACCGATAGCGGGTCCCGCTCGTACCGGGCGGCCAGCGCGTCCGCGGCCCGCCCGTGCAGCAGCCGCCGCCGTGCCAGGCTGGCCGACTCGTAGGCGACCCGGCGCAGCGCCTCGTAGGGGAAGTCGTAGCAGGGAGCCCCGCTGCCGCGCGCGGGCGGCACTTCGATGAGCAGGAACCGTGCCACCGCCTCGTCGAGCGCTTCCACCGTCTCGGCCTCGCCGCGCCCGCTCACCGCGCGCAGCAGGTCCGCGTCGCAGCCGCTGCCCAGCACCGCCGCGGTGGACAGCATCTGCGCGGCGGGCTCGCTGGCCGAGCGCAGCCGGCGGCCGAGCAGCCCGCGCACCGAGTCGGGCGGGGACCATGCCTCTCCCCCGGCCTGCTGGCCCGCGGCGCGCAGCGCCTCCGCGTACTCGCGCACCAGCATCGGCAGGCCACGGGTCTCGGTCAGCATCCGCGGCACGTCCGGCTGCGGCAGCCCCGCGGCCCGGAGCACCTCGGCCACCTCGTCGGCACTCAGCAGCCGGGGCGCCACGGTTCTGGCACGCCCGGCCTCACCTGCCTCGGTGACGGCCGCGTGCAGCCCGCGCAGCCGTTCTGAATGTTCCGGGCGCCAGCTCAGGACCAGCAGCACCGGCCAGCCCGCCAGCCGGCGCACCAGGTACGCCAGCAGGTCGACCGACGGCCGGTCGGCCCAGTGCACATCCTCGACGAGGAGCACTCCAGGCTGGCCCGCCGGCGCCGCGGCAAGCTGGAAGGTGGTCCTGATAGCCGCGTAGAGCCGGGCCAGGGCCAGCGGGCCTGACAGCGCCGGGGGCGGTGCGTCCGGCTGCTCGGCGGCCAGTTCCGGGGCCAGCCTGCCGACCGTGACGGCGACGTGGCCGGGCAGCAGGGCCGGCAGGCCGGGGCTGGCCGCGCCGGCCGACCGCAGCAGGTCGGCGGTCAGCGCGAACGGCAGGCCGCTCTCGCCGTCGTGGCAGCGGCCGCGCAGTATCGCGCCGCGGGCGGTGTCCAGGCCGGCCTGGAACTCCTCGATCAGCGCCGTCTTCCCGCAGCCCGCCTCGCCGGTCACCGCGACGACCTGGCCGCCGGACCGGGCGGTCACCTCGCGCCACGCCGCGCGCAGCATGCCCAGTTCCGCCGCCCGGCCAGCCAGTGGCCAGCTGTGCTCCGCGGCCGGCCGGGCGGTGGCGGAGGCCGCCGGGGCGGCCGACGTGGTGGTCACCGCGGCGGCGGGGCGGGCCGGCCGGGCGGCGGGCCTTGACCCGGCACCTGGCCGGGACCGCTGGCCCCCGGTACCGGCGCGGGCCCTGCCCGGCGGCGGCTCGAGCCGGCCGGCCCGGAGGTTGTCGTAGAGCCGCGTGGTCTCCGGCAGCGGGCGCACCGCGAGCTCACGGTCGAGGATCCCGACCAGTTCGCGGTACTGGCGGACGGCGGCGGAGCGCTGCCCTGTCCACGCCAGCGCGCGAATCATTGCCTGGTGGGCCGGCTCGTGCATCGGGTCCAGGGACAGCCAGCGGCGGATGTGGTCAAGCGCACGGTCCGGCTCGCCGGCGCCGGCGCTCGCGGCGGCCAGGCGTTCCAGGCATCCGGCGAGCACCTGGCGCAGCCGGCCGGCGACCGTCGACTGCCAGTCCTCGAATTCGGGGCATTCGCGCAGCGAGAACCCGGCGAGGAAGTCATCGCGGTAGAGCCGCGCCGCGCGCTCCAGGGACGCCGCGTCCGGCCGGGCCGCCAGGGTCTCGAAGTCGGCCACGTCCACCCGCATGCCGCCGGGCCGCAGCGCCACCGCCGCACGGCTGATCGTCAGCCCCTCGCCCACCGCAGCGGCGGTGACCGAAAGCGTGCGGCGCAGCGAGCCACGTGCGTGGGTGGTGTCGGATTCCGGCCACAGCAGGGTGGCCAGCCGGTCCCGGCTCTGATCACGGCCCGTGACGCCGAGCACGGCGAGGAGGGCGACCGCCTTCTTGGTGTCGAAGGTGACGCGGGTCCCGTCCCGCTCCACGACCGGCGGCCCCAGCAACCCCAGGCTCAGATCTGCCACGACGTCACGGTAACGCAGTGGCCGTGAAAACCGGGCCGGAGTATCTATCAGCCGTAACGATTCCGTAGCGGACGCTCCGTAGTGTGGTCTCACCACGGAGAGCCATCAGGGGGGAGAACGGCATGCTGCAGCGGCTGGGCAAGGCCCGGTCTGCCAAGGACGATCCCGCCCGCGCGGCCGGGCCGGGGAAGCACGATGGTGCCGGCGCGCCGGCCCAGGTGGCCGCCCTGACCGGTCCCGGCGAGGTGAACGGGACATCCCTGGCCGGCGAGCCGGGCCGTCCCGGGGGGGCAGGCCCTGCCGGGGAGGGGCGGCCGCCGCAGGGAGGGCGGCCCGGGGAGGGGGGACGGCCCGGGGCCGCGGGCCGTCTGCGCGGCACCGGCCGTCCTCGCGAGGCGGCCGGTACCCCGGCCCCTGCGGCGCGGACCGCCCGGACCGTGGAACTGCCGGCGGACTTCGATCTCGCGGCGCACGACCCGCTGCGGGCCGTCCTGCTGAGCCAGGCCGGAGCGGTGGACATCACCCGGCTGGAACTCGCCTCGCCCGCGCTTGCCGCGCTGAAGCAAGCCGGGGTCGTGCTGGTCGTGCCGCTCGTCTCGTCCGGCGAGCTGATCGGGCTGCTGAACCTCGGCCCCCGCCTCTCCGAGCGCGGCTACTCCGGCGACGACCGCCGGCTACTCGGAGCCCTCGCGGGATACGCCGCGCCGGCCATGCGGGTCGGCCAGCTCGTCCGCCAGCAGCAGGTGGAGGCCAGAGACCGGGAGCGCATCGAGCAGGAGCTCAAGGTCGCGCAGCTCATCCAGCAGCAGTTCCTGCCCAAGCACGTCCCTGACCTGCCGAGCTGGCATGTGGCGGCGTTCTACCGGCCGGCTCGGTCCGTCGGCGGTGACTTCTACGACTTCATCCCGCTGCCGGACGGGCGGCTCACGGTCGTCATCGGCGACGTGACGGACAAGGGCGTGCCCGCGGCCCTGGTGATGGCCAGCACGCATGCGCTGCTGCGTGACGCGGCGCCCCGGCTGATCTCCCCGGGCGAGGTGCTCGCCCACGTCAACGACCTGCTGTGCGCGGACATCCCAGCGCACATGTTCGTCACCTGCCTGGCCCTGGTGCTTGACCCGGCGACCGGGCTACTGGAGTTCGCCAACGCCGGTCACGACGTGCCCTATGTCCGCACCGAAGACGGTGTGGCGGAGCTGCGCGCCCGGGGGATGCCACTGGGGCTCATGCCGGGGATGGAGTACGAGGAGAAGACCTTTCAGATGCGGCCAGGTGACTCCGTCCTGCTGCACAGCGACGGCCTGGCCGAGGCGCACAGCGCGGACCGGGAGATGTTCGGGTTCCCCCGCGTCCGCGCGCTGGCCGGCCGGAGTGCGCCGGGCGAGGCGCTGATCGACGCCTGCCTGGCCGAGCTGGAAGCCTTCTCCGGGCCAGGCCACGAGCAGGAGGACGACATCACCCTGGTGACCCTGGAGCGCAGCCGGGGCGCCGTGTACGCGGAAGGCCCGTCATGACGTCGATGACCAGTCCAAGCTTCCGTCAGCTCGCGTCGTTCGCGGTGCGCAGCGAGCCGGGCAACGAGCGCCTCGCCCTGGCTCAGGTGGCCGAGGCGGTCGCCGGTGAGGGCCTGTCCCCGGCCAGGCTGGACCGGCTCAAGACAGCGGTCGCCGAGACAGCCATGAACGCCATCGAGCACGGGAACCGGAACCGGCCCGAGGTGCCGGTGGATGTCGAGGTGACCGTGGCCGACGGCGACATCGTGGTCACCATCACCGACCAGGGCGGCGCTCCCGAGGAAGCGAGCCCTGGTGTGGAACCCGACCTCGCCGCCAAGCTCGCCGGGGAGCAGGCACCGCGGGGCTGGGGGCTGTTCCTGATCCGCCACATGGTGGATGCGATGGACGTGACGACCGAGGGAAGGCGGCACACGGTCCGGCTCGTCATGCGGGCCGCGGGCCGCGACGGCGCTGGTGCTCCGGACCGTGGAGCCGCCGAAGCTGAAGAAGGAGGCCCGCGTGAAGACCACGTGTGAAGCCAATGTCCGGATGCTCCCGGGCGGTGCCGTCATCGTCCTGTCCGGGGAGATCGACGGCCACGCGGCGGACACTCTCACCGCGGCATACGAGCGTGCCGTGGCCAGCGGGGATCCCGCGACCGTGGTGCTCGACTTCGCGGCCGTGCAGTACATCAACTCGACGGGCATCGCGCTGATCGTGAGCGTGCTGGCCCGGGCGCGCTCGCAGCGCCGCTCGGTGGTCGCCAGCGGGCTGTCCGACCACTACCGCGAGATTTTCGACATCACCCGGCTCTCGGACTTCATCGAGCTGTTTCCCAGCCTCGATGGGGCGATGAGCCGGCTCACCGAAGCGGCCGGCTAGGCCGGCCTGGGCGTACCGGCGACACGCCGGTACGCGGCTACCGGCGATGCGCCGGGGGGTCATTGGCACAAGGGAGGGGAACCGATGGGCGAGCCAGAAGTAAGGATGGATGTCCGGCAGGCGGGCGGCTCGGTGGCGGTGGTCGATATCAAGGGAGATGTGACCGCCGCCTGCGAGCCGGTGCTGATGTCGGCCTATGAGGAGGCGAGCAGTGGCGGCGCGGCCCGGGTGCTGCTCAACTTCACCGGCCTGGAGTACATGAACAGTGGCGGCATCGGGATGCTGGTGACCTTGCTGGTGCGGGCCGGCCGGCAGCACCAGAAACTGGCCGCCTGCGGCCTGTCCGAGCACTACCGGGAGATCTTCGAACTGACCAGGCTCGACGAAGCCATCACGATCTACATCGACGAGGCGTCGGCGCTCGCCGACGCGGGACGGTGAGACGGCCATGAGCGAAGAGACGATGCCCGAGCGCGTGGCCGGGGCCGAGCAGATCGGGCTGAGCGCGCGCGAGGCCAAGGCGGCCATCCAGCCCAGAGACGCGGGCAACTGGGCCGCCAAGGTCGAGCGCCTGACGGTCGAGCAGCGCGATGGCGTGCGGGGCACGAACGTGGCAGGCCGGCGCCTGACCGGGCCGGTACAGGGCTTCGGCAAGATGTGGGAGAAGAGCTACAGCCTGAACGCCGGCCAGGTCACCACCCCGCAGGACGCGATCGCGACCTGGAAGGCGCACTTCCCCGAGTTCTGGCCGAAGGGAAACCGCTTCGCGGGCGCGCTGGCCGGGATCAGCCCCGGCGACGTGGCGCTGCTGGACCTGGCGATGGGCGGCGGGGTCAAGCTGTCCACCGGCGTGTTCGTGCTGTACGCGGACCAGGAGTCGTTCACGCTCATGACGCCGCAGGGGCATATGTTCGCCGGGTGGATCACGTTCTCATCGGAACGGGCCGGCGAGGCCACGATCGTCCGCGCGCACGTGCTGATGCGCGCCAACGACCCGCTGTACGAAGTCGGCATGACGTTCGGCGGCCATGCCAAGGAGGACCGGTTCTGGGCGCAGACCCTGACCGCGCTCGGCACCCGGCTTGGCGTGCCGGATCCTCAGGTCGAGACGCGGAGCACCTGCGTGGACAGCCACCGGCAATGGCGGAACGCCAAGAACATCTGGCACAACGCCATGTTGCGCAGCACGCTGCAGACACTGGCCGCGCCGGTCACCGCGCTGCGCCGGCGGTCCCGCCACGCCGGATGATGCGCGCGGCCATCCCGCCGCGGCCAGGAGGCTCCCATGCCTGGTGAGGTGGACGCCATCGTCGTGGGCAGCGGGCCGAACGGCCTGGCCGCGGCGGTGACGCTCGCCGCGGCGGGGCTGCGGGTGCAGGTGATCGAGGGCGCGGCCAGCCCCGGCGGCGGCTGCCGGACCGAGGAGCTCACGCTCCCCGGCTTCCGGCACGACGTGTGCTCCGCGGCACATCCGCTGGCGCTGGCGTCGCCGTTCTTCCGGCGTTTCGATCCGGCCGCCAGGGGGGTCAGGTTCGCGCACCCGGAGGTGGTGTACGCGCACCCGCTGGACGGGGGCCGTGCCGCCGTGGTCACCCGTTCGGTGACCGACACGGCCGCGCGCCTCGGCGGGGACGAGGCCGCGTACCGGCGGCTGATGCAGCCGCTTGCCGACGGGGGCAACGCGGTCGCCGATGCCGTCCTCTCGTCGATGCGGTGGCCACCGCTGCCCTCCAGCGCGCTCGCCGCCTACGCACGGCTGGGCCTGCGCTCCGCGGCGGCGGTCGCCCGGCGCTTTGCGACCGAGGAAGCCCGGGGCCTGTTCGCCGGGGTCGCCGCGCACGCGATGCTGCCGCTGACCGAGTCACCCACCGCGGGCGTGGGACTGCTGCTCGGCTCGCTGGCCCACACGGTCGGCTGGCCGGTGGTGGCGGGCGGCAGCGCCCGGCTCACCGACGCCATGGCCGATGCCATCGTCGCTGGCGGGGGCCGGGTGGAGACCGGCCGGTGGGTCAGGTCGCTGGCCGACCTGCCGCCCGCGCCCGCGACACTGCTGGACGTCTCCCCGCGCGCCTTCCTCGGCCTGGCGGGCGACCGGCTGCCCTCCCGGTACCGTGACGCCTTGGCCCGGTTCCGGTACGGGCCGGGCATCTGCAAGGTGGACTTCGCCCTGTCCGGCCCGGTGCCCTGGCGCAACGAGGCGGTACGGCGGGCCGGGACCGTGCACCTCGGCGGCGGTTTCGAGGAGATCGCCGCGGGCGAGGCCGCGGTGGCCCGTGGCGAGCACCCGGAATCGCCGTACGTGCTCGTGGTCCAGGCTGGCGTTGCCGACCCCAGCCGGGCACCGAACGGCCAGCACGCGCTGTGGGCCTACTGCCATGTCCCGTCCGGGTCGACGGTGGACATGACGGCGCGGATCGAGGCCCAGATCGAGCGATTCGCCCCCGGGTTCACCGACCTGGTACTCGCGCGTCACACCATGACCGCGGCGCAGGAAGAGGCGATGAACCCCAACTACGTGGGCGGCGACATCGCCTGCGGCGCGCAGACCGTGCGCCAGGTGCTGGCGCGGCCCGCGCCCCGGTGGAACGCTTACCGGACCCCGCTGCGCGGGGTGTACCTGTGCTCGTCGGCGACCCCGCCAGGGCCCGCGGTGCACGGCCGGTGCGGCGAACTGGCCGCGCTGACCGCGCTACGGGACATCTTCGGCGTGCACAGGCCGCCAGACCTGAACGCGCTGGTGCCCCGCCCGGCCGCCGGGGCACGGAGGCCGCCGTGACGCAGGACACCGCGCCGCGGGGCTTCCCGCTTGCCAGCCCGGCCACCGCCGGGGTACTCGCCGGCGCGCTGCTCGCCCTGGCGGTCGCCGCCGTGCCGCTGTCCCGGCTGGCGCACCAGAGTCTGAACGCCTCCAACGGCTCGATTCCGGTCTGGATCTCGGCCGCCTACGGCGCGGTGGGCCTGATCGTGGCATGGCGCAAACCCGGCAACCCGCTCGGCTGGGTCTTCCTGCTGGGGGCGGCATTCGGCATGCTCAGCGAGGACGCCAGCTTCTATACGGTGGCCGACTACCGGCTGCGTCACGGCGGCCTCCCCTTCGGCTGGGCCGCGGTGCTGACCCAGCCGGGCTGGGCGCCCTTGATCGCGCTGCTCGGGACAGCCCTTCTGCTGTTTCCCGACGGGCGGCTGCCGTCGCGGCGCTGGCGGGGGTTGCTGTGGACCTACCTCGGCGTGGCCGCGCTGTGGATCGGTGGCACGGAGGTGGTCTCCGTCGGCGCCATCGCCGGGCACCACATCCGGGTGGACTCCGGCGGGAACCTGCTGGGCCTGAGCGGCAGCACCACCGGGCCGGACGCCTGGTGGGGCGTGCTGCAGCAGGTGTTCTTCCCGCTGCTGGCGCTGTGCTGGCTGGCATCGGTGGCCGGGCAGGTGGTCAGCTACGCACGCTCGTCGGGTGAGCGCCGTCAGCAACTGAAGTGGCTGCTGACCGGGGCCCTTGCCGGCGTGGCCGGCCTGGGCATCAGCGTGGTGCTGCGGGACCGGTCCGGATGGCTTGGCCCGGTGGACGGCGCCGCGGGCGTCGCCGGGCTGCTCGCGCTGCCGGTCAGCATGGGTGTGGCCATCTTCAAGTACCGCCTGTTCGACATCGACCGGATCATCAGCCGCACCCTGGGCTACGCGATCGTGACCGGGCTGCTGGTCGGCGTGTACGCCGGGCTGGTGCTGCTGGCCACCCGGGTGCTGACCGTGCATACGCCGGTCGCCGTGGCCGCCGCCACACTGGCCGCCGCCGCCCTGTTCACCCCGGTCCGCCGCCGCGTCCAGCGCGCCGTGGACCGGCGGTTCAACCGGGCCCGTTACGACGCCGACCGCACCGTTGCGGCATTCAGTGCGCAGCTGAAAGACGCCGTCGACCTCGACGCCGTCCGGGGCATCCTGCTCACCGCCGTAGGAGCCTCGCTGGAGCCCGCGCATGCCTCGGTCTGGCTCGCCGGGGGTGACCGGTGACCGCGCCCGCCCCGGCCAGGCGCCTGCGCCTCGCGTCACCGGCGATGGCGACGGCGCTGGCCGCACTAACGCTGGTCCTGCTCGGCACCATGGTGCTGCTGGGCGGGCTGGCCGGGCAGCTCACCCGTGGCAGCATCGCATCCGGTGGCAGCTTGCTGCTGACCATGGGCATCATCGGGGCCGTCGGCCTGGTGGTGGCAAGGCATCAGCCGGGGAATCCGATCGGATGGCTCCTGCTCGCCGTGACACTGTGCTTCGCGATCGCGTTCAACGTAGGCACTTACATAACGCTCCGCTACTACGACCGCGGCCACTCGGGCCTGCCGCTGGGCCAGGTGGCGCTCCTGCTGACCCCCGCGCTGCTTGTCGCGGTCCCGCTTATCGCCCTGGTGATCATGCTGTTTCCGGACGGGCGGCTGCCGTCCCGCAGATGGGCCTGGTTCACCCGGACATGCCTGGTGGTCTCGGCCCTCGGGCCGCTGAGCTTCGAGATCGTCACCGTCATTGTCATCGCGGGCCACCACATCAAGGTCCTGCCGGACGGCCAGCTCGCCGCCGTCGAGCACCCGGCGGGCAGCACGGCCTGGCTCGGGGCGGTGGCGCCGGTGTACCTCGGGGCGGTCGCGGTGCTGTGGGTAGGCGCCATCGCCCGCCAGGTACTGACCTGGCGACGGTCGGCCGGGGAACGCCGACAGCAGCTCAAGTGGCTGCTCAGCGGGGCCGTGGTCTTCGCGGCCGTGGGCGTGCCCTCGCTGGCGGTCACCTCGTCACTGTGGGAGATCATGACGCTCGGCTTCGCCGCCCTGCCTGTGGGCATCGGGGTGGGGATCCTGAAATACCGGCTGTATGAGATCGACCGGATCATCAGCCGGACGCCTGGCCTACGCGATCGTCACCGGCCTGCTCATCGGCGTCTACGCCGGCCTGGTGCTGCTGGCCACCCGGGTGCTGACCGTGCACACGCCGGTCGCCGTGGCCGCCGCCACACTGGCCGCCGCCGCCCTGTTCACGCCGGTCCGCCGCCGCGTCCAGCGCGCCGTCGACCGGCGGTTCAACCGGGCCGGCTACGACGCCGACCGTACCCTCGCCGCGTTCGCCGCACGGTTGCAGGGCGCCGTGGACCTCGACACGGTCCGCGCCGACCTGCTCGCCGCCGTGCACCAGGCCCTCGAGCCCCAGCACGCCTCGGTCTGGCTCAGCGGCGGCAGCCCATGACTGGGCCCAGCGCCGTGACGGCGGAGGACACCGCGCGCAGGTACCGCATGCCGTCCACGGCAGTCTGGTTGCGGGTGCTCGGCGGCCTGGCGGTGCTGTCCCTGGCGGCGATGATCCCGCTGACCATCCTGGCCGGTCAGGTATTCAACGGCGCGGTGGCGCTGGTGATCGGCGTTCCCTGCGCAGCGGTCGGGGCGCTCGTCGCCCGGCGCCAGCCATGGAACCCGATCGGCTGGCTCTTTCTTGTCATCGCCGTTTGCCTCTTCCTGGGCACCGTCGGCGGTGACTACGCGTACCTCGGCTACCGCGTCGGGCACCACCTTCCCCTCGGGCCCGTGGCAGTGGTGCTTGACCAGGTATGGGGGCCCGGCCTCGAACTGCTGCTCGTGGTGGTCCTGCTCTTCCCTGATGGCACGCTGCCCTCGCGGTTCTGGCGGTGGGCCCTGCGGGCGTATGGCGTCCTGTACCTGGCGCTGCTCGTCGCGCACGCCGCGGCGACCGCTGACGCCCTGATCGGGCACCCGATCCGGGTCGACTCGTCGGGCGGGCTGTCCGCCGTCGACAACCCGGCCGGCTGGTTCAAGACCGTCCAGAACCCGCTGACCGCCGGGCTGATCGTGCTCTCGGTAAGTTTCATCGGACGTCAGGTGCTGAGCTGGCGCCGTTCGTCAGGGGAGCGGCGGCAACAACTGAAGTGGCTGGCAAGCGGCGCGGCCACCAGCCTGCTCAGCGTGGTCCTCGCGACCTCTGGCGCCGGCCTCCCCGGGACGTTCCTGCAATGGGTCAGCGGTCTCGCCTGGTTCGGCATCGCCGCGCTGCCCTTGTCCATCGGAGTGGCGATCCTGAAGTACCGGCTGTACGAGATCGACCGGATCATCAGCCGGACGCTTGCCTACGCGATCGTCACCGGCCTGCTGATCGGCGTCTACGCCGGGCTGGTACTGCTGGCCACGCACGTGCTTGCGTTCCAGACCCCGGTCGCCGTAGCTGGCTTCCACCCTGGCCGCGGCGGCGCTGTTCACTCCGGTCCGCCGCCGGGTGCAGCGGATCGTGGACCGGCGGTTCAACCGCGCCCGTTACGACGCGGACCAGACCGTCGCCGCGTTCGCGGGCCGCCTTCAGGACGCCGTCGACCTGGACACGGTCACGGCTGACCTGGCCGACGTGGTGCACACCGCCCTGGAGCCGGCGCACATGTGGCTGTGGATCCGGGAGGGACAGCCATGACCGTGGTGCCCCGCAGCCGCCGGCGGGCGTTGACGTCCAGGCAGGCGGCAAGCGCGCTCGGCGGGCTGGCGCTGCTGTTCGTCGCCGCCTGCGCCGTGCTCACGGTCGTCACCGGAGACCTCTCGGTGTCGGGCGGCGGAGGCACGATCGCTCTCGCCATGACCTTCCTCGCGACGGGCTTCCTCGTCGCCCTGCGCCAGCCGCGCAATCCCATCGGCTGGCTGCTGATGTGCACCGGGATTTCGACCGCGTTCACCACCGCGGCCGGGCTCTACACACTTCTCGACTACACCTCCGCCCACGGCTCACTGCCATTCGGGCCGGCTGTGTTCCTGAGCGAGAACACGTTCTGGCCAATGGCGGTGCTCACCGGCATGGCAGCGGTCCTGCTGTTCCCGGACGGCACGCAGGCTGTCCAGGCCGTGGCGCCGCGCGCTGTGGGCCTACGTGGCCGTCGGTGCCTTGGTGCTGGTCTCGCAGGCCATCCCGGCGGCGGCGATCGTGGGCGCGGGCGACCTGACGGCCGTGGTGACCGGCCAGTTCGTCCCTCCGTCAGGAGGAGCCATCGGGCAGTTCCTCGGCTCCGGCCTGCCGGTGCTGGCGGTCGTGCCGTTCTGGGTGGCCTGGATCATCCGCCAGGTGGCCAGCTTCCGGCACGCGGAGGGTGACGTCCGCGAACAGTACAAGTGGTTCACCGCCGGAGCGGCGGTCAGCCTCGTCGGCATCGTGGTCCTGACGCTGGCTGAGTCGAACGGCGGCTCGGGGCTGGCCAGTGTGGTGAACGCCGTCGCCCTCTACGCCACCGGCGTGGCGTTCCCACTGGGCATGGGCGTGGCCATACTGCGCTACCGCTTGTATGAGATCGACCGGATCATCTCCCGCACGCTTGCCTACGCGATCGTCACCGGCCTGCTGATCGGCGTCTACGCCGGGCTGGTGCTGCTGGCCACCCGGGTGCTGACCGTGCACGCCCCGGTCGCGGTGGCCGCCGCCACCCTGGCCGCCGCCGCCCTGTTCACCCCGCTGCGCCGCCGGGTCCAGCGGTCGTGGACCGCCGGTTCAACCGGGCCCGCTACGACGCCGACCGACCGTTGCCGCCTTCGCCACCCGCCTGCAGGACGCCGTCGACCTGGACACGGTCAGACCGACCTGACGGGCGTGGTGCATGGCGCGCTGGAGCCCGCGCACGTCTCGCTGTGGATCGCCGGAGGGCCCGGTGACCGCCCTCACGCCGACCCACCGCGTCCGGCCGCCCGCGCCGGCCACCTGGGCGGCGCTGCTTGGCGCCGTGGCCGTGCTGTCCACCGTGGCCACGATCCCGCTGTCCATCCTGGCCAACGAGAACGTCGACGGGCCATCGCGCTGGTGATCGGCGTGCCAGCCGCCGCGGTCGGGGCGTGGTCGCCCGGCGCCTGCCGCGCAACCCGCTCGGCTGGCTCCTGCTTGCGATCGGCACCTGCCTCGTCCTGGCCAACGACGGCTCGGACTACGCACTGCTGGCCTACCGGCTCGGGCACCGCCTTCCGCTCGGGATGGTGGCCCTGGGGCTGAACCAGCTCTGGGGGCCCGGCGATCGAGCTGCTCGGCCTGGTGATCCTGCTCTTCCCCGACGGCACGCTGGCGTCACGGCCATGGCGCTGGGCGGCAGGAGGCGTACTGCACGATCTATGTCTTCGAGGTCGTCGGCGCTTGCCGTGGCGACGGCGCAAGCGGTCGCCGGGCGTACCGTGCGGGTCGACTCCAACGGCGGGCTGGCCGCCACCGACCACCCGGCCGGCTGGTACGCGGCGGCCGTGCACGTCGGTTACCTGGCTCTCCTGGCCTTCATGCTGGCCTTCATCGCCCGCCAGGTGCTGAGCTGGCGGCGCTCCTCCGGCGAGCGGCGGCAGCAGCTCAAGTGGCTGGCCAGCGGCGCCGCCGCCACGGTCTGCTGCGCGGTCCTGGCGTTCGCGTCCCAGGCGACGCCTTCGGCACTGATGCGGTCGGTGGGTGGCCTCGCCTGGTTCGGGTTCGCGGCGCTGCCGGTCAGCATCGGCATCGGAATCCTCAAGTACCGGCTGTATGAGATCGACCGGATCATCTGCCGCACGCTGGCCTACGCGATCGTCACCGGCCTGCTGATCGGCGTCTACGCCGGGCTGGTACTGCTGGCCACCCGGGTGCTCGACGGTGCACGCCCCGGTCGCCGTGGCCGCCGCCACCCTCGCCGCCGCCGCCCTGTTCACCCCGCTGCGCCGCCGGGTCCAGCGCATCGTGGACCGCCGGTTCAACCGCGCCCGCTACGACGCCGACCGCACCATTGCCGCCTTCGCGCACCCGCCTGACCAAGACGCCGTCGACCTCGGACACAGTCCGCGACGACCTGCCGCCACGGTGCAGGCGGCGCTGGAGCCGACGCATGTTTCGGTGTGGCTCGCCACCCCGCCGCTGACACCGCCCGGCGGTTACCCCGCGGCGGCCTTGCGGGCCCGGTAGGCGGCGACGTGCAGCCGGTTTCCGCAGGTACGGCTGTCGCAGTAGCGCCGCGACCGGTTGCGGGACTCGTCAAGGAAGACATCGCGGCAGGTCGGTGACGCGCAACTGCGCAGCCGCCCGCTCTCCCCTGACACAAGCAGTTCGGCCAGGCCCATGGCGAGATGAGCGGCGATCCGGTCGGCCATGGGCGCAGCCGCCCTGGATACGTGGATGTGCGGGCCGCGGCCGTCGTGCGCCACGATCTGCGGGATGGCCCCGGTCTCGGCGAGCAGCGCATTGATCATCGAGACCGCGGCCGGGATGTCGCCCGCCTCGCACGCGGTGACGATGGCGTCCAGCCGGGCCCGGTAGGCACGCAGCACCGGCACGTCCCCGGCCCGGGCGCGACCGCCGAGGCCGTAGCGGCGCCCGAACGCGGCCACGTCGGCGACGTCGCGCAGCCCTTCGCCGTCGCGGGACCGGCCGGTGTTGACCAGCTCGGCCGCGGCGGTGAGTGCCTCGAGCAGGTCAGCACCAAAACCTTTTTGACTGCTGACAAACTGCTCTCCTAGGGTGGATCCCATGTCAGCACCGTATGCCAAGACGGTCATGACCGCCAACGACAAAAGCCAGGCCGGGAAGGGTGCCGGCCGCGCCGGGACCGGCCAGGCCGCGGGCGGACCGCCACCGGCCCTGCTCGCTACGCTCGGCGCGGCGTGCATCTCCGCCTCCGCGGTGCTGATCAAGCTGGCCGACACCGGCACCGCCTCGGCCGCGTTCTACCGGTCCCTGCTGGCGCTGCCGTTGCTGGCCGTGCTGGCCGTGCTGGAGCAGCGCAGGCGCGGGCCGCGGCCGCTGCGCTCCCGGTTCTGGGCGATGCTCGCGGGCGTGTTCCTGGCCATCGACCTGGTGCTGTGGAACCACGCGATCGCCGACGTCGGGGCCGGCATCGCCACGCTGCTCGGCAACCTGCAGGTGGTCTTCGTCACGGTCGCGGCCTGGCTGCTGTTCCGGGAGCGCCCGGGGCGCGGGTTCTTCCTCGCGCTTCCGGTGGTGCTGGCCGGCGTGGTGCTGGTGTCCGGGCTCGCCGACCACGCCCACGGGGTGCACTCGGTGGCCGGGATCGAGTACGGGCTTGGCACCTCGCTCGCCTACGCGGCCTTCCTGCTGATCCTGCGCCAGAGCTCGGCCGCCACGCCGCACGTGGCGGCGCCGCTCGCCGAGGCGACGCTGGGCGCCACGGCCGGTGCGGCAGCGCTCGGCCTGGTGTTCGGCGGGTGGCAGCTCGACATCGGCTGGCACGCTTTCGGCTGGCTGCTGCTGCTGGCCATGACCAGCGGGACCGCGGGGTGGCTGCTGATCACCTCGTCGCTGCCCCGGCTGCCCGCCTCAATGTCGTCGCTGCTGTTGCTGCTTCAACCGGCTGCCGCGATCCTGCTCGCCGCGGTGGTGCTTGGCGAGCACCCAAGCCCGCTGCAACTGGCCGGCGCGGCGCTGGTGTGCGGCGGAATCCTCGTCGCGGCGCGTGCCGCGGCGCGGTCACGGCTACCTGAGCCGGTCAGGCGGGGCGCTCCGGTTGTTCGACCTACTGGCGCAAGACAGAGATGGGTGCGCCGCCCACGGACCCGGCGAAGTACGACCCGGGTCACATGATCTCCTCCATCCGCGCCAGATCGGCGGAAACGAACATCTGGTACTGGTGCTTGGTGACGAAACCAAACGGGCGTGCGGGAGGAAGACACCGCGCCCGTCAGCACGAATGTCACCATATCCGGCCATGAATTCGAATATGATTTCAGTATGCACCTCCGATACAAGTATCGCTTAGACCCGCTGCCGCGGCACCGGATCGCCTTCGGCAAAGCGTTCGGCTGTGCCCGGGTTGTGTTCAACGATGCGCTGGCCGTACGGAAGGCTGCGCATGAAGCCGGTCGTCCCTACGTCACTGATGCGGAGTTATCGGCCCGGCTGACCGCAGCCAAGAAGACGCCGGAGCGTGCGTGGCTGAACGAGGTTCCTCGGTGGTGCTGCAGCAGGCCCTGGCAGACCTGACCACGGCATACCGGAGTTTCTTCGCCTCCATCAAGGGCGAGCGCAAGGGCCCCACGGTGGGCAAGCCCAGGTTCCGGTCCCGTAAGGACACCCGGCAGGCGATCCAGTTCACCGCCAACGCCCGGTTCAAGGTGCTGCCCAACGGGAGGCTCCGGCTGCCGAAGGTCGGGGACGTACCGGTCCGGTGGTCCCGGCCACTGCCGTCCGAGCCGTCCTCGGTCACCGTCATCAAGGACTCGGCCGGGCGATACTTCGCCTCCTTCGTAGTGGAGGCCGGGCCCTGGGTGTTGCCCGAGACCGGGCCCGTGATCGGCATCAACCTTGGTCTTTCCACGACTTCGCTGTCTTGTCCGACGGCCGGAAGATCACCGCGCCGCAGTTCCTGCGCCGCGCGGAGAAATTGCTCAAACGCAGGCAACGGGAACTGTCGCGCAAGCAGAAAGGCTCCCGGAACCGGGACAAGGCCCGGCACAAGGCCGCCCGCGCCCACGCACGGGTGGCCGACGCCCGCCGCGACTTCCACCACCAACTGTCAACCGCGCTGATCCGCGACAACCAAGCGGTCGCTGTCGAAGACCTGGCGGTGCAAGGACTCGGGCGCACCCGCATGGCCAAATCAATCCACGACGCCGGGTGGGCATCGTTCGTGGCGATGCTGGAATACAAGGCCCGGCTGTACGGCCGGGAGTTCCACCGGATCGGCCGGTTCGTTCCCGACCTCCCGCACGTGCTCAGCGTGTGGGGTGAAGGACGGCAAGAAGCCACTCCACGTCCGCGCCTGGCAATGCCCGTCGTGCGGGGCGTGGCTGGACCGGGACATCAACGCGGCGGTCAACGTCGCCAAGGCCGCCGGGCTGGCGGTGACAGCCTGCAGAGCGCAGGTAAGACCGGACCTGGTTCCGGCGCAGCGCGGCGAAGCAGGAACCCACCCGAAGTCACCCCGGGAAGCGGTGTGACAGGCGGGAGTCACCGCCCATCAGGGCGGAGTGGAAGTCAAAGGGAGATCCAGTCGGTCACGATATCCGGGCCGGCGCCGCCGGGCGGCGGGCGCAGCCGCAGGCTCGCCGGGCCAGAAGGCAGCGGCCCTGACTGGAACCGTCCCAGCTCGTCCACCTCAACCGTGACCGTGTCCCGCGGGTAGCGGATGTCCACCGAGGCACGCTGCGGCGGGGCGATCTGGCCCATGACGGTACGCCCGGCCCCGGCGCTGGTCACCTCGACGTCGATGGTCAGCCCGCCGACGGCGAAGGAGACGAGGCGCTGGCCGGGCGGGCCCCGCACCAGCGATGCCTCGTCGGCGTCGACCAGCGAGTCGTAGACCAGCTCGGCGAGCTCGGCGTCGATGTCCCGCCAGCCGAAGGCGTCCACCGCAGCCTGGACCAGCTCGGCGGGTACCGGTTCCCGGTCGGCGGCCAGCCGCCTGAGCTCCGCTTCAAGCTCGTCGTCCGGCTCGTACATGTCTGGATCTCCTGTGGGAGGCGTCATCATGAAGAGGGCGATAGCCCGTCCCTGATACCTGCCATCTCCTCGCGAAGCCGCTGCAGGCAGCGCGCCCTGGTGGGGCCGATGCTGCCGAGCGGCAACTCGAGCGCCGCGGCGACCTCAGCGTAGCTGGGCGGCGGCGACGCCATCAGGATCCGGAGCAGCTCCCGGCAGCGGCCCGACAGCCGCTCGAAAGCCCGCCACATCGCCGCGGCCCTGGCCGCGTCCTCGCGCTCGGTTTCCGCGGCGAGCACCGCCTCCTCGGTGGGGTTGCCCACTGCGGGGGTGATGTCGAGCCGGTCCATGTCGTCGGTGGGCGACGACTTCGCGGACATGCGCAGGCTCTGCAGGCATTCCCGGCGGGCCGCCGTGGCGAGCCAGGCGCCCACCCGGTCGGGCTGCTCGATCCGGCCGATGTGCTCGGCCAGGCGCAGCCAGGTGGTCT
Source organism: uncultured Actinomycetes bacterium (assembly GCA_963762735.1). Classification (GTDB taxonomy): domain Bacteria; phylum Actinomycetota; class Actinomycetes; order Streptosporangiales; family Streptosporangiaceae; genus DASXKD01. The sequence goes on along the minus strand of CAVXMG010000026.1, from coordinate 11,040 downwards.
GGTAGACGTCCGCGGCATCGGCGTTCCCGAGCCGGTGCGCCCGCGCGACGGCCCACACCAGGTTGCTGAACCGCGCCACGAGCCCGCGCCAGGCAACCTCGTCACCGCCGGCCGCGCCGCGCACCAGCTTGCCGGTATCGTCCGGACTCACCAACACGACGCCCTTCCGTCAGCAGCAGCAATCCCGCGCCGCCTGGTGTTTACCACCGCAGCAGCATGACAGCTGATCGCCACATCCGCCCGTATCGCACGGCCATAGCACGGGGCCTACCCCCGGCAGATGTTGCGCACGCGCCTGGGCGAGCAGTGCGCTGGCCGCCTGGCGCGCGTTCTCGCCGGTCCTGGTGACGCGGGCGGCGATGAGGCCCGCGACGACCGGCGCGGAGAAGGACGTGCCGCTCCACTTGGCCATGCCTTCGAAGTCGCGATGCGTGCCAGCGTGCGGCGGCTCGCGGTAGTGGTAGGTCCCTGTCGCGTAGGCATTGACCAGGTCCTCGCCCGGGGCGTACACGTCCACCCAGGGGCCATAGTCGCTGAAGTAGGCGCGGGCCCGGCCGTTCGCAGCGACCGCGCCTACCCCCACCACCTGGGGGAAGGCCGCGGGCCAGAACGGCCTGCGGCTGGAGTTGTTGCCGGCCGAGGCGACCAGCACCGTGCCCTTGCGATGGCGGTAACTGTCCCAGAAGGCCTCGAAGCCCAGCAGCGGGAGGTCCTTGCGCGTGCTGCCGCCCGCCGACAGGTTGATGACATCGGGGGCCTTGCCCAGGGCCTCGTGGAGCCGGCGCACGATCAGGTGCTCGGCGACCGCGCCGGCCTTGTTGAAGTCCCTGGTCACCTCCACCTTCGCGGCGGGCGCCATGCAGCGGGCGACTCCGGCGATGAAGGTGCCATGACCCGCGTAGTCCGGGATCGTGGTCACCCCGCCCTGCTCCTGCAGCGGGTCCGGGGTCCCGGTGACACCGGCGAGCCACGAATGGGCGGTGCCGGCACCCTCGAGCAGCCCGGTGTCCGCCACGTAGATGAACGTGCCAGCCCCGCTGCCGGGGCATTGGCCCGGGTACGGAAGCGAGCCGAACGGCACGCCCTCCGGTTCGCTGGCCGGGCAGGCCCATACCGGCGTGACCGACAGAATGTGATCCGGCGTCGCGACCCCGACGCCGAGCCTTGCGTCGATCTTCTCCAGGAGCCGCGGGACGTCACGGGTGCCCACCGAGAACAGGCTCACCCCGGGCAGCAGGCCCTCGACCGGGATGAATTCCTGGCCCCGCTCCTCGGGCTCGTCGTCCTCCTCCAGCAGCCTGGCGACCTCGGCGAGGTACGCATCGCGGACCAGGATCACGCCGCGCACGTAGAGGTAGTCGAGCGTACCGTCGTCGAAAAACTGCTTTCCGAACGATTCCCCGAATGCCTCGCCGATTAGGCCGAGCTGAATTTCCAGTTTTGTGAGCGGGCGCTCACCCGCCGTCTCCGAAGATTCCATTGCAAACCTTTGGTCACCCGCGTCCGATGCGGTTAGCCCTGTTGACCAGCCGACATGACAGAAATGTTAGGACCTGTCCCCTCCATTGTCGCGTAGACCACCCGAATGGCCGGGTTTAATATCTGGGTATGGCTGGCGGCCCGCGCCCCGGCGGGGATGCCCCCGGCGGGATCCTCGACTTGCTGCGGCTCGCGAGCGACCGTCCCCGTGAGGCCCTGGCCAAGGCCCACGCCGTCCTGGCCGCTGGCCCCGCCCCCTACGAGGCCTCCGTCGCGCACCAGGCGATCGGAATGCTACACCGGGAGTTCGGGGAGCTAGGCGCAGCCACGGCGGAACTGAGCACCGCGGTGCGCCTCGCCCGGGCCTGCGGGTCCGCTGAGCGCGAGGCCGACGTCCTGGCCACGCTTGGTGTCACGCTGACCTACCGGGGCCACAGCCGCCGCGGGCTGGCGGCGCTGGGCCGTTCCCTCACCCTGGTCGGCGGCGAGGCCGCGGCGCGTGTCCTGGTCCGCCGTGGCATCGCGCTGTGGGTGCTCGGCCGGCACGCCGAGGCACTGGATGACCTGGGGCGCGCGATCCGGGTGCTGCGGGCGGCCGGCGACAGCCTCTTCGAGGCCCGGGCGCGCTCCGCCCGGGCGCTGGTCCACCTGGCCCGCGGCGCCGCCCACCGGGCCGAACTCGACCTGGCCCGAGCCGAGCACCTGTACGCCACCACCAGCCAGACCGTCGAGGTGGCCTTCACCAGGCACAACCGCGGGCTCGTCGCGTACCGCTCCGGAGACCTGCCCGCGGCGCTGGCCTGCCTGGACGAGGCCGGGCACCAGTACAGCCAGCTTGCGGTGCCCCCGCTTGAGCTCGCCGCCGACCGGTGTGCCGTGCTGCTGGCTGCCGGGCTGCCCGGCGACGCCCTTGCCGAAGCGGACGCCGCACTCGGCGGTTCCGGCCGGGGCGGTGGCCGGGCCGCGAGGCGGGCCGAACTGCTGCTGGCCGGTGCCCGGGCTGCGCTGGCCGCCGGGGAACCAGGCCTGGCCGCCACCCGGGCACAGGCCGCCCGGCGCCTGTTCACCACGCAGGGCCGCCTCTGGTGGCGCACCCACGCGGGGCTGCTGCTCCTGCAGGCGCGCTGCGCGAGCCACCCACCGTCCGCCCCGCTGCTGCGCCAGGGCGGGCAGCTCGCGGCCGACCTTGATCTGCTCGGATCCGGTGAGGCGGCACAAGCGCGCCTGCTGGCCGGGCAACTGGCCAGCGCGCTGGGCCGCCAGGCGGAGGCCGACGCCCACCTGCGCGCGGCGGCGCGCAACCGGTACCGCCGGGTGACCGCGCTGGGCCGGGCGCAGGGCTGGCTCGCCGAAGCCCTCCGCGCCGACGCCGCGGGCGACCGGCGGCGGCTGCTCGCGGCCTGCGGGCGCGGGCTGGCCATTCTCGACGAGCATCAGGTCACCCTGGGCGCCTCGGAACTGCGGGCACAGGCCACCGCGCACGGTGCCGAACTCGCGGCACTCGCGCAGCGGGCCGCCCTGGGAACCGGGCGGCCCCGGCTGATGCTCGCCTGGAGCGAGCGGTGGCGGGCGACGGCCCATGCGATCCCCGCGGCCCGCCCCGCCGACGACGCCGATCTCCAGGCCGACCTGACCGCGCTCCGCGACGTGACCAGCCGCCTGGACCGGGCCCGGGCCAGCGGTGACCCTGCCGGGCACTTCCGGCGCGAGCAACTGCGGCTGGAAGCCTCGGTGCGGGCCCGGGTGCTGCGTTCCCGCCACGACGGCCGGGGCGGTGAAGGCGGGATGGGGGTTCAGCACCGGGGAACTGCTGGGCGCGCTCGGCACGGCGACCCTGGTCCAGATCGTCGCCATCGACGGTGACCTGCACATCCTGGTGTGCGGCGGGGCGCAGGTACGGCACGTGCGCGGCGGCCGCGCGGACGAGGCGGCTACCGAGGTCGGCTTCGCCCGGTTCGGCCTGCGCCGGCTGGCCCATGGCCGGGGCGCTGGCCCGGACGGGGCGGCCCTGGCCACGCTGGAGGCCAGCGGCCGCCGGCTGGAGGCGATCCTGCTCGGCCCGGCCGCCCGGCTGCTCGGCAGCGGGCCGGTGATCGTGGTACCGCCCGGCCGGCTGCACGCCGTTCCGTGGGCGCTGCTGCCGGCGCTGCGGGACCGCGCGGTCAGCGTCGCGCCGTCGGCCCGGGCCTGGCTGCAGGCCCGGGCGGTGCAGCCGCCGGAACGGGCGGCACCGGTGTTCGTCCAGGGGCCCGGCCTCGGCACCGGATCCGAGATACCGGCCCTGGCGGCCGAGTACCCGGACGCCACGGTGCTCGGGTCCGGCACCGCCACCGCGCGCCGGGTGCTCGGCGCCCTCGACGGGGCGGGGCTCGCCCACATCGCGGCGCATGGCAGCTTCCGGGCCGACAGCCCGCTGTTCTCCTCGTTGCGCCTGGATGACGGGCCGCTCACGGTGTACGACCTGGAGCGGCTGCGGCGCGCCCCGTACCGGGTCATCTTCTCAAGCTGCGACTCCGGGGTCCTTGCCCCCGCGGGCGCTGACGAACTGCTCGGCCTGGCCCACTGCCTCGCCCCGCTCGGCACCGCCGGCATCGTCGCCAGCGTGGTGCCCGTCAACGACCAGGCCACGGCCACGCTGATGACCGCGTTGCACAAGCACCTGCGGGGCGGGGCCAGCCTCGCCCAGGCGCTGCGGCTCGCCCGCGATGGCGCCGGGGACGAGCCGGTCCAGGCCGCCACCGCATGGTCGTTCCTCGCCCTCGGCGCCGCCTGACCCCGCCTGCACACGCGGCCATGTATCTAACCGTGCCCTTCGTGCTCCGTATAAGTGCGAGCCATCTCCCGGGGGGATCAGGGTTGGCTCCCAGGGCGCACGGATGCACGGAGGCCCTGGCGCGCCCCGGCCCGGCCGGACGGGGGCCGATCGGACCCGGCGCGCTGGCATTTCTCCTCATCCGGCGCGCCGGCCCGGCGGCGCATGAGTGGGGGGCCGCCGGGCCCTCAAGCCCGCACCCACCGGCCCGCCTGCGCCCGCTTTGTGGCTGGCACCGGCACGGGTTGACGCTCCGCCGGGCCACGGGATACCTTCTCCTCGATTAGTTAGGATTCTTTCCTTACTAAAAGCGAAGGAGACGGCATGCGGTTCAGGAAGCCTGGCTTGACGCACCGCTTCCTCGTCCTCGGCCTGGCGGCTGCCGCACCCGCGGCGCTGGCCCTGGGCCTGCTCGTCCCCGGGGCGGTGCAGGCCACCGTGGCTCCCCGGTCGTCCTCGGTCACCGACTATGTGACGTTCTACGGCTGGGTGGACAACTCACCTCCCGGCCGCGCCATCGCCCACCCGTGCATCCACAAGCAGGCCGGCGGCACCGGCACCTTCACCGACCCGGTCACCTTCGCCGAGCACATCGACCTGCACGGCCCGTGGTGCCAGATCATCTACGTCCCGTTCCTGAAGAAGTACTTCATCCACGAGGACCAGTGCAATCCGTGTGGCGGCGTGCCGGACAACCACGTGGACCTGTGGATGGGCGGCGACGCGGCCTCGACGCAGAACCCGGAGAAGCGGGCCCTGCTCAACTGCGAGGACCAGTGGACCCGGCACGCCAAAGTCATCCTCGACCCGCCGTCGAACGAGCCGGTGGACACCACGCCGATGTTCACCCCGCCGACCACCTGCCACGGCGGCAGCGTAGACGCCAGAACCGGCTGAGCCGGCCGCGCACCAGCGGCGATGATCATGGCGATATGGCCCACCCACCGGTACGCCACCGCCACGATCACCGGGCCCGCTTCGCCCTCGGCGGTCCACTCGATGACCAGCCGGGCAGGCGTGCTGCGCGGTGGCTACCGCTGCGCCATCAGCTGGCTGCCGGGGTGATCGCGATCGCGTAGGGCAGTTCCCCCACCCTGATCGGCGGGAGAACCTTGCTGGTGGCGGTCTGGATCGGGATCACCGTGCCGAAGTGACGGTCCACCACAGCACCAAAGAGCGCGACGTAGACGGTCTTGCCGTCAGGGGTGATCGCGATGGCCCGCGCGCCCTTCCCGACCGCGATCGGGGCCTGTGCCTTGCCGGTGGCCGTGCTGATGGGGATCACCTCGCCGGCTGGATCGGTGACGTAGGCGGTCGCGCTGTCCGGCGTGATCGCGATGTCGATGGGGCCCTGCTTTACGGAGACCGGCGGCAGGGTGGTGTTGGTGGCGGTCCGGATCAGGGTCACCCCGTTCCCCGTGAGTGCGTAGGCGGTCGAGCCGTTCGGGGTGATCACCACGTCGATGGCGCCGCGGCCAACCCTGATCGGCGGCCGAGCGGTATTGGTAGCCGTCGCGATAGGAACCACCCCGTAGCCGTTTGCTACGTATGCAGTCTTGCCGTTCGGGGTGATCGCGATGGCCCACGGATAGCCGCCGACCTCGATCGGCTTGAGCGCCTTGCCGGTGGCGGCCTGGATCGGGGTCACGGTCCCCGCGAGGTAGTTCGCGACGTAGACGGTCTTGCTGTCGGGGGTGACCGCGATCCCCTCCGGGTGCCTGCCCACCTTGATCGGCGTGAGCGCGGTGTTGGTGGCGGTCCGGATCGGCGTCACGGTCCCCGAGTAGGCGTTGGCCACGTAAAGGGTCTTGCCGTCCGGTGCCATCGCGAAGTGCCGGGCGCCGGCCCCCACCTTGATCGGCGTGAGCGCGGTGTTGGTGGCGGTCCGGACCGGGGTCACCGTACTGGGGACGATGGCAGGCAGCACGTCGTTGAGCACGTAGGCCGTCTTGCCGTCTGGGGTGAGCACGATGCCCAGCGAGTCGACACTCCGGTCGCTGATCGTCTTCAGAGCGGTGTTGGTGGCGGCCCTGATCGGGGTCACCGTGCCCTTTTCGCCGACGACATAGGCGGTAACCGGGCCGCCCGCGCCGTGGCCGGTTGCGGTGGCCACCTGGCTGCCAGGGGCAGTTGGGCCGCCGCTGCGGGGGGAGAGCAACGCCAACGGCACCACAACACCGGCAACCACGACGGCCGCCGTGGCCGCGCCGGCGCCGGTGACCCGTATCAGCCACCGGCGGTGGCGGCGCCGCACCGTGCCTAGTACACCCGGCCGGGGTTCGGCGCCGGCGACTGCGGCATCGATGGCGTCCTTGAGCTGGTCTTCGAGATCACTCATGCTGCTCACCGGTATTCGAGTATTGGGATCCCCCGGCCGGGGGGATCTGCGTCAACTGGCGCAGCCGGGCCAGCCCCCGGGCTGCCTGGCTGCGCACCGTCGCCGGGCTGCAATCCAGCGCCGCGGCGATCTGAACGTCGGGCAGGTCCTCCCAGTACCGCAGCACCAGCACCGCTCGCTGCCGTGGGGGGAGCGCCGCCAGGGCGCGCAACAGCAGGTCACGGTCGGCTACCTGCCCGACCTGGTCCCCGGCCGCTGGAATCGCCGCATCCGGGTCAAGGGGCAGTTCTCCGCGGCGCCGCAGCACCCGCCGCCAGTCAATCGCGGCATTCACCAGCACCCGGCGCACGTAAGGCTCCGCGCTGCCGCCATGCCGGAACAGCAGCCACCGGCGGCGATAGGCGCGCTCAAGCGCGATCTGCAGCAAGTCCTGCGCCGCGGCTTCATCCCAGCCGGTCAGCACCAGCGCCAGCCGGAACAAGTGCGTGGAACGGCCGCGGACGAACTCCTCAAAACAGTGATCGGCCTCCGAACCCACTGATGCCTCCCGCACAGGCGCACTCACACCTCTTGTACGACCCCAACCGCCGGAATGTTGCACGCGACCGCGATCCAGCTGATTCCTGATGGCTTGGCCGTATAGGCGGGCTGCGCGCCCACGGCGGCCACCGCTGCGCCATACTGACTGGCGCTAGTCCAGGCGCGGTGGGCTCGCCGCGGCCTGTGACAGGTTGGCGGTCCACTCGATCACCAGGCGGGAGGCCTGGTCAGCGGGGCCGGAGTTTTCGGATTTGACCTCACATCCTGGGCCGGAGTTTTCGGATTTGACCTCACATCCTCCCGGGCGCCTGCGCATCGTTATCGTCGGATCGGCGCCGTTCTCTTTGCGCACAGCGCATAGCCTCTCTTTGCGCACAGCTCATCGCCGATATCGCCGCGTGTGGCAGTGCCTTTGACGTGGCTGTGAGAGTTAGTGTGCCCTCATGGGTACTTCGCCGTTGTCCCCGGAGGACATTCGCGCCGCCGCCGGCGCGCACCACGAGCTAGGCCCCGAGTACAGCGACGCGGTCGTGGCCTCGTTTATTGAGAAAGTTGACCAGGAGATAGCCGCACGCGTTGAGGAGCGCCTGGCAGCCAGCAGGCCCCGGAACCGCCCGGTGGAGCCGGAGAACCGCCGTGCGCTGCTGAAGGGTTTCGCGATCGGCGTAGCCTCCAGCGCCGCCGCTGTCCTCCTCATCGCGGGGACCGCGCCGGGACATCACGCGCTTCTCTGGCTGCTTGTCCTGGCGGTGCTCTGCGGCGCCGGCTCACGCTGGGCCAGCCGGCATTGGGCGAGCCGCAGGGCTGCGCTGCGGCAGGGGCCCCGCGCCGCCGACGGCGACTACCGCCGATTGACCTAACTGCCACGGATCAACAATCCACTCGATGGCCAGGTGGTGGCCTGAGCCAACCGGGCGGGGGATTTCCGGCTTAACATCACATGCCCCACCGGCACCAGTCCGGTGATCTTGGCACTGGCACGGGCGACGTAATAGCGCGGAATATGGCCGGCGGCTGTAACGCGCGCGCTCCTCGCGGGACTGAAGGGGGAAACGTCATCATCCCCGCACCGAGGAGAACGCATGACAATCCCCAGCCGCTCCGGCCACGTCCGGGCGAAGGCGCGCACGCTGTTCGCGGCCGCGGCAGTGGCCACGACGGCTGTGGCGCTCGCCGTCCCGGCCGCTGCCGGCGCCGCCACGGCCCACGGCCGCTCCGCAGGCCCGGCCGCCGGGCCGGCCGTATTCGTGCAGACCGACAACACCGCGGGCAACCAGGTGGTCGCCTACCAGCGCTCGAGCGACGGCACCCTCACCCTGGCCGGCACCTACCCCACCGGCGGCCTGGGCGGCCAGCTCACCGGGTCGGTGGTGGACCACCTGGCCTCCCAAGGCTCGCTGCGGTACGACACGGCGCAGCACCTGCTCATCGCGGTGAACGCGGGCAGCAACAGCGTCACGGTGTTCGGGGTGCAAGGCACCCGGCTGCACCAGCGGCAGGTCATCGGCTCGGGCGGCCAGTTCCCGGTCAGCGTCGCGATCCGCGGGGGCCTGGTGTACGTGGTGAACGCGCTGCGCGGCGGCTCAGTGCAGGGCTACCGCCTGTCCCCGGCGGGCCGGCTGGCCTTCCTGCGCGGCTCGCACCGGCGGCTGCACCTCAGCCAGTCGGCCACCCCGCAGTTCACCAACACGCCCGGGCAGGTCGCGTTCTCACCGAGCGGCTCCAAGCTCATCGTGACCACCAAGGCCAACGGCAATGACATCGACGTGTTCGGGGTACGGACCAGCGGGCGCCTGTCGGCCAGCCCGGTGGTGAACTCCGAGGGCAGCACCGTCCCGTTCGCGATCACCTTCGACCCGGCGGGCCACCTGGTTATCGCCGACGCGGGCACCAATGCCCTGTCTACGTTCACGCTCGGCTCGGACGGGACCGTGACGCTGATCGACTCGGTGGGCACCGGGCAGGCGGCAACCTGCTGGGTCGCCCTGGCGGGCGGCACGCTGTACGCCTCCAACGCCGGAAGCGCCAACGTCAGCGGGTACACCTCCAGCGCCGGCGGCCAGCTCACGCTGCTTGGCCAGACCGCGACCGACCCCGGCACCGTGGACGCCGCGGCCACACCCGATGGCGCGTTCCTGTACGTGCAGACCGGTGGGAACGGCATCGTCGATGAGTTCAGCGTCGGTGCCGGCGGGTCGCTCACCAGCGTCGGCAGCGCGACTGTGGCGGGCGCGGCCGGCGGCGAGGGCATCGCCGCTTCCTGACCGCAGCTCACCTCGCCTGGCGGGCGGCTCTGCCGCCCGCCAGGCGTGCCACAGACAGGGGGGCCTAGGCTGTCCGCAGTGGACTCAGGGACCGACACGCAACTGCTCGCGGCGCTGCGCGCCGGTGACGAGCGGGCGTTCGTCACCCTGGTGCAACAGCACCATGCCGCGATGCTGCGGCTGGCGTCTTCATTCGTGCCAAACGTGGCCGTGGCTGAGGAAGTCGTCCAGGACACCTGGGTCGGGGTACTGCGCGGCATCGGCGGGTTCGAGGGCCGCTCCTCCTTCCGCACCTGGCTGTTCCGAATCCTGGTCAACCGGGCCAGGACGGCGGGCGCACGGGAACGGCGCACCATCGCCGTGGGTGACACCGAGGCGGTGAGCGACACCGAGGCGGCCGTGTCGGCGTCGCGGTTCGACGACGGTGGCGGCTGGCTTTCGCCGCCGGAGCAGTGGATCGAGGAGGCGGACAACCGCCTCGAAGCCGGCAAGCTGGCGGACTTCCTCCGGACGGCGATCGACGACCTGCCCGACCGCCAGCGGCAGGTGGTGACGCTTCGCGACCTCGAGGGCCTGACAAGCGGGGAGGTGTGCAGCGTGCTGGAGATCAGCGAGAGCAACCAGCGAGTGCTGCTGCACCGCGGCCGCAGCCGCCTGCGCCAGGCCATCGAGACCGGGATCGGGAGGCCGTCATGATGCGGCTGCGGCTGCGCCGCCGCGATCTGGTCTGCCAGCAGGCGGTCGAACTGGTCACGGACTACCTGGAAAGCAGGCTGCCGCGGGCCGGCCGCCGCCGGTACGAGGCACACCTGGCCGGTTGCCCGCACTGCACCGAGTACCTCGCCCAGATGCGCAAGACGATCGAGCTCACCGGCACGCTCACCCCCGATGACCTGACCCCGCAGATGCAGGACGATTTCATCGCCCTCTACCGCCAGTGGCACGCGGACGACCGCGGGGAGCCGTCGCCCGAGGGGTAGCGGGGGGGTCAGCCGACGGCGAGGATGACGTCGGAGGCCTTGACGATCGCGGTGACCTCGCTGCCCTCGGCCAGGCCAAGCTGGCGGACCGCTTCCACGGTGATAGAGGCGACCAGGCGCACCCCATTGGCCTGAAGCTCCACGTTGGCGATGGCCTCGCCGCTGTTGATGCTGGTCACTCGCGCTGGGATCTGGTTCCGCGCACTGAGCTTCATGATTGAGCACTCCCCGTGAAATGATCGGCGCGCTTTGGATGACGCGGCTACCTGCCTCACGCTATCGCCGCCGCCCGCGCAGCGGGACGCCGCCACGCGAGGCGGGTGACGATCAGGGCCGGGACCGGCGCCGGAGAGCGTTTGGCATCGTCAGCGCGGTCGGGGCAGGGACACAGCCTGCGCCTGCCGCCGCAACCACGACGGCGGCTGGGCGCATTCTGCCGCCATCGCCTGCCAGGTCCATCCGGCCTTCCGGCGGCTGGCGACATAGTCGGTCATGGTCTCGAAGCCAAGGCGGGCGGCGACCTGCGCACCGCGCTGGTGCGCTTGATGCCGTTTCGCCGCGTGCGCGGTCCGGGCGAGGCCGTGGCGGCGCAGTGCGGCTTCCACGGTGTGGTGGGTCAGGCCGACC
>CAVXMG010000025.1:0-473857 GCA_963762735.1 uncultured Actinomycetes bacterium | reverse complement strand
ACGTAAAACCCGCACCACAGCCACACCCCGCACCACAGCCGCGTGCGGCTGGGGTCATCTGGCCCCTGGCGTTGAGCCAGGGACCAGATGCGCCCCAGACGCACGCTAAGCCCCAGCCGGTGGGGACGGTGCGTAATGTCACCGGGGACGCGTGGGACGACTCGATGGGCTCAGCCTGGATCAGCTTCGGAGAGCCTTGACGTTACTGCCTGTCGTCGGCGGCCCGGCTGCGGAGGGCCTTGCGGTCCAGCTTTCCGACGCTGGTGAGCGGCACCGCGTCGACGATGTTCACCTCGCGCGGGTACTTGTTTGCCGCGAGCCGCGAGCGGGCGAACTCGGTGATCTCCGCCGGGGTGGCCGCAGCGCCCGGCCGCAGCGACACGAACGCCACGATCTCCTCGCCAAGGCGCTCGTCCGGCCGGCCGACGACACCGGCCATCGCGACCGCGGGGTGCTCAAGCAGGATGTCCTCGACATCCCGCGGGAAGACGTTGAACCCACCGCGGATTATGAGGTCCTTCTTCCTGTCCACCACATACAGGTAACCGTCGGCGTCGAAGCGGCCGATGTCGCCGGTATGCAGCCAGCCACCGTGCAGCGTCGCCTCGGTCTCCGCGGGCGAATTCCAGTAGCCCGCCATCACGCCGTCCGCGTGGACGCAGATCTCGCCGTCGGCCCCGGCCGCTACGTCCGCGTCGTTGTCGTCGCGGATCGAGACCTGGTAACCGGGAATGGGCAACCCGACCGAGCCGGGACGGCTGGCACCTGGCGGGTTCACCGAGATCACCGCCCCGGACTCGGTGCACCCGTAGCCCTCGAGGATCTCGCTGCTGGGGACCCGCCGCTCCCACTGCTCCCGGGTCTCCGCCGCGAGCGGCGCGGCACCGCAGTTCACGTACCGGAGCGAGGACAGGTCGAAGTCCTCCAACGGCTGGGCGAGCAGCATCTGGACCATCGCGGGCACGAGCACCGTGCGCTGAATCTGGTACTGCTGGGCCAGCGCCAGGAACCCGGCCGGATCGAACCAGCGCTGCAGCACGCCCAGGGCGCGCTCGGTGGCGTGGAATCCGACCAGGGTCACGATCATGCCGTAGGCGTGCGACAGCGGCAGCGGCGTCAGTGCCCTGGTGATCCCCTCGGCCTGTGAGGCCTCATGCGAGCTGCGGGAGCAGTAGTACAGGTTCCGGTGTGAGAGCATGACGCCCTTTGCCCGGCCGGTCGTGCCGCCTGTGTACATGAGCGTCGCCAGGTCGTCGCTGCTGACCGGCGCGATGCCCGCCGCCGGGGCCGACTCAAGCTCGGCGAAGTCCACCCCGCGCACCTGCCCGGGAAGCGAGTCGGGCGCGCCGCCGACGACGATCACGTGCCGCAACTGCGGTGCGCCCGCCGCCGCGGCGGTCACCGTGGCCAGCAACTCGGGAGTGGTCACCACCGCCACCGCGCCGGAGTCGGTCAGGATGTGCTGCAACTCGGGCGGGCTGATCAGGAACACGACCGGGGTGACCACGGCACCTGCCCGCCAGATGGCGCTGTAGGCGATGCCGACCTCCGGGCAGTTCGCCATCAGCACGACCACCCGCTCGCCGGCCGTCACGCCGAGCTTCGCCAGCCCTCCCGACACCCGGCAGGCACGGTCGAACAGGTCACCCGACCGGTAGGTCTGGCCCTCGAAGACGAGGCTCTCGTAATCCCCGAGCCGATGGAACGCGCCCTCGGCCAAGACGGCGAGATTGTGGTCAGCCTGCGACGTCATACTCGTCCTCCCTGATCTGCCGGCTACCCGATAGTAACCATTCCGACCACTGCGCCGCCCCGGTCGTCAAGACCGCCGGGGTGGTCACCACCTCCACCGCAAGCTGCCCGGCGCGCACCCCCGGCCCGGCCCGGGCTCACCGGCGCCGCCACGTTTGTCGTGAATGTGACAACGAGGCCCCTGTAGGGGCACCAACGTGACGTTCATGCCTATCGCAGCCGCGCAGGGATGGGCGGTTCCGGCGTGTCGTACTGCGCAAGATGTCATCCTTGGTGCTTGTTTGGTCCCCTTTTGACCTTGCTGCGGCCCGGACCGCGGCCTGAGGCTGCGGAGACGGCGTGATGAGCCTGACGCTCTGTGTGCTGCTCTGGGCGCGGCCCGGTGCCGCGGACGCTCTTGCCGCCTACGAAGATCAGGTCCTTGCCCTGGTCCCCGGGCATGGGGGACGGGTGCTGCAGCGTGCCAGGGGCAGCGGTGAGGGCGGGCAGCCGCTGGAGATCCAGTTCCTGGAGTTCCCGTCAGCAGCGGCGCTGGATCGATACATGGCCGACGGCCGGCGGACGGCACTGGCGACCGTGCGCGACCGCGCTGTTGCCAGGACGCAGGTCATCAACGTCGACCTGGTCCCTCCGGTCCGGGGACCGGCCACGCCCTAGGCCGGTGCTCCCGCCAGATGCCGGCGCGACCGGGCGCAACCCTCGACGGGCCCGGCAGCCACCCGGCTGCTAGCGTGCGGCCTCATGAGCGTGGAACCGGTGGAGCCACGCTCGTCGGTCCGGCGCTGGATCTACAACCACATGATCGAGGAGTACGCCCAGCACAACGGGCACGCCGACCTGATCAGGGAACTGATCGACGGCACGGTCAGCTCCTGAAGTGCGCAGCCGGGAGGAAGCGCGATGGCAGACGAGGACGACGTACGCCGCCTCGCCGTGGCCCTGCCCGGCGTGGAGGAGATCGACAGCGACGGCTTTGACTTCCGGGTGGGCGGCAAGGGGTTCGTCTGGTCCTATCCCGAGCGCAAGCCGGGCAAGCCCCGGGTCATCCGCACCGACATCGCGGTCCTGTTCGTCGGCGACGAGGCCGAGAAGCAGGCCCTGCTGCTCGGCGAGCCCGGGATCTTCTTCACCACGCCGGGGTACGACGGCTGGCCGCTGGTCATGCTGCGGCTGGCCGAGGTGGACCACGCGCGCCTGGCCGAACTGGTGACCGACGCGTGGCGGATGCGCGCCCCCACGGCCCTCGCCCGCGAGCTTGACGCGGGTGGCTCGCCTGGCCCAGGGCCAGGCTGAACAGGCCCGGCATGGCCGGCCGCCGCTGGGACCGCGGCAGCCGGACACGCCCTCCTGGCTCACCGGTTACGGGAGATGCCACTGCTGATTGGTGCCGCCGTTGCAGGTCCACAGCACCAGTTGGGTGCCGTTCGTGGTGTTGAATCCGGGATCGTCCAGGCATTTGCCTGATGCCGGATTGACCAGTTCCCCGCTCTCCGCCTGCCACTGCTGATTGGCGCCGCCGTTGCAGGTCCACCACTCGATGAGGGTGCCGTTGGCGGTCTTGGCGCCGGTGATGTCCATGCAGCCGCCGTCGATCTGCAGCGTGCCGTTGCTGGCCACGGTCCAGTTCTGCGCGGCGGTGTTGCCGTCGCAGGCCCACATCTGCACCTTGTTTCCCGGCGTGCCGCTGCCGTTGTTGTTGTCCACGCAGGACGACGCGTCGTCACCGGCCACGATCGGACCGGTCACGCCGGTGCCGCTGGGGAATGCGTAGCCGACCGAGTTGATGTTGGCCTGGACCGAGTTGTCGGCCGCGTCCGTCGGGTAGCCGGCGGTCATCACGCCTTCGAAGAAGTCCCCGGCAGAGCTGTTGCTGTTGTCGCCGCCGATCCCGAGGATGATGGCTCCTTCCTGATGCATCGGGATGTAGCCGCCCTGGGTGGGCAGCGATCCGCTGTACCAGGTGGTCAGCCCGCCCGAATCGGCGTTGCCGCCCTTGATCGCATACGTGCTTGTGCCGTTGTTCTTCACCAGGGCGGTGACGAACGCGGCGTTGTTGCCATGGTTGTTGGGGTTGTTGCCGTTACCCCCGCCGAATAGCCCGTTCTCCAGGTCCGCCTGCACCCACGGGCCGCTCCCGCTGCACGTGGGGAACCAGCACAAGGTGCCGAAGTAGACCGCGTCCATGTGCCCGTTGCCGTTGTCACGGGCGTTGGTCTCGGCGTTGCCGTAGTCGAAGCAGCATCCGCTGTTGACGTGAGTGGCGCTGGTGACCATGTAGGCACCCTGCGCCGCCGACCCGGTCGCCACCCCGGTGGTGGCATCGTCGCGGTACCCGACCCCGGGGGTCACGTCGACCCCGTAGACCTTGTTGCCCCCGGCCATCACCGGCAGCGCGGAGGCGTTCGCGCCGACGTCCGCGCCGCCGGCCCCGCCAGCCGGCCCGATCGTGAGGTTGTTGTGCTGCGGTGACTGGTCGAAGATCTCCGTGATCGTGCACGTGGTGCCCGCACAGAACGAGTCCTGCGCCGCCGCGTTGGCGTAACCGCCCGCGCTCAGCGTGCTGATGTTCGTGGTCGCTCCGTCCGAGGCGCGCTTGACCTGGTACAAGGGCCCGTTGTAGCTCGCGTACAGGGCACGGACGGTGCTGTGTGCGGCCACGCAGGGCGTGCCCGCCGCGGCGTA
This sequence comes from uncultured Actinomycetes bacterium, assembly GCA_963762735.1. GTDB lineage: Bacteria > Actinomycetota > Actinomycetes > Streptosporangiales > Streptosporangiaceae > DASXKD01. Next base: position 469,423 of record CAVXMG010000025.1, on the reverse strand, counting down.
GATGTCGCACGGGAGGGATGCCGCCTGCGCGGCAGGCACAGCCACCCCAGCTAGTGACAGTGCGCCCAGGAGCATCGGCACGACCGTCAGTATCGTTAAGCGAAAGGAAAAGCGTGTGTTCATGTTCGTCCCATCGTCCATTGCCATTGCGGGTTGATGGCTCGGCTGGTGTGCCATTGGCACTGGTCAGCTATCCAGACAGCGCTCCTTTCTCGCCGGGCGCGCGCGCCACTCCGGCCCAGCTCAGCGCCTTGGCGGGCCAGTCGCGAATGGATGTTAGCGCTAACATTTTGTTAGCGCTAACACCAATGTGCCTGAGCCCGCAGGCCCCGAAACCTGGGATTGACGTCATCGTTAGCGCTGGCAAAGGCCGTGTCAAGAGGCCGGCTGCTCCTCGCCGGGCCGGGCGCCGCCAGCCTGCGGCCGCGCCGCCTCAGGCCAGGGATATTTCTGCAATACGCAACGAGCACAGGCCCGGGCCCCGTGCGCCGCGCGTGATCCGGGGCCAGACCTGGGTAGCTGTTCAGCCGGGCGTGGTGTACTCCTCGGCGCGTGCCGAGAGGTAGGCGATCTCGGCGGGTGTCTGGGCGAGTTCGCTGGCCCGCCGGTAGGCCTCTGCGGCGGCGGTGTGACGTCCGAGTCTCGCGAGTATGTGGCCGCGGGCGGCGTGCCGATGGTGCTGGCGGGCCAGGCCGGGTTCGTCGGCGAGGGCTTCGAGGTGGTCGAGGCCGGCCTGTGGGCCCTCATGCCAGGAGATCGCGATGGCTCGGTTGAGGGCGACGACGGGGGTCGGGGTCAATGCGAACAGCTCGTCGTAGAGCAGGCGCACCTGGCGCCAGTCGGTCTGGAGAGCAGATGGCGCTTCGTCGTGCACCGCGGCGATTGCGGCCTGGACGGACCAGCTGTTGGGTGGGTGGTGGCGTAGGGCCTGTGTTGTCAGCCTGGCGCCCTCGTCGATCATCGAGGTATCCCAGAGACCGCGGTCCTGGTCTTCCAGCGAGACGGCGAAGCCACGGTCATCGACCCTGGCCTGACGTCTGGCGTCAGTGAGCAGCATGAGCGCGAGCAGGCCGGTGACCCGGGGCTCGCCGGGCATCAGCCGGTGGAGGATACGGGCGAGTCGGATGGCCTCGTCCACCAGATCGCATCGGACCAGATCGTGGTGGTTGGTGGCCGCGTAGCCCTCGGTGAAGATGAGGTAGACGACGTGCAGGACCAGGCCCAGACGGCCTTCGAGCTCGTCCGGGCCGGGCACGCGGAAGGGGATGCGGCTCTGCTGGATCTTGCGCTTGCCGCGGGTGAGGCGCTGGGCCATGGTCGACGGCGGGACGAGGAAGGCCTGTGCGATCTCAGCGGTGGACAGGCCCGCGATATAGCGCAGGGTGAGTCCGGTCTGCGTGTCCAGGTCCAGAGCAGGGTGACAGCACGCGAACATGAGCTGCAACCGGTCGTCGGGGATGTGCTCGTGCTCTGGGACCGGATCTGTGCGGCGCGCCGGATCGGCATCGGCGTGCAGAATGGCGAGCTTCGTGGCCAGCGTGGCGTCCCGCCGGATCCGGTCGAGGGCCTTACGCCGGGCCGTGGTCGCCAGCCATGCCAGCGGCTCGCGCGGGACCCCGGAGCGTGGCCAGGTCTCTACCGCTGCCAGAAGGGCCTCAGCGGTAACCTCCTCGGCAAGATCGAGGTCGCCGAACCGGGCCGCGAGCAGGGCCAGCAGACGGCCGCGCTCCTCTCGGAACACTGCCTCGATCGGTTCGCCTGCCGGCCCCATCGCCTTGGTCCTCAGAACTCGGCGAGCGGACGCACCTCGACGCGCCCGTACTTCGCGCCCGGGCACCTGGCCGCCCAGTCAAGCGCTGCGTCGAGGTCGGGGACGTCGATGATCTGATAGCCGCCCAGGTACTCGCGGGACTCTGCGAACGGCCCGTTGGTCACCAGTCGCTCGCCGGCATCGTTGACCTGCACCTGGGTGGCGTCCTCAAAAGAGTGGAGCAGGCCGGAGTCGACGTGCACACCGGCCTGCCCGAGTTCTTGCTGGTACTGCATGAACTCCTCCGCCGAGGGCGCTCCGCTGCTCGGCGGCTGGGGCATGCCCTCGCCTTTGCGGAAACCCATGATCAGCAGCATGTACTTCACGCTAGCCCTTCCCTTCGTTCGGTGGTTCGAGACACCTAGGAGACGGTTAGAGGACCGCGTCATCGACACCAGGAACGAACAAATTTCGAGAATCCCGCCGAGTGAGCCACCCCCGCCCAGCAGCACGTCCCGCTCTTGGCCGCGAGTCGCAGGACGCGTTCTCGCTCAGTTTCGTCCTCGACGTAGCTGGTGCCTGGACCGGCCATGGCCGGGAAGTTCCGGCGAGTCATGAAGCCGCGTGTGGTCCCTTAGGGCAGCGTCGCCTCCGCGAGAGGCCCGCAGATACGCGAAAAGCCCCCCGGTTGATCGAGGGGCCCCGCGCGCAAGCTCTGATCAATGGCCAGCCCCGGGCAGGACGGCGTGGCGTCTTGCCCGATTCGCTGGCTACCTGCCGAAGTGGTCGAATTCCCCGTTGTGGGCGCCACCAACGAATGCTTGCCACTCGCCCGGGGTGAACCGGAGCACGGGGCCAGAGGGGTCCTTGGAGTCGCGCACACCGACTCCGCCACCGGGCAGGCTGGCAATTTCCACGCAGTTGCTGTTCGAAAAGCTCAGAGAGCTCTTGATCCAGGACAGACCCGCCTCAGGCGACCTTTCTGGGCGGTCGCCCAGCCGAGAAGTTGCCACGTCCTTACCTCCTGAATGTCTTCGAGTCGTAGCCAGATCTATGAGCTACGGAAAGTACACTAGCGACTACTGTGTGTCTCTGCCGAAGGAGCCGCAATCAGCAATGTCGGCTAGCATTTAAGGCGATGGCCTGAGGACCTATCCCCAGTGAATGTGCGCTTGCTGCGCGGGAATGATTGCCTTGTACTGGCTGCCAATTTCATCCTTCAAGGTGATGATGCACCTAGGGGTCCCACCGGCTGGATCACGCCTGACTGCTTCAATGAACCAGCCTGAGATGGATCCATGGGCCGGTATCTCGGTAAAACCAGACAGTGGCGGAAAGTACTGGTCGGAGCTTGCAGTCTGCGCTACGGCGCAAGCAATCTCATCACTGAGCTGGTCATTACCGGTGGCTATCCCAGAAGCCTCGTAGGTGAGCTCAGCACCTTCGAGTCCGATAGGCACGCTGGTCTTGTTCTTGGCCTCGACCCTAACAATGATAATCCTGAATGACTGGTTTAGGTTCTTCCAGAGCGGAGTGCCCTGGATCTTCAGGACGAGCCGCGGGCGGCGGCGGACAAGCCCTGTGCCTAGGGCAATTGAGATACACACGGCTGCTCCTACGCTGAGAGTCAGGGCCAGATAGGGCTGGGCGTAGTAAGCGATGAGGCCGCTGAGAAGGCCTCCACCGAGCGCTATCGCCAAATCCCGGATGAGCTGTATGGCTCTGTCTGCTGTCATGTCGTCAACCCTTCGCCAGCCCAGCCATAAGCCGATCAACCTGCTAGCGGCCTAGCCGACCGAATCGCTCCGTTCTGCACTCTGTCAAGAAAGGCATGCCATTCGCCGTCAAGAAAGGCATGCCATTCGCCCAAGCTGAACCGGAGCACGGGGCCAGAGGGGTCCTTGGAGTCGCGCACACCGACTCCGCCACCCGGCAGGCTGGCAATTTCCACGCAGTTGCTGTTCGAAAAGCTTAGAGAGCTCTTGATCCAGGACAGACCCGCCTCAGACGACCTTTCCGGGCGGTCCCCCAGCTGAGAAGTTGCCACGTCCTTACCTCCTGAATGTTCCAGGATGAGTAGCCATAAGTAGAGGCTACGAAAAGTACGGTATCGACTACTGAGTGTCTCTGCTGCCTAAACTGAGACACCATCGACTTTTGAGGTTCCTTAGTACTTATGTGAAGTACGAGGGCCTTTGATCAAGGGAGAGTAGCTGACCGGGATCCAGACGACCCGTCAACACGCCAAAGAAGATCATTGTTCGTGCGCCCTGGTGCCTGGAAAGTCCCAGTTGACCTGCTGGTCGCCAAGATCGGCGACCAGTGGCGCGCGACCAAGCTGGCCAGTCCAAGAGCCCAATTCGCGGCATCTGCGCCCCGGGCAACCGAAGCGTGACACATCCCGGTTGTGACGGAGGCTCGGTGTGCCGCCAGGACCGTGAAGGGCGGTCTGGCTCAAGAAGGCGTCAAGGTTCGCACTGGCCGCCCGACCAGTGCGATTCGGTTGTCTTCGGGGAGTTCTTGACACCGTTCAGGCCGAACGGCGTCATGACGGGCGGTGCGAGTGCCTATCCGGCGCCGGCGGTACCCGGGGAGAGTGGCATGGGTGGTGACAAGCTGGGGGGTCGCACATACAGGCTGTCCAGTAGGGCAGACCAGCGCTGGAGCAGCGGAGACGGGCTCCGAGTGCAAGCGGGCAGACACACGTGGGCCCCCCGGGTAACCGGGGGGCCCACGTGTAAGCCCTGATCAATGGCCAGCCCTGGGCAGGACGGCATGGCGCCTTGCCCGATTCGACCTGGCTACCTGCCGAAGTGGTCGAATTCCCCGTTGTGGGCGCCACCAACGAATGCTTGCCACTCGCCCGGGGTGAACCGGAGCACGGGGCCAGAGGGGTCCTTGGAGTCGCGCACACCGACTCCGCCACCGGGCAGGCTGGCAATTTCCACGCAGTTGCTGTTCGAAAAGCTCAGAGAGCTCTTGATCCAGGACAGACCCGCCTCAGGCGACCTTTCTGGGCGGTCCCCCAGCCGAGAAGTTGCCACGTCCTTACCTCCTGAATGTCTTCGAGTCGTAGCCAGATCTGTGAGCTACGGAAAGTACACTAGCGACTACTGGGTGTCTCTGTTGTCTAAACTGAGACAGCATGGACTTTTGAGGTGCCTTAGTACTTATGTGAAGTACGAGGCCCTTTGATCAAGGGAGAGTAGCTGACCGGGATCCAGACGACCCGTCAACACGCCGAAGAAGATCATTGTTCGTGCGCCGCCCGGTGCCTGGAAAGTCCCAGTTGACCTGCTGGTCGCCAAGATCGGCGCCCAGTGGTCCGCGACCGAGCCAGCCTGTCCAAGAGCCCGGCTTGCGGCATCTGGCGTCCCGGGGCAACCGAAGCGTGCCGTATCCCGGTTGCCATGGAGGCTCGGCGCGCCGCCGGGCCAGGACCGTAGGTCGGTCTGGCTCAAGAAGGCGTCAAGGTTCGCGCTGGCCGCCCGACCAATGCGATTCGGTGGTCTTCGGGGTGCGCTCTTGACACAGTCCTAGGTCGAACGGCGCCATGGCGGCTGCCAGGCAAGTGGTCCGGTGCAGGCAGCTCTTTTTGCGGCCGTCCAACGGGAAGGCGTTCGTCAAGCGCCTGGTGCTCACTGCGTCATGACGCGCGGCTTCGCGGTCCGGTTCGATGCCGAAAATGGCGGATAACTCTCCGCGGACCGGGTGCGGCCCGGCAAGGACAAGGATCTGCAACGTCAGGCCGGGCCGGTCGGCGGACAGCGCGAGCCGCTGAAGCTGCTCGTTCATCACGCTCATCGCCAACCTGAGTATCGGGATCTTGGGCCAGCCGATCGGATCATGCTCGGCAGCCGCTTCGATCAGACTATAGCTGTTGATTATATGCCGGTGATGAGGCTTTTGTGGGAAAAGACCTGGCATACGGTAAAGGGTTCGCGGTGGAATCGGGGTGATCTTTTAGCAGCCGGGCAGGCAGCCGCCTGGTGTGCCAGGGCCTGCGCCCGGCTCGGCTGCGGTCAAGGCATGTGATCCAGGCTGGGTGAAGCTCAGTGCGCCGCTGGCCGTTCCCCGGCAGGGCTTGCTCCGGCTCGCGTCAAGGTTCCCGCTGACCTGCCGACCAGTGTGATTCGGCGGCCTTGAGGATGAGTTCCTTGGACGGGCCCGGGTCGAGCGAGGCCCTGGTGAGCATCTGGAAGGCGATCCAGTGGAGGTAGGTCTCCTTCTCGCCCTCCAGCGAGAAGTCGTTCCGCAAGTGCTCGGTGCTCACCACGTCCTGGAGTGTGGATTCACCGTCCTCCCCGAACCGGAAGATGACAAATGACTCCACGAAGACCGTGTGCGGCCCGTCAAGGGGGAGGATCTGCAATGTCACGTTGGGCCGGTCGGCATCCTGAGCGAGCCTCCGGAGTTGCTCATGCATGACGCGTTCATCGCCAACCCGGCGCTGCAAGACAGACTCATCGATCACTACCGTTAGGTCTAATCCCGGGGCGCGATCTATCACGTGCTGGCGCCGCATCCGGACCTTGACCAGCCGTTCTATCATGCCGGGGGTTGTCGGCTCGATCTGCCGGTATGTGCCGATAATGTGCCGGGCATAGGCCTCCGTCTGAAAGAGACCTGGCACAACGTCAACGTGCCATACCGCCATGGCACTTGCCTCGTCCTCGAGGCCGATGAACTGACGGTAGTCGGCGGAAAGGTTGTCGCCGTATTCCTCCCACCACCCCTTTAGGGTGGCGTCCTCGGCGAGGTCGAGCAGAAGCTGGCGGCGGGCCCCGGTGATCTCGTAATAGTCGAGCAGCCGTTCTACCTCCCGGGGCTGCAGCCCGGTCTTGGCGCGCTCATATCGGCTGATCTTCGATGGCGACCAGCGCAGCGCCGCCGCAACGGCGTCGCCGCTCTTGCCCTTGCTCTCCCTGATCTCGCGCAGCTCGGCAGCGAGCCGACGGCGCCGCACCGTGGGACTACCTGGCACCGTCATGGCTCGTCCCTCCTTCGCGCGCGAGCGGACCGGTCGTGAGCCTCACCTCGACGCCGCATGCAACTTTCGGTGCAAGCGCACTGAGTCCAGCGTAGCCAATCCTGGGTTCGCGGCAAACAGGACCAAGCAGAGCAGTGTAACGATTGGTGCCATCCGCCCCTTCAGTTTCCCAGGATCCGTTTTCAGGCCGCTCGGCGCCCGGCCCGGCTGTTGCCCTGCGATGCGGTGGGCCGCCAGGCCTTGGTCTCGCGCTGGGTCACCGCCATACCTTGGCCCCGCGGTCGCCGGCGCATGTGGTCGCTCCGGGCAGGCGGGCCGCCCCACTCCGGGCAGGCGGGCCGCCCCACTCCGGCCCGCCCACTCCGGCCGACTGGGACCGTCACCGGGCATCGCGGCCTGCCGCGCATGGCGGATCCCGGCGCCGAGGAATCAGGCCAGCATCGGAGAGGAACGAACCAGGCTGTGGCGCAGCAATTAAGCAGCGTCTTTATGGCCCTACCAACAGCTGCGCCGCGGATTCATTGGATCCGCGGCGCATCAGTCGTTTGGTCGAGCAGTTCAAGTGTGATGGTACATGTTGGTGCCCGTGGAGATCCCCGTGGGGTGCACCTGGACAATGGGCACGTTCGCGGCCGCCGCGGGAATTGCGGAGCCGACTAAGGCCGATCCTGCGACACCGAGCGCTAGGATCGCGGGGATAATGAAAACTCGCCCGATGCGCATGACTCCTCCACCGCAACTACTGGGGCTGGCAGGGCAGGCTGCCCGCCAGCCGCCGGAAGAGCCAGAGGGAGCCTTTCGATGGGGTATACCCCTATAGCCATTGTTAAGCGGCGTAGGCGAGCATTAGCGCCTTTTGTTATGAAACGAAAGCAGCAATTAAATGGCCTTTCCGTGCCTGAGATATTTCGCTTCCCCGTGTAATGAAATGTTGGCGAAATCTTGCGCTGCAAGTTGCAATGACGGCTGTAACCGACCCACCAACAACAGATATTCTTATCAGAAGAAGCCGGTGCTAGTAAAGAGGCATCCGAATAGTACTGGTTGTGGCCATATTTCTCCAGAGGTAGAATTGGCTCCGTGCCCATCGGAGCCCGGGGCAGTGCGCTGATCGGCCGCGACGCCGAGACCGAGGTGCTTGTCAGGCTCGTGACGGAAGTGACTGCCGGGCGAGGCGGGGCGGTACTGATCGAGGGCGAGCCCGGCATCGGCAAGTCCTCGCTGGTGCGCGCGGCCCTGGCGGAGGCCGGTCCCGGCTGTCAGGTGTTCTGGGGCGCCGGGGACGAACTGGGCGAAGCCTTACCGCTGTTGCCGCTGCTCGAAGCCTTGCGGGTCCGCGAGCCCTCGGTGAATCCCCGGCGGAGCATGATCCTCCGGTTGCTCCGCGGTGAGATGGCCGCGGACCGGGGCACGGATGCCACGGCCGCGCTGGCGGAGCAGTTGCTGGCGCTGGTCGCCGAGGAGTGCGCCATCCAGCCGACGGTCCTGGTTGTGGATGATCTCCAATGGGCTGACCAGGCCAGCGTCACGCTGTGGGGGCGGCTGGCGAGGTCGGTGCAGCAGACGCCGCTGCTGCTGGTCGGGATGATGCGCCCGGTGCCGCAGCGGGATGACCTGCTGGCGCTGCGCCGGGTTGCCGCTGGCGCCCTGCGGTTGCGGCTCACCGGCCTCGACGGGGGGGCCGTGGCGGAGCTTGTCACCTCCCGCGTTGGCGGCAAGCCGGATGACAATCTGCTGCGCCTGGCCGGCGGGGCAGCGGGCAACCCGCTGTACGTCATCGAACTGGTGGACGCGCTGGCCCGCAGTTCGAGTGTGACGGTGACCGGCGCCGGAACCGCCGTGCTGACCAACCGTTCCGCGCCGGGCTCGCTGTCGGCGGCGATCGCGGACCGTCTCGGCTTCGTGTCCGCATCCGTGCGTGAGGTGCTGCGGGCGGCCGCCCTGCTTGGTGTGGATTTCGCGGTGCCTGACCTGGCGGTCGTGCTGGACCGTGGCGTGGCGGACCTGGTCCCGGCCATCGACGAGGCCCGCGCCGCCGGGGTGCTCACCGAATCCGGCACCGGCCTCGGTTTCCGGCATCCGCTGATCCGCACGGCGCTGTATGAGGAGATACCGGTGCCGGTGCGTGCCGCCTGGCACCGTGATGCGGGGCACGCCCTCGCGGAGGCCGGCGCCCCGGCCGACCGGGTGGCCCGGCAGTTGCTCCGGGCGCTGGGCGGGCCCGGCGGCCCGCGTGACCCGATGGACGAATGGATGCTGAACTGGCTGGCCCGCACCGCGGATCTGCTGGTCGGCCAGGCACCTCAGGTGGCGGCGGAACTGCTCCGGCGTGCGGTCGCGGGCTCGGCCGCTGGCTCGGAGCATCATGACTTCCTGGTCAGCCGCCTCGCGGACACCCTCTACCGGGTCGGTGAGGCGGCCGAGGCCGAGCAGGTGGCCAACCGCGCGCTGGCGCAGACGGTCGAGCCCGATCTTCTGGTGGACCTGCACTGGACGCTGGCGCAGTGCCGGATGCGGGTCGGCGAGTTCGACGAGTCGCTGGCCACGCTGGATGAGGCACTGGCTTCGCCGGGGATCTCGGCCAGGCACCGTGCGCGGCTGCTTGTGCTGGCCGCGCGCACGCACAGCATTCGCGGCGATTTCGAGACGGCAGGTGAGGTCGCCGAGACCGCGCTGATCGTGGCGACGGAGGCGGGCGACAACTGGGCGATGGGCTGGGCGCTGCACGTGCTGACCATCGTGACCGGGGTACAGGGGCAGATGACCGACGCGCTGCCGCTGTTCGAACGGGCGCTGACCGTGACCGAGGCCGACCCTGCCCTGACCGACCTGCGGGTGCTGCTGCAGATCAACCAGGCCGTCACCCTCGGCAACCTTGACCAGTACGACGAGGCCATCGGCGCGGCCCGGCAGGCGCTCTACCTCGCCGACCAGGCCGGCACCGCGATCCGCCGGGGGCAGGCGCACAGTGCCCTGGGCGAGTTGCTGTTCGACACCGGGCGCTGGCCCGAGGCGCTGGCCGAGGTGGAGGCCCTGCCAGAGGACCTGAAGGACGCCATGGCGACCTGTTGCGACCTGGGCATCGCCGCGGTGATCCGGTTCCACCGCGGCGACCTCGCCGCGGCGCGCGCCAACCTCGCGGCCGCCGCCCCGAGTGCCGAGCAGACCGGCGCCCAGGTGATCGGCTCGTTACTGCTCGCCCGCAGCCTGGACCGGGAGAACGCGGGCAGCCCGGCCGAAGCGATAGCCGTGCTGACGGCCGGGTTCGCCGAGAACACCGAGGAACTCGACGAGATCGAAGACCTGCTCCCCGACGCGGTCCGCCTCGCCACGGAAACCGGCGACCTGAGTGCCGCGCAGAAACTCGCCGGTCACGCCGTGGCCCTGGCCGCGGGTTCGGAGATCCCGCACCGGCAGGCGAATGCGCTGTACTGCCGCGGCCTGCTGGAGCACGACACCGGCGGCCTGCTTACCGCCGCGGAAGGGTACGCCGACGCCGGGCGGCCGCTGCTGTCCGCCAAGGCGCTGGAGGCCGCCGCGGCGGAGTTCCTCCGCGGTGAGGACCGTGACCAGGCGCGGGCCGCGTTCATCCGGGCAGTGGAGGTCTACACCTCGCTCGGCGCCGCCGCCGACGTCTCCCGGCTGCAGGCCACGTTCCGCGCCCACGGGATCCGCCGAGGGCCGCATGCCAAGCACCGGCAGGCACGCAGCGGCTGGGACAGCCTCACCGCGACCGAGACCAAGGTCGCCGCGCTCGTCGTGGAAGGGCTCTCCAACCCGGAGATCGCCACCAAGCTGCTGCTTTCCCGGCGGACCGTGGCCACCCACGTCTCTCACATCCTGCGCAAGCTCGGCGTCAACTCGCGGATCGACATCGCCCGCGAAGCCGCCCTGCGGACCACCACACCGGAGTGACCTGAGCCGTGAGCCCGGACGGGGTTACCGTTGCTCGCCGCTGCCCCTCTCCAGCAGATGGTGCCGGATGCGCCGTCGCGGACGGCCTGGTCAAAGCTCGACGACCAGGCCCGGGAGGGCCACACCGACCTCGCCGCGGTAATCCTGCCCGGCAGCGGCGAGCGCCGCGGCCGGGTCGGTGCCCGGCAGCAGGTGGGTCAGCAGCAGGCGCCCGGCGCCCGCGGCGGCGGCCTGCCGTCCCTGCTGGCGTGCGCTGGACAGGTAGCGCCGTGAATCCTCCGGCACATCGTCGGCGAAACTGGCCTCGGCCAGCAGCAGATCGGCGCCGCGGGCCAGGCCGACCACGCCGTCATCCGGCCCGCTGTCGCCGGTGTAGGTGAGCACCTGCCCGCCGGCGGCCAGCCGGACGCCGGCATTGGGCAGCCAATGCGGCAGCAGCCGGGTCCGCACGCCGAACGGGCCGATGTCCAGGCTGCTGCCGGGGGTCAGTTCGTGCAGCACATACCCATCGGCGAGCATCCCGGGACGGTCCAGTGCCAGCACCGCGTCCAGTGCGCCGGGCGGCGCGTACACCGGCAGCGGCGGGAGCGCTTCACCGCCGAGCACGCGGGCCCGCAGCAGCGGGTTCAGGTCGGCGCAGTGATCGGGATGCCCGTGGGTGATGAATACCGCATCGACATCAGCGGCGGTGATGTATTCCAGCAGCCGCGGCACGACCGCATAGCCAAGGTCAAGCAGCAGCCGGAATCCGTCGTGTTCCACCAGGTAGCCGCTGCACGCCTGGCCCGCTTCCGGATAGGCACCACAGCCGCCGAGCACGGTGAGCCGCACCCCACGGACTCTACCGGCCGGCTGCACGCGGCCGGGAACACCCGGCGCGGGCGCGGCTGGCAGCGGACCGATCAGCCCGCAAGGGCCTGGTCAACAGGCGGAGGACCTGGTCAGCCGTCAGCGGGCCCGACGTTGGCGTCCAGCCACCGGTGCAGCGGTGCCGCGGTGCGCAGCACTCCTTCCACCTGGTCCCTGGCCTTGCTGGTATGCAGCCACGGCGCCACCGGCCATTGCCGCCAGCAGATCAGGCCCTTGCACCGGAGCAGTTCAAGCCGGGGATGATCCTTGGCATACCCGCGCGGGGCGGTCTTGAGTGACTGGCTGCCAGCGACCTCGAGACCGGCCGCGCGCAACCGCTCCACCTCGGCGGCGAGTTCGGTGCCGTCGGCCTCGCGGTCGACCGCATCGCGATAGCGCTGCAACTGGTCCGGGGTCATCATGAAGTACCCGGTGGCGGCCGTCAGCCCGTCCGCGCTGAACCGCACGTAACCGCCGCGGTCGAAGCTCGCGTAGATCTCGGTCTTGTACGGTGACTTGTCGGCCCGGAACCGCACGTCCCGGTACGGCCTGGCGATCCGCGCGGGACCGAATTCCCCGCTCAGTTCGCTGAGCAACTCGGCCATGGGCTCGCGTACCGACGCCTCGTAGAACGCCTTGTGCGCGGTCCAGTACGCCTTGGTGTTGTCGGCCTCAAGGTCGCGGAAGAACTCCACGGCCTCGGCGGACCATCCCGAGAACCCCACCGCCACAGACTACGGGCCGCTCGCCTGGCCGGCCGGGACTCCGTGCCCGTTGCGGCCGGTGATGTCTTCCCACCGGGCCGGCCGGCAGCGCACAATGTAGCGGTGACATATGGCCAGATGGGGACGGTGTGCCCGCAGTGCGGCAACACCGATGCCGTGCATTCGATCCAAGAGCTAGCCACGCTGGCCCGGGCCCGGCTGGGCCAGGGGCCGGCGGGGCCGCAGCCGGGAACGCCCGCCCAGCCGCAGCCGGGAACGCCCGCCCAGCCGGGCTGGGCCGCCGAGCCGCAGGCGGGGTGGGCCGCTGAGCCGCAGGCCGGGCCGCTGCCCGGGCCCGGCGGCCGGCAAAGCAGCTACCAGCCGCGCAGCTACTCCAGCGGTGACACCTCGTTCGACAGCGGCGCGATCGGCGACGACATTGCCGGGGCGGTGCTGGGCGCGGCGGCAGGCGCGGCCGCTAAGTTCCTCGGCCGGCAGATCGGCCGCCGCATGCAGGATCGGCTGACCCAGCAGGTACTGCCGGCCATGGCCGGCAAGCAGCAGACGATGCTGCAGGCGCAGATCGCGATCGCCGAACGGCATCCGGATCTGTGCGCCTGCCTCAACGATCATGTGATCTTCCTGACCGGCGGCAGCCGCACACTGCCCATGCCGAACCTCGGCACCGTCACCGTGGAGCAGGCCGATGCCATGGTGGCGAGGCTGCGAGACGGCTGATCCTCGAGCGAGCATCGCCGATCGCGGCGAGCCGGCTCAGCCGTTCCAGATGGTGTCAAGGAAGTAGCCGAAGACCTCGGCGAGCCCGCTCCCGCTCACCTCTCCGCAGTGCTCGTGATGCGGCCTGGCGGGCCGCCGCGTCGAGGTGACTGGGGGCGCGGCGGCCCGCTAGGCGCTATGACCGCCGCGTCAGCGCGACTGGGGGGCTGCGATGACGCGGCGGAGCGGGGAGGCGGGCCCGGTGGATCGCTGTGGGGGGGTTGCCATTCACCGGACCCACGTGTGGCGGTTACTCCCCGCGCGAACCGGCCTCCTCGGCGAGGCCGTCCTGGAAGGCGAGCGTGAAGTACACGGCCTTGCCCGTAGGGGTCCGGTAATAGCCCCAGCTACTGGACAGGCTGGCGACGAGCACCAGGCCGCGCCCGGTCTCGGCGTCTGGCGATCCGTCCATCGGCACCGGCAGCGTGCACGAGGTGTCGTGGACGTCTACATGTAATTGGCCATAGGCGCAGGTGATGACCAGCGTGATGGTGTCGCCCTGCTCGTGCCTGATGGCATTGGTCACCAGTTCGCTGGTGAGCAGCACCGCAATGGACGCGTCGACCGGGATCTCCCAGGCCTGGATCGTTGCCTGGACCTGGCTGCGGGCTGAGCCCGCCGCCGCCGGTTCCGCGGCCAGCGTGACGCGCCGCTTCTGCAGCACGGTCGGGCGCAGCGGCTTCTGCGGCGCGCTCGGTCCGGCCGGTCCGGACGGTCGGGTTGGTTGGTGCAGCGTGATCGGGCGGGTCGGCGCCATGGTATTCATCTGCTTCCTTACCAGGCTGTTCGAGCCGGTGGGCAGAGCGCTTCTCACTCTGCCCGGCCAGCCCCGGGGGGAGATCGCAACCTACCGAGACACTTGATCTCGCGGTTGCAACACAAATGCTGGTGCAAGTTGCAGTGAGAGACATCGGTCAGGTGACGGATATTTGCGGCGCTACGGCGGCGGGCATGCCGCCATGACGTAACCCAGCGCCCGCCACCAGGTCACAGGTAACGGGCGCCCGCGGCCCAGCTACCCGGCCACGGCCGCCTGGCCTGGCCGCGGTCACGCAGTGCCGGGCCAGTGCGGCCAGCATCGCGGCGGTGATCGCGCACCTCGAACCGGGCAGACCGGACTATGAGTAAGCTCCAATTTCACGCCCGTTGAGTGGTCCGGTTTCGCTCGCTGGGCACCGCGGCCGCGGAACCGGGCCTGAGCACGGAGGTGCGCACATGTCCCTGGCCCTGCTCGACTGGCGCCGCCGGGTCGCCCGGCTGTATGCGGAGGTCCGCGCCGAGCCGGACGCTGCCGCCGCGCACGATCACTGGCGCCGGACCCGCGACGAGCTGCTGCGCACCCATCCGATCTCGCCCATTCCCGGGCCACAGCGCGCCGGCTACCCGGGCGCGCCGGTCGCCGCCTACGACCCATCCCTGCGCTTCGACGTCGCCGTGGACACCGATGTGCCGCGGGGGCACATGGACGTCGCCACGGGCACCGACGGGATCGTCAGGTTCGACCGCATCGGCCGTGCGCACCTGCCCGGCGGCGGCGAACTGGACGTGTGGTGGCTCGCCGGCTACGGCGGCGGCGTCTTCGTCCCGGTCAAGGACGCGAGCGCAGGGTCGGCAACCTATGGCGGGGGCCGGTACCTGCTTGACACGGTCAAGGGCGCGGACCTCGGCGGCGACGACGGGCGCCTGATCCTCGACTTCAACTTCGCCTACAACCCCTCATGCGCCTACGACCCCGCCTGGGCCTGCCCGCTGGCCCCACCGGGCAACACCGTTGCGCGGCCGCTGCTGGCGGGGGAGTTGACGCCCCCGTCGGCGGACGTCAGCTAGCAGGTTCCCCGCCCGCTACGCCGCCCCAGCCTGCGCCGACGTCGCCCCTGACTTTGTGGGGACAGCAGTATGTTCGTAGGTATTGACAAACTCATGTCCGGGCTAAAGCATTAGGTCAGCCTGGGGGGATCACGCAGGTGAACTGGGTCTTCATGCGTGAGCCCCCTCTCATCATTCGCACTTGCGGAGCCTGGAGGTAGGCAGTGGCAAGCAGCGACGCGACGGCGGGTACCGCCACGGCGGGTGACCCTGGGGCAGGACGCCTCTTCATCCGGCAGACATCCGGCCTGGTCCGGGAACTCGGGATCCCTGCTGCCACAGGCATCTCGCTGGCCTCGGTGGCCGTAGTCAACACCTTCATCAACTTCAACGCGGGCCTGACCGACTTCGCCAAGGCCGACATGTACCTGCCGCTGATCGCCGCCGCGGTCATCTGGCTGGTGGCCATGTTCGCCTACCGGCACCTGCTGCGCGCGGTGCCCCGGGCCGGCGGCGAGTACGTCTACCTGTCCCGCATCGTCTCCCCGGCCGTCGGGTCCATGGCGGGCCTCGGCATCGCCGTGGTGTTCACCTATGTGCTGTCCACCAACGCGCACTTCGCCGCGCAGTTCACCCCGTTCATGCTGAGCGGCCTCGGCTCCGCGTTCCACAGCACCGCGATCGCCAACGCGGGCAACCATCTGACCAGCAATCTCTCGATCGCCTGGCTGTCGGTCATCCTCATGCTGATCGTGGCGGCGCTGTCGCTGTTCTCGGTGAAGATCGTCGCCCGGATCATTTTCTGGCTGATCGTCCTGCAGGTCGTGGCGTTCGTGGCGCTCATCGGAATGCTGGCGTTCCACTCGCACAACGACTTCGTCACCGCGCTGGGGAACTACAGCAACCACCCCGGCGCGTATAGCTCGATCATCGCCGGTGCGAAGTCGAACGGGGTCGTCTTCGGCACCTCCATCGCGGCCGCGGTGGCGATCATCCCGTTCATGGTGCTCAACTACAACGGCGTGCTGTACTCCTACTACGTCGGCGGCGAACTGCGCCGCCCGGGCCGCACCTACCTGTACGCCTCGGCCATCAGCATCGCTCTGCTCGTGGTGCTCTGGGTCGGCGTCTGGGCGGTACTGCGCGCGCGGGCCGGCCTGACCTTCATGCAGGCCCAGGCGAACCTGGGCGTGGTCAACCCGACCGCCTACGGGAAGATCACCAGCCTCAGCTCGGTGGCCGGTGGCCTGGGTTACGGCATGGTCCTGTCCTCCGACCCGATCACGAAGATCCTCTTCGCCACCGCGGTCCCGTTCGCCGAGCTCGCCGTGAACCTGGCCTTCCTGACCGTCACCACCCGCGTGCTGTTCGCCCAGGCCTTCGACCGGCTGCTGCCGGTCCGCGTGGCCAAGGTGAGCGAGCGCAACCACGCGCCGAACGTCGCGATCGCCATCGTCCTGATCGTCGGGATCGGGTTCTGCTTCCTGACCAGCCTGGTCGCCCTGGGCAGCATCGTGGCGCTGCAGAGCCTGTTCTTCGCGCTGATCCTGCTGGCCGGCGGCGTGGCCGCCTTCTTCCTGCCACTGCGCCGCGCCGACCTGATCGACACCGGCGCGATGTCCGAGGCCGAGCGCCGCGGGTTCCTCCGCAAGGTCGCCTGGGTCGGCGGCGCCACCACGGTGCTGGCCCTGTTCACCGTGTACGAGCTTGTCGCGCACTCCAGCGTGTACGGCAAGTTCAGCTGGGAGTCGATCCTGACCCTGGTCATCGTGCTCGGCGCTGGCCCGGTGATCTACGCGATCGCCCGCTCGATCAGACGGCAGCGCAACTCGCTTGACCTCGCCATGGCCATGCACGAGCTGCCGCCGGAATAGCCCATGCTCAAATCGCTGCGCAAGCCGAAGAAGAAACGAGCACTGCGGATCTTCTTCGCGACCGACGTGCACGGCTCGGATGTCTGCTTCCGCAAGTTCCTGGCCGCGGCCAAGGTCTACGAAGCCGACGTGCTGCTGCTCGGCGGCGACTTCGCCGGCAAGGGCCTGGTGCCGGTGCTGCGCGACGGCGACGAGTTGCGGACCGAGATCGACGGCAAGGAACTGAGAGTGCCGGCCGACGGGTGGGACCAGCTCACCGCCGACATCAACAGGCGCGGCTTCTACGCCGCGCAGATGGAGCGGGAAGAACTCGCCGGACTGCGCCAGGACGCGGCCGCGCTCGACCGCAAGTTCCGCAGCCAGATCGCGGCCCAGGCGGAGCGGTGGTGCCGGCTTGCCGCCGAGCGCCTCGATCCCGCCGTGCGCTGCATCATCACACCGGGCAACGACGACCCGGTGGCCGCCGACCCGGTGTACGCCGCGGACGAGCGGGTCGAGTTCCCCTCGGGCGCGGTGTGCGACCTCGGGCCGGTCGCCATGGCCAGCCTGGGCGTGGTGCCGTTCACCCCGTGGAGCACCGAGCGGGAATGCTCGGAGGAGGACCTTGCCAAGCTGATATCCGAGCTGGTGGAGTCGGTAGCCGACGGCAGGCAGGTCATCATGAACTTCCACTGCCCGCCGTACGCCACCGGCCTGGACGACGCACCGGAACTCGATGCCACGCTCAAGCCGGTCATCCGCGGCGGCAGGCCGAGCATCGTGCCGGTTGGCAGCCATGCCGTGCGGGATGCCATCAAGAAGTACCAGCCGCCCGTCTCGCTGCACGGCCACATCCACGAGTCCCGTGGCGTGCAGCGGATCGGCCGGACACTGTGCGTGAACCCGGGCAGTGATTACTCTTCTGGCGTGCTGCGCGGCGCGGTTGTGGATATCGCTGAGGACGGATCGTGCCTGGACTTCCTGCTCACGACGGGATAGCGGGCGTGGGCCAACTGCTCGCCGACCCGGTGGCAGAGGCGCGCCAGCTGATCCGGCTGGCCGCGGAGCAGGGCCTGGTCATGCGGGCCCTGGGCGGGGTGGCGGTATTCCTGCAATCGGCCGATGGCCAGCCCCGGTTGGTCCGTTCTGTCAAAGATATTGATCTAGCCGTGGCCAAGGGCAGCGGGAAAGCGGCGTCGCGGGTGCTGGCGCAAGCCGGCTACGTCGCCGACGAGATGTTCAACGCGCTGCGCGGTTCCCGGCGGCTGCTGTACCACGACCCGCGCAACGGGCGGCACGTCGACGTGTTCGTGGGGGAGTTCGCGATGTGCCACGAACTCCCGCTCACCGCACGGCTCGGCCGGGACCCGCTCACCGTGCCCCGCGAGGAACTGCTGCTCAGCAAGCTCCAGGTGGTCGAGCTGACCGGAAACGACCAGCTCGACATCTACAACCTGCTGTACCACCACGACGTCGGGGAGCGCGACGGCGCGGGGATCTCCAGCCCGTTCATCGCGGCGCTGTGCGCCAGGGACTGGGGGCTGTGGCGCACCTGCCAGCTGAACATCGGGCGGTCACTGGACAACCTTGGCTCCTCCGGGCTCGACCCGGCCGAGCAGAAGGTGGTCACCGGCCGGCTGGAGAGCCTGCGCGGGCGGATCGACGCCGAGCCGAAATCCCGGCGGTGGCGGATGAGGAACCAGGTGGGCGACAAGGTCCGCTGGTACGCCGAGCCCGAACAGGAGCAGCCGGGTGGGGAGTGAGGCGGCCCGTCTCGACGTGCTGACCATGGGGCGGGTAGGCGTCGACATCTACCCGCTGCAGGCCGGCGTCGCCCTGGAGGACGTGACGACCTTCGGGAAGTACCTGGGCGGCAGCGCCACCAACGTCGCGGTCGCGGCCGCCCGCCTGGGCCGCAGCGCCGCGGTGATCACCCGTACCGGGAACGACCCGTTCGGCCGCTTCGTGCACCACGCGCTGAAGGGTTACGGCGTCAGCGACCAGTTCGTCACCGGGGTTCCGGGCCTGCCCACGCCGGTCACGTTCTGCGAGATCTTCCCCCCGGACGACTTCCCGATCTACTTCTACCGCTACCCGAAGGCACCGGACCTGGAGATCAGGGCCGAGGAACTCGACTACGACGCGATCCGCGCCGCCCGGGTGTTCTGGGTCACCGCCACCGGCCTGTCCGCCGAGCCGAGCCGCTCGGCCACGCTCGCCGCGCTGGAGGCGCGTGGCGCCAGCGAACACCGTGCCGTCACCGTGCTCGACCTGGACTACCGGCCCATGTTCTGGGCGTCGCGGGAAGCGGCCCGCGAGGCCGTCGGCCCGGCGCTCGCCCTGGTCACCGTCGCCGTCGGCAACCTCGACGAGTGCGACATGGCGGTCGGCGAGAGCGATCCACGGCCTGCCGGGCGGGCGCTGCTCGACCGGGGCCCGGACCTGGCCGTGGTCAAGCAGGGCCCGCGCGGGGTACTCGCCGTGACTTCGGCCGGCGTGGTGGAGTCCCCGCCGTTTTCGATTGAGATTCTGAACGGCCTCGGCGCCGGAGACGCATTCGGCGGGGCACTGTGCCACGGGCTGCTCGCCGGGTGGGACACCGCCGTGGCGATCCGGTTCGCCAACGCGGCCGGTGCCCTGGTCGCCTCCCGGCTGGCCTGCTCCGACGCGATGCCCACCGCCGGCGAGGTGGCTGCCCTGCTAGCCAGGACCAGCGATGTTCCCTGACCGCCTCGCCGAGATCATCGAGACCCGCGTCCGCCAGCCCGGACTGGTGGCCGAGGCGGCCGCGGCCCGGCGCCGCGCTCCGTCGGTGGTCGGCCCCGAGGGCCGGCTGGTGATCGTGGCGGCCGACCATCCGGCCCGCGGGTCGCTGGGCGCCGGCCGGGAACGGCTCGCCATGGCGGACCGGGCAGACCTGCTGGAACGGCTCTGCGTAGCGCTGGACCGCCCGGGCGTGGACGGCGTGCTCGGCACCGCCGACGTGCTTGAGGACCTGCTGTTGCTCGGCGCGCTGGACGGCAAGATCGTCATCGGCTCGATGAACCGCGGCGGCCTGGCCGGGACGGTTTTCGAGATCGACGACCGGTTCACCGGGTACGACGCCCCGGCGATCGAGCGGATGGGCTTCGACGGCGGCAAGATGCTGCTGCGGATCGACCCCGACGACCCGGCGACGGCCGCCACCATGCAGGCGTGCGCCCAGGCCGTGTCCGGCCTCGCCGAACGCCGGCTGATGGCCATGGTCGAGCCGTTCATCTCGCACCGCACCGACGGCCGGGTCTTCAACGACCTGGCCCCCGAAGCGATGATCCGCGCCCTGTCCATCGCCTCGGGCCTGGGCACGACGTCGGCCTACACCTGGCTCAAGGTCCCCGTGGTGGAAGATATGGAGCAGGTCATGGCCGCGTCCACGCTGCCGGCCCTGCTGCTGGGCGGCGAGGTTGCCGACGATCCGGAGTTGACGTTCGCCGGCTGGCAGAAGGCGCTGCGGCTGCCGAACGTGATGGGCCTGGTCGCCGGGCGGTCCCTGCTGTACCCGGCCGACGGCGACGTGGCCGCCGCGGTGGACACCGCGGTCAGCCTGCTATAGAGGAGGATGGGCCGGTGAGCACCTGCCGCCACGTCCGTGCGGGCACCGCGGCGGACGGGCCGTGGCTGGTGTCCATTACCCCGGAGCAGGCCGGGTGGGCGTATTCGGGGCTGCGGGTGCTCGGGCTGGCACCGGGCGGGTCACACACGTTCGGCACCGGCGCCGACGAGGCGGTGCTCCTGCCGCTGGCCGGGTCCTGTGAGGTCGAGTGCGACGGCGAGCGGTTCGGCCTGGCGGGCCGTGCCGATGTCTTCGCCGGCCCGACCGACTTCGCCTACCTGCCGCGGGACGCGCGGGTCGGTGTGTCGAGCCAGGCCGGGGGGCGGTTCGCGGTCACGTCCGCCCGGGCGGCGCAGCGCCTGGCCCCGCGGTACGGCCCCGCGGCGGGGGTCCCCGTCGAACTGCGCGGCGCCGGGACGTGCTCGCGGCGGGTGCACAACTTCTGCATGCCCGGCGTGTTCGGCGCGGACCGGCTGATCGCGTGCGAGGTGATCACCCCGGCCGGCAACTGGTCCTCCTACCCGCCGCACAAGCACGACGAGGACCGGCCGGGGGAGTCGGTGCTCGAAGAGATCTACTACTTCCAGATCGGGGCGGGGCCCGCCGGGCCTGGCGTGGGCTACCAGCGCGTTTACGGGACGGCGGACCGGCCAGCCGACCTGCTCGCGGAGGTCAGGGATGGCGACGTCGTGCTGATCCCGCACGGGTTCCACGGGCCGTCGATGGCGGTGCCCGGGTACCACATGTACTACCTGAACGTGATGGCCGGGCCGGGCGAGCGGGCCTGGCTGGCCTGCGACGACCCGGCGCACGGCTGGATCAGGAGCACCTGGCCGGACCAGAGGATCGACCCCCGGCTGACGTCACCGGGAGGACTGCGATGACCGCGACCGTCCGGCTTACCGTCGGCCAGGCTGTGGTGCGGTTCCTGGCCGCCCAGCGCAGCGAGCGCGACGGGATCGAGCGGCCCTTGTTCGGCGGCTGCTCGGGCATCTTCGGCCACGGCAACCTCGCCGGGATCGGCCAGGCGCTGCTCGAAGCCGAACTTGGCCAGCCCGGCGCATTGCGCTACTACCAGGCCAGGAACGAGCAGGCGATGGTGCACACCGCCGTGGCGTTCGCCCGGATGCGCAACCGGCTGTCGGTGTGGGCGTGCACCTCGTCGGTCGGCCCTGGCGCGACGAACATGGTCACCGGTGCGGCGCTGGCCACCATCAACCGGCTGCCGGTCCTGCTGCTCCCCGGCGACGTGTTCGCCACCAGGGTCGCCACGCCCGTCCTGCAGGAGCTGGAGCACCCCGCGGCGCTTGACGTGTCGGTGAACGACGCGTTCCGGCCGGTGTCCCGGTTCTTCGACCGGGTCTGGCGCCCGGAGCAGCTTCCGTCGGCCCTGCTTGGCGCCATGCGAGTCCTTACCGACCCGGCCGGCACCGGGGCCGTCACCCTCGCCCTGCCGCAGGACGTGCAGGCCGAGGCGCGCGACTGGCCGGCCGGGCTGTTCGCCCCGCGGGTATGGCACGTGCCGCGGCCGGTCCCCGAACCGGTGGTGCTCGCCCGCGCGGCCGCCGTCATCCGGTCCGCCTCCCGCCCGCTGATCGTGGCCGGCGGCGGGGTGATCTACGCCGAGGCGGCCGCGGAACTCAGGGAGTTCGCCGAGGCGACCGGCATTCCCGTGGCGGAGACGCAGGCAGGCAAGGGATCGCTGCCGTTCGACCACCCGCTCGCCCTCGGCGCGCTGGGCAGCACCGGCACCGTGGCGGCCAACCGGATCGCCAGCGAGGCGGACGTGGTCATCGGGATCGGCACCAGGTACAGCGACTTCACCACCGCGTCCCGCACCGCGTTCGGCTGCCCGCAGGTCCGGTTCGTCAACGTGAACGTCGCGGGCGGCGACGCGGTGAAGCTCGCGGGCACGCCGGTGGTCGCCGATGCCAGGGAGGCGCTGCGCGGGCTGGCCGGCGCACTGGCCGGCTGGTCGGTCCCCGATGCCTACCGGGCGCAGGCACGGGACCTGGCGGCGGCCTGGCAACGGACCGTGGACCGAGGCGTACGGCCTGGGCTGCCAGCCGCCCGCCCAGTCCGAGGTCATCGGGGCCGTCAACGACGCCGCCGGCCCGCGCGACGTGGTGGTGTGCGCGGCCGGGTCGATGCCAGGCGACCTGCACAAGCTGTGGCGGGCCCGCGATCCCAAGGGCTACCACGTCGAGTACGGCTACTCCTGCATGGGCTATGAGATCGCCGGCGGCCTGGGCGTGAAGCTGGCCGAGCCGGAGCGCGAGGTCTACGTCCTGGTGGGGGACGGGTCGTACCTGATGATGGCCACCGAACTGGTCACCGCGGTGGCCGAGGGGATCAAGATCATCGTCGTCCTGGTGCAGAACCATGGGTTCGCCTCGATCGGCGGCCTGTCGGAGACCGTGGGCGTGCAGCGGTTCGGCACCCGCTACCGGTACCGGGACCCGCGGACCGGCCGGCTGGACGGCGACATCCTGCCGGTGGACCTGGCCGCGAACGCGGCGAGCCTGGGGGTCCGGGTGCTCCGTGCGGAGACGATCGCGGAGCTGAGATCCGCGCTGGCACAGGCCAAGGACGAGCCGGGCCCGGTGCTGGTGCACATCGAGACCGACCCGATGATCCCCGCGCCGGACAGCGAGGCCTGGTGGGACGTCCCGGTCGCCGAGGTCTCCGCCCTGGAGGACACCCGCCGTGCCCGCGAAGCCTACGAGAAAGCCAAGACCGCCCAGCGCCCCTTCGTCGGCCCCGAAGGCCCGTGAATGTAAATCTGGTGCCCATAGCGGGGCCCGACCGTGCCATCAAACCGGACAATCAAGGCATCACCCGGCCGGTACTCCCGCTCCGGTATTCGTGATCATGACTTACGGGGTGCTATAGGCCCCCGTAAGTCATGATCACGAACGATCAAGATCGTGAACTGGTGGCACATCTTGATAGCGCCGCCAGACGGGCCTCGCTGTCACATTCACGCCCTGTCGATCCAAAGGATCGCCGTGTTCAGCTGCCGAGGTAGGCGAGGACGGCGAGGACGCGGCGGTTGTCGTCGTCGGAGGGCTGCAGGCCGAGCTTGGTGAAGATGGACGAGGTGTGCTTGGCCACCGCCCGTTCGGTGATCACCATCCGCTGGGCGATCGCGGCGTTGGACCGGCCCTCGGCCATCAGTTCCAGCACCTCCCGCTCCCGCGGGCTGAGCCCGCCCAGGTCGCTGTCGTCGGCGTTGCGGGCCAGCAGCCTGGAGATGACTTCGGGGTCCATCGCGGTGCCTCCCCCGGCAACCCGGCGCAGCGCCTCGGCGAACTGGGCGCTGTCGAAAACGCGGTCCTTGAGCAGGTAGCCGACCCCGCCCGAGCCGTCGGCGAGCAGTTCGCGTGCGTAGATCTGCTCGACGTACTGCGACAGCACCAGAACCGGGAGCCCGGGCACCCGGCGGCGGGCCTCCAGCGCGGCCCGCAGCCCCTCGTCGGTGAAGGTCGGCGGCAGCCTGACGTCCACGACGGCGACGTCGGGCCGGTGCTCGTCCACCGCGGCCAGCAGACCGGCCCCGGTGTCCACCGCCGCCGCGACCTCGAAGCCGTGGGCCTCGAGCATCCGGATCAGGCCGTCCCTCAGAAGGAAGAGGTCTTCGGCGATGACAACTCGCATGGCAGCTCCAAGGTCGCCACGGTCGGCCCGCCCGGCGGGCTGCTCAGGGCGAGTATGCCGTCGAAGGCCGACAGCCGCCGCTCGATGCCGCGCAGGCCGGTGCCCTGGCTTGGGTCGGCCCCGCCCTGGCCGTCGTCGCCAACGTCGATCCGCAGCATGCCACGCTCGTACCGCATGTCGATCCAGACGTGGCTGGCCCCGGCGTGCTTGGACACGTTGACCAGCAGCTCACTGACCGCGAAGTAGGCCGCCGACTCGACCGGCGCCGACGGCCGGCCGGGCAGTTCGTTGGTCACCTGGATCTTCCGCCCGCTGTCCATGGCCAGCGCGCGGACCGCCTCGCCGATGCCGCGGTCGGCGAGCACCGGCGGGTGAATCCCGCGCACCAGGTCGCGCAGCTCGGTGAGGGCCTTGGCCGACGAGTCGCGGGCCTCGAGCAGCAGCGCCCGCGCGGCCGCCGGGTTGTCATCGATCACCTGCTCGGCCGCGCTCAGCGTCATGCCCATCGCGACCAGCCGGGCCTGCGCCCCGTCGTGCAGGTCCCGCTCGATCCGGCGGATCTCCGCGGCGCCGGTGTCCACAACCTCGGCGCGGGTCTCCGACAGGTGCGCCACCTGCTGCTCCAGCGCCACCTGCTTGGTCGGCGCCAGCATCGACCGGGCCGCCTGACCGTACCAGCGCAGGAAATACGGCGCGAGCCACAGGCCGAGCCGCAATGAAAGCGAGTCCAAGCGGCACGCTCAGCAGCGCGGTGAGCCAGTTGGTGACGTGGATGAACGCGTACCAGTTGTTGGCGCCCGCCTCGACGATCGTGTTCCAGTAGGCCGGCATCAGCACGCCGAACAGGCCCCAGCCGACGATTGTGACCGGGATGGCGGCCAGCAACCAGATCAGCAGCGGGTCCAGCGGTCATCCAGAGCAGATCCCGCCAGGTGGCGGGCTCGGTGACCAGTTGCCCGCTGGCCTGCCCGAACCGCCGCCAGGTACTAGCGCCGGGGTCGGGCTCCCGGTACGGCCCGGTACGGCTCGGGGATGGGTACCCCGCACCACTCGCCGGACAGCCGCCGGACGACGCTGGCCAGCCGCCGCACCGCCAGCAGGGTCGGCGGGATCAACAGCAGCGGGTATACGAAGATCGCGAAGCTCAGCTCCAGGGCGAGCGCGAGTATCAGCCCGGCCTCGGCCAGGGCCAGCCCTACAAAAGCCAGCCCGTGGACCGAGCCCAGCAAGCCGGCGCTGATCCAGGAACCGCGCCGGCGGGGCGCAATTGACTTTGCCCGGAGCTGCCGTATCGCCCGTCATGGCTGTCAATCCCTTCGCGTTGCGTGCCACCTACGGCCAGTGTGGCGGCCCGCCGGGCGGGAGCGCAGTGACGCTTGGCCCCCAAATGGGGGGTGTATCTAGGTGTACCCGAAGACGCCGCTCAGCCGTATGTCCCCGCGCGTGGCGGGCGTCTTAGCGTCGCTGACTGGGCCGGAAAAACCGGCTCGCACAGCGACAATCACGGAGTTGGTCATGGCACACACACGCGTGGTACGCGCACCCGGTTCACCGCGGCGGGGGCTCGCGGCCGCGCTGGGCGGCTGGAGCGCGCTGCACCGCAAGACCGCGATCGGAGTCTGGCTGCTGTTCGTCATTGCCGCGACGGTGCTCGGCGGCGCCGCGGGCCGGGCCGGGCTGTCGGGCTGGCGGCAGGGCGCCGGTGATTCCGCCCGCGCCGAGCACATCCTTGCCAACGCCAAAATCAGCGAGCCAGCCACCGAACTGGTCCTGGTCCGCAGCGGCTCCGCGGCGGTAACCGCGGCGTCGCCGGCCTTCCGGCACGCGGTGGGCCGGGCGCTGGCCGAAATCAACGGCACAGGTCTGGCCCGGCAAGTTCAGGACCCCTATGCCAGCCATTTGCTTTCCGCCAATGGCCGGGACGCGCTGATCCGGTTCCAGCTTCGTGGCGCGGACTCTCAGGTGAGCACGGTGCTCGCCGCGGTCGCCCGGGCCCAGGCGGCCAGCCCGGGCTTCACGATGACCGAGACCGGCGACGCCAGTGCCCAGCAAGCGTTGAACAACAACATCAGTACGAACTTCAGCCACGCGGAGTGGACCGCCGTGCCGCTGGCCATCGGGGTGCTCCTGGTCGTGTTCGGCGCGCTGATGGCCGCGGTACTGCCCGTGTTGCTCGCGCTCACCGCGTTCATCGGCTCGGTCGGGCTGGCCGACCTGCTCAGCCACCTGGTCGGGATGAACAGCTACGCGAACTCGGTGATGCTGCTGATGGGCCTGGCCGTCGGGGTCGACTATTCGCTGTTCTACCTGTTCCGGGAGCGTCAGGAGCGGGCAGCCGGCCGGGACCGGGCCAGCGCGCTGCAGGTGGCGGCCGCGACCTCGGGGCGTTCGATATTGGTTTCCGGCCTGATCGTGATGACCGGGATGGTCGGCATGCTGCTGTCCGGCATGGCCACGTTCCAGGGCCTGGGCCTGGCGGCCATAGTGGTCGTGTTCGTCGCGATGCTCGGCTCAGTCACCGTGCTGCCAGCCATGCTCTCGCTGCTCGGCGACCGGGTGGAGCTGGGCCGGATCCCGCTGCCCGGCAGGCGGCGTGTGCGTGCGGCCCAGGCAGGCGGCGGCGCTGGCCACGGCCGGGTGTGGGACTTCATCCTGCGCCCGGTGCTGGCCCGGCCGGTGCTGTTCGCCGTGGCATCCGCCGCCCTCCTGCTCGGCCTGGCCGCACCCGCGCTGGGCATGCACACCCAGACGCTGAGCCTCGGCCAGTTGCTGCCGTGGAACAGCTCGCAGGCGTCGGCCATGCGGCAGATCACGGCCTCGTTCCCCGGCGGCCCGGCACCGGCCGAGGTCGTCGTCAAGGCGCCGGACATCCAGGCGCCGTCGGTGCGGCGGGCTATCGCATCCTTCGAGACCGCGGCGCTGCACGCCGGGGCGCTGCACCAGCCGGTCCAGCTCACCGTCTACCGGGCCGCGAACGTGGCCGAGATCCGCGCGCCGCTGCCGGGCAACGGAACCGGCACGGCATCGGTGGCGGCACTGACCACGCTGCGGCAGCGGCTGATCCCGCAGGCCTTCGGCCACGTTCGCGGCACTCAGGCGCTGACCGACGGCCAGCTGGCGTCCTCGCTCGACTACAACGCCGCACTGCGCACCGCCGCCATCAGGGCGTTCGCGTTCGTGATGGCCGCCGCGTTCGTGCTGATGCTGGTCTCGCTCGGCTCGGTGGTGGTCGCCGCCACCTGCGTGCTGCTTGACCTGCTCTCGGTGGCCGCGGCCTACGGCGTGATGACCGCGATCTTCGTCCACGGCTGGGGGACGGGGCTGGTGGGCACGCACGCCGTGGGCGCGATCGAGTCGTGGATCCCGTTGTTCCTGTTCGTGATCCTGTTCGGCCTGTCCATGGACTACCACGTGTTCGTGGTGTCCCGGATCCGCGAGGCACGCGATCTCGGCATGACCACCGCGCAGGCGATATCGGCCGGCGTCCGGTCCACGGCCGGAGTGGTGACCAGTGCCGCGGTCATCATGGTCGCGGTGTTCGCGGTCTTCGGCTCGCTGTCGATGCAGGACTTCAAGCAGCTCGGGGTCGGCCTCGCGGTCGCTATCGCCCTGGACGCGACCGTGATCCGGGTGGTGCTGCTGCCCTCGGTGATGGCGCTGCTCGGTGACCGCAACTGGTATATGCCGAGGTGGCTGGCCTGGATGCCGCGGATCTCGCACGGCGCGCCGGGCCGGCCGGTCCCTGCCAGCCCGGTCGCGGTGCCGGAGCGCAGCGAGGCCTGGCCGTCGCACGCGGGCGCGAAGTAAAGGGTTGGCGGGCCGGCCGCGTGGGCTGGTTGCGGGGCTGATCGCGACGAGCTGGCCGCTGCGGATGGCGGGACCGGCCAAGGGGGCCGGTCCCGCCACCTTGCCGTGCCGACTGCATCTAGCCGGGGCCGCCGCTCAGGCTGGCCGGGTGGCTAGCGGGGTGCGGGCAGGGTGGCGGTGGTGTCTGCGGGGGAGAGGCTGGTGGTGAACGCGTAACGGGAGGCACGGTAGAGGTGCTGGGCGAACTCCAGCGGGCGGCCGGTCTCGTCGTAGGCGGTGCGCTCCACGGTCAGCAGCGCGGCGCCGCGGTTCTCGTGCAGGATCCGGGCTTCGGCGGCGGAGGCGTTCTTGGCGCACATGCGCTGCGTGGCCGAGCCCAGCCGGATGCCCGAGGCGCGCAGCAGCTCGTAGAGCCCGTGTTGTTCGAGCATGTCGATGCTCAGGTGGACAACGCCGGTCGGCAGGAAGTTGTGCATCAGCGCGATCGGCTCGCCGTCGGCCAGCCGGATCCGCTCCAGCGAGACGACCATGGCCGGCTCGGGAAGCTGCAGCGCGGCGGCGACGGCGGCGCTGGCGTGCGTGACCTCGTTACGGATGACCTTCGTGTCCGGCGACCGGCCGGCCGCGGCCAGGTCGTCGTACAGGCTGGTCAGCTCGACATCCCGGTCGATGCGCTCGTTGGCGACGAGGGTTCCCGCGCCGCGCTTGCGGACGACCAGGCCCTTGTTGGACAGGTACTGGAAGGCCGCCCGCACCGTGGGGCGGGACAGGCCCAGCCGCTCGGCGAGCTGCACCTCGTTGTCCAGCCGCGAGCCGACCTTGAGGGCGCCCGACCTGATCGCCGCCTCGAAATGCTGGGCAAGCTGGAAGTACAAGGGCACCGGGCTGGTCCGGTCGATCGTGATCACGCTGGGGGCGGCGACAGCGTTCGCGGCCGTCTGGTGTTCCTGCATCCGGCTCGTCATCCAGCTCCCGTCGGCGCTGCGGGACCCGTGCCCTGGCGCGGGACTGTCGCGCAGGTATCGAGGGTTGTTTGTTCGAACATTATATTGACCGCGTAACTCGACCAAGTATAGAGCCAGTCGGCGTGGTTGCTAGCTGCGCTGCGCTACTTTGTCCCGACATACTGACAGTCTCTTGACAGGCCATAAGCACCCTGGGCAGACTCGGCACGTGACAGGCGCGGAGCTGCGGATCGGCGTGGTACTCGAGGCCTTCCTCGACTGGCCGCTGGATGAACTGCTGCCGTGGCTGCGGCGGGCCGCGCCGGAGGTCACCGACATCGAGGTGGGCGCCGGCGGGTACGCGCCGCACCCGCACTGCGACGTGTCGGCGCTGCTCGCCAGTGCGGCCGCGCGGTCGGCGTGGCTGGACCAACTGGCACGGCACGGCATCCGGCTGGACGCGCTGAACGCCTGGGGCAACCCGTTGCACCCCGACCAAGACCTGGCCCGGCGGCACGACGAGGACCTGCGGAACGCGATCCGGCTCGCCGCTCTGCTCGGGGCCGACCGGGTCGTCGCCATGGCCGGCTGCCCCGCCGGGGCGCCGGGGGACGGCGTGCCGCATTTCGGGGCCGGCGGCTGGCTGCCCTACCTGGAAGGCGTCTACGAGCGGCAGTGGGCCGAGCGCATCGAGCCGTACTGGAGCGAGCTCGCCGCCTTCGCCGCGGCCGAAGCGCCCGACGTGCGGGTCTGCCTCGAACTGCACCCGGGCACCTGCGCGTTCAACGTGGAGACGTTCCGCCGCGTCGCCGGTCTCGGGCCGTCGATCGCCGCCAACCTTGACCCCAGCCACTTCTTCTGGATGGGCATGGACGGCCACCGGGTGGCCGAGGCGCTGGGGGAGCGGGTCGGCCACGCGCACGGCAAGGACACCGTGTTCCACGCCGAAAGCCTGGCCCTCAACGGCCTGCTCGACCGGCGCTGGCCCGAGCCCGCCGACCAGATGCCGTGGACGTTCGCCATCCCGGGCCGCGGTCACGACCTGCACTGGTGGACCGGCCTGGTGCGGGCGCTTTCGGGGTCGCAGGCCCAGGTGGTGTCGATCGAGCACGAGGACCCGTTCACGTCACCCGAGACCGGCGTCCCTGAGGCCGCCCGGTTCCTGCGCGCCGCCATCGACAGGGCTGAGGCCCCGTGACGGGCGGCCCGGGCCCGCAGGCACCCCGCCGGCTGCGCGTCGGGCTGGTGGGCACCGGGCTCATCGCCCAGGTCATGCACCTGCACTACCTGGCCGAACTGGCCGAGGAGTTCGAGATCGCCGCGGTGGCCGACATCGCACCCGGCAGCGCCAGGGCCTGCGCCGAGCGGTACGGCATCCCCGGCGTGTTCACCGACTGGCGGGAGATGCTCCGGCATCGGTTGGACGCGGTGCTCGTGCTGACCTCGGGCAGCCACGCGCCGATCGCGGTCGCGGCGGCCAAGGCCGGTCTGCATGTGTTCACCGAGAAGCCGATGTGCTTCTCGGTGGCCGAGGGGCGCGAGATGGTCGCCGCGGCCGAGCAGGCCGGCGTGACCCTGATGGTCGGTTACCCGAAGCGCTACGACCCGGCCTTCGCCCGCTTCCGGAAGGAGGCCGCCGAGCTCACCGGCACCCGGCTGATGCGGGTGACCACGTTCGAGGCGCCGATCCCCGGTTACGTCGGGCACTACCCGTTGCTGCCCCGCGAGCCGCCGCCCGCCGACCTGGTGCAGCGCTTCCGCGAGGACAACGACGCGCGGGTCAGGGCCGCGATCGGCGAGGCCACCGCGCTGGAACGGTCGGTCTACGAGATGGTGCTGCTGGACACGCTGGTGCACGAGCTGAACACGATCCGCGGGGTGCTCGGCGAGCCGGACCGGATCGAGTATGTGAGCCTGCACCCCGACACGGTCACGGTGATGTTCAGGTTCGGCGAGCTGCCGGTCGCGCTGCACTGGATCGACCTGCCCGGCATCTCCCGCTATGAGATGGAGTTCGCCTGCTACGCGCCGGATCGCCGGCTGCGCCTGGTGTTCCCTTCGCCGTTCCTTCGCAACGAGCCCGCCGTCCTGGAGATGCAGGGTGGTGACCTCGCCTCGGCCCGGTCCTGGCGCACCGAGGAGGTCGTATCGCATGAAAGTGGCTTCAAGCGGGAGCTGGCCGCGTTCCATGAGTGTGCGGTCACCGGCGCCGTGCCGCCGACGTCCGGCCTGGACGGGCTGGCCGACATCGCGCTCTGCCAGGCGATCATCGAGTGCCACCGCCGGCGGGCGCCGGTGGACGAGCCGTCCAGGGCCGGCTAGCGAAGGGTGAGCGAGGACACCATGGAAGCAGCGCGTGCTCCCGGCACGATCGCGGTGGCGAACGCACCGGTCAGCTACGGCGCCTTTGAGGTCACCGTGGGCCACGACCCGAACGTGCCCAACGGCGTGCAGGTGCTGGACCAGGTCGCCGAGGCCGGGTACGCCGGCATCGACCTCGGGCCGGTGGGCTACCTCGGCACCGGGGAGCGCCTCGGCGAACTGCTCGCGGAGCGGGACCTCGGCCTGGCCGGCGCCTACCTGGAACTGCCCTACGCCGATCCGGACGGCCTGGCGGAGGTGATGCCCGCGCTGGATGAGCTGCTGGACACGTTCGACACCGTGCGGGCGTACCTGCCAGGGCCGCCACCGCGGCCGACCCTGGCCGACGCCGGCAGCCGGGAACGCCGCAGCCGGCCGTTCCGGTCCACGGCGGAGCGCTCGCTTGGCCTGGATGCCGACGGCTGGCAGCGGTTCGCCACCGGCCTGGCCCGCGTGGTCGGCCACTGCCGCGACCGTGGCTACGAGCCGACGTTCCACCCGGAGACCGGGACCTACGTGGAGGCCCCCTGGGAGATCGAGCAGGTGCTCGACCGGTCCGACGTCGGGCTGTGCCTGGAGACCGGGCACATGATGCTCGGCGGCGGCGACCCCGTCGCCCTGCTGCGGGACTGGGCGGAACGGGTCAACCACGTGCACCTCAAGGACGCCTCGCTGGCGGTCAGGGATCAGATCGTGGCCGACGGCGCACAGGCGACCGAGATCTGGTCGCGCGAAGCGTTCCCCGTGCTGGGCGGCGGCGACCTTGACGTGGACGCGGTCCTTGACGGCCTGCGCGGCATGTCCTTCGGCGGCTGGCTGGTGGTGGAGCAGGACATCCTGCCGCGCAGCGCGGAGCGGTTCGCCCGCGCGGCGGAGGAACAGCGGCTCAACCGGGCCTTCCTCGCGGCGCGGGGGCTGTGACATGGCGGCGCCGTTCCGGCTGGGGCTCATCGGCGCGGGCCGGATGGGCCGCACCCACCTGCGCGGGCTGGCCGGGTCGGAGCGGGTGGCGGTCACCGCCATCGCGGAGGTGTCCGAGGCCACCCGCGCCACCGTGCCCGACGTGGGTGCGGCGGTGTACCCGGGCATCGCGGAGATGCTCGACTCAGAAACCCTCGACGGGGTGCTGATCGTGGTGCCGACCGACCGGCACCTGCAGGTCATCACCGAGGTCGCCGCCCGTAGCCTGCCGATCCTGTGCGAGAAGCCGTGCGGGCTGACCGTGGCGCAGACCAAGGCGGCCGTCGCCGCGACGCAGGCGGCGGGCGTGCCGTTCCAGGTGGCGTACTGGCGGCGGTACGTGCCGCCGCTGGGGTTGCTGCGCGATCGGATCGCGGCCGGTGAGCTTGGCACCGTCCACCTGGTGGCCTGCTATCAGTGGGACGACCGGCCGCCCTCGGACGAGTTCCGGGCGCACAGCGGCGGGATCCTCATCGACATGGGCGTGCACGAGTTCGACGAGATGCGCTGGCTGACCGGGCAGGAGCTGGGCGGCATGAAAGCCATCGCGTCCGGGCTGGTCCCCGGCGGGCTGGTCCGGCACGTGGTCCCGGCGAGGAGCAGCGGTCCGCGGACGTCGACAGCGCCCAGGTGCTCGTGGAGTTGTCCGGCGGCGGCAGCGGCCTGGTCTCGCTGGGCCGCTTCCACCCGGCGGGGGACATGGCGCGGGCCGAGGCGTTCGGCACGAAAGGCACCGTGCGCTGCGATTTCCTCGACCCGGCCGAGGGGGAGCAGGCGCAGCTTGCGGCGCTGCGGCTGCAGGCGGAAAGCTTCGCCGACTTCGCCTCCGGTGGCCCTTGCGGGGGCGCCACCGGGGCCGATGCGATAGCCGCGCTGGACGCGGCCACCCGGGCGGGCGCGGCCATTCCCGCGCTCCGCGGATGAGCGGGCCGCCCGAACTGCGTGTCGGGGTCATCGGCTACGGGGTGATGGGCAAGGCGCACTGCTACGCCTACCGCGTCGCACCGATGCTGCGCAGGCTCCCGGTCACGCCCGTGGTCAGCGTGATCTCCGGGCGGAACGGGCCGGCCGTGGCGGCCGCCGCGGCGGCCTACGGGGTGCCCGAGCACACCACCGACTGGCGCGCCGTCATCGGCCGCGACGACATCGCCATCGTCGACATCTGCACGCCGCCGGGCACGCACGCGGAGATCGCGGCGGCGGCCGCCGCGGCGGGCAAAGCCGTCCTCTGCGAAAAGCCGCTGGCCGTGACGTACGAGGACGCGGCGGCGGCGCTGGCCGCCGTCATCGCGGCCGGGGTACCCAACGCGGTGAGCTTCAACTACCGCAGGCTGCCCGCGGTGTCGCTGATGCGCCGCATGATCGCCGACGGGGCCATCGGCGAACTGCGGCTGTGGCGCGCCACCTGGCTCTCGGATGAGTTCACCGACCCGGCGACCCCCTTCGACTGGCGGTTCGACCGGACCATGGGCGGGACGACCATCGCCGACCTGGGCTGCCACCTCATCGACCTGGCGCACTGGCAGGCCGGCGGCATCCGCGCGGTCTGCGCCCAGGCGGAAACGTTCATAACGCGCCGGCCGCTGCCCGGCGGCGGCACCAGGGACGTGACCGTGGACGACGCCGCCAGCGCGCTGCTGCGATTCGACTCCGGCGCCATCGGCACGATGGAGGTCGCGCGCGCCGCCGTGCGCCGCCCGTGCGACTTCACGGTCGAGGCCAACGGCAGCGAGGGCACGCTGGTCTTCGACTACGCGCGCCTCAACGAACTGCGTTACGGTCGCGCCGGCGACGACCAGGACCTGTACGGCATGCGGCGGATCCGCGCGGAGCACCCCAGCCACCCCTATGCCGCCGACTGGTGGCCGCTCGGGCAGGGCGTCGGCTACGGCTCGAGCTTCGTCAACCAGGTCGCCGACCTCCTCGAAGGCTGGCCCGGCGCGGCCTGGACGCCCGGCTTCGACGACGGTGCCGCGGCACAGGCGGTCTGCGCCGCCATCGAGACCTCCGCGGCCGAGGATCGGTGGGTCAAGGTCAGCGAAATAACGCAGGCGCCGGGGCACTGAACCCCGGCACCCCAACTGCGGAGCCGTGTGGCCCGCGCCCGGGGAAGAATAGGGATCATGACAGCGGACTCAGCACCGTCGGCACATGCCATTCCCGCGTCGCTGGCCGACCTGGTGGAGCGGCCACTCATCGCCCATCTGGCGACCGTCCGGCCCGACGGCACGCCGCAGGTCAACCCCACCTGGTTCCGTTTCGACGGTGAGTACCTGTGGCTGACCACGACCAGCCGCCGCCAGAAGAACCGCAACTGGCAGCATCAGCCCGCGGTCGCGCTGTCGATCTGCGACCCCGGCGAGCCGTCCCGCTACCTGGAGATCCGCGGCCGGGTGGAGCGGATCGTTCCCGACCCGAAGGGCGCCGAGTTCGTCCGCCTGGCCGAGCGCTACGGCGAGCCAGGGCCCCCGCCGCCGGATGCGGCGTACCGCATCGCCGTGGCGATCCGGCCGGGGTACACGACCACCATGTGACCCGCTGGGTGTCAGTCCACTCCCCGCACCAGCAGGATGCTGGTCTCCGCCGCGTCCCAGCGGTCCTTCACGATCTCCTGGTATTCCGGGGAATTGGTCCACGTGTCGAAAGGCGTCGCGATCGTCGAACGCCAGGACGACGACCCGGTCACCGGTCCACTCACCCTCGACGACCTCGGGCGCGCCATCGGCAACCACCAGCCGCCCGCCGTACTGGCGGAGGACCGGCATGAACCCGGCCGCATACCTCTCGTAGGGAGCCTGGTCATGGATGCGGAGCTGGGCTATCGCGTAGACGGTCACCGGGTCACCCTACCGACCGGATATCTTGCCGGGAACCGGTAGTCGGCGGGCGACAGGCTGAAGGGATTCACCATGATCGAGCCTTATCAGGCCATTGGCCTGGTCCCCACCATGCGGGGCATCCGGCGCCGTGACGAGATCGCGACGAATCTGGAACACCTCTCGCACCTCATCAAGGCCGCATCGTGGCTGTCCAGCCTGGACCTGCCGGTGCGGCTCATCGCCATACCCGAAGGCGCGCTGCAGGGCTTCAACGACGAGGTGCTCGACCTGAACCACGAGGAGTTCGCGCGGGAGTGCGCGATCGACGTCCCTGGCCCGGAGACGGACTACCTCGGCGGGCTCGCGCGGCAGTGGAACGCCTTCATCATGGCGCAGGCGAAGGCGCGCCACCCGGAGTTCCCCGGGCGCTTCTTCAACGTCGGGTTCATCCTCTCCCCCGAAGGAGAGGTGATCCACAGGCATCACAAGGTCGTGCCGTTGCTGCCGGTCGAGCATTCGGTGACCCCGCACAATGTCTGGGACAAGTGGGTTGAGCTTTACGGCCGGAACCTCGACGCGTTCTACCCGGTCGCCGACACCGAAATTGGCCGGCTTGGGTTCCTGATGGCCAACGAAGGCTCCTACCCCGAGAACGCGCGCGGCCTGGCGATGAACGGGGCAGAGGTCGTGTACCGCGGCCCCTATCCGCATCCGCACGTCGGCAACGGCCTGTTCGAGATCCAGAACCGCGCCCGCGCGCTCGACAACAACATGTACCTGATCGCGTGCAACGTCGGTACCTATTACCTGCACACCGATTCCGATGTCCCGATCGACACGTTCGGCGGCGGGTCGGCGGTGATCGACTATCGCGGGCAGATCGTCGGGCGGCACGACTACAGCGGCGGCTCGTCCTGGGTAGCCGGAACCGTCGACGTGGAAGCGCTCCGCCGGTTCCGCGCGGGCGCCCAGTGGGACAACTGGATCAAGGATCTGACCACCGAGCAGTACCAGCTCATCTACGAAGAGCCGGTCTACCCGAAGAACCTCTACCTCGACCGGGCCCCCTACGATCACGCCGAGTACCGGCGTGAGGTGATCGACCGGCAGATCGAGCTCATGCATGACCGGGATATCTGGGTGCGGCCCGGCAAAGCTGACCCGAGCTGACGCGCTGGCGCATCCCGCGCGGCCTGACCTGGCCTGTCCGGTCGGCCGCGCGGCGGGCTATGGCCTGGTCGCGGCGGCGATGAAATGGAGGCTGAAGCCCAGCATCGAGGGCTGCGTTTCCACCGCCCGGGCGGCGAACAGCATCTGCTCGCGGCGCCGTGGGTCGGCCCAGTCCCGGCGCAGCGGCCAGCCGGGGCCCTCCACCCCGTACAGGGCCGTGCCGGTGAACCCTGCCTGCCCGACCTCGCTGGCCAGGCCGTCGGGGGTGTGGAAGTAGGCCGTGGTGAAGCGTTCCGGCCTGCCCACCGGATCGGGGTTGCGGTGCTGCCCGTCGGCCAGGTCCTGGTCCACGATCCGCCGGAACTGCGGATCGTCCAGCCAGTCCTCGTACACCCCGTCCAGCAGCGAGGCGAACCGGCTGATCGCCACGGCCACCAGGCGCCCGCCCGGCCGCAGGACCCGCCATGCCTCGGCGAGGGCCTGCCGCCGGTGCCCGGCCTCGGTCAGGTGATACAGCGGGCCGAACAGCAGCACCGCATCCTGGGATCCGGCCGTCGCCGGGAGGTCCCGCGCGTCGCCAAGCACGGCGGTGAAGGCGGCCGCCGGGTCGCCGCCCGCCACCTGGAGTGCCTGTTCCACATGCAACGGCATCGCGTCCACCAGGTGCACGCGGTACCCGCGCCGGGCCAGCGGCGGCGGCATAGGTGCCCGGCCCACCGCCCACATCCAGTACCTCGGCGGGCGGTGCAGGCAGCAGCCGGTCCAGCAATTCCATTGACCTAACGAACTCCAGGGCCGGCGTGCCGCCAGGGAACAAGCGGGCACGCTCGTAACCGGTGCCGTAGTGACTCTCGATCGCCGGGTCCATCACCGTCCCAGCCTGCCGTCACCGCTCGTCCGGCCGCCACCGGATTTCGTTCCGGCCCGCGCCGGGCAGGCATCCGTGCTCACCGGAGGCGGCCGCTGGTAGCGTGACCGTTGGTCGTGCTTGCGCCCCTCACCAGGTCAGCTGGCGAGCACGG
This sequence comes from uncultured Actinomycetes bacterium, assembly GCA_963762735.1. Classification (GTDB taxonomy): domain Bacteria; phylum Actinomycetota; class Actinomycetes; order Streptosporangiales; family Streptosporangiaceae; genus DASXKD01. The sequence goes on along the minus strand of CAVXMG010000025.1, from coordinate 432,447 downwards.
TCCGCTGAGCCCGGGCGCCTTGTCCAAGGGAACCGTCATGATCGTGACCGGGCTTGCCGTTGCCGCTGCCGCGTGGGGCGTACTGATGGGCGTCTCGCCCGTGCTCCAGATCCGCCGGATGCTCCGGCAGCGGTCTTCCCGCGACGTGTCGATCGGCTACTTCGCGATCCTGCTGATCGGATTCCTGCTGTGGATCAGCTACGGCATCGCCGCGCGGAACCTGGCCCTGATCGTGCCCAACGCGGTCGCGCTGCTGATCGGGGCGAGCACGATCGCGGTGGCTCTCCGCCTGGGCGCCGGGACCGGCAGCGAGCGCTAGCCAGGAGCGCCGGCGACCGGCCGCGGTGCTGGCCGACGACGCCGCGGCGACGCGGCCGGGTTGACGGCCGCGGCGGTTAACCGCCGCGGTCAGCGCGTGGCGTCGCTGCGGGCCGCCAGGCGCCCGTCGTGGGCGGGCGGGTTCTGGCCTGCGGGCTGGCCCAGATCAGCGACTCCAGCGGGCCGTTGAACCAGTGACCGCGCGGGCACCGGATCTTCGCGCTGTCCAGCGGTCCGTCCGATGACCGCATCGTGTACCGGTCCTCGACCTCCGCGGGAAGCCCGCATCGCTCCGTACCATGCGCATCCAGGTACTCCGGGCAATCCAGGAACATCACTTCGTCTTGCATCTCAAAAGCCCCCGTTCACGGTGCCGCCGCCCGCGGGCAGCGGCTGGGATTCGTGCTGGCCTGCTCGGTCCCCTACTTGTCGGAGCACGGAACGGCGGCGTTGATACGCCCGTGTGGGTATTTCTTCGCATCCGGCCCGCTCTGCCAGCCCGCTAGCTGCGCCATCAGCGTGACATCACGCGGATGTCCGGGCATCGGGGAAATGACCTATTCCGGGGTGCGGGAATTGACTAGCAAGGCTCGCCGCGGGCCCGTCACACGGACAGCAGCCGCTCCAGGTCGGCCGGGTCGGCGCCCGCCACGTCCACGATCTTCGTGCGGCTCGCCGCGCCCGCGATCAGCGTGACGGCGCGGCGGCGGACGCCGAAAGCGGCCGCGATCGCGCTCAGTGCCGCGTCGGTGGCGCGGCCGTCCACGGCCGGCGCACTGACCCGGACGACCAGCGCGCCATCGTGCTCGCCGCCCACGCCGGGCCGCGCGGAGCCAGGCCGGACCCGGACGGTGATGCGCACCGTTCCAGTGTGCCCACTGGCGTGGCAGATGCGCCGGATCAGGCGGGGATGGTCACCGATTCCAGCAGGGCCAGTTCTTCGCCGCTGAGCAGGAGCGCGCTGGCGGCTACGTTGGCCGCCAGGTGGGCCGGATCGCCGGTGCCGGGGATGGCCAGCACGTGCGCTCCGCGCTGTAGCGTCCAGGCCAGCCGGACCTGTGCGGCGGTAGCACCGTGCGCGCTGGCGATGGCAAGCACCTCTTCATGCTCGCCGCCGGTCACGCCGCGCCCGCCGCCCCGCCCGGCGATGGTGAAGAACGGCACGAAGGCGATGCCCTGATCCCCGCAGGCGTCCACGAACTCGTGCTCGGCGGGGCTGGCGCCGATGCCGTACCGGTTCTGCACGCAGACCACGGGCGCTATGGTCAGGGCCTCGGCGAGCTGCCCTGGCGTCACGCCGGAGACGCCGAGGTGCCGGATGAGCCCTGCGTCGCGCAGTTCGGCCAGGGCGCCGAAATGCTCCGCGAGCGACGCCGCACCCTGCTGGTTACGCCAGTTCACCACGTCCAGGCGATCGCGGCCGAGCTGGCGCAGGTTCTCCTCGACCTGCCCGCGTAGCTGGTCCGGCCTGGCCGCGGGCAGCCATTCGCCTGACGGATCCCGGCCGGGCCCGACCTTCGTGACAATGACCAGGTCATCGGGGTAAGGCGCCAGCGCCGTGTTGATCAGCTCGTTGGCCGATCGTAGTGCAGAGAAATAGAACGCGGCCGTGTCGATGTGATTGACGCCGAGCTCGGCCGCCCGGCGGAGCACCGTGATCGCCCTGCCGCGGTCGCCCGGAACAGCGTCGGCGGCGAGCGCCCGGCCCGTCTGCGGCAGGCGCATCGCGCCGAATCCCATCCGGTTGACGGTCAGGTCGCCGAGCGTCCAGGTGCCCGCGGCTGCCGCGGTGACCGCGTCCAAGGTCATCAGATGAGTTCCTCCCGGCACTGCGCGACCGCCGACATGGACGCGGTCGAGGCTACCCCGCTAATCCGGACTCGGTTTCCCGCGGCGGCCGGCCCGGCCTGCGCATCTTCCCGGCATGGCTGGGCAGCCGGCCCGCGTCGGCGAGCGCGCGCCGCAGCAGGAACTCGATCTGGGCGTTGGTGCTGCGCAACTCGTCGGAGGCCCACCTGGCCAGCGCGTCGTGGACCGCCGGATCGAGCCGCAGCAGCACGCCTTTGCGTTCACTCACTGTGATGCCGTGCCCGCCGTCACTGGTACAGGGTGCCGGTGTTGACGATGGGCTGGGTGGCCTGCTCGCTGCACAGGACGACGAGCAGGTTGGACACCATCGTGGCCTTGCGTTCCTCGTCCAGCTCGACCACGCCCTCCTCCTCCAGCCGCTGCAGGGCGAGCTGGACCATGCCGACGGCTCCCTGGACGATCGTCCGCCGCGCGCCCACCACGGCGCTGGCCTGCTGCTGGCGCAGCATGGCCTGGGCGATCTCCGCAGCGTACGACAGCCGGGTCAGGCGTGACTCGATGATCTGCACTCCGGCCGAGGCAACCCGGTCGGCGATCTCGTCGGACAGGCGCGCGGTGATCTCTTCGGCGTTGTCGCGCAGCGAAAGATCCCCGTCTTGGCTGGTGTAGGGGTAGCGGGAGGCGATGTGCCGCACCGCGGTCTCGGTCTGGATGGACACGAACTTGGTGTAATCGTCGACCGCATAGGTGGCCTTGGCGGTGTCGGCGACCTGCCAGACGACCACGGCGGCGATCTCGATCGGGTTGCCGTCGGCGTCGTTGACCTTGGCCTGCGCCGTCTCATGGTTGCGGATCCGGGTGGACACCCTGATCCGCCGGGTCAACGGGTTCACCCATTGCAGCCCCGGCTCGCGTATCGTGCCGCGATACTTGCCGAACAGCTGGATGACGCGCGCCTGACCTGGGGTGACGGGCGTGAGGCCGCCCAGCAGTATCCCGGCGCCGATCAGCACGATAACGCCTGCCCAGATCAGGGCTGTCTTGGTGCCATCGGTCTGCTTGCCCGAGTACACCAGCACCGCCACGGCGGCGAGGATTGCCACGACGCCGGATATCAGCACTTTGACGCCGCGCGTCGACGAGGTCGCACGCTCGGCGATCGGCACCTGGGCCGGTGCCGGTGCATGACTTGTACTGACGGGAGCCTGCACGGTCATCGCTACCACCTCCACTTGACCTGTCTGATATTACATGTCTAGCATAGTGATATCAGTTTAATTTGGCAACGACATCGGGCGGCGTGTCGGACGGAGATCGCGATGATCGAGATCGAAGGCCCGCTGCACTACAGCTAGTGGCATCGGGCACGGTGGTGCCATCACCTCCGCAACTTCCGGCGCTGCGTCACCAGTTGGAGCCCTGCCAATCGCCCATGGCAAAATCGGCTAGGTGCAGATCGGGATGCTTGGATCCCTCGAGGTTCGCACGGACGACGGCGTCCTCGCCGACGTGCCGGGCGCCCGGTTGCGCGGGCTGTTGATCGCCCTCGCGCTCGAACCAGGTCACGCAGTCCCGAAGGCGACGCTCGTTGACTGGATTTGGGGTGAGCGCCCGCCCTCCGAAGCGGCGAATGCCTTGCAACGCTTGGCTTCCCGGCTGCGGAAGGCACTGCCGGAAGGGTTGGTCGAGGGGCAGACGGACGGCTACCGGTTGAGGGTGGAACCCGACGCTGTCGACGCGGTGCGGTTCGAACGCCTCGTCGGCCAGGCCCGCAATGACGAGGATCCGCGGCGGGTACGGCTGCTGCGCGAGGCCCTCGCATTGTGGCGCGGTGCGGCTATGCAGGACGTCGGTTTGCAGGATAGTGCCGCGTTTGACGCGGCGGTCACCCGGCTCGAGGGGCTGCACCTGACGGCCATGGAGGATCGGTTCGATGCGGAGATCAGCCTCGGCCACGGTGCGGGGCTGGTCACGGAACTAACCGACTTGGTGGCCGCGCATCCGGTGCGGGAACGGCTTGTCGCTGCGCTGATGCGAGCCCTCGTCGCGACCGGTCGCGACACCGAGGCGCTGCTCGTGTACCAGCGGACGAGAGAAGCCCTGGCCGACGCGCTGGGCGTCGACCCCTCGCCTGAGCTGTCCGCATTGCACGTCGCGCTGCTGCGGGGCGAGCTGGGACGGCGGGAGCAGCGCTGGCAGGAGGAGGCCCGGAGGACCAACTTGCGCGCCGAGCTGACCAGCTTCGTCGGCAGGGACGCTGATGTCGCCGCGGTCCGCGAACTCATCGCCGAACATCGGCTCACCACCCTGATCGGGCCGGGCGGCTCGGGGAAGACCAGGCTGGCCACGGAAACCGCTCGCACGCTGCTCGGCGACCTGCCGGACGGGGCCTGGCTGGTGGAACTGGCGTCCGATCGGCGCGAGTAGTGACGTGGCGCAACCGACGCTCGCCGCGCTCGGGCTCCGGGATGCGCTGCTCGGCGGCGCACCGAATGCGGAACCGATGGACCGGCTCATCGCCGCGATCCGCGAGCGCGAAACGCTCTTGATTCTGGACAACTGTGAGCACGTCATCGAGTCTGCGGCGGCGTTCGCCCACCGGGTGCTCGGGGAGTGCCAGCGGCTGCGGATTCTCGCGACGAGCAGGGAACCGCTCGGCATCACCGGTGAGGCGCTGTGGCAGGTCGAGCCGCTGGCGCTGCCGGCCGAGGACGCGGACCCTGGCGAGATCGAGTCCTCCCAGGCCGTTCAGCTGCTGCAGGACCGGGCCGGCGCGGTGCGCAAGGATCTTGCGACCGACGCCCGCACGCTGTCGAACATGGCGCGCGTCTGCCGGGCGCTCGACGGGATACCGCTGGCAATCGAACTCGCCGCAGCCAGATTGCGCACCATGTCCCTCGATCAGCTCGCCAACCGTCTCGACGACCGGTTCCGCCTGCTGACCGGCGGCAGCCGTACCGCGCTGCCACACCACCGGACGTTGCGCGCGGTGGTCGACTGGAGCTGGGAGCTGCTCACCGACGCCGAACGGATGGTCCTGCGCAGGCTCGCGGTGTTCTCCGGCGGGGCGAGCCTGGACGCGGCCGAGCAGGTCTGCGGCGGTGATTCGGTCGAGCGGGGGGAAGTGCTCAAGTTGCTGACCGCGCTGGCCGAGAAATCGCTGCTGCTCACCGAGGGGGACAGCGCACCGCGCTACCGGATGCTCGACACGATCAAGGAATACGCCCGGGACCGGCTCGCGGAGGCGGGCGAATCGGACCTGGCGCGCCGTGCGCATCTCGCGTACTTCACCGGACTCGCCGAAACCGCGGACCCGCATCTGCGCCGCGCCGAGCAGTTGGAGTGGCTCGCCACGCTCGAGGCCGAGCATGACAACATCGCTGTTGCCCTGCGTGGCGCGCTCGCGGCCGGCGAGGCGCACGGGGCGATGCGGCTCGCGGCGGCAGCCGGCTGGTACTGGTGGCTCGGCGGGCACAAGGCCGAGGGCCTCGAGCTGATCACCGCGGCCACCAACACGCCCGGCGAGGTGAGCGATGAGATCCGGGCCCTCGTTTACGCGCTTGGCGTGACGTTCATGACCGACGGTCCGGCTGACCAGTACCAGGCGGCGGAGTGGATCCACAAGGCATACCGGTTCAGTCAGCGCAGTCAGCGCCGCGACCCGCGGCTGGGGTTCGTCGCCCCGCTGGAACGCATGTTGCAGGCGCCGGACGCGTTCTTGCCCGCGTTCGAACCGCTGCTCACCCACGACGACCCGTGGGTGCGCGCACTGGCCCGGCTGCACCTCGGCAAGATGCGGATCATGCTCGGCCAGGGCGGGCGGGATGCGGATGCCTATCTCGAGATGGCGCTCGCCGAGTTTCGGGCGCTCGGCGAGCGGTGGGGGATTTCGTTCGCTCTGACCGAGCTGGCGGACCGAATCGCCACGCGCGGCGAGTTCGCCGGTGCGTGCGAGCACTACGAACAGGCGATCGCGGTCGTCACCGAGGTCGGCGCCATCGAAGATGTGGTTCCGTGGCGGTCGCGGCAGGCTCAGCTGTACTGGCTGCTGGGTGATGAGGAGTCCAGCACGGCTGCCATGGCCGAGGCACAGCGGTACGCGGAACGGGTCGCGTGGCCGTCTGCGCTGGCCGCGCTGGCCCTGGCGAAGGCGGAGCTGGCCCGCTGGAGCGGCGACACCGAGCAGGCATACCGGCAACTCGGCGTCGCGACAACCATGCTGGGCGACGAAGCGGAGCGGGCGCCTGTCCGGGCGGTGACACACGACCTGCTCGGTTACCTCGCCGACAGCCCCGGCGAGGCCCGCGAGCACCGCGGCGCGGCATTCCAGGCCGCGTCGGAGGCGGGGCATGCGCCCCTGATCGCGCGGGTACTGGTCGGGATCGCGGACCTGGCGCTGCGTGGCGAACGGTACGAGCAGGCCGCGCGGCTGCTCGCGGCAAGCGCGAGCGTGCGCGGACTGCCGGATCGGTCGCAACCGGATGTGGCCCGGATCGAACAGGCCGCGCGGCGCCGCCTCGGCGAAGCGCGGTTCGCCGAGGCGGCGCAGGAGGGGGCGCAGGCGAGCTGGCGTGAGCTGGCCGAAGCTACGCTCGCTTGCTGAACGTGGCACGCGACCACAGGTACCCGACGAGGGCGATCCCGGCGCACCAGGCGAGAGCGGCGGCCGCGTAGCCGCCCGACGGGGTGCCGGCGAGCAATCCACGCAACGATTCGATAATCGGCGTGAAGGGCTGATACTGCGCAAATTGCCGGACACCCTGGCTCCCATCTTGGCGGCCGGCACGATCGCGCTGCTCACGAATGGCAGCAGGAGCAGCGGCACGACGGTGAGGGCTGCGGATTCCGGAGTTTTCGCAGCCATTCCAAGCGCGACCGTGAGCCAGGCGGCCGCGAAAGCTGTCGCCGCGATGATACCGATCGCGCCGAGCCAGTCGAGGAGGGTCGCAGGCGACCTGAACCCCAGTGCGAAGGCCATTCCGATGATGACCGCAATGGATACCGAGCTGCTCAGCATGGTGGCCGCGACGTGACCATTCAGGACGGCGCCGCGGGAGACATTCATGACCTTGAAACGGTTGATGATGCCCTTCGTCATGTCGGAGTTCACGGATACCGCAGTGGCCGACAACCCGTAGGTGATGGCCAGCAGGATCAGGCCTGGTGTTGCGTATTCGACGTAGTGCTCGCCGACATTGAATGCGTTGCCGAACACGTATACGAGTAGCAACATGAGCACGACCGGCATCAAGGCCGCGTTGAATATCGTGATCGGATTCCGGCGGATGTGCTTGAGGTTGCGGCGCAGCATGATCCGCGAATCGGTCAGCGGTGCTGAAATGGTGCTCATTGTGTGCTGGCCTCCGTGCTCGCGTGACTGGTCAGGGCAAGGAAAACGTCATCGAGGTCCGGTGTGTGCACGGAGAATTCCTCAACGTCGATCGAATGCTCATCGAGCCGATCCAGCAGAGCCCGCAACGATTTCGCCCTGCCATCGCTGGGAACCCGCAGGGTCAGGTCCTCGTCGTCCCGCGTCGAGCCGTTCAGGACCCGCGCCGCCGCGTCCAGTACCACGACGTCGGAAAACCGGAGCCGGACGTGGCTGCCGGGGACCTGGCGCTTGAGTTCGCCGGGAGTGCCCTGGGCAACCAAGTGGCCCTGGTCGAGCACCGCGATCCGGTCGGCGAGCTGATCGGCTTCTTCGAGATTCTGGGTAGTGAGGAAAACGGTCACGCCGTCGGCCACCAACTCGCGGACGATGTTCCACATCGTGCGGCGGCTGCGCGGATCCAGTCCCGTCGTCGGCTCGTCCAGGAAAATGATCTGCGGCCTGGTGACCAGCGTCATCGCCAGGTCCAGCTTCCGGCGCATACCGCCGGAATAGGTCGCCGCCATCTTCTGCGCCGACTCCGCCAGATCGAACCGTTCCAGCAGTGAGGTGACCACCCGCTTGCCCTCGCCGGCCCGCAGATGGTGCAGATCCGCCATCAACTGCAGGTTCTCCTGCCCCGTCAGCAGATCGTCCACCGCCGCGAACTGACCGGTGACCCCGATTACCGCGCGCACCGCCTTGGTCTCGGTCGCAACATCATGCCCGGCAACCCGTACCGTCCCACCGTCGGCCTTCATCAACGTGGTCAGCACGTTCACCGTCGTCGTCTTACCCGCCCCATTCGGGCCGAGCAGGGAGAAGACCGTGCCCGCAGGAACATCTAGATCGATGCCATCGAGCACGGTCTTGTCCCCGTATGCCTTGCGCAGCCCTGAGACTGCAATCGCTGAACTTCTCATGCGACCACTATCGGCACCGGCCCTGACACGGCCCTGACACGGCCCTGACACGACCACTGACACGGCGTCCTACCTCGTTGGCGGCCGGAACATGCTCGGCCTGAAGCCGCGATAGCTGCTGGGCTGCGTAACCCGGCGGGCATTGTCCGGCGTCTACTGACCGGGGCGGCCGCGCGTTGTGCGGCATGCGGGAGCGAGCAATAAGGGAGATCTGCGATGCGCCCAGCCATTACGCGCGTTCTGCACCTCACGGCGCCGGGGGCGGCACTGGCCATGCTGGGATTGACCGGAGCCACCGCCCCGGCTAGCGCCGCCGGCGTGGCCGGCACCGCCGCCCCGCCGGTGACCGTCTACGTCGCCAACCAGGGCTCCGGCACGGTGACGCCGATCCGGGTCGCCACCAACCGGCCCAGCCGGGCGATCAACACCCACGGTGCCAACGCCATCACAGCCACGCCGGACGGCAGGACCGTCTACGTCGTCAGCGCCGGCCCGCAGACGGTGACCCCGATCCGGACCGCCACCAACAAGGCCGGCCGGGCGATCAAGGTGAGGGAAGCCGGTGACCCGCTGGTCAGCCCCGACGGAAAGACCCTCTACCTCGTCGGCGCCCTCGGCGGCATGACCCCCATCCGGGTCGCCACGAACACGCCAGGGAAGACGATCAGGACCGGGGCTGACCCGTTCGGCTCTCAATCCCTCGCGATCACGCCGGACGGGAGGACCCTCTATCTCCTCAACTACCTCGGCGGCACGGTGATCCCGGTCCGGACCGCCTCCAACACAGTTGGCAAGGCGATCAGGGTGGGGAGCAATCCCTTTGCCATCGCCATCACACCCAACGGGAAGACCGCCTACGTCGCCAACTCCGGCTCGGGCACCGTAACCCCGATCAGCACCGCTAGCGGCACGGCCGGCCCGCCGATCAGCGTCAGGAGCGATCCTGAGACTCTCGTGATCACGCCCAACGGGAAGACCGTCTACGTGGCCAGCCTCGGCTCGAACACGGTGACCCCGATCCAGACCGCCACCAACACGGCCGGACAGCCCATCCCCGTCGGCGCGCCGGGCGCCATGGCGATCACCCCGGACGGCAAGACCGTCCTCGTCGCCAATTTCGGCGGGCACACGGTGACCCCGGTCCAGACCGCCACCAACACGGCCGGACAGCCCATCCGCGTGGGCCTCAACCCTGTCGCAATCGCGATCACCCCGAACGGGACAATGGCCTACGTGGCCAACTTCGGCAACGGCAGGGTTCAGGGACACACCGTGACCCCCATCCGGATCGCCACCCTCCGGGCCGGCCGGGCGATCAGGGTCGGCCTCGACCCCATCGACCTGGTCATCGTTCGCTGACCCCTTCGATCTGAAAGACCTGGCGCTGCCCTTGATCATCGTGTGCCGGGCGGGGAGGATGGCCTCGACCCTAGGTCAGTGGCGGCCGGGCGAGTGCGCGCTGCTCGGGCCGCCGTCGTAGCAGCCAGTGCCAGAACTTACGGCGCGGCCGTCGCAGGGGACGCGGTGGCCGCGCCGTTATCGTGCCTGTGCTGGCCCGGCCCGACACGTCAATGCGGAACCTGACCGGCACCTCTGGGCCCCACGGCGCATCCACCTTCACGCTGCTGGTACTGAGCGCCAAGTCATCGGTGCTGACCAGGATGCCCGGCGCGATCACCAGGATCAGGCTCCCGGTCTGGATATCGACGTCGATCTCCAGCGACGGCCAGGACACCACCGCCTCGGTGAAATCCAGCGTGACGCTGCCTAGGGTCAGCCGCACCTCCAGGCGCCGCGGCACCAGCCAGGCGCCGTCACGGCGCGCCGTGCTGGTGTCGCATTCGATGCGCACCAGATCCTTGGGCCGCGCGCCCGGCGCTGTGCCGGGCGGCGATCCCGGCACGAGCGGCAGCGAGCCAGGGGTGGCGGGCAGGTCGGAGATCAGCGCCGCAAGCTCACTGTAGGTGCGGGCCGTCAGGGCCGCGCCCACCCGCTCGTCTAGCTCCTCCGCGGTGATCCTGCCATCGCCCGCGGCAACCCGCAGCACCTCGACCGCCCGGTCCCGGTCGTCATGCGACGCGCGCAGCCCGGCGCCGCCCGGCAACGGCTCATCGCGGGACGCAAGCTCGCGCTCATCCCTGGGCACCAGCTCGCCGCCAGGCCCGGGCGCGGATCCCTCATCGGCCATAGCCAGACTGTACGGCCGGCCTACGGCGCGGTCGCGGTGGCCATGACCCGGCGGGTCAGTTCGATGACCGTGGGGGAGCGCAGGCCCTCGTTGCGGAACGAGATCAGCGCCGGGTCGTCACCGGGATCCAGTGCCACGGCTTCCGCCCACATCGCGCGCTCCGTGGCCTGCCAGAGCGGGCGGTCGCGGACCTCGACATCGCCGAACCCCGCGGCGGTCAGCCCGGCGGCCAGGTCGACGTGCCGCAGCCGGGCGGGCAGGCGCTCGTCGCCGGGGTCGCGCGGCTCCCAGCAGGTGAGCACGGCGCGCCCGCCAGGCGCCAGGATCCGCCGCATCTCCTGGTAAGCGGCCTCGGGCTGCGGGGCGAACTGGATCGCGTCCACGCACAGCACGCCGTTGGCCGCACCCGCCTGCAGCCCGGTCGAGGCCAGGTCGCCGACGCGGAACTCCGCCGCGGTGCCCAGCCGCCGGGCATGCTCGGTGGCCTGGCGCACCGCCTCGGCGGAGAAGTCGACCCCGACCAGCCGGGCGCCGGTGCGGCCGGCGATCTCCAGCCCGTAGCCGCCACGGCCGCAGGCCAGGTCCACCAGGGTGGCGCCGCCGGACAGCCGCAGCGCCGTGACGACCTCGGCGATCCCCTCCCAGCCGAGCAGGCTGTTGGACAGCAGGTATGCCGGCAGGCCCAGGTGGCGCTGCTGGATCTCGTCCTTGACCGGCGAGACGGTCATGTCCGCGTACCAGTGGTCGAAGTACTCGGCCAGGGAACCAGGCTCGGGTGGCTGCATCCGACCAGTATCGCCGGGGAAGGGATCGGGCGCGCGGCTTGTTGACCCGGCCATGCAGGTGGAGATCTGGTCCGACGTGGTGTGCCCCTGGTGCTACCTGGGCAAGCGGCATCTCGAACTGGCGCTGGAGGGGTTCGCCCACCGCGGCGAGGTGGACGTCACCTACCGGTCCTTCGAGCTGGACCCCGCGGCACCGCCGGGGGTGACCACGCCCACGGTGGAGCTGCTGGCCAGCAAGTACGGGATGAGCGCGGCGCAGGCGCACGACGCGCAGCGGCAGATGGAGCAGCGCGCCGCCCAGCGCGGGCTGACCTTTCACATGGACGGCCTGCGCAGCGGCAGCACGCGGGACGCGCACCGGCTGCTGCAGCTTGCCAGGGCGCGCGGCAGGCAGGCCGAGCTGGCCGAGGGCCTGCACCGCGCCTATTTCACCGAGCAGGCCTCGATCTTCGACCATGCCTCGCTCGCGGACCTGGCGGCGGACGCGGGCCTCGACCGTGATGAGGCACTGGCCGTGCTGGCCGGTGACGAGTACGACGCGCGACGTCGACGCCGACGAGGCGATGGCCCGGTCCCTGGGCGTGACCGGCGTCCCGTTCTTCGTCTTCGACCGCCGGTACGCCGTCTCCGGCGCACAGCCACCCGAGGTGCTCGCGCAGGCGCTGGAGCGCACCTGGGCGGAGACCGCCGCTATGGGCGCGGATCTGCCGTAGCGGCCCGGTCGGCGTTCAGCGGGTGGTGGCAGGCCGCCATGTGACCGTCGTTCCCGTGTGCCACCAGCGGCGGCTCCTGGTCGGTGCAGATCTGTGTCGCGTACCGGCAGCGGGTGTGGAAGCGGCACCCGGTCGGCGGCGAGATGGGGCTGGGCACGTCGCCTTCGAGCACGATCTGCGTGCGCTGCTCGGACAGGTCGGGGTCCGGGATCGGCACCGCGGACAGCAGCGCCTCGGTATAGGGGTGGATCGGGCGCTTGTACAGATCCTCGGCCGGTGAGATCTCCACGATCTTGCCGAGGTACATCACCGCGATCCGGTCGGACACGTGCCGCACCACGCCGAGGTCGTGGGCGATGAAGATGTAGGTCAGGTTCAGCTCGTCCTGCAGGTCGTCGAGCAGGTTGATCACTTGCGCGCGGATCGAGACGTCCAGGGCCGACACCGGCTCGTCCGCGATGACGAGCCTCGGGTGCAGGGCCAGGGCCCGGGCAACGCCGATCCGCTGCCGCTGGCCGCCGGAGAACTCGTGCGGGTAGCGGTTCACGTGCTCCGGTGACAGGCCCACGAGTTCGAGCAGTTCGCCCACCCGCCGCTTGATCTGCTCCCGGCTGCCCCAGCGGTGGATCCGCAGCGGGTCGGCGATGACCGTGCCGACGCGCTTGCGCGGGTTGAGCGAGGCGTACGGGTCCTGGAACACCATCTGCAGGTCACGGCGCACCGGCCGGAGCTGGCGCCGGGACAGCCTGGAGATGTCGCGGCCCTCGAACACGATAGAGCCGCCGCTCAGCGGGAACAGCCGGGCGATGCACCGGGCCAGGGTGGACTTGCCGCACCCCGACTCCCCGACCAGGCCCGAGCGTCTCCCCGGCGCGGAGTTCGAAGCTGACGTCGTCCACCGCGTGCACCCGGGCTATCTCGCGCTGGAGCAGGATCCCCTTGCGGACCGGGAAGTACTTCTTGACGTGCTCGGCCCGCAGCAGCACCTCACCGTTCCCGGGGGCCGGGCCGGCGGCACCCGCGGCAGGATCCGGGGCCGCCACGGAACCTGTCCCGGCCACCGGGCCCAGGGCGGCCGCGGAATCCGGCGAAGCCGCGGAGCCTGCCGTCACGTAGCCTCCTCGATCAGCTCCGGATGGATGGTGGTCTCCCGCAGTTCCCGCTTCTGCCGGTGTCGAGATGGCAGGCGTCGAGGTGCCCGTCGCCGACCTTGTCCAGCAGGTCCGGGCGCTGGTCGCAGAGCGCGAAGCGGTGCCCGCAGCGGGGACCGAACGCGCACCCCTCGGGCAGGCGGAGCAGCGAGGGCGGCAGGCCGGGAATGGCCGCGAGCCGCCTGGGCTTGGGCCGGTCCAGCCGGGCGATCGACCCGAGCAGGCCCCAGGTGTAGGGATGCTGCGGGTCGTAGAAGATGTCCCTGCGGGTGCCTTTCTCGATGATCCGGCCCGCGTACATCACCGCGATCCGGTCGGCGAGGTCGGCCACCACCCCCAGGTCGTGCGTGATCAGCACGACGGCGGTGCCGAACTCATCCTTGAGCTTCCTGATCAGGCCGAGGATCTGCGCCTGGATCGTCACGTCCAGGGCGGTGGTCGGCTCGTCCGCGATCAGGATGTCCGGGCTGCAGGACAGCGCCATCGCGATCATCACCCGCTGCCGCATGCCGCCGGAGAACTGGTGCGGGTAGTCGTTGACGCGGTCGCCGGCCTGCGGGATGCCGACCGCGGTCAGCAGTTCGACGGCGCGGGCATGGGCAGCCTGCTTGGAGATCTTCTCGTGCTCCCGGACCTGCTCCTCGATCTGCCAGCCCACCCGGTAGACGGGGTTGAGCGAGGTCATCGGGTCCTGGAAGATCATGGCGATTCCCGCGCCCCGGATCCCGCGGATCTGGTCCTGGGCGAGCTTCATCAGGTCGCGGCCCTTGTAGAGCACCTCGCCCTCGAAGCGCGCGTTCGGGTCGTTGATCAGCCGCATCACCGACATCATGGTCACGCTCTTGCCGGACCCGGATTCGCCCACGATGCCCAGCGTCTCGCCCTCCGACAGGGATAGTGACACGCCGTCGACCGCCTTGACGATCCCGTCGTCGGTGCGGAAGGAGACCTTGAGGTCACGCACCTCGAGCAGCGGCTCGGCCGTCATGTGGGCCGGATCCTCGGGTCGAGCCAGGCATAGGCGATGTCCACGAGGGCGTTGATCAGCACGATGAAGAACGCGCCGTAGATCGTGGTCGCCATGATTGTCGGCAGGTCGAGGTTCTCCAGGGCCTGCCACGTGAGGTAGCCGACCCCGTGGATGCCGAACACCACTTCGGTGAGCAGAGCGCCCCCGGCCACCAGGACGGCGAAGTCGAGCCCGAACAGACTCACGAACGTGATCATCGATGTCCGCAGCGTGTGCCGTAGCAGCACCCGCCGTTCGCTGATTCCCTTCGCGCGGGCGGTCCGGACGTAGTCCTCGTTCTGCACCTCAAGAAGATTGGCGCGCAGCACGCGCCCGTAGAAGCCGATGTACAGGATCGACAGCGTGATCCACGGGATCACCAGCCCCTTGAACCACAACTCCGGGCTCTGGAGTGAATGGCGTGTAGCCGAGCGGCGGCACCCAGCTGAACAGGAACGTGCTCGTGCAGGGTCCCCTGAGAGAGCAAGTTGGCGATCTGGCCCACCCAGAAGACCGGCGCGGAGACGCCGACGAGGGCGACGACCATCAGCAGCGGATCGAAGACCGTGCCCCGCAGCAGCGCAGCGGCGATCCCTACCGCGATCGCCATCACCACCCAGAGCACCGCGGCGCCGAAGACGAGCGACAGGGTCGCGGGGGTGGCCGCGAAGACCTCCTGGACCACCCGCACGCCCTGGTTGGAGTAGGACACCAGATCCCGGGTGATGAAGATCTTCTTCATCATGAGGCCGTACTCGATCGGGAACGGCCGGCCGAGCCCGAGCTGTGCCCGGATCTCCGCCAGGGTCTGCGGGTTCGGGCTGCGGCCCGCGAGGGCGCGGGCCGGGTCGACGCCCGGCGTCTTGAAGAAGATGATGAACACGACCACCGTGATCACGAACATGACCAGCACGGACCACAGCAGGCGCCGGATGATGAACGTCAGCATGACGGCCGGCCCTCGCCTCGCCCGGCTGATCACTTAGCCCTCCACCCGCAGCTTGGCCCGCGGGTCGAGGGCGTCCCTGACGCCGTCCCCGAGCACGTTGAGCGAGAGCACGGTCAGCAGGATCATGAGCCCAGGGGCGATCGTCACCCAGGGCCGGGTGTACACCAGGTCCGTACCGTCCTGGATGATCGTTCCCCAGCTGACGTTCGGCGGCTGGACGCCGACGCCGAGGAAGGAAAGCGCCGACTCGGTCAGGATCGTGGTGGCGATCATCAGCGGCAGCAGCACGATCACCGTGGACACCACGTTGGGCAGGATCTCGGAGAAGATCAGCCTCAGTGTTGCCCGCGCCCTGGGCGGTCGCCGCCTCCACGAACTCCTTGTTGACCACCGACAGCACCTGGCCGCGCATCGGGCGGTAGACGTACGGGATGTAGATGAACGCGATGATGAGTCGTGGGCAGCCACAGGCTGGACGCGTCGACGTGCACCGGCCCGAACTGGAACCCGCTGGAGTGGGTGAGCAGCTCGGTCGCGATGCATATCGCCAGCAAGTATCACCGGGAAGGCCCAGATCATGTCCATGATGCGGGACGCCACCGAGTCCGTTACGCCGCCGAAGAAACCGGCGATCAGGGCGACCACGGTGGCCACCAGCGAGCAGAGCACCGCGGCGCCGATGCCGATCAGCAGCGAACTCCGCCCGCCGTACAGCAGCAGCGCGGCAACATCACGGCCTGTGCTGTCCGCGCCGAGGAAATAGTGGCTGGGATCCCAGGTGGGCCCGATCGGGGTCTCGCCCAGGCTGCAGGATGCCGCCGCCCCGCTGCATCACCGGGACCACCTTGCCGTTCACGACCGTGTGCCCGTTCAGGTTCGGCGGGAACGGGTTCACGTGCGCCACGTCGTGCGCGTACAGCGGCGCGGCCAGGCACATCACCACGATGACCAGGAACAGCAGCAGCGCCGCCATCGCGATGCGGTTGCGCCACAGCCGCCGGGCGGCCAGCGCCCACGGGTTGCGGCCGGCCAGCGGCCGACCGCAACCCCGTGTCAACCTCGACCTGCTCCAGGAGAGTGGCCATCAGCTACCCTTCGCGGGCCCTGCCTGGTCCTAGGAGGAGAGCCAGAGCCTGTCGATGAGGATGTACCACTGCGGGTTCCAGGAGTAACCGTGGACGTTGTGGGACAGGACGTCGATCTGCTTGGGGTTGTACATGTCCACCCAGGGCGCCGCGTTGGTGTCGGCGTGGTCGACCTGCGTCCACAGCGCCGCGGCGCCGCTCGGGTTGGTCGCTCCCATCGCCTCGGCCTGGTTGATCTTCGACTGGATGGCCTGATCGCAGAACGCGGCGATGTTCGGGCTGGCGTCGCTGTTCGGGTGGATGCTCCCGCAGCCGAGCAGCACGTTCAGGAAGTCAGACGGCGCCGGGTAGTCCTGGTACCAGGCCGACCAGCCGACGTTCCACTTGGCCGAGTTCGACGAGTTCTGCACGAACGGGTACTGGATGCTGGCCGCCAGCAACTGGGCGGACGCCTTGTAGCCGATCGCGTTCAGGTCCGACACCATCTGCTCGACCAGGGCCTTGCCGACCTGGTCGTTGGTGCCGTCCACGACCACCTTCATGCCGGCGGTGTGCGACTGCTGCACGAGTTGCTTGGCCTTGGCGATGTCGGGCGCGGTCCACTTGGTGTGGTTGGTCCCCGAGGTGTACGGGCAGTACGGCGCGTACGAGGGGAAGTTCGGCGGCAGGATCTGGCAGGTCGGCACCGCCAGTGACGGCCCGCCAGCGATCTTGACGTAGGCGGAGCGGTTGGCCGCGTAGTTGATCGCCTGCCGGGCCAGCACGTTGTTGAACGGCGGGCGCTTGGTGTTCAGCGCGAAGTACCAGTCGGCGGTGAGCGTATTCACGTGCACCTGACCCGCGTACTTCGTGCTGTTCAGCGTGCTGAGCTGGTCGGACGGGATCTGGTCGCCGTCGAACACCTCATTGGCCTCGCCGTTCAGCACCTCGGTGACCTCGTCGGAGACCTGCAGCCCGTACTTCTCGATGATCTCGTTCGGGTACCCGGCCGGCTGCGCCTGCGCGCTCCAGACATGGAAGTAACGGGTTGCGGACCAGCACGGCGGCCGTGTTCGGGTTGTACGACTTCCACATGTACGGCCCGGTGCCCGGCGGCACGTTGTTGCCGGTCAGCTTGGGTGAAGTGCCGGACGGCACCGCATAGGCGAACGGCAGCGAAAGCTGATCCATCAGCTCCGGGTCGGGCGCGGTCAGGTTGAGCGTCAGCGTGTAGGCGGAGTCGTTGGCGACCACGCCCTTCGACAGGTCGCAGCCCTTGGTGCTGCACTTGCTCGCGCCCACGATGTCGGAGTAGAACGTGGTCGGCCCGGGCACGGTGAACTGCCGCTCGAACGTCGTGACGAAGTCGCTGGGCTTGAGCGTCTGGCCGTTGGAGAACTTGATCCCGTGCCGGATGTGGAAGACATAGGTCTTCCCGCCGTTGGTCGGCACCGGGATGGACGTCGCCAGGTCAGGGATGATCTTGGTGCCGGGGACGCCGCCCACCTTCGCGAAGCCCACCAGCCCGTCGTGCGTGTCGATCAGCAGCTGCCACTCCTCCAGCGTGTAGTTCTGCGCCGGGTCGGCGACGCCGAACGCGGAGTTGGCGAGGATCGTGAACGTGCCGCCCTTGTGCGCGGCTCCCTGGGTGCTCGTGGTGGAGGACTGAGTCGACCCGCCGCATGCCGCGGCGGTGACAGCGAGGGCAGCGACGGCTGCTCCGGTGCTCAGCTTGTACAGCGGGCGTGCCCTGCGGCGCGCCGCGATGGTCATTGTGTGGGGAAATTTCATCGGGACGCCTCCTTTGCAGGGAGCTTATAGTCGCGCGGACATTTGATATCAGATGCGGACAGATAACGCTTTGGAATCAAATGAACTGGCCAGCCTGCAGTTCGTCACTGTGCGTACGCAGGTCAGCCGGTCCACAGCGAGCTGAGGTCGGCGTCGATGCGGGCGCGGATCTGGCCGGTAGCGGGCAGTAGCGGCACGGGCGGTGCGGCCTCGATGGTCTCGCACGCCGCCAGGGCGCCGGCGCCGAGGAACCGGGTCAGCTGCCCGTAGCCGTGCCGGTCGTCGGTGGCGAGCCGGTGGTGGTGCAGCCGCATCGGCGCGTACAGGTAGAGATGGTCGCGGGCCCTGGTGACCGCGACGTAGAACAGCCGCTGTTCCTCGGCGAGCCCGCCGGGGAGCTCAGTGCCATGTCGCTGGGCACGGCGCCGTCGACCAGATGGGGCAGGTGCACCACCGGCCATTCGAGGCCCTTGGCCGAGTGCATGGTCGAGATGACCAGGAAGTCCTCGTCGCGGCGGGGCGGCCCGGCGAAGTCCGAGGCCGACACCGGCGGGTCCAGCGCAAGCTCGACGAGCGCGTCGTGCAGCGACGGCCGGCTGGCGGCCGCGTCGGCGAGCCGCTGCAGGTCGGCGATGCGGATGTCGGCGTCGGGGTAGCGGGCGCGCAGCGGCTTTTGCAGGGCGGCCAGGATCACCGCTGCCCGCTGCGGCGTGTCCTCCGCCGCGGCGCTGGCCAGGTCGGTGATGGTGGCGGTCAGGTGCTCCCGCGCCCGCCGCGGCGCGGCGCCGACGGCAGCGGGCCACCGCTCGAACTGGCCAGGTTCCGCCAGGTCAAGCGCGTCGAGGACCCGGCGCGCGCTGGCCGCCCCGATGCCCTCGTGCAGCCGCAGCACCCGGAACCAGGCGATGTCGTCGGCGGGATTGGCGACGATACGGGCGGCGGCGAGGAAGTCCTTGACGTGGGCCGCCTCGGTGAAGCGCAGCCCGCCGTACTTCACGAACGGGATGCCGCGAGCCGTCAGCTCTATCTCCAGCACGTCGCTGTGGTGCGCCGCGCGGACCAGCACGGCCTGGTCGCGCAGGTCCAGGCCGGCCTCGCAGGCCGCCAGGACCTGGGCGCAGATCTCCCGCGCCTGCGTCGCCTCGTCGTAGCAGCGCACCAGCATCGGCGCGGCCCCGGTCTCGCGGGTGGCGGTGAGCGCGAGTTCCAGCCCGGAGGACTGCGGGCGCACCTCGTTGGCCAGCCGGAGCACCGCCTGCCTGGACCGGTAGTTGCGGCCAAGCCGCACCACGGTCAGGCCGGGGAAGGTGGCCGCCAGTTCCCGCAGGTGCTGCGGGTCGGCGCCGCGGAAGCCGTAGATGGCCTGAGCGTCGTCGCCGACGCAGGTCAGGCAGCCGCCTTCGGGCATCAGCAGCCGCACGATGTCGGCCTGGACCGAGTTGACGTCCTGGTACTCGTCGACGAGGACCGCATCGAACATGCCGCGCAGGACCGGCCCGGCGGCGGGATCGGCAAGCGCGGCCCGCCACAGCAGCAGCAGGTCGTCGAAGTCGACCAGGCCGTGGCTGCGCTTGTGCGCGACATAGCCGCCGAACAGTTCGCCGAGCGGGGCGGTGTACTCGGTGCACCAGGGGAAATCGGCACGCACCACCTCGGTGACGGGCTTCTGCGCGTTCACGCACCGGGTGTAGATGTCCGCGCACACCCCGGCCCGCGGCGCCCGCCGGCCGGTGCTGGTCAGGCCGTGATCGGCCCGGCGGGCATCGAGCAGGTCCGCCACGTCCGACGGGTCGATGACCGTGAACTGCGGCGGCAGCGAGAACGACTCGGCGTGCCGGCGGATGATCCGGTGCGCGATCGCGTGGAAGGTGCCGCCGGTGATCCGCCCGCTGGCCGGCCGTGCCCACCCGGCGGCGCGGGACAGCATGTCGTCCGCGGCGCGCCGGGTGAAGGTCAGCAGCAGGATCCGGGACGGCTCCACGCCCTGCTCACACAGCCAGGCCGCCCGGGTCACCAGCGTGCGGGTCTTGCCGGTACCGGCCCCCGCCAGCACGAGCAGCGGCCCGCCTGGATGCACCACCGCCTGGCGCTGCTCGTCGTTCAGCCCGTCAAGCACATCCGGCGACTCGAACATAGACACGAATGTAACCAGGCCATCCGCCACTGGCGGGCCGCCACGCTGAGCCAGGGCAACCGGAAGGAAGTTCCCGGGCACCCGTGCGCCTCGGGTTCCCGGCCGCCCCGGGCCGGCGTTAGGGAGTATCAATACTGAACGCTCCCGGGGGTACCGGCCGCCCGCGCCGGGACTCGGGTGCCACGGGACCGGCGAGTAGAGTCTTGCTGGTGGACGGGATCCATGACCTGGGCGGCATGCAGGGCTTCGGCCCGGTTGACCATGCCCCGGCGGAACCGGTCTTCGGTGAGCAGTGGGAGGGGCGGGCCCGGGCACTCATGGAGGTCGTGCTTGGCGCGGTGCAGCCCAACGGCGGGGAGTTCCGGCACGCGATCGAGCGGATGGACCCGGGGCACTACCTGACGTCGAGCTACTACGAGCACTGGCTCACCGCCGCGGCCACCCTGGCCGTCGAGCACGGGCTTCTCACCCGCGAGGAGCTTGAGGCGCACGCGGGCGGAACGTTCCCGCTCAGCGGCCCGGTGCTCGCGCCGCCGGTCACCGACCCAGGGGCCGACCTGAGCGAGCCCCGGTTCCGTGCCGGTGACCAGGTCCGGGTGCGCGAGTGGCATCCGCCGGGGCACACCCGCTGCCCGCGCTACATCCGTGGCAAGACCGGCGTGGTGGTGCGGCTGGACGGCAGCTATTCGGTGCCCGACGTGGAGGCACACGGCACCGCGCGGCGGCGCGAGCCGACCTACTCGGTGCGGTTCGACGCCGCGGAACTGTGGTCCGACGGGCAGCACGGCGTGTGCGTGCACGTGGACCTGTGGGACAGCTACCTGGAGCCGGCATGAGCGAGGGCGCGCATCGCCCGGCGGCGATGCCGCCGGTGGAACAGCGGGTCGCGGCGCTTGAGGCGTTGCTGACCGAGCGGGGACTGATCCCCGAGGGGTTCATCGACCAGACCATCCACCGCTACGAAACCGAGATCGGCCCGATGAACGGGGCCAGGGTGGTGGCCCGGGCCTGGGCCGACCCGCAGTACAAGCAGCGCCTGCTGGCCGACGGCACGGCCGCGATCGCCGAACTCGGCTTCGGCGGCGCGGAAGGCCACCACATGGTGGTGGTGGAGAACACGCCCGCCGTGCACAACGTGATCGTGTGCACGCTGTGCTCCTGTTACCCGTGGCCCACGCTGGGCCTGCCACCCGCGTGGTACAAGGATCCCCCGTACCGGGCCAGGATGGTCCGCGAGCCCCGGGTGCTGCTGGCCGAGATGGGCTGCGAGCTGCCCGAAGATACCGAGATCCGGGTATGGGACTCCTCCGCCGAAGTGCGTTACCTGGTGCTGCCGCAGCGCCCGGCGGGGACCGAGGGGATGACCGAGGCGGACCTGGCCGGCCTGGTCAGCAGGGATTCGATGATCGGCGTGGCCCGGCTGTAAGCCGGGCTGGCTTGCCGCCCCGGCGGTGCGGGAGAGTGGCCGGGTGGAGACCGCGACGCAGACACTGCACCGGCTGACGTCTTACGCACCCGGTCACCGCTGGGACCTGCCCGCGGACGACCCGCGCGTGGTGCAGGACCTCCGTACCAACGACATGGACCGCTTGCCCTGGTTCTTCAAGCGCTACGCGCAGGAACTGCCCCGCCTGTCACTGCCACGGGACCTGCCGCCGACCACCGCGCCGGCGCTCGCCGTGCTGGCGGGCACGGCGGAGGTGGCGCCGGGCCGGCTGGACCTGGCGCAGCTCTCCCGGCTGCTGCACCTGTCCGCCGGGGTAGCGCGCATCTCGCCGCGGCCGTTCGGTAACTGGCTGTTCCGGGCGGCGGGATCCGCCGGTGGCCGGTTCCCGCTTGAGCTGTACCTCGCGGTGCCGCAGGGCGGGTCCCTCCCCGCCGGAGTGCACTGGTACGACCCGCTGGACCACGCGCTGGTGGCGGTCGGGCCGCCGCCGCGCGGCGGTGCACCGGCGATCGTGGTCACTGGCGTCCCTTGGCGCACCGGGTGGCGCTACCGGGAACGCGGCTACCGGCACGTGTACTGGGACGCCGGCACGATGCTGGCCCAGATGCTGGCGCTCGCCGACTCGGCCGGCCTGACCGCGACGCCGTACCTCCGGTTCCCCGACGTGCCGGTGGCGGCGCTGGCCGGGGCGGACCGGGTACACGAGATTCCGGTCGCGGTGGTCAGCCTGGGGGAGGGGGAGCCCGCGCTCGAGGCGACGGGCCCGGCCGCGGTCGGCGCGACCGATCGCGCGCCGCTGGAGTTCCCCCTCGTCACGGCCGCACAGCGGGCCGGGGAACGGGATAGCCTCGGGCCGCCGCTTGACCGGGGCGCCCCGGCCGATGTCCCGCTGCTCGCCTCGCCGCCGGTCGAGGAGGTGATCGCCAAGCGCGGGTCGGCGCGGCGGATGGACGGCAGCCAGGGCCTGCCGGACGGCCTGCTGCGCACCTGCCTTGGTGTGGCCGTCCGCGGGATCGGCCTGCCGCACCGGGTCGTGGTGCACGACGTCGCGGGCCTGGCGCCCGGGGTGTACCGGTGGCCGGACCTGGCCGCTCCCGCGCGGCCCGGCCAGCTGCGGGCCGAGCTGCGCCGGGTGTGCCTCGGCCAGGGCCTGCCGCACGACGCCGCGTTCGTGGTCATCGCGGCGGCCCGGCTGGCCGGGCTCGACGACCGGGAGTACCGCGCGGCGCAGCTATCGGCCGGGCTGGCCGAAGGCCGGCTGCACCTGGCCGCCTACGCGCTCGGCGCCGGCGCGTCCGGGATGACGTTCCTGGACAGTGAGATACCGGCGCTGCTCGGCGAGCCGCTGGACGCCCTGCTGTTCACCTGCGTCGGCGTGCCGGAATATGCCTCGGCGCGGGCCGGCCAGCCCGGGGCGCCGACCGAGGTGCGCATGGTCGTGCCGCGCAGCATGCGGCCGCCGCGGCGAGACCGGACGGCTCACGTGCCGCGGGAGAGGCGGGCCAGGGACAGCACGAAGATCGAGGAGAGCAGCCAGCCCAGCAACGTGGCGGCATTGAGCCACCATTGCATGAAGGCGCCGTAGCGCAGGCTCGGATCGGCGTACCAGGTCGATCGCTGATCGAGTGAGACCAGCGGGACCACGGTGTCGATGGCGTAGAGAACCGGGTTGAAGCAGCGCACCGCGCCCCCACCGCAGATGTCGGAGCGTGCCGCCGGAGCCCCGGCAAGGCTGCCCGGCCCGGCACCCGGTGCGGGCCCGTGCGTGGTGAATACCAGGCCGGCCGACGTGGTGGCGCGCATGGTCGCCTGGGTGGCCGGGGCCTCGAGCGAGGCGATGACGAGGATGAGCAGGATGGCCAGCAGCCACAGAACGCGGCGCGGCCGGTGGCCGTAGCCGACCGTGACGCTGTAGGCCCTGTCCAGGGTGCGGCGCAGACGTATCCCAGGTCCGGCGATGACCCGGCGGGCGTGCCGCCGCTGGGCGATCAGGATCGCTTCGGCCCCGGCGGTGTACCCGTGTTCACGGAACACCCGGGCGGCCTGTTCGTACGGGCCGGCGTCGTAGATCGCCTGGCGGTTCAGCCAGGCGGCGCGGGCCGTGTGGTCCCATGGCCACCGGGTGACGCCCTGGGGCTGCTCGAACCGGTCGTAGGTGAAACCTACGATGACGTACCGCGATGGCCAGGTGTCTGGGTCATCGGCCAGGAACGACGTCCGGGTGTTGGTGAAGTCCACCCGGGGCGAGATCGACTTCCACCCCAGGTCCATGCCGCTGCGGATGGTGGCGGAGATGGCCTCGATGGCATCGGGTTCCTCGCCGGGCCCGTGCAGCCCTGGCTGGTGGAAGGTCCCCCGTGTGCAGATGAGGCGGCCCTCGATGGCGGCCCGGTTGAGCACGACCTCCCCGGTGGACTCGAATCCGTCGACCAGGCGCACCGAGCCCTTCACGTTCGCCTGCACCAGGTTCATCGTGTACCCGCCCGGGTTGTGCAGTTTCGCGCCCGCCGCGTCAAGGAAGCTGCCGATGGTGGCCGCCCGGAACCCCAGGTCCCCGCCGGTCGCCTGCAGGTTCTGCAGTTCCGCCTCACCGTCGATGCTCACGCCCTGGGCGGCAAGCAGGGATCTGCCCTCCGGGGCGCTGAGCACGGCTTCCCGCAGGCGGAGGTTGCCGTGAATGCGCGCACCGCTGAGCCGGACCGTGCCCTGGACGGGCACCTCCTCGCCCACGGTGAACGTGGACAACAGTTCGGTGTTGGTCAGGTCGAGCGCGGTGCGGCCCGGTGCCAGCAGCGTGCAGCCCGGTCGCACGGAAACGCTGCCAAGCTGGCTCATGGACAGGTCGATGCCGCCGGTCACCTGGCACGTTCCGTCGAAGGTCAGCTCGGCGCCGACCGAAAGGCGGGGCGCGCTCAGTGCCGTGCCGCCCGCCCGCGACCTGGAGTAGGCGCTGCCGACCGGCGGGCCGGCGCGTGCTTCCAGCGAGGCGTTGCGGATCAGGAACTGGCCACCGATGCGCGCCTGGCCCATGTCGATGCGGCCGCGGATGAGCGGGCGGCGGCCCCCGGGGGCGTCGATCAGGAAGAGGCTGGCCTCGATCACGGCCTCGCCCAGGTCCAGCGCCAGCCCGGTTCCTGGCGATTCGATGCTGGCACCGGTGAGGTCCAGGGATCCGCCGATGCGGGCGCCGATCAGCCGCACCTCCCCGTGCGCGGTGAACCCATGTAGCAGCCTCACGTTGCCGGTGACGTGGAGCCGGTCCGCCTGAATAGAGCGGTCGCCACCGTCGATCACGGTGTCCACGCACAGCAGCCGGCCGCCTATCTCCGACTCACAGAGCCAGATCGCCGACAGCTTGGATGTGCTGGCGCTGGTTTCCAGCGCGCCGGTGACATAGCTGCGGGACAGGTCCAGGTCGCGCCGGATCCGTACCCCGTTGGCCAGCAGGCCGGGCACCTTGTCGCAACCCGTCAGCGCCAGTTCGCCCAACTGCGCGCCTTCCACCGTCACCAGCGAGGTGAACGAGCAGCCGTCGAACCGCAGCGGGAACGGCACGTCCATGCCGGCCAGGTCCAGGTGCCCGGTGACCTCGGCGCCGCTCAGCCGCAGGCCCCGCGGATCGACCTGATCCCGCAGCTCACGGCAGCAGCGGCGGAGCAGATCCGCGGAAACGCGGCGCCGTGCCCTGCCGTTGCCGCACACCAGGATCTGCCCGGCGGTGGCCGCCGCCAGGAGTTCCGCCTCACCGACCTGGTCCATCCTGCGCGTGAGGCTATCAGCCACCCCTCTTGGAGTTCCGGCCACTCATCTCGGCCAATTCCCGGTGACCTTTCTTTCTTTTTCTCCCTCTGTCCCCCCGAGTTCCGCCTCACCGACCTGGTCCATCCTGCGCGTGAGGCTATCAGCGACCCCTGTTGAAGGTCTGGCCACTCAGTGGACTATTATCCAATAGCTGAAAGGAAACTCAGTGGCTGACCAGCCGTCACCGCGGCTGCGGGCGGTGCACCGGGCTCTCGCGGACCCGCTGCGCATCCGCCTGTTCGAACTGCTGGCCGCGCGCCCCCGGTCGGCCAAGGAACTGGCCGGGCTGGTGGGCATGCGGCCGGACCGTCTCTACCACCACCTCACGCAGCTAGAGGAGGCGAAGCTCATTGAGATAGCTGAGTACCGCCGCCTCCCCGGGGGCAAGGTCGAGCGGGTCTACGCCCCGGCCGACGTCGAGCCGGCCGGCGACGACACCACCCCGGCCGACGTCGCCCTCCTGCTCAATGCCGCGCTGGAGACGACCCGGGCCGACGTCAACGCCGCGGCCCTGGCGCAGGAGGCCGGCGAGGATCGCCGGATCGGGCTCGGCCGGACGGTGGTGCGGCTCAACGAGCAGCACCTCGACCAATTGAGGGCCGCGTTCGAGCGCCTCCTCGCGACCGCGCACGACCATCCCGACGACGACGGCGTACCGACCACGATCCTGTGGACCGCCATCGACCGTGAGGACCGCCGCGCCCAGCGCCCGGCTGGCGCGCCGCGCGACGGCCCGGGTGACTAAAGAGAAGGAGCAGATACCCGTGGCACAGAACCCGAACTGGGGACCGGCCGGCTCAGGCGGCTTCCTGCGGATTCTCGGCATCATCTACCTCATCAAGATCATCCGTCAGCGGCGGATGCAGCGACGGCCCGGCGCCGAGGGCGGCCCCGCCGAGGACTAGGCCCACCTCCTGGCCAAGGCCGAGATGCTGGCGGGCCTTGGGTAGCTCACCCGGTGGCGCGCCGGTGGCGGGCGACGAATACGTACTCGTGGCTTTCGTCGGTGAACGGCTCACCGGCGAAGCCGCCGTAGAGCGCCGCCACCTCCAGGCCAGCCACGTCAAGCAGCCCCAGCCATTCGTTCTTCGTCGCCCACCACAGGGAGCTTGTCCCGCCGCCGTCGAGGGTGAGGTCGATCCGGTTGTCGCCCACCCAGTACCGGACCGAGTGCAGGACCGGCCTGTCCTGGTGGCTGCCGTCGATGCGGGCGCCGACGTGGTGGTCGAAGGCAAAGGCGTTCCAGGCGAAGCGCCCGTCCGGGCGCAGCGAGGCCGCGACGCGCTCGAAGGTCCGGCGGCGGTCGGCCCAGGTGCGCAGGTGCAGCAGCGCGCGGTAGGGGCAGTAGATGAGCCCCGCGGGCTCGTCCAGGGCCAGGTCGCGCATGTCGCCTTCGCGCAGATCGAGGCGGACGCCCGCCTTCGCGGCGCCGGCACGGGCCTTGGCGAGCATGGCGGGCGACGAGTCGATGCCGATCACCGGCTTGCCTGTTGCCTGCGCGACCGGGATCGCCACCCGACCATTCCCGATGGCAAGCTCGACGAGTGGCCCGTCCGCCGCACGGGCCAGGCCGGCGTAGAAGGCGATGTCGGCGGTCATCGGAGCCGACCATTCCTCGTACCGGTCCGCGAACGATTCGTCCCAGCTCATCGTTCCCACGCTCCCCTTGCCGACCAGGCGGCTCAGCCCGTCCCGCCGGCCGCGATCAGGGCGACCGAGGCGGCGGCAAGGCTCAGCCCGATTATCCTCAGCGCCGTCAGCCGCTCGCCGGACAGGACCCGGGCCAGCAGGATCGTCATGGCCGGGTAGAGCGCGGTGATCACCGCCGTGACGGCAAGCAGGCCGTGATGGGTGGAGAGGAAGAACATCGTGGTGCCTGCCGCTCCGATCGCCCCGGTCATCACGCTGAGCCGCCGTGCTCCCCTCGGCGGCAGCCTGAGGTCGCGGGTTGACGCGGCGACGCAGGTGACCGTCACCATCGCCGCCACCTGGGAGATGACGATGGGCCACAGGTCGGTGACAGACCCGGCCTCGTTGAGGCCGATGAAGAACATCCCGAATCCGGCACCAGCGGCCAGCCCCAGTCCCACCCCTACCGCGTGGCGGTGCTGGCCTGGGGGGCGACCCCCCTGGAACCCCCCGGTGGCTCAAGTTCCCGTTCCTTCGTCACGGGGACTTGGCCGTGCTGGCCTGGGGGGGCGACCCCCCTGGAACCCCCCGGTGGCTGACCGGGGGGAGCGGCCTTCCGGGGCCTGCCGGCTGGCGGGGGCGGACACGGCCACGATCGCGGGCAGCGCGAGCGCGATGCCTGCCAGCGAGAGCGCGCCAGGCTGCTCACCCAGCACCACTCCCGCCAGCACCGAAAACGCGGCCGAGCCGACCGCGCTCACGGAGCTGGCCACGCTGAAGGCCGCATGCCGGAATCCCAGGTACAGCGCCATCGCCCCGGCCACGCCGCTGGCCCCGGCAGCGATCCCCCAGAGCACAGAGGCCAGCGACGGTGCCTGGCTGCTGATGAACGGGACCACGCACAGGAGCAGGCCGGCGCTGGTCACCTCGGCGAGCACGGTCACCCGGACCACGCTCGCCCGGCGCGCCGCCAGCCCGGCCGCGTAGTCGGATCCTCCGTAGCCCGCCGCGGCGGCCAGCGCGAGCAAGACAGCGAGCATTAACCGGATCCTCCTTTACGCCCTGGCCAGCGTGGCAGGAATCCAGGCCGGCCAGGAAATCTTTATCGGCCGGCGCCCGGCCCCGGCCCGGCCCCGGCCCTGGCGCGGGCTGGTCCAATGCCCGGGGCGCGACCCCCATGACGAAACCATGACGGATACGGACGCCCTCGGTCAGACTCGGCGTGATGCCAGCTCAGTGAACCAATCCGGGTGATCGGAGGAACAATGACCGGTAGCTACGGCGTACGGAAGCCAAGCCCGGTTTCTGACCGCAACACCGGACTTCTGTGGAAAATCTGGTTACCGGCTCGTTTTGGGTGCCGCCCGCCCGGGTAAAAATGCGCCAGTGCAACCCCCTCTACTTGGCCCGCCGCCGCAATAGCGGTGCGGCGTAATCCTTGGGGGATGCAGCGTGGCGAGTGCTGGTGAACGAATCCATATCGGGACACACCTGGCCTTGATCGCCGAGCACAACAAATCGGGTCCGGGGGCTTACATTCTGGGCGTCGAATTCGACGGCGTCACCGGAATGACGGGAAATGAGGACCGCGACTGGCCGGTACTGGATCCCGCTTTCGGCCTCGCCAGAAGACTGGGCTGCGAGGGCATTTGGTTCAGGCATCGTGGCGGTGTCGAATTCGTGAAGCAGGGCGCGGAATCCGCGCAGCGCTGCCGCGAACTCGCCAGCCAGGGACTCGCCCCCGCGGCCCCGGTCGGCTAGGCCGGCTCAGCGCCGGTGCGTCACACGCCGGGCTGGCGCAGTACCGCCTGGTCGGCGAGCGCGATGGCGAGTTGCCCCGCCGCGGTCGGGTGGAACGGGGCGGCCGCCCCCAGGCCCTGCACATAGGGCAGTGGCGAGCACAGGTCGTGCCCGGTGAAATCCGGCTGTGGCGAGAGGAACCGGAACTGGGCCGCCCCCTTGGCCAGCACCGCGTTCAGCGTGGCCAGCCGGGAGGTCAGCGTCTGCAGGTTCGCCGTGGTCAGCCCCCGGGGGGCCAGGCACCCCGGCTGGGTGCCGAACGGGTTGTAGTAGCGGTTGATGATCACCTGTGGGTGGGCGGGCAGCGCCGCCAGCCGGCTCAGCAGGTCGAGGTAGTCCTTGCTGAACGAGGCGAGTTGCTGCTGGAAGTAGGCCTGCGTGGCCCGGTCGTTGCAGTTCGGCGTGACCGAGCAGTAGCGCAGCACGGCGGCCCAGTTCAGGTCGTCGGCGCCGACGCTGACGATGATCACCGATGCCCTTGAGGCCCGTTCCGCCTGGGCGAGCTGCGGCTGCAGCCGCACCCCGTTGTGCACCTGCGGCCCGAGCAGCCCGTGGCTGATGGTGGCGCCGTCACAGGCGAGGTTGAGCACCCGCCACCTGTTGACGCTGGACAGGTCGGCCGCGTAGGAATCGGCGCTGCGCCCGCAGGCACGGGCGGTCGGGCCCGGCGCCAGGGCGAGCCCGGCGCCGGCCGCGGTGGAGTCCCCGATCACCACGGCCTGCACGCGGCGCAGCGGCCGGCCGGGCGGGTCGATCCGCGGCAGGCGGGTCTGGCTGCCCACCAGTGCGCTGAGCGAATGCACCTGCCGCAGCAAGGCGGGCGCCGTGTAGGTGGTGACCATGATGGCGCCCACGTTGAGAGCCTCCGCGATCAGCAGCCCGGCGGCCAGCAGCTTGACCGTGGTGCGGTGCGGCACCCGGCGCCAGCCCGCGAGCGCTCCCACCAGGAGCAGCATGCCTGCCCCGGTGACCGCGGTCTCCCAGGCGAAGTAGCGCTTCCACCCGTCGGCGAGCCGGGCGCCGAGTATGCGTTCCGCGCCGGCCTGATTGGTGCCCTCCACGAACGTGGTCAGCTCGCTGTTGATGGAGATCTGGGAGAGCTGCAGCCTGGGCCGCACCGGGCCGGTGAACTGGATGTTGGTCGGCAGGCTCTGACCGAACAGGTCGATCTCGCCCGGCCCGGACAGGCTCAGGCTCGGCGCGGTCGCGCCCACCTGGATCACCTGCCCGGCGACGGCGACCGTCTGCAAGGGGGTCACCTGCAGCGCCACTGCTATCGCGCCGCACGCCAGCACCACGAGCAGCACCAGCCCAGCCAGCCAGCGCAGGGTCAGCGTGACCCACCGCGTCGGCCGCGGCTCGTCTCCAGTGGTACCCATGCCCCCCCGACGCTAGCAACGGGGAGCCGGTGCGGCTACCGCCAGCCAGCGCGGCTACTTCGCGCCCAGGCCGAGCAGCAGGCCAGCCGAGGTGACAGCGGGCGAACTGGTGATGAACATGGGCACCCCGGGCGCCGGCGCGGTCACCGACTGGAGCACCTGGGCGCCATCCAGGCTGGTCACCGTCCCCAGCACCTGCCCCTCGGCGACCTGGTCGCCCGGCCGGACGACCGGTTCCCACCAGCCATCGCTGGCAGCCCGCAGCCACAGGAAACGCCCCAGGCGGACCGGTGCCGCGGCGGTAGCCGCCCCAGGGGCCGCGTCATCGGTCATGCCGAGCACCGCGAGCACCTGGTCAAGGCCACGGACGTGGGCATCCACCGCGGCCGCCTCGACCAGGCCACACCCGCCGGCCTCCGCGATGATCGCCGGAATGCCGATCTCCGCGGCCGCCGTGCTCGTCGTGCCCCCGACGGCGCGGCCGGGGCCAGGCTCCTGGCGGATCACATAGCCAAGCCCGTAGGCGGTGGCCAGCTCCAGCGCCCTGGCCTCACTCGGGCCCGCGTCGTAGAGCGCGAACGGCTCAAGCGCCTCCACCATGTCCCCGGCGTGCACGTCGATCAGCGCATCGCTGCCCACGATGAGCTGCGTGAACGCCGCGTGGGCGAGCCGATCGGCCACGGTCCCGTCCGGGTTGCCAGGGAAGCACCTGTTCAGGTTCTTGCCGTCGTCGGGAACCAGGAACGGGGTGCGGGCGCGGAACGCGGGCAGGTTCAGCACCGGGACCGCGCGCACGCTCCCCCGTAGCTCCCGTCCGGCCAGGGCACGGGTCCAGCGGCGCACGGCGGCCATCGGGGCGTACTCGCATCCGTGCACGCCGGCCAGGACCGTGAGCCGCGGGCCGTCCCCCGTGCCGGTCAGCTCGACCACGGGGATATCGAAGCCGGCCAGGCTGAGCGTGCGCCGCTGCACCGTGGGTGGCATGGGTCAGTCCTCTCTCACGCGCGAAATAGTTCCTCGGCGGCCGCTGCCGCCCGCAGCAAGGCCAGGTCGGCTCCCCGCCGGCCGGCCAGTTGCAGGCCGATCGGCAGCCCGGCACCGGGCACCGGGATGGAGATCGCCGGGTGGCCGGTGAGGTTGTACGGGCCGGTGAAGCGGGACTCCGCCGAGTCCGCGCCGGCCCCGAACGGCGGGTCCTGTTCCGGAGCCTGGTAGCCGACCGTGGGGCCGGCCAGCACATCTGCCCCGGACAGGCTCGCCTCGATCGCGGCGGACAGTTCCACGCGCTGGCGTATTGCCGCGTCATATTGCTCGCTGGTGATGGACGCACCGTACTCGAGCAGGGCGCGGGTGCCCTCGGCGTAGGCGTACCAGTCCCGGCCGCGGTGCACCGCCGCCGCCTCCGCGCAGACGATGACGGCGAGCGTGTCCTCCCACCGCGGCAACTCCGCCAGCCAGGGATCGGCGATCTCCCGCAGCCGCCAGCCAGCCGCCGCCAGCACGGCCAGCGCCTCGCTGACCGCCTGGTGCACCTGCGGCGTGACCGAGGGATCGGTGAGCTGGGCGGCAAGGACGCCGACGGTGAAACTGCCGTCGCCGCCGGGCGGGGGCGGCGCCAGCGTGCCCGGGTCCGCCAGGGCCGGCAGCAGGTCCGCGGCACCGGCCACCGTGGCGGTGAGCGTGCCGACGTGGTCGCAGGCCGGTGACAGCGGGAAGACCCCAGCCACCGGCAGCAGCCCGTAGGTCGGCTTGAGCCCGGCGATGCCGCAGTACGCGGCCGGGATCCGGATCGAACCGCCGGTGTCGGTGCCCAGCGCCAGCGCACAGGCGCCCGCCGCGACCAGCGCGGCCGAACCGCCGGAGGACCCACCCGAGGTGCGGGCGGGATCCCGGGGATTGCGGGTGTCGCCCACCTGCGGGTGCGCGAAGCCCGCCGCGTACTCCAGGCACTGGCTGGTGGCGAAGACCTCCGCGCCCGCGGCCCGGAGCCGGGCCACCACCGCCGCATCGGACCTGGCCGGCTCCGGTCGGCTCGCCGGGCTGCCGCACCGGGTGGGCACGCCAGCGACCTCGATGATGTCCTTGACCGCGACGGGGCGCCCGGCCAGCGGCCCGCCCGCCGCACGCTCCGGCGCGCCGATCACGCTGACCACGGCGTTCAGCGGGCGTCCCAGCCGCTCGGCCCGCTCGCAGGCCGCGAGCAGGTCGAGGTTCTCCCGCGAGCAGCGGCGGCGGCCCTGCTCGATGGCGCGGACCAGGTCCACCACCAGGGGCGGCAGCGAGCCGGTCAGGTCGCCGAGGATCGCGGGCACCTCGGTGGGGCGGCGCAGGATCGCCAGGTCCCGGTAGATCCCGGTGTGCGTCTTGGCCGAGGCCCGGTTGAACCGCGCCAGCCGGTCCAGCGAGCCCGGCAGGTCGCTGGCGTCGAACCCGTCCAGCGCCATCGGGGGCACCGGCGCCTGCGCGACCACCTGGCGGGCCAGTTCCGTCAGCAGCGGCCGGTAGGCCGGCTCGTCGAGCACGTCCGCGATCGGCAGGTCGCTGACCGCGGTGGCGGCAAGCACCGCGCCGTAGGCCAGCTTCGCCCACGCGTAGCCGAGGATGTCGCCGGTCGCCACCGCACCGGCGATGTCGGCCGCGAGCGCGCGGACCCGGCTGGACAGGCGCCCGTCCGGTTCCCCGACCATGAACGTGGCCCGGTTGCCGCGCAGCACGACGCCGGGTTCGGTCATGTCGGCGCCGAAGTTGACCACCGCCTCCACGACCCGCTCCGGCCCGACGGCCGCGGCCAGGATCGGGGTGGTCAGGCCGTTCTGCAGGCTGACGGCGAACCCGTCGCCGTGCAGCCGGCCCGCCAGGAGCGCGGCGGCCGCCGCCGTGTGGTGCGCCTTGACCGCCACGAGCACCGGGCAGTCGAGCCGGTCCGGCAGATCGCTGGGTGTCACTATCGGCATCTGGGCGGTGAAGGTCTCCACCGGCCCTTCGATCCGCAGCCCGCGCGCGCCGATCGCCTCGACGACGGCGGGCTCGGCGTCGCAGGCCAGCACGTCATGGCCGTCCCGCACCAGTCCGGCGGCCACGGTGCCGCCCACCGCGCCGCAGCCAAGCACCACGTACCGCACGGCGGATGAGGTTACAACGTCGTAAATCATCGCCTCCAGGGGTTCCGGCGCTATTTACATCTGCGTCTTTTGCCGGCATCTTAGCTAGGAACAAAGGTTTGTTCTCCTGAGGGTGCCTGACCTGCCCCGTCGATTCCCACCGGGAGTGACCGTGACATACCGAACCACCGCAGCGCTAGCCCTGATCGCGGCCGGCGCCATGACGCTCGTGGCCGCCTGCGGCGGCTCAAGCTCCAGCGGGTCAAGTTCCGGCGGCAACAGTGCCGGGGGACCGGTGCACGGCGGCAACCTGGTGATCGCTCGCACCGCCGACTCGCAGTCGATGAACAACACGACCGTGTTCGACAACGAGTCCATCTGGATCTTCGAGCAGATCATGCAGCCGCTGTACACGGTGACGCCGAACGGCAAGGGCGTGCAGCCGTGGCTGGCCACCGGCTACACCGTCTCGCCGAACAAGAAGGCCTACACGTTCACCCTGCGCAAGGGCGTGAAGTTCTCCAACGGCAAGCCGATGACGTCGGCCGACGTGAAGTTCTCCATCGACCAGGCGAGCGCGGCGGCCAAGGGCTGGGGCTACATCAACACGGCCATCAAGTCGGTCACCGCGCCGTCGCCGCAGACCGTGGTGGTCAACCTCAAGTACCCGTGGGCGCCGCTGCTCGCCGACCTGTCGCTGTTCTCCAACGCGATCGTCCCGGCCAACTACGGCGGCCAGACCGAGAACGCGTTCTACCAGCACCCGATCGGTACCGGCCCGTTCAAGTGGGACTACTGGCACAAGGGCTCGGCGCTCAAGCTGGTCCGCAACCCGTACTTCTGGCAGCAGGGCAAGCCCTACCTGGACAGCGTCACCTGGACCGACGTGCCCAGCGACAACACCAGGGAGCTGCAGCTCAAGGGCGGGCAGGCCCAGGTGGACGAGTTCCCGGCCTGGTCCACGGTGAGCAGCCTGAAGGCCACCTCTGGCATCACGATGAACCTGTTCAACTCGACCAGGACCGACTACCTGGCCTTCAACGAGACGGTCAAGCCGTTCCAGGACGTGCACGTACGCCGGGCCATCTCGTACGCGATCAACCGGGCCGCGCTGGTCAAGGCGGTGCTGTTCGGCAACGGCAAGCCGGCCAACTCGCTGTTCCCGCCGCAGGTGCCCTACTACCAGCCGGCCACCAAGGGCCTCCAGTACAACCTGGCCGCGGCCAAGGCCGAGATGGCCAAGTCCTCCGTGCCGCACGGGTTCACCACGACGATCCTGGTGTCCAACGGCTTCTCCGACTACCTCACGATCGCCACGATCCTGCAGTCCGAGCTGAAGCCGCTCGGCATCAACCTGAAGATCCAGCAGCTGGACCCGAACACGGCCAACCTCAACCAGCAGAACCTCAAGTACGACATGACGCTGACCTACTGGACCATGGACATCCCCGACCCGGACGAGCTGGCCACGTTCGCGGTGGACCCGAACTCGGGCGCCCGGTCCTTCTTCACCGCCTACAACAACCCCACGGTGGTCAAGGCCACCCACGACGCGGAGCAGACCCTGGCCACCTCGGCCCGGCAGTCGCTGTACAACACCGTCCAGTCCGACTCGGCCGCGGACGCGTTCATGTCGTTCCTCTACTACTCGCCGTACGCCTACGCCACCACCTCCAACGTGCACGGTTTCTTCGTCACTCCGCTCGGCAACTACCACCTTGAGAACGTCTGGATGAGCAAGTAGGCCGCGGCCGGGGCCCGGGCGTGATGCCGCCCGGGCCCCGGCGCACGGCCAGCCGCATCGGCGAACCTGGCGATCCAGCGTGCGAGGGAGGTGAGCGGCGCCCATGGGGCGGATGACGTTCGTGCTGCGGCGCCTGCTGCAACTGGTGCCGGTGGCCATCGGATGCACGATCGTCGTGTTCTTCATGATCCACCTGATCCCCGGTGATCCGGCGCGGACCATCCTGGGGATCCATGCCACCCCGAAGGCGGTGGCCCTGCTGCACAAGGAGTGGGGCCTGAACCGGCCGCTGCTCAGCCAGTACTGGCTGTTCATGGACCGGCTGCTGCACGGCAACCTCGGGGTGAGCCTGTACTACGGCGGCTCGGCGCTGAGCCTGATCCTGACCCACCTGCCGCCGACGCTGTGGCTGATCACCTACTCGTCCGTCCTCGCCGTGCTGATCAGCGTGCCGCTGGCGATGATCGCGGCCAGCCGCAAGGACGGCGCCCGTGACCACGCCGTGCGCGTGGTCCCGCTGATCGGCCTCGGCATGCCTCAGTTCTGGCTGGCGTTCCTGCTGATCTACGCGTTCGCGATCAAGTTCCACTTCTTCCCGGTCAGCGGGTGGGGCACCGGGTTCTTCGGCCACCTGCGGTCGATGTTCCTGCCCAGCCTGACCGTGGCGCTGGCGCTCGCGCCGGTGGTCATCCGCAGCCTGCGCGCCAGCATGCTCAACGTGCTCGGCGCCGAGTTCGTCACCACCGCCAGGTCCAAGGGGATCGCGGGAAAGCGGCTCTTCCTGCGGCACGTGCTGCGCAACGCGGTCATCCCTGCAGTCACGGTGCTCGGCATCAACATCGGGTTCCTGATCGGCGGCACGGTGATCATCGAGAACGTGTTCGCGATCCCCGGCCTGGGCCAGCTCATGATCAACTCGATCTTCCAGCGGGACTTCACCGTGGTCCAGGGCATCACGCTGGTCTTCGCCATCATGGTCATCCTGCTCAACCTGGCGGCCGACGTAGCCTACGCGGCCCTCGACCCGAGAGTGCGGTTCTCCCGGTGAGCGCCATCCCGCTGACGCCCGAGCCTGGCCTGCCAGGGGCGCCGCCCTCGCCGGCCGCCGCGCCGCGTGCGCGGGCCGAACGGGGCGAGGCCCGGCGCGCGCGGCGCTGGTACACCCAGCCCGCGCTGATGACCGGGATCGCGATCATGACCATCATCCTGATCATGTCGATCGGCGCGCCGCTGTTCACCTCCTACAACCCGAACGCGCAGAACCTCAACGCGACGCTGCTCGGGCCGAGCGCCCACCACCTGCTCGGCACCGACCAGCTTGGCCGGGACACCTGGACCCGGCTGCTCTACGGGACGTGGCTGGACGTGCGGATCGCGTTCCTCGCGGTGCTCTTCCCGTTCACCCTGGGCTTGATCCTCGGCAGCGTGGCCGGCTACTTCGGCGGGTGGGTCGACACCGTGATCATGCGCGTGGTGGACGTCGTGGTGGCGTTCCCGTTCTACGTGCTGGTCATCGCGCTGGTGTTCGTGCTCGGCCCGGGCGTGCGCAGCATCATCATCACGATCACGCTGGTGGGCTGGGTCTCCTACGCACGGATCATCCGCGGCGAGATCCTGGTGGCCAAACGGCAGGAATATATCCTCGCCGCGCAGTCGGGCGGCCTGGGCAGCGTCCGCATCATGCGCCGCCATCTGCTGCCCAACGTCATCACCCAGGCGATCATCTATTCCATGTCCGACATCGTCCAGGACATCGTGGCGGTCGTGACGCTCGGCTACTTCGGCCTCGGCGTGCCGCCACCGACCGCGGACCTTGGCTCCATGATCAACGACGGCCAGAACTTCCTGTCCACCCACTGGCAGCTCACCACCTTCCCCGGCCTCGCGGTGGTGCTCGTGGGCCTGGGGCTCTCGCTGATCGGCGACGGCCTCGCCGACGTGCTCCGGCCGGGCCAGGCATGACCTCCGGCAGCGGGGACCGCGCCCGAGGGGGCCGCGACCCAAGGGACCGTGCTGGAGGTCCGCGACCTGCACGTGCGGATCGCCAGCCGGCAGGGCACCGTGCGAGCGGTGGACGGCGTTTCGTTCGACGTCAGCGCGGGCGAGGCGCTCGGCCTGGTGGGGGAGTCGGGGTCCGGCAAGAGCATGACGCTGCGCGCTGTGCTCGGCGTCCTGCCCCCCGAGGCCCGGATCATCTCGGGCGAGATCCTGCTGGACGGCGTGAACCTGGTGACACGGACCCAGGCCGAGCTGAACCGGATCCGCGGCACGAAGATGTCGATGATCTTCCAGGAACCGATGAGCGCGCTCAACCCGGTGATGCGCGTGGGCCGGCAGATCGCCGAGGGGCCCCAGGTGCACCTGGGCTTCAGCCGCGCCAAGGCCGCGGAGCGGGCGCTGGAGCTGATGCGCCGGGTGGGCATCCCCGACCCGGAGCGCCGGTTCCGCGCCTACCCGCACGAGTTCTCCGGCGGCATGCGCCAGCGGGTGATGATCGCGATCGCGCTGTCCTGCGACCCCGAGATCATCCTGTGCGACGAGCCGACCACCGCCCTGGACGTCACCATTCAGGATCAGATCCTCCGGCTGCTGGCCCAGCTGTGCCGCGAGTCCGGGGTCAGCCTGGTGTTCGTCACCCATGACCTGCCGGTCGTGGCGCAGATCTGCCAGCGGGTGTCGGTGATGTACGGCGGGCAGCTTGTCGAGAGCGGCGCCGTCGGTGAGGTCCTGCTCGACCCCAGGCACCCCTACACCCTCGGGCTGGTCCGGTCCGCGCCGGACTTCGACTACGTGCGCGAGTCGCTGGTGCCGATCCCCGGGGCCCCGCCCAGCCTGATCAGCCCTCCGCCGGGGTGCCGGTTCCACCCCCGGTGCGAGTTCGTCGAGGAGGACTGCCGGGTGAGCGAGACGCCGTTGCGGTTGCTGCCCGGCGGCCGTGCCACCGCCTGCCTGCACTATGAGCGCTGCATGGACGCGGTGGCCGCGGATCGGGCCCGGTCGTGACCGCGGCGGACGGCGCGGGAGGCCAGCCGGAGGCCCCGCTCGCGGCGCGCGGGGTGTCGGTGTTCTTCCCGGTCGGGTCGCAGGTCATGGCGCGCGTGCAGGGCGAAGAACGGCGGCTGCGCGCGGTCGACGGCGTGGACCTGGAAATCGGCCGCGGTGAGGCACTCGCCCTGGTGGGCGAGTCGGGCTCTGGCAAGTCGACGCTTGCCCTTGCGCTGTGCGGCTTGCACCCTGTCGACAACGGCGAGATCAAGCTGAACGGAAAGACCGTGGGGGCCCGCCGTTCGCAAGCGGACCGGCGCCGGGTCCAGATGGTGTTCCAGGACCCATATTCGTCGCTGAACCCCCGCCTGACCGTAGGCGGGGTGCTGCGCGAACTGCTCCGGGTGCACCACGTGGTGCCCAGGCACCAGGTGGCCGGGGAAAGCGAGCGGCTGCTCACCCTCGTCGGGCTGCCCGGGGAAGCGGTGGGCGCCTATCCCCGCCAGTTCTCCGGCGGCCAGCGCCAGCGCATCGCCATCGCCCGCGCCCTGGCGCTGCGGCCCGAGGTGCTGATCGCCGACGAGCCGGTGTCCGCGCTTGACGTCAGCGTTCAGGCGACGATCCTCAACCTGCTCGCCAGCCTGCGCGCGGAACTGGGGCTCTCGCTGCTGCTGATCTCCCACAACCTGGCCGTGGTCCGGCACCTGTGCGACCGGGTCGCGGTCATGTACCTGGGCCGCATCGTCGAGGTGGCGCCCACCGAGCAACTGTTCAGCGACCCCAGGCACCCGTATACCCGCGGCCTGCTCGCCGCCATCCCCAGGCTGGCCGTGGGCGCGCCCGACGCCGGGGCGCCCGCGATTGTCGGCGATCCGCCCAGCCCGCTGCGGATCCCGACGGGGTGCCGGTTCCGCACCCGGTGCCCGATCGCGCAGCCGCGGTGCGAGCAGGAGGACCCGGCGCTGACCAGTGCCGCGGCGGCCCCGGGGCACCTGGCGGCGTGCCACTTCGCCTTCGCGCCCGTACCGCCCGTGGGGAACGGCCTGGCGCGGGCCGGGGAGCAGGCATGACACCGGGAAAGGGGCAGCCATGAAGGTCTTCCTGTCCAGCGACATGGAGGGCACGGCGGGGGTCGTCGACTGGCAGCAGTGCGTCGGCGACGGGCCGGAGGCGGCCGCCGGGCGCGCGCTGCTGCTGGCGGAGGTGAACGCGGCCATCGAGGGCGCCGTGGCCGGCGGGGCGACCGAGATCGTGGTCAACGACTCGCACTCGACCATGCGCAACCTCCCTGCCGACGCGCTGGCCGGCGGGGCGTCCTACATTTCCGGTAGCCACAAGCCGCTCTACATGATGCAGGGCCTGGACGGCAGCTTCGACGCGGTGATGTTCGTGTCCTACCACGGCTCGGTGGGAGCACCGGCCGGGCTGTCGCACACCTACAACCCGCGCGCGGTCATCGAGGCCAGGCTCGGCGGCGTGGTGACCGGGGAAGCGGGCATCAACGCCCTGGTGGCCGCGCACTACGGCGTGCCTGTCGTGCTGGTCACCGGGGACCGGTGCGCCTGCGAGGAGACGGCGGCGCTGATCCCCGGCGTGCACGCCGTCGTGGTCAAGGAGCACGTCAGCCGGCTGGCCGCGCACAGCCTGCACCCGGCTCGCGCCCGCGCGCTGATCAGGGAGACCGCGCAACGAGCGATCGAGGGCGCGGCCGGCGCCAGCCCTCCGCCGGTGGGCTCGGCCACGCTGGAGATCTCCGTCCGCACCACCGACATCGCCGAGGCGGCGGCCTGGGTCCGCGGCGTGGAGCGCACGGGGCCCCGCGAACTGCGCTTCGACGGCGAGGATCCGCTTGCCGTGTACCGCAGTTTCTGCGCGG
Organism: uncultured Actinomycetes bacterium; assembly: GCA_963762735.1. Taxonomy (GTDB): domain Bacteria; phylum Actinomycetota; class Actinomycetes; order Streptosporangiales; family Streptosporangiaceae; genus DASXKD01. Next base: position 392,483 of record CAVXMG010000025.1, on the reverse strand, counting down.
CGATCCTGCTGACCCGCGCGGTTGCGGAGGTGGTGTGACCGGAGGTACGCCCGGCAGCCAGCGTCGCGCGTCCCGCCTGGTCGATATCGCCGAGGCGGTCGGGGTCCACGTGTCCACCGTGTCCCGTGTGCTCAACGGGGACCCCGCGCAGTCGATCCGCCCCGAAGTCTACGAACTGATCCTCAAGACCGCCCGGCAGCAGGGCTACCGGCCGAACGCGCTGGCCCGGGCGCTCAAGCGCCGCCGCACCGGCGCCCTGGCCTTCGTCATCCCGCTGCTGCGCAACCCGATCTGGGTCCGGCTGCAGCGCGGCACCCTGCAGCGGGCGGGGGAGCGCGGCTACGTCGTCATGATCATGGAGGAGCCCGGCGAGAACGCCATGCCCCCCGATGACTACCGGTACCTGGTGGAGGAGAGCCGGGCCGACGGGCTGCTGCTGGCCACCGCGCTGCGGATCCCCCAGCACGCCGGGGGAGTGCCCGCGGTGCCGCACGTGTACGTGAACCGCCGGGGGCCCTATGGCGGCAACGACGTGGTGATGGACGAGCCCGGGGCGGTCCGGCTGTTCCTCGACTACGTGACCGGGCTCGGCCACCGCAGCGTGGTGCTGATCGACGGACCGCCCGAGGTGGACACCGTGCACCGCCGGGTGAGCGCGGCCCGGCGGATCTGCGCCGCGCGGGGGATCCGGCTCACCGTGCGCCATGAGGCGCCGACCGAGGAGGGCGGCTGGCGCGCCGTGACCCGGTTGCCAGGACGAGAAGCCCTGCCCACGGCCTGCGCGGTCGGCAGCCTGAACCAGTTGTTCGGGGTGCTCGCCGCGCTCCGCCACACGGGCATCGGGGTACCGTCCCAGATGTCGGTGGTGAGCTTCGACGAGGACGAGTGCCTGGCCTTCCTCGACGTCCCGGTGACCAGCGTGGCCATGCCACTGGCCGACCTGGGCAGCGCCGCCGTGGACGCGCTGATCGCGCGCATCGAGCGCGAGCCCGCCAGCGACGTCATGGTCCGCCAGCCCATGAGCCTGGTCCCGCGCGATTCGGTAACCCACCCGCCCCGGTCCTGACCCGGGTGGGCTCCCAGGTGAGCTGGCTCAGGGTCAGCGGCGTGGTTTGGTCGCCGTGGCCAGGACCGCGCCTACCCTGAGGGCGGCTTCTTGATCCTGACAGTACGATCGTACTAATCTCGTGCCATGAGTACTAACCAGGTCGGCGCAGGGGGGCGGGCGAGCACGTTCACGCAGCTGAAGCGCCGTGATCAGCTTGTGGACTGTGCGATCGGCGCCATCGGCGAACTGGGCTTCGCGCGGACGTCGGTGGCCGAGGTGGCGCGCAGGGCGGGGGTTAGCAAGGGCGTGGTCACCTATCACTTCGCCGCCAAGGATGACCTGATCGGCGCGGTGATCGCGCGCGCTCGAGTCGATGGCGGAGTACCTGCAACCTCGCTTGTATGCAGCCGAGCCCGAGAAGTTCCCCGAGAAGTTCATCGCGCCGTACCTCACGACCTGGGTCGAGTACTTCCGGACCCACGCCAGAGCTTCGCTGGTCGGATCTACAACGCTTCCGGGACGTCCGGCCCCGACCCGGCATTCGGTGTGCGCGCGGACGAGGTGACCACGTCGAGCGGTCCTGAGCGCGGGCAGGCGGGGGTCGGGCCTTTCCGCCCGGGTGATGGCAGCGAGCATGAAGGCTGTCCTCGACGACGTGCTCATCCAGTTCGCGGACGACCCTGACCTCGACCTGGAGGCCTACGGCCTGTCGTGCCCTCTTCGAGCGCGCAACCCGGCCGGACCCTGATCCGGCCTGCCATCGGGCCGGGCCAAGCACCACCAACAGGACCGCACTGGAGGAGAGATGAAGCCCTACTTCGACACCAACCATCTCGCCGGCCCGCTGCTCCTGATCGTCACGATGGCCTGGGGAGCGATGGAACTCAGCCAGCGTTCCCAGGGGCTGGGAGCCAGAAAAGGAGCCACCAGGGTCGGCGGAGCAACCTCGCGGGTGGTCTTCTGGGCCTGCCTGATCGCCGCAAGCGCCTTCCTCTATCTCGCGCCGCGTACCGTCCCGGCGGCCGCGATCCGGCCCGGCGCCGTCGCCTTCGCTGCAGGCATGGTGATCCTGGTAGCCGGGCTCGTGCTGCGCGGGTGGTCATTCAAGACGCTGGGTGAGTACTTCACCCACACCGTCATGGTCAGCTCAGACCAGCTGGTCATCACCACCGGCCCGTATCGCCTGCTGCGCCACCCGGGCTATACCGGATTCCTGCTGGCCTGCACCGGAGTCGGCCTGGCGTCGGCGAACTGGGCCGGGCTGGCCGCCGTGGCCCTGCTGCCGCTGGCGGTCATCCTCTGGCGCATCCACGTCGAGGAGAACGCGCTGCTGGCAACGCTCGGCGACCAGTACCGCGTTTACGCCTCACACCATAAGCGCCTCGTCCCGCTCGTCTGGTGACCAGGACAACGTCAGCCACCGACTTCGCCGTGGTGCGCTTACCAGGGAGATGGCAAGTGAAGTTCATGTTCCGGAACCAGTCGTTCTCGTTCCAAGCGCTGCGAGCGGCGGGCTTCGCCGTATACGGGGGAGCGGACCTCGGTGAGGTGATCGTCACAGCGCAAAAGGTCAGAGGAGGCGACATCGCCAGCTGGCACCGCTCATGGAAGGCGACCGCCGAGCGGGTGCACGCGATCGGGTCGGAGGCCCTCGCCGCTGGCCACCGGGTGAGCGCTCGCGAGGCGCTTTTGCGAGCCTCGAACTACTACCGGACCGCAGAGTTCTTCTTGCGCGAACACCCCGCGACCGATCCTGAGGTGCAGCTGCTGTCAGCTCGTTCACGGGAAACGTTCGCCCAGGCGGCAGCACTCCTAGACAACCCTGTCGCGCCCATCAGCATCCCCTATGAGGGCACCACGCTGCCGGGATACCTGTTCCTAGTCGACGATTCGGGCACAGCGAGGCCGACGGTCATATACAACAACGGGTACGACTCCACACTGGAGGAAGCCTACTTCGCCGTCGGGGCGGCTGCCCTGAGCCGCGGCTACAACGTCCTCGCTTTCGACGGGCCAGGACAGGGAGCGGCTCTGAGAAATCAGGGGCTCGTGTTCAGGCCGGACTGGGAGAAGGTAATAAGCCCGGTAGTCGACTTCGCGCTCACCCACCCAGAGATCGACCCGGAAGCCATCGCCCTTTTTGGCTACAGCCTGGGCGGGCTCCTAGTCGCCCGGGCCGCTGCCTACGAGCAGCGGGTGGCCGCTCTCATCCTCGACGACGGGCTCTACGATCTCTACACAGCCTCCACTGCCGGGACCCCCGCGTTCTTCATTCGCTGGATCGATCAGGGTCGCGATAACCGCACGAACGGGCTGGCGGCTCTGAACGCGCGCTTCGACATCGGCGCCCGCTGGGGCCAGCAGAACGGATGCTGGGCCATGGGAGCGCACTCGCCAGCCGACCTGATCCGCAAAACAAAGGCCTACAGCCTGGCCGGTGTGGCGCAGCGCGTTACCGCCCCCACGTTAATCCTCGATGCAGAACGCGACCACTTCTCCAAAGGCCAGCCGCAGCAAGTTGAACGGGCGCTGACCCAGGCGGCCACTACCCTCATCACGCTCACCGCAGCAGAGGGCGCTGGCGAACATTGCCACATGGGGGCACTGACACGCTCACACCAGGTGATGTTCGACTGGCTCGACGGTGTCCTGGCGCATATCTCGACGGTCTGAGCAGGAGATTCTCGGGTTGGAGCGGGCGAAGGGAATCGAACCCTCATGACCAGCTTGGAAGACACGGGACGGGGCCGTTGGGCGGCCCCGTCCTGTGTCTTTGTGCTGTGTGATGGGAGCCGCGGCGCGCACCCGGACAACCGCCAAGCCCGCCAGCGACTTGATCATGGGAGAACCACCGTAGGAGCGGGGGTATTGCCGTGATCATGGTCCGAGGAGGCGGGAGGCGAACGTTGCGCCGGGGCTGAGGCGGGCCAGGGATTCGGTCAGCTCGGCCTCGGCCGCGCGCAGGCCGTCGACGCCAAGCGCGGCGAGCCCGTCAAGGACGAACATCGCCGTGGTGGTCGAATGGGTGATCCGGGTGCGCACGCACTGCCGCCAGTTCCAGCGCCGGCAGGTCACGCCTCGGTCGTCCCGCCAGACCACCTCGCCCGGCTCTGGATGTTCGACGGCCGGCTGCCCGTCGGCGGTGGTGTCGAAGTCCTCGTCCCCGGTGGCCCGGACGAGCCTGGCCGGCCCCGCGTAGCGGGCCAGGTCCTCGCCGCCGACCGGGAGCAGGCAGGCGATGGACACGGCATTGTAGGCATCGGTGATCCGGTCGATCCGCGGCAGGCCGGTCTCCACCCGGCGCAGCAGGGCCTCGACGCTGGGCCTGGTCCGCTGCGGCTTGGCCCCGAAGGCTCGGAACGCCTCCCGCCACTCGGCCACCTGCGGCAGTTCCTCGGGCCGCGCTCCGCCCAGGTGCTTGCGGGCCCGGTCCTCGGCCTCGGCCAGGAGAGCGTCGCTGGCCTGGTCACTTGGCCCGGGGAGAAGGCCCTCGGCGACGATCAGCAGCGCGGCGTAGTCGGGCCGCAGCGCCCGTACTTCGGCGGCGACCCCCGCCCCGTCAAGCCACATCCCAGCCTCGTCTCCTCGCGAACCCTCCTGGCGAACCGGCCAGCATCCTACTGCCGCGACCGGAGCCGCCGTGAATGTAAATCTGGTGCCCCTAGAACGGCCTCGTTGTCACGTTCATGCCCTTGCGGCGAGGGCGACGGCGAGGACGGCAGGGCGGCGGGGTCAAACCTGGCCGGCGATGCGGTACCCGACACCCGGGGTGGTGGTGATCACCGGGGGATCCCCCAGCTTGCGCCGCAGCCGGCCGATGGTCACCGTGACGGTGTTGGTGAACGGGTCGGCCTGCTCGTCCCAGACGCGTTCGAGCAGGTCCTCGGCGGACAGGAAGGCCGGCGCGGCGTGCAACAGCGCCTCGAGGACGGCGAACTCCTTGACCGACAGGTCGAGCAGCCGCCCGTCCCTGGTGACCGTGCGCCGCACCGGGTCCAGCTCGATCCCGGCCGCGCGCAGGGTCCGGCCGCGGACCGCGGGCTGGCGCCGGGCCAGTGCGCGGATCCGTAGCACCAGCTCGGGGAAGTGGAACGGCTTGGCGAGGTAGTCGTCGGCGCCCAGGCCCAGGCCGCTGACCCGGTCGCCGGGGGAGTCGGCCGCGGTCAGCATCAGCACCATCACCCGGTCGTCCTGCTCGGTGATCATCTGGCAGAGCGTGTCGCCGTGGATGCCGGGCAGATCCCGGTCCAGCACCACGACGTCGTAGGAGTTGACGTCGAGCTTGGCCGCGGCCTCCAGCCCGTCCCCGGCGGCGTCCACCGCCATGCCCTGATCGCGAAGCCCCTCGACCAGCACCTCGGCCAGCGACCGGGAGTCCTCCACCACAAGCACCCTCATCCCGGCACACCGGCCCCGGCCAGGCGCCCGGCCGGCGCCAGCGGCAGGGCGATGGCGACCCGCAGGCCGCCCTCGGGCCGGGCCCGCAGGCCGAGGGTGCCGCCGTGTGCCGTCGCGATGGCCTCGACGATCGACAGGCCGAGCCCGGAGCCGTGGTCGGACCCGGTCCGGTCCGCGCCGAGCCGCCGGAACGGCTGGGCGAGCTGGGCCACCTGGTCGGCGTCCAGGACATCCCCGCCGGTCTCCACGACCAGGCGGGCCAGGTGCCCGTCCGCCCCGGTGGTCACGCTGATCCAGCCGCCGTCCCTGTTGTGCCCGATCGCGTTGTCGAGCACGTTGTCCACCATCCGGGACAGCAGCGCCTGGCTGCCTGTCACCCAGGTGCCGTCGTGGCCGGTGGCGTGGTGCACGGTCAGGTGCCTGGCGGCGATCGGCATCGGCCCGCACCGCCAAGGCCGCGGCGGTCAGGTATTCCAGCGAGAGCGTGGCCTGGCCGGGCAGCTCGCCGTGCTGCGCCCGGGCGAGCGCCAGGAACCCGTCGAGCAGCCCGTCCACCCGGTCGAGTTCGCCGCGCAGGCGGTCCGCCAGGGCGATCGTCGCCGGGGGCACCGGCTCCGGCTTGGCCACCGCGACATCGACGCTGGCCCGCATCGTGGCCAGTGGGGTGCGCAGTTCGTGCGAGGCGTTGGCGACGAACCGCCGCTGCGCCGCGAAGGCGCCCTCCAGCCGCTCAAGCAGCCCGTCGATGGTGTCCGCGAGATCCTTCAACTCGTCCCCGGGACCGGCCACGGCCAGCCGCTCGTGCAGGCTGTCCGCGGAGATCCGCCGCGTGGCCACGGTCATCCGCCGCAGCGGCCGCAGCACCCGGCCGGCCACGATCCAGCCCAGCTACCAGCGACACCACGGTCATGATGGTCAGCGCGATCGCCGATCCGACCAGCAGATCGTGTGAGACGCCCGAATGGATCTTGGATTCTGCGGTCGCGAGCTGGTCCTGAAGCTGGTGGATCCGGAGCCTGTGCCTGGGCCAGCGCGGTCGAGGGGACCGCCTGGTTCGCCGCGGTGACCGACTCCCTGGACGAGGACACGACCACGCCGCTGGCGATGGCCAGCAGCACCGCCCCGGACACCACGAACAGGGCGCCATACAGCGCGGTCAGCCGCATCCGCACGGTCCGCGGCAGCACGCCTGCCAGCAGCATTCTCATTCCTCGCCTCCCCGCTGGTCTGCCTGCCCAGGCAGGCCGCAGCTCCGGGCGGCACCGCCATCCCGGCCTCCAGGATGCCCGGCCGGGCCTAACAACGGAATAACACCCCGTGTTCGGCCGGTGTTAGCGCCGTTGCCCTACAACCGGGCTTATGGAAGCAACGATCGAAGTACGCGGCCTGCGCAAGAGCTTCGGCCCGGCGCTGGCCCTGGACGGCATGACGTTCACCGTCACGCCGGGGCAGGTGACCGGGTTCATCGGCCCGAACGGGGCCGGCAAGACCACCACGATGCGGGTGATCCTCGGCCTGGACGCTCCCGACGCGGGCACCGCCCTGGTCGGCGGCCACCGTTACGCCAGCCTGCGGTACCCGCTGCGCCATGTCGGCTCCCTGCTGGACGCCGGCGCGCTGCAGCCCAGCCGCACCGCCCGCAACCACCTGCTCTGGCTGGCGCACTCCCAGGGCCTGGACGCCGCCCGGGTCGACGCGGTGATCGAGCAGGCCGGGCTGGGCAAGGTCGCCCGGCGCCGGGCGGGCGGGTTCTCGCTGGGCATGCGGCAGCGGCTGGGCATCGCCGCCGCCATGCTCGGCGACCCGCCGGTGCTGATGATGGACGAGCCGTTCAACGGCATGGACCCCGAGGGCATCGTGTGGATGCGGGGTTTCCTGCGGTCGCTGGCCGCGGCCGGCCGGGCCGTGCTGGTGTCCAGCCACCTGATGAGCGAACTGGAGGACACCGCCGACCAGCTGGTGATCGTCGGCCGGGGCAAGGTCATCGCCGATACCAGCGTGGCCGGCCTGCTCGCCGCCGCCTCCGGCGACCGGGCCCTGCTGCGCACCACGGATCCGGACCGGGCGGCGATGGTGCTGGAGCGCGCGGGGGCCTCCGTCACCGTCACCGGTGCCGGCCTGCTGACCGTCACCGGGCTGGATACCGGGCAGATCTCCGCACTGCTCGCCGGGCAGGCGGTCCCGTTCTCCGAACTGTCCGCGCACCGCGCCACGCTGGAGGAGGCCTACCTGGGCCTGACCCAGGACGCGGTGGAGTACCGGGCTGCGCAGGAGGTCCGGCCATGACCGCCACGCAGACGCCACCGCAGGCCGAAGGCAGCCTGGCCCGCCGGGACAGCTTCGCCGGCACGCTCCGGGCGGAGTGGACCAAGTTCCGCACGGTGCGCGGCTGGGTGATCGGCATGATCGTCGCCGCGCTGGTGACCGTGGGGATCGGGCTGCTGTCCGCGGTCGGCAGCATGAGTTCCTGCACCATCAACGGCAAGCCGTGCCACATCCTGCACCCGGTGGGCCCTGGCGGCGAGGCGGTGACCGACACGCTTCTACTTCGTGCACCGGCCGCTGGCCAGCCACGGCAGCATCACCGCGCGGGTGACCTCGCTGACCGGCGAGCTGCCCACCGCGACGGGCGGCCGGGTCCGGGTCGGCCAGGGCGCGGGGTCGGGCCTGCACCCCGGCCTTGAACCCTGGTCCAAGGGCGGCCTGATCATCAAGGCGGGCACCGCCCAGGGCTCCGCCTACGCGGCGATCATGGTCACCGGCGATCACGGGGTGCGGATGCAGTACGACTACACCCAGGACATCGCCGGGCCGCCCGGCCGTCCCACCGCGGCGTCCCCACGGTGGCTGCGGCTCACCCGGGCCGGCGACACGATCACCGGCTACGCGTCCGCCGACGGGACACACTGGACCCAGGTCGGCGCCGCAACCCTGGCCGGGCTGCCGGCCACCGCACAGGCCGGGATGTTCGCCACCTCCCCGCCCTACAACGTGACCACGGCCCAGGGCCTGCTCGGCATCAGCGGTACCGGCGGCCCCACCCAGGCCAGCGCCGTGCTCGACCACGTCAGCCTGCGCGGCGCGGTACCCGGCGCCTGGACCGGCACCCAGCTCGGCGCCGGTCCCAGCGATGCCTCCCCGGCCATGCCCGGCGGATACCACCAGGCCGGCGGTGCGTTCACGGTGACCGGGTCCGGGGACATCGCCCCGGACGAGCCAGGCGGCGCGGGCCCCGGCCAGCCCCTCGACCACACCCTCGTCGGCGCGTTCGCCGGGCTGATCGCCGTGGTCGTGGTCGCGACGATGTTCGTCACCGCCGAGTACCGGCGCGGCCTGATCGCCGTCACGTTCGCGGCCAGCCCGCGGCGCGGCCAGGTGCTGGCCGCGAAGGCCATCGTGATCGCCGCGGTCAGCTTCGCCGCCGGGCTGGTGGCCGCCGCCATCGCGATCCCGCTGAACAGCCACGTGCTGCGCGCCAACGGCAACTACCTGTACCCGGCGAACCTGCTGACCGTGGCGCGCATGGTGGCCGGCACCGCGGGCCTGCTCGCCGTCGCGGCCGTGCTCGCCCTCGCCCTCGGCGCCATGCTGCGCCGCAGCGCGATCGCGATCACCGTGGTCGTCGCGGCGATCATCCTGCCGTTCCTCGTCGCGGTCACCAACGTGCTGTCCCCGGGCGCGGACGACTGGCTGATGCGGCTGGTCCCGGCCGCGGGCTTCGCGGTCCAGCAGGCCATCCCGAACTACCCGCAGGTGAGCAACGCCTGCACGGTGGCGGGCGGCTGCTACCCGCTGGCCCCCTGGGCCGGGTTTGCGGTGCTCTGCGCCTGGGCCGCGGCCGCCCTGGCCCTCGCGGTGTTCCTGGTGCGCCGGAGGGACGCATGAGCGCGGCGCTGCGCGCCGAGTGGACCAAGCTGCGCACCTCCCCGGGCACGGCCTGGCTGCTGCTGGCCGTGATCGCGGTGACCGTGGCGGTCAGCGCCGCGGCCGCGGCGTCCGCCCGGTGCCCGGCGGCCGGCTGCGGCGAGGATCCCGGCAAGATCAGCCTCACCGGTGTCGACCTCGGCCAGGCGGCCGTGGCCATCGTGGCCGTGCTGGCGGTCAGCACCGAGTACAGCACCGGCATGATCCGCACCACCCTGGCGGCGATGCCGGGCCGGGTCAGGCTGCTGGCCGCCAAGGCGGCCGTGGTCACCGCGCTCATCCTGGCCGCCGGGGCGCTCGCCGCGGCCGGCAGCCTGCTCGCCGGGTGGCTCATCCTGCCCGGGCATGGCTTCACCCGGGCGCATGGGTTCGCGCCGCTGACCCTGGCCGACGGTCCTGTGCTGCGCGCCACCGCCGGCTCCGTCCTCTATCTCGCCCTCATCGGCCTGCTCAGCCTGGGTGCCGCCACCGCGGTGCGGGACTCGGCCGTGGCCATCGGGATCGTGCTCGGCCTGCTCTACCTGGTCCCGGTCGTCGCCGCCGTGGTGACCAACGCGACCGTGCAGCGTCACCTGCTGCAGGCCGCGCCGATGACCTCAGGGCTGGACATCCAGGCCACCACCGGCCTGCGCACCCTGCCGCTGAGCCCGTGGCAGGGCCTCGCCGTGCTGGCCGCCTGGGCAGCCGGCGCGCTGCTGGCCGGCGGCCTGCTGCTGCGGCTTCGCGACGCATGAGCCCGATCATTGCGCTACGCACCCCGGGGCCGCCGCGATCCACGGAGACCCGCCGCCCGTGGCGGGCCACCCGGAGCCGGGTAGCGTTCTGAGTATGACGATGCAGACCCGCCGCCTGGGGCGGACCGAAACGGACGTGACCATCCTCGGCTACGGCGCCATGGAACTGCGCGGCGAGCCGCACGCCTCGGCGATCGTGGACCCCGCCGCGGGACGGCTGCTCAACGAGGTGCTGGACAGCGGCATCAACCTGATCGACACGTCCATCGACTACGGCCGCAGCGAGGAGCTGATCGGGCGTTACCTGAGCCACCGGCGCGACGAGTACTTCCTGGCTTCCAAGTGCGGCTGCCTGCTCGGGCCCCCGCCGGCCGGGGCCCGGCCGCCGTTCCCGCACGACTGGAGCGCCGCCAACGTCCGGGCCGGGATCGAGCAGAGTCTGCGCAGGCTGGACACCGACCACCTGGACCTGGTGCAGGTGCACATGTCGCCCAGCCGGGCCCAGATGGAGGCCGGGCAGACCATCGAAACCCTGATGGCCATGCGCGAGGAGGGGAAGACCCGGTTCATCGGCATGTCGGGAATCCTGCCGAACCTGCCCGACCACATCGCCATGGGCGTCTTCGACGTGTTCCAGATCCCGTACTCGGTGGTCCAGCGCGAGCATGAGGACCTGATCACGGCCGCGGCACAGGCCGGGGCCGGGACGCTGATCCGGGGCGGGGTGGCCCGCGGCGGCCCTGCCGAGGACAAGAGCTGGGCTCAGGGGCCGCTCGGGCTGCCCCCTGGCGAGGGCCAGCGCCGCTGGGACTCCGCTGGCATGGACGACCTGCTCGGCGGCATGCCGCGGCACGAATTCGTGCTGCGCTTCACGCTCAGCCATCCGGACCTGTCCAGCACGATCGTGGGCACGTCCAACCCGGAGCACCTGCGAGCCAACCTGGCCATCGCGGCGAAGGGGCCGCTGCCGGCCGACCTCTACGAACTCGCCAAGAAGCAGCCGGGGTAACCGGCCGGGATACGATGCGGGCTGTGAAGTTCGCGATCGCGATTCCCCAGTTCTTTGCGGACGGCGAGTTCGACCCGGCCGCGTATCGCAGCTATTTCGCTCGCGCCGAGGAGCTTGGCTTCGACAGCGCGTGGGCGCAGGAGAACATGCTCGGGGCGGCACCGCAGCTCAGCCCGCTCGAAGCGATGACCTATGCGGCCGCGTGCACCGAGCGGATGCGGCTGGGCTGCGTGGTGTTCGTGTCCACCCTGCACAGCCCGGTGCACCTGGCCAAGAGCCTGGCCTCGCTGGACCAGCTCAGCCGCGGCCGGATCGACGTCGGAGTCGGTACCGGCGGGAAGATGCGGCCGTTCGCCGGGTTCGGGGTGGACCCGGACCGGTATGTCGCGCGGTTCACCGAGGGGATCGAGCTGATGAAGGCGCTGTGGACGCAGCCCCGGGTCACCTTCGACGGGGAGTTCTGGCAGTTGCGGGACGCGCCGATGGAACCCAAGCCGTTCCAGAAGCCGCACCCGCCGTTGTGGTTCGGCGGGAACGGCCCGGTGGCGCTGCGCCGGGCCGTCCGGCTGGGCCATGGCTTCTTCGGTGCGGGCTCCACGCCCACCGTGAGGTTCGCCGAGCAGGTCCAGATCGTGCGGGAGGCGCTCGCCGCGGCGGGCCGCCCGGCTGCTGACTTCGCCATCGCCAAGCGCCTGTACGTCGCGATCGACGACAACGCCGGGCGGGCCCGCCAGCGGATGAACGAGGCGATGGAGTACCTCTACGGGCGGCGGTCGGCCGACATCGAGGCCGCGGCGGTCGCTGGCACGCCGGCCGACTGCGTCGCCGCGGTGCGCGAGGCCGCCGCGGCCGGTGCGGAGCTGATCCTGTTCACGGCCATGTTCGAGCAGGCCGAGCACGCCGAGCGGCTGGCCGCGGAGGTCATCCCCCAGCTCGGCTAAGACACCGGCAGCCCAGGCCCGTGGCGGAGGAACGGGGCCTGAGGCCAGCGGGGTTCCGGGGGGTCGCCCCCGGGCCAGCACGAGACCGATGGCCCCGGGCTTACCGGTGAAGACGATCTCGATGCGGTTGAACGCCGGTGAAGGCGTGCGGGTAGCCGTCACCGGGGCCGTTCTGGCTGTCGTCGCCGGCGGCCGCGATCTTCTCCAGCACCTTCATGCCCCCGATCACCGTCCCGAACGGCGTGTAGTCCGGCGGGAATCTTGCTGCTGTTCTTCCAGCAGAAGAAGAACTGGCTGCCGTTGGTGTTCGGCCCGGCGTTCGCCATGGCCACGGTGCCCTCCGCGTAGGTGGCCCCGGCCAGGTTCTCGTCGTTGAACCGGTAGCCGGGAGCGCCGGAACCGGTACCGGTCGGGTCACCGCACTGGAGCACGTAGATCACGTTGACGGTGAGCCGGTGGCAGTGGGTGCCGTTGAAGTAGCCGCGCTGGGCCAGGAACCGGAAGGAGTACGTGGTGCACGGTGCCTGCGCGGTGAGCATCCGGACCACGATGACACCCTGCGTGGTGTGCATCACGGCGACGTAGGGGCGCGCCGCCCGCTTCTTGGTGAAGTTGGGCAGGCCCTTGAAGTTGTCGAACGGGACCGCCTTGGTGAAGCCACAGCCGGGCCCGCTGGGGTCGCCCCGGCTGTGCTGCCCGGCTGCACGGTAAAGCCCGCCGGTCTGGCCTGCGAGGCCTGGGTGTGCCCGGCCGCTGGCGTGCTGCGCGGACAGCGCGCTGGCCGAGGCGGCGCCAGCCAGGCGGTGGCAACGGCGAGGGCAGCGGCGGCGAGGGCGATGACCTGGCGCTTTGGCATGACCTGTACCTTTCTGCCGGACGATAGAGCGGCACTGCCGGACGAAACGGCGGCGCCAGCCTAGGCCGGACAGGAAGGCGGTAACAGGCGCGCGGTGGCTAGATGATCGTCGCCCGCCCCCCGGATACGGGGGACGGGCGGCTAAGTGGGGCGGGCTGAAGGCCGGCATGGGGCCGGGGCGGGCTTAGCGCCGCTCGTCGAGGCCAAGGAACAGCTCCGTGGCGCGCCGCTGCGCGTAGTTCATCTCTCCCACGACGCTGGCCACGCGGTGGACGATCCGGCCGAAGCGCGTCCTGGGCTCGATCGCAGTCATCTGAGGTGCTCCTCTCTGCACGGACCCTCTGTCCGTTCGTGCCTTCAGCATCGCCGTAAGGCCCCTGCCGCCGGATCGTACGAATGCCCTAATTCCGTCCCCGCGCGGGTCTTAGCCCCGCTGGCGGGCCCGCGAGATGCCTTAGGCGGCCGCGTGGCATAGTCCTGGGCATGGCCATATTTGACGACCTCGAGGCGGAGCAGGACCGGCTGGAGGAGATCCTGGCCGGCCTCGACAGCGCGCAGTGGGCGGCGCCGTCCGCGGCACCCGGCTGGAGCGTCGCCGACGTGGTCCTGCACCTCGCGCAGACCGAGGAAGCGGTGGTCGCCAGCACCGGCGGCGCCGCGCTCCGTCCTCGCGCCGGGGTCCGGCGGCCACGGGACCAGATCGCGGACGATCTGGTCCGGGCGCGGACGGGCGGAGCCGCTCGTGGTCTTCGAGCGGTGGCGCGAGGCCAGGCGCGCGGCGCTGCGCGCGCTGCGCGCGGCCGACCCCGGGCAGCCGCTGTCGTGGGTGGAGGCACCGATGAAGCCGGCCACCATGGCCACCACCCGGCTGGCCGAGCACTGGGCCCACGGCCTGGATATCACCGGGCCACTGGACATCGCTTTTCCCGACACCGACCGGCTGCGGCACATCGCCTGGCTGGCGCACCGCACGCTGCCGTACGCGTTCGCGCGGGCCGGCCTGGGAGCCCCGGACGTGCGCTGCGACCTGACCGCCCCGGACGGGGTGACGTCCTGGGAGTTCGGGCCGGACACCGCGGGATCGGCGATCGGCGGCCCGGCCGGCGATTTCTGCCGGGTGGCCGCCCAGCGGCTGGCGCCCGAGCGGTCGGGGCTGACGGCCAGCGGCCCGCACGGCGCGGCCGCGCTGCGGCTGCTGCGCACCTACGCCGCGTGACGCCCTGCTCCCTGGGCCGGCAGGGCCAAGGCCGCCGCGACTCCAGGCGCGGGGGCCTCAGGCCACCGGGGGGTTCCAGGGGGTCGCGCCCCCAGGCCAGCACTGTCACACCTGGCCGGTTTCGCGTGTCGAAGGGGGGTGAGGACGCACCCTGGCGAGGAAAGGACATGGACATGGCGCGCATCTCGCTGGACCCGCCCAAGACGCTGAGCTACCGGATCGGCACGCGGTTCGCCCGCCGCAGGTACGGGGTGATGCTCGACCCCGGCGCCGCCCTGGCGCACAACATGAAGGTAGGCCGCTCGTACGCGCTGTTCGAACTGGGCGTGGAGCGGTGGCGGACCCTGGACCGCGGCCTGAAGGACATCGCCGTCATGGCCGTGGCCGCATCCATCGGCTGCGCCTGGTGCCTGGACTTCGGCTACTGGGAAACCACGATGAACCACAAGGTGCCCGCGGAAAAGATCCGCGCCGTGCCGAACTGGCGCGACAGTGACGTGTTCACCGAACTGGAGCGGCTCGTGCTTGAGTACGCCGAGGCGATGACGGACACACCGCCGAGCGTCACCGACGAGATGGTGGCGCGGCTGAGCGCTCAGCTCAGCGAGGCGGAGCTGGTGGAACTCACCGCGATCGTGGCCGTGGAGAATCTGCGGTCGCGGATCAACTCGGCGCTCGGGCTGACCGCGCAGGGATTCAAGGACCGGTGTGAGATACCGGCCAGCGGCGGCGCGCCGGCTGCGGCGGCCGGGCTCGGGCCAGCGTGACCGACGCGGAAGTGTTCGAGGCACACCGCGGCCTCATGTTCGCCATCGCCTACCGGATGCTCGGCACGATCGCTGACGCCGAGGACGCGGTCCAGGACGCGTGGCTGCGCTGGTCGGCGGCGCCCCGCGCGGATGTCGCCGACCCCCGGGCCTACCTGGCCAGGATCGTTACGAACACCGCGCTGAACCGGCTCCGTACGGCCCGGTCCCGGCGGGAGGCCTATGTCGGGCCCTGGCTGCCCGAGCCGCTGCTGACCGAGGCTGGCCCGGACGTCGCGGAGCGGGCGGAGCTGGCCGAGTCCGTGTCCGTGGCCATGCTGGTGGTCCTTGAGTCGCTGACACCGGAGGAGCGGGCGGTCTTCGTGCTCCGTGAGGTGTTCGGGTTCGAGCATGCGGAGATCGGCGCGGCCCTCGGCCGGTCCGCTCCCGCGGTGCGGCAGCTCGCGCATCGGGCGCGGGAGCATGTCCAGGCCCGCAGGCCGCGGTTCGATGTGGACTGGGCCCAGCAGCGTGAGGTGACCGAACGGTTCCTTGCCGCTGCCGCGGGCGGCGACATCGAGGGCCTGATGACCGTGCTCGCCCCGGACGTGACGCTGCTCACTGACGGCGGGGGCAAGGCGCGCGCTGCGCTGCGCCCGATCACCGGGGCGGCCAAGGCGGCGCGGTTCCTCGCGGCCATCGCCAGGCGGCCCTACATGGGCATGGACACCTCCGCCATGGCGCTGGAATCGGCCGAGATAAACGGAAGCCCGGGCACGCTGATCATGGCGGGTGACCGGGCTATCGCGGCCCTGACGCTGACGGTCTCCGATGGCCGCATCACCGCGATCCAGTTGCTTGCCAACCCGGACAAGCTGGCCGCGGTCTCGGCCGGCCGGACGCTGCCCCGGTGCTGACCAGGCGGTCGCTGCCCGGTGCCGACCAGGCGGTCCCGGCCCGGCGGTAGGCCCGCAAGTCATGGGCGTAGCTTGCTGAGCAGATAACGGATGAGCCCGGCGAGGCTGGCGATCAGCCTCATCGGGCCGGGGATCCGGCGGCTCCTGGCGCGCCCGTCAAAGCGGATCCTCTGGAGTCTTATGCGCAGGCAGGCAGCCTCGGTGAGCTCATCGTCCGGGGGCAACCTGACGCGCCCGTCGAGGCGGATCCTCTGGAGTCTTATGCGCAGGCGGGCCGCCTCAGTGGGCTCGTCGTCCGCGGGAAAGCCGTGCTGTTGCTCAACTGCCATCTTCTCCTCCTGTTGTGCGCTACCGGCCCGGCGATCGGCTCGGCGTAGTCGGTCAGTGGGTGAACTTCGAGGTCGAGCGGTGCCCCCCCGCGGCTGCGGTATCTGGCACGCGGCGCTGTTGCCGGCCGGACCGGGCGCATGATCGGTCCTGTTCGCCTGCGGAGTGTGAGAGCTGGTAGCGGGCTCCACGCATAGGCAAGAGCCGTTGTCCTGTCCGGCGTCTGCGCGGTGTGCCGGGCGACTGCCGGGGCGATGATCGGCACCAGGGCCGATATCAGGAGGAGTAGTTGAACGGCCATTTCGGCCTCCCTCTTTAGGTCCGCGCCGTCTGCGCGGAGGTCTACCTGACGATGGTAGCGCAAGTTGCAGAGAAATACTGCTATCCTGACATACGCTGCGCATGTAAGCGCAGCATCAGGGCTGGCTTGGAAGCAGGCTGGCTCAACTGGGGGGTACGGGGCACCGGCCCGACGAAGACAAAGGAGAAGGGGATGAGGGACGTGACCGCCGCTCAGGGGCTGGCGCGGAATGCCGTCACGATGAGGATCACAGTCGGATTGATCAGTAAGGCCGCACGCGATCTGCGGCGCACGCAGCAACGCTCGGGCCTTGGGGTGGCAGACATCGTGAACCGGGCCGTCTCGCTGTACGAGTTCGTAGACAGCCACCAAGCGGCCGGGGATCAGATCCTGCTGCGCCGTGGCGGCGCGGGCCGCGTTGAACGGGTCCGGTTGTCCTAGCGGGGGTCAGCCGGTCACGGTGAATGTGGCGTTCGTCCCGGCGAAGCTGCGCCGGCCACGCGCGGCGATGACGTGCGCCCCGGCCGTGGCCTGGGGGATCGTGATCGTCGTGCTGAAGCTGCCGGTCGCGGTGGTCTTGGCATGGCCGAGGACGGTGATGCCGTCCCAGTACAACGTCACCGTCTCGCCGGCGTAGAGGCCGCTGCCGGTGATGGTGACCTGGGTACCCACCGGGCCGCTGGCCGGGTTCACCGACATCACGACCGGGGTGAACACCTCGGCGGTGCCGGCCGCCGCGCCGTAGTAGGTCGGGCCGCCGCCGGCGACCAGGACGCTGCCGCCGGGCAGCGGCGTGGCCGTCTGGAACACCCGGGGCTGTGTCATCGAGTGCACCGGGAACCAGAAGCCGTTGCTGAAGACCTCGGCGCTGGACAACGCGGGCTGGTTGCCGCAGGAACTGCACCCGCCGGCGGCCAGCACCGTGCCATCGGGCAGCACGGTGGCGGTCGCGCCGAACCTGGCGTCATTCATCGACCCGGTGGTGCTCCACTTGCCGGTGGCCGGGTCGTACAGTTCGGCGCTGGCCAGGCGAGCTTCCCCCGTCCGCTGCGGCATTCCCGCCGGTGACAAGGACGTCCCCGTCGGGCAGCAGCGCCGCGACCGCGTCCTGCCTGGCGGTGCTCATCGAGCCGGTCGCCTTCCAGGCGTTCGTGGCCGGGTTGTACAGCTGGGCGGCCGCGGTGCCACCGCCGGTCACCAGCACCTGGCCGTCGGCCAGCAGCGTGGCGGTGACGGAGCCGCCTTGTGACACCGCCGACGGCCCGGTGTTGGTCCAGGTTGCCTTGGCCGGGTTGTACACCTCGGCGGGAGTCGTCACGCCAAAGCCGGTCACCAGCACGCTGCCGCTAGGCAGCGGCGTCGCGGTGAGGCCGTAGCTGGGCGCGTTCATCGGCGTGGTGTTCGCCCAGGTGCCGGCGGCCGGGTTGTACAGCTCCGCGCTGGACAGCGAGATGAAGTTGTCGGACAGGCCGCCGGTGACGAGGACCTTGCCGTCGGGCAGCAGGGCCGCGGCCGGGTCGGAACGGGCGGTGTGCAACGAACCGGTGGCGGAGAACGAGCGGGTCGCCGGGTTGTACAGCTCGGCGCTGGCCAGGCTGCCGCCGGTCACCGTCTGGCCGCCGGCCATCAGCACCTTGCCGCCGGGCAGCAGGGTCGCGGTGAAGTGCTCCCGGGCGGAGATCATCGGCCCGACGGGAGTCCACGCGTCGGGGCCGCCGCCGAACCCGGTGACCGGCACGCCCTGCGGGCTGAGCGGCGCGTTGTCCGACACCGAGATCGCGGCCGTGCGCAGGGAGGTGGACGACGGGGCGAACCGCACCGCCACCGTGCACGTGCCGCCGGGCGGCACCGGTGCGCCGGCACAGCCGGTGTGCACCCGGAAGTCGCCCGGGTTCTTGCCGGACACCGTCGCGCCGGTGACCACGAGGCCGGCCGTGCCGACGTTGGTGACCTTGTAGAAATGCGCGGCGCTGACCGTGCCGACCAGTTGCCCGCCGAACGCGATCGAGCCCGGCGTGACGGTGACCAGCGGGCCGTTGCCGGCCAGGAACTCCTCGGCGGTCGACAGCGGCTGGCCGTCGGGGCCGTCGCCGCCGGCCATGAGCACGCGGCCGTTGGGCAGCAGCGTCGCCGTCTGGTGGGTGCGGGTGGTGCTCATCGCGCCCGGCGACACCCAGATGCCAGGCCCCGGCTCGTAGATCTCGGCCACCGGGGTGCCGCCGCCGGCAACCAGCACCCAGCCGCCCGGCAGCAGGGTGGCCGTCTGGCCCGCGTGCTTGACCGCCATGGAGGCCGTGGGGGTCCACGTCCCGGTGGCCGGGTTGTACAGCTCGGCGCTGGAGTACTCGAACTGGCTGCAGCAGAAACCGCCCTCGTTGAGGCCGCCGGCGACGAGCACATCGCCGTCGGGCAGCAGCGTGGCGCTGTGCTGCTCGCGCGCGCCCTGCATCGAACCGGTCTGCGTCCACGTCCCGGTGGCCGGGTTGTACAGGTCCGCGGTGGCGACGTCGCTGCAGAAGTCGTCGTCGCAGTTGTTGAAGCCGCCGGCGGCCAGCACCTGGCCGTTCTTCAGCAGGGTGGCCGTGAAGTACTCGCGGCCGGACTTCATCGACCCGGTGCGGGCCCACGTCCCTGTGGCCGGGTTGTACAGCTCGGCGCTGGACAGGGCGGCCTCGAAGCTGCCGGCGTCGCAGCCGTACGCATGGCCATTGCAGCCTCCGCCAGCGACAAGCACCTGGCCGTCAGGCAGCAGGGTGGCGGTCTGCCCGGACCGCGCCACGTTCATCGCGCCGGTCGCGGCCCAGGTGCCGGTCGCGGGGTTGTACAGCTCCGCGCTGGTCACCTGATGGAAGCCATGCACCCCGCCCGCCACCAGCACCTTCCCGTTGGGGAGCAGTGTGGCCGTCGCGCCGCTGACGGCCAGCGGCATCTTCGCTGTCGGGGCGAAGCTCCGGGTGGCCGGGTTGTACAGTTCCGCGTTCGTGGTGCCGCCGGCGGCGATCAGCACCTGGCCGTCAGGCAGCAGCGTGGCGGTCTGCCCGGACTGGGCGACCCCGAGCGGAGCCGTCGCGACAAAAGTGTTCGGCGGGCCCAGCCCGCCCGCGGTAGCCGCGGCCGCCGTGGTGGCGAGCACGGGCAGGATCATGCCGGAGGCGAGAGCTCCGGTGCAGGTAAGTACCGCCAGCATGCGGCGGGCCCGGCGCGGCCGCTTCATCACGTGCCAATGCCATCACGCCGGTCAACTCAAGGCAATCCCAGTTATGTCAAACATTTGGGGTCTATTGCCGGTAATTATTTATTCACGGTAACTTTTAGCGCACGGGCGGGCACCCGACGAGATTAAAAGTTGGGGAGGGCGAACTATTACTTGTGCAGGAAGGCGAGGATTGCCGCGAGCAGCGCCGCGGCGAACTGCCGCTGGAACCGGGGCGAGGTCAGCAACGCGGCGTCGGTCGAGTTGACCATGTTGCCGCTCTCGATAAGCACCTTGGGCACCGTGGTGAGGTTGAGGCCGGCGAGGTCGTTGCGGAATTCGATGCCGTGGCTGCCGTAATAGTCGCTCTCCGGCATGCCGGTATGGGCAAGCAGGGCCGCGCGCACGTCCCTGCCAAACCGCTCCGAGGTGCGGATGACCTGGTCGTTGGGCCCGTCGGCCACTGGTTCGAGCACGGTGAACCCGCGGCCCCAGGCCGGGCCGCCGTCGGCATGGATGTCGATCGCCACCCGCGCGCCCGAGCGATTGAGTATCTGCGCCCTGCGATCCACGCACGGCCCTACGCCGTGGTTGTCCTGCCGGGTCATCACCACGTGCGCGCCGTCGGCGAGCAAGGCGGCACGCAAATAGCGCGCCACGTTGAAGTTGTACCGCGCCTCGGTGTAACCGCTGGCGGTCTGGGTGCCGGTGGTGTCACATGTCTCGTTTTCCCGGCCGTTCCAAATGAGGTGATTGATGTAGCCGGGGTCGGTGCCATTGAGGCCGTTATGGCCGGGGTCGATGCCGACGGTTATCCCGGCGAGCGGCTTGGCCGCCGCGGTCGGCTGCGGGGCCGGGGTGGCCGTGCCCGGTTCTGACCGCACGGCCGCGGGGGAGGCCACGGCGTCACCGGCGGGCCCGGTCCCGCTGGCGGCAGGCTGCGGGCTGCCACACGAGGCCAGCAGGCAGGCCAGCGCCGCCGGGCAGGCGACCGCGGCGAGCAGCCGTCCCCGGCCCCATCGCGCGTGCCCGGTGCCGGTCACGGTATGGCTCGCTCCTCGGTGCGGGCTCAGCCGCTGAACGTGTCGATGTTCTCAATCTTCCACCGGCCGCCCTGGCGCAGGGCGGTGACCGCGAACATCGCGCCGGCGTAGCTGGTCTGGCCGGTGCCGGCCTTGGTGTCCTGCTGGTTGGCGAAGACGAGCAGCCGGGCCCTGTTGCCGTTGAGCAGTTCCACCCCGCTGTTGGTGACCTTGGTGGTGACGACCAGTTTCTGGGCCGGCGCGTTCTTGGTCACCAGTGCGAACAGGGTGTTGTACTGGCGCACCGCCGGGCCGGTGAGCACGCCCTGGGCGGCCCGCCTGGTTGCCGCGGTGTCGGCGTAGTTGTAGGAGAAGATCGTGTTGACCGCGGTGGAGATCTCCCGGCGCACCGTGGCGGTGGTCGGCCCGTCGATGAGCGCCGTGTTCTCCTGAGCGGCCGCGTTGCTGCGCAGGCTGCTGGCGTGCAGCGTGGCCCACACCCCGAACCCGGCCAGGACCGACCGTGACCGCACCGAGCGCCGCAGCGATCCGCCAGCCCGGCCGCCCGGACGGCGTGGTCTCCCCGGACTCTGCGCCCGCCTCGGGCAGCCCTTTCTCAGGTTGTGCGACCTCGGACTGTGCGATCTCGGACTGTACGATCTCGGACTGCCCGTCTCTCGGCCCGTCCTCGGGTTGTGCGGTCTCGGACTGTCCGGTCTCGGCCCGCCCGTCCTCAGGTTGTGCGATCTCGGACTGTACGATCTCGGACTGTCCGGCCTGCGCCGTGTCCGCGGGCTTCGCGGCCGCCGGAGCGCCCTCCACCAGGGCGGCGTCCTCGTCCCGCGCCGCCTCGGTGACCTTGACGTGTTTGTCAGCCACCGCCAGAGCCCTTCCCGCTGCCCGGCGACGCGGCGCCGACCGGGACCTGGCCGAGCGCGCTGAGCTTCCACCCGGACTGCGTCTTGGTCAGCGTGCCCAGCAGGCGGCTCTGCTTGGTGGCCGGCGATCCGCTGAGCGGGGTCACGGTGATCTGGACGGCCACCATGATGCTGGCCGTGTCAGCCCTTGAGTTCAGCGCGGTGAGTGCGCCGTCCAGGATCCGTGCCGTGGTGACCGTCTTGGTCTGCTCGATCTCGTGGGTGAACTGCGCGCGGCCCGCGCTGATCTCGGCGTGCAGCGGCCCGGTCGAGGACTGCTCCCACAGCGCCAGGCCCGCGGCGACCTTGCGGTAGTCGAGCGTGTTGAAGTTCTGCACCGCCTGCTCGCCCGCCTGCAGCACCTGGTCGCGAAGCTGGGCCGAGGCGGGCGGGCCCGCGCTCGACGCGCGGTACAGCGACCAGCCCGACCAGGCCGCGAACCCGGCGGCCAGGACGGCCAGCACCAGGGCGGTGGCCACGAGCGGCTGAGCCAGCCACCCGCGGGCGCCTGGCTTGTGGTCGTTGTTTGCCGTGGTCATGCGCACAAACCCTAGGCGATGGCCGGGAGCGCTCGGGCCAGGCTCATGGTGACAGCCCCAGCAGTCCGGCCAGCGGCGACGAGGCCGCGGGCGCCGGGGCGTGTGCCGAGCCCCGCACGTCGATACCGCTGCTGGCGGGCGAGGTGCACCGGGCACTGGTGTTCAGCGGCGGTCCCGGCGAGGTGTCAAGCCCGTTGCGGACCTTCGTGCCCTGGTACCCGGCGGTGCAGGGAAGCGGGTTGAAGAAGGTCAGCGCCACGCCGAACCGCGCCCCCTTGTTAGTGATCACCGTGGACCCGGCGGCGATCGCGGCGGGCAGGGCGGAGAACGTCTCCTGCAGCGCGGCCCCGCGGGTGAGGGTGATCTGCGAAATGGTCAGCAGGTTCGCGATCAGCGCGCCCAGGGTCGGGGTGTTGTCGGTGATCAGGCCCGCCAGCTGGGTCGCGGCCGGTGCGCCGTTCGCGAACAGTCGGCGCAGGTCGGCGTTGGAGGAGACGAGCTGCCCTGCGAACAGCCGCGAGCTGGCGGCGAACGAGCGGAAGGCCGCCGCCTCGGCGTTCTGGGTGGCCAGCACCGTCTGGCCGTCCTGGATCAGCGTGTCGGTCTGCGTCAGGGCGGCGCCGGACGCGCGGATGAACTTGTTCTGCCCGTCGATGAGTGCCTGCAGGCTGGTGCTCGTGCCGTCGAACCCGGTGGCCAGATTGTTGAGCACGACGCGCAGCTCGCCGAGCGGCACCGAGGTGGTCAGCTCGTTGACGCTGGTCAGCAGGCTGGTAACCGGCAGCGGGAGCGTGGTGTCGCTGCGCGGGATCACGCTCCCCTCGGTCAGGTAAGGCCCGCTGCTCGTGGCCGGCCGCAGGTTGACGTACTGCTCCCCGACGGCGGACAGGTCGGCCACGCTGGCCTGGAGGTCCGCCGGGATCGGCGGCGCGGCGTTGCTGATGTTCAGCTCCGCCTCGACCCCGGTCGAGGTGAGCCGCACCACGCCGACCCGGCCGACCGAGACGCCGCGGTAGGTCACGTCGGCCTGAGGGAAGATCCCGCCGGCGTTGGCAAGATCCATCTGCACCGTGTAATACCCGCGCAGGCCGAATAGCCGGCCGAGGTTGGCGTAGTGGAACGCGGTGTAGCCGATCACAAGGACGGCGATCACCGCGAACGTGACGAGCTGGATCCTGGTGGTCCGGGTCAGCATCAGTGCCCACCTCCCTGCGGAGTGACCGTCGGCGTGGGGGTGGGGGCAGGATGCGGCTTGACCGGCGCGATGACGGTCGTGCCCGGGGCGGCCTGGATGGAAAGGTAGGCGTTGAGGTAGTCGCCCTTGATGTCCTTGAGCACCTGGTCGGTGAACGGGTAGGTGAGCAGCACCTGCAGGGCCAGCGGGAGATTCTGCCCGGCGTCGGCCAGCTCGCGCAGGGTCGGCGTGAGCGCCCGCAGGTTGGCGGCGAAGTTGTCCTCGCTGGCGTTGATCGTGTGCACCGCGATGCCGCTGAGCCGGTGCAGCGCGTTGAGCATGGTGACCAGCTGCCTCCGCTGCTCGGTCAGCACCTCAAGGCCGGGGGTGATGTGGTCGAGTACGTGGCCGATCTGCCGGTTGCGGGCGGCCAGGGTGGCCGACAGCGCGTTCAGCCCGTCCAGCGCGCTGATGATGTCCCGGCGGTGGTCGTTGAGGTTGCCGATCAGTATGCCGATCTGACGCAGCAGCGAGCGGATCTGCGGCTCGTTGCCCGCCAGCGCGGCGTTGAGCTGGGTGTCGATCACGTGCAGCTGGGCCAGCCCGCCGTCGTTGAGCAGCAGCGACAGCGCGCCGAAGACTTCCTCCACGGTGGCGTTGGTGGTGGTGCGGTACAACGGGATGACCGAGCCGCTGGTCAGGCGGCCCTGCGGCGGGATGCCCGGCGGCGCGGACAGGCCCACGTACTGCTCGCCGAGCAGGCTGGCCTGCTGCACCTGGGCGATCGCGTTGGCCGGCAGGTGGACGCTGCCGTTGATGAGCATGGTCACCCGCGCGGTCCAGCTGTGCGGCGGCAGGTAGATGTTGGTCACCCGGCCGACCGAGACGTCGTTCACCTTCACCGAGGACTGGGGCACCAGGTCGACCACGTTGCTGAACTCCGCGGTCACCCGGTAGGGATGCGGGCCCAGGTTGGCGCCGCCGGGCAGCGGGATGCTGTAGATCCCGTTGAACCCCCCCGAACTGCACCCCGCGACGCATACCGCGGTCAGGGCGGCGGTCACCCCGGCGGCCAGCGCCGGGATCCGGGCGCGCCGCGGGGGCCGGGCAGCCCCGGGGTTGCGTAGGGCAGCGAAACGCATCAGCGGCCTCCCGCCTGCACGGCCTCGGGTGTGCCGTACAAGCCCACAGCCGGCAGTGGCAGCGGCGGGACCGCGCGCAGTGCGGACGGGGACAGCGGCACCGCGCCGGCCGGCCCGCTGCTGCCCGCGCCCGTGCCGCCCGGCGTGATCGCGGTCAGGTCGTTGGCGCCCGGCCCCATGCTCAGCTCGTTCAGGTCGCCGCGGCCGTCCAGGGTGTGGTTCGTGGCGTCGTAGGCGTTGACCACGTTGTCCGCGGCCAGCGGTACGTCATTCAGCGCCTCGGTCAGCGACGCCCGCTCGTCGACGAGGATCCCGGTGATCGCCGCCAGCTTGGTGACGTTGGTCTTGATCAGCCCCCGGTTGCCGGAGATGAAGACCTCTACCTGGCCGAGCGCGATGGACAGTTCGTGCAGCGCGCCCCCCAGGTCCTGCCGGTCGCTGGCCAGGAAGCCGGACACGTCGGCGAGTTGCTGCTCGGCCAGCCGCACCTGCCCGTCGTTGGCCTTCAGCATCGAGGTGAACCGCTGCAGGTTGACGATGGTGGCGAACAGGTTGCCCGAGTTGTCGCCCAGCGTCTTCGACAGCGCGCCGAACTGCGTGATCATCGCGTGCAGGTTGGCCCCGTTGCCGTTCAGGTTGGCCGCACCGGTCTTGACCAGCTGGGACAGTGCCCCGTTCTTGTTCAGCCCGTTCGGCCCGAGCGCCTGGGTGAGCCGGTTGATGCTGGTGTAGATCTGGTCCACCTCGACCGGCACCGCGGTGCGGCCCACCGGGATCACCGCGTTGTCGGTGAGCTGCGGGCCGCTGGTGTAGGCCGGGGTGAGCTGCACGTACCGGTCGGACACCACGCTGGCCGCGACCACCACGGCCCTGGCGTCGGCGGGCACCGGCACGCCGGAGTTCACCGTCATGGTGACCTTGACCTCGGTGCCCTGGGGCTGGATCGAGTCGACCGTGCCGACCGGGACGCCGAGCACCCGGACCGTGGAGCCGGGGTAGACCCCGATCGCCTCCCTGAAGTAGGCCGTGACCTGCGTGCTCTTGTGGGTGGAGTGGTACACGAGGACGCCGCCGGCCACCAGCGCCGCAGCCACGATGACCGCGCCGGCGCCGAGCACCAGCCGGTCCCGCCGCGTTCGCAGCAGGCCGCCGATCCGCATTGTCATCATCGCCGGGACCTCAGGGTTTCGGGGGCTCGCACCCGGTCGCGGGACCCGTGCCGGGCGGCAGGTAGGACTTGGGGACGATGCCACACAGGTAGGTGTCGAACCAGCGGCCGTTGCCCAGGGAGTTGCCGAGCAGCCGGTAGTACGGCCCGGCCAGTGCCAGTGCCTTCTTCAGGTTCGCCTGGTTGGCCTCCAGCACGGTGGTCACCTGGTTGAGCGCCTGCAGCGCGGGGCCGAGCTTGGCCTGGTTGTCGCTGACCAGGCCGGACAGCTGGACGGCCAGGGCCTGCGTTCCGGTCAGCAGCGAGTGGATCGCCGCCTGGCGCAGGCGCAGTTCGGCCAGCAGCAGGTTGCCGTCGCCGAGCAGCTTGGCGAACTTGGCGTCCTCGCCGGCCAGGGCCCCGGTGACATGCTTGGCCCCCTGAAGCAGGCCTGCCAGCTGGACATCACGGGAGGCGATCGACCGGGACAGCGAGGCGAGGCCGCGCAGCGCCGAGCGGGTGTACGGCGGCGTGCCGGAGAACGCCTCGGAGAGCGTCTGCAGGCTCTGCCCGAGCTTGACGGTGTCGATCTTGCTGACCTCCTGGCCGAGGCCGTTGAACGCCTGGGTCACGTCGTAAGGCGAGGTGGTACGGGCCAGCGGGATCGGCGTGGCCGGGTTCTGCGGCTTGGTGCCCAGGGGATCGAGTGCCAGGAACTTGTCGCCGAGCAGTGTCTTGATCTTGATGGCGGCCTTGGTGTCGTTGCCGACCCACGCCCCCTTCACCTTGAAGTTCACCGCGACCTTGTTGCCGGCCAGCGAGATGCCGGTCACCCGGCCGACGATGACCCCGGCCACCCGCACCTCGTTGCCGGACTGCAGCCCGGCGTCCTCGGCGAAGTACGCCGTGTACCCGGTGCCCCCGCCGATGATCGGCAGGTTGGCCGAGTCGAAGACACCGAACGCGATCACGGCGAGCAGCAGCAGGCCGACGATGGCGACGGCGATGGGGTTGCGCTCGGACAGGGGCTTCATCACTGGCACCTCGCCGCGGTGATGGGGACCCCGGTGGGGTTGGGGCCGAACTGCTCCTTGACCCCGCTCACCAGTGCGTCGCACATGAAGAAGTTCAGCCACGAACCGTAGGAGGCGAGCCTGGTGATCTCCGACATCTTGAGCGGGAGGTTCTTCAGGAACGTGTTGACCGTCGGCGTGTTGTTCGCGAGGTTGGTGGCCACCCGCCCCAGTTGGGTGATGTCGGCGGTCAGCGGCGGCCGGGAAACCTGGAGCAGGCCCGCGGTGGCGCTGGACAGGCTGGCGATGGCGGAGATGGCGCTGCCGATCGGCTGCCGGTCGGCGGCCAGCCCGGAGACCAGTTCCTGCAGCGTGCTGACCAGGTTGGACAGCTCGCCGCTGCGGGTGCCGATCGTGTGCAGCACCGAGTTCAGGTTGTCGATCACCGCGCCGATGACCTCATCCCTGGTGGCCAGGGCGGTGGTCAGCGACCCCACGCTGGCCACCAGCGCGGTGATGTTGGGGCTCTCGCCCTGGAAGACCTGGATGATCTCGACGGAAAGCTGGTTGACGGCAGTGGGGGAAAGCGCCTGGAACAGCGGCTGGAACCCGTTGAACAGCTCGGTCAGGTCCAGCGCCGGGGTGGTGTCCGCGACCGGGATGGTGCCGCCCTGGGGGAGTGTCCGGCCCACCGGGCCGGTGCCCTGGCCGAGCTCGACGTAGCGCTGCCCGACCAGGTTGAGGTACTTGATCGTGGCGGTGACCGAGGCCGGCAGTGTCCGGCCGGACTGCACGGCGAAGCCGACCAGCGCCTCGTCGTGCCCGTAGAGGCTGATCGAGGTGACGTCACCGACCCGCACCCCGGCGATGTCCACGTCGTCGCCCACGTTCAGCCCGGTCACGTCCTTGAACACGGCCTGGTAGCCGACCGTGGCGGAGACGCCGCTGTGGGCGATGCTGATGCCAAGGACCGCGGTGACCGTGGCCGTGATCACGATGAAGATGAGCGACTTGATGACCGGGCCGGCCAGGCTCGCGCGCTTCATGCCGGGGTCCTCAGGGTCACCGTGGTGCCGCGGAACAGCGGGGCGGTGAGCAGGCTGCCCCAGGCGGGTACCAGGGCGGGGGAGCGGCGCAGCTCCATCCCGGTCAGTTCCCTGACCAGCTCACTCTCTGCGGGAGAGCCAGCGATCTGGGCCGCCGTCGTGTGTGCCTGCGGGCCCGCCGCCTGGCGCCCGGCCTTGCGGGGCGTGCCTGCGGGAATGGATGTGGCCGCGGGATTGGAGGGGGCGGCGCCGTCGTTGAGCGTGATCCCGCGGAACGGGATCGAATAGCAGTGCGGCCCCAGGTTGTCACCGTACTTCGGGGTGTCCTGGCCGGCCACGTAGCGGCCGATGTTGTGCGGCCCGAGCGGCGGGACCACGACCGCCTGGACGTGCAGGCCGGGCTGGTTGGTGCCCTTGCCGAGCAGCTTGTCGACCGCGGGCTCGAAGTTGACCAGGTCCTTCAGCGCGCACGGGAACTCGGGGGAGTAGCGGGCCAGGATCTGCAGCGAGCCCACGCTGTCCGCGTTGAGCTGGATGATGTTGGACGAGTTGGCGTCGAGGAAGGCCTGCAGGTCGCCGGATGCCGTGGTCAGCGTGCTGTACAGCGCGGAGATGTTGTCCCGCTCGGCCACGATCGTCTCATTGGTGACGGTGAAGTCGACCAGGGCCTGGACCAGGTCAGGCGAGGCCTGGTTGAAGTTCCTGGCGAACGCGGCGAGCTGCCTGATGTCGTTGTCCAGGCCGGGCAGGTGCTGGTTGTACTTCACCAGGTAGGCGTTGAGCTCCACCAGGGTCTGGCCCAGTTCCTTGCCGTGACCCTGCAGGCCCTGCGCGAGCGCGCTCAACGTGACCGACAGCTTGTCCGGCTCCGAGGCCCGCAGCAGCGGGAGCAGGTTGTTCAGCACCTTCTCCAGTTCCACCGCATCGGCGGCGTGGTCCTGCGTGATCACGGTGCCCGCGGTGAGCCGGGCCTGCGCGGGCTGCGCCGGCATGACCAGGTCCACGTACCGCTCGCCGAACAGCGTGGTCGGCACCATCTCGGCGGTGACGTTCGCCGGGATCTGGGACACCATGTCCGGCTGGATCGCCAGTTCCAGCCTGGCTCCGGTGCCGTCGGCGGAGATCTGCCGTACCTCGCCGACCTGCACGCCGCGGATCATCACGTCGGCGCCCGGATGCATCTCGTTGCCGACGCTGTCGGTGTACAGGGTCACATTGGCCGCCGGGGTGAACTGCTTGTTGTACAGGGCCACCGAAAGCCACACGAGCAGGGCGAAGACCAGCAGGAACACCAAGCCAACCAGTCGGCGCCTGGTCTTTGCCTGTGCCGCGGACAGCCTCATCCAGCGACTCGCACGGTGGTCGTGGCGCCCCAGATCGCCAGGCTCATGAAGAAGTCGATGATGTTGATCATGACGATCGCCGTGCGCACCGCCCGGCCCACGGCCACGCCCACGCCCGCCGGGCCGCCGCTGGCCCGGTACCCGTAGTAGGTGTGGATGAGGATCACCACGACGCTGAACAGCATCACCTTGAGGAAGGACCAGAGGACGTCCACCGGCGAGAGGAACAGCCCGAAGTAGTGGTCGTAGGTCCCCGCCGACTGCCCGTTGAACAGCACGGTGACCAGGCGGGAGCCGAAGTATGAGCTGATCAGGCCCAGGGCGTACAGCGGGATGACGGCGATGAAGCCCGCTACGATCCGGGTGGTCACCAGGTAGGGGAGGCTGGGCACGCCCATCCCCTCCAGGGCGTCCACCTCCTCGTTGATCCGCATGGCGCCCAGTTGCGCGGTGAAGCCCGCGCCCACGGTGGCCGACAGCGCCAGCCCGGCGACCAGTGGCGCGATCTCCCTGGTGTTGAAGTAGGCGGAGACGAACCCGGTGAACGCGGCCGCGCCGATCTGGTTCAGCGCGGCATAGCCCTGCAGGCCGACGACGGTGCCGGTGAACAGCGTCAAGGCGACCATCACGCCGACCGAGCCGCCGATCAGCGCGAGCGCGCCGCTGCCGAAGCTGACCTCGGCCAGCAGGCGCAGCACCTCCTTGAAGTAGCGCCGGATGGCACGGGGGGTCCAGGCCAGCGCGCGGGCGTAGAAGACAAGCTGGTCGCCGAGCATGTCCAGCCAGGACAGGCTCCGGTCGCCGAACGCGGCGAGCCGGGCGGGCCACCTGCCCGCGCCGGTACCGGTCACCACGCCCATGGGTCACGATCCCTTCGGGGGCACGATCTGCAGGTAGATCGCGGTGAGGACCAGGTTGACGAAGAACGTCAGCAGGAACGTGATCACCACGGACTGGTTGACCGCGTCACCGACGCCCTTCGGGCCCGGCTTGGGGTTCAGGCCCCGGTGCGAGGCGACCACGCCCGGCGATGAACCCGAAGATCAGCGCCTTGATCTCGCTGATGAACAGGTCCGGGGTCTGCGCGAGCGCGGAGAAGCTGGCCAGGAACGAGCCGGGGGTGCCGTGCTGGAGGTAGACGAAGAAGAAGTAGCCGCCGAGCACGCCGACCACCGACACCAGGCCGTTGAGCAGCAGCGCGACGAACATCGCGGCGAGTACCCGGGGCACGATCAGGCGCTGGATGGGCGAGACGCCCATCACCTCCATGGCCTGCATTTCTTCGCGGATCGTGCGGGAGCCGATGTCGGCGCAGATGGCCGAGCCGCCCGCCCCGGAGATCAGCAGCGCCACGATGATCGGGGCGGCCTGCTGGACGACCGCGAGCACGCTCGCCGCGCCGGTGAACGACTCCGCGCCGAGCTGCTGGGTGAGCGAGCCGACCTGCAGCGTGATCACCGCGCCGAACGGGATCGCCACCAGCGCCGTCGGCAGGATCGTGACGCTGGCGATGAACCAGAACTGCTCGATCAGCTCGCGGGCCTGGAACGGGCGCTTGAACGTCAGCCGGATCACGCTCGCCGCGAGCGCGAACAGGTTGCCGGTCTGCCGCAGCGCCCCGGAGCCGAAGAAGTTGATCTCCTGCCTGGTGGCAGGCTCCTCGGCCGCGGGCTGCGGGGCGGTCTCCGGCTGCTGCTGCGTGGTCACCCGCCGCCTCCTGGCCAGTCGGGCGGCCAGCCGCCGGGCTTGTCCTGCTCCGCGGTTTCCTGTTCGGCCTCGCGCTGTGCCGCCTCACGCTCCCTGGCCAGCTTCCAGGCCTCGGCGCGCGCCTGGGCCTGGGCCCGCTCCCGCTCCGGGTCGCTGGCCGCCGCCGGGCCGCTGGCCGGGGCCGACCGGGCCTGCTGGCTGCGCTCGTCGGCGAGGTCGGTCAGGATCGCCTGCTGCGCCGCGGTGGGCAGGGTGGGCAGGATCGACATCACCCGGTCCATGCGCCGATGCACGGCCTGCCGCTCGGGCAGCCCGGGGCTGGGCACCAGTTGCGGCATGAGCGCGGGGCTGCCCGGGTCGGCGTCGCCGTTGCCGAGCGTGGCCCGCTCCTGGGCCAGCGTGGCCGCGTCCTTCTCCTCCGACATGCCGATCGGCCCGATCCTGCGGCCGTTCACGAACTGGGTGATGACCGGGTTTTCGCTGGTGAGCAGCACCTCGCGCGGGCCGAACATGACCAGGTTGCCGCGGAACAGCATGCCGATGTTGTCCGGCACGGTCCGGGCGATCTGGATGTCGTGCGTGACGATCAGGATGGTGGCGTCGATCTCCGCGTTGAGGTCGATGAGGAGCTGCGACAGGTAGGCGGTGCGCACCGGGTCGAGGCCGGAGTCCGGCTCGTCGCACAGGATGATCTGCGGGTCCAGCACCAGGGCGCGGGCCAGCCCGGCGCGCTTGCGCATGCCGCCGGAGATCTCGCCGGGGAACTTGTGCTCCTCCCCGGTCAGGCCGACCATCTCCATCTTGGCCAGGACGACCTGCCGGATCTCGGCCTCGGTCTTCTTGGTGTGCTCGCGCAGGGGGAAGGCGATGTTGTCATACAGGTGCAGCGAGCCGAACAGCGCGCCGTCCTGGAACATCACGCCGAACAGCTTGCGCACCTGGTAGAGCTGGCGCTCCGAGCAATGGACGGTGTCGATTCCGTCGACCATGACCCGGCCGCGGTCCGGCCTGATCAGGCCGACCAGCGACTTGAGGAACACCGTCTTGCCGGTGCCGGAGGGCCCGAGCATGACGCTCACCTCGCCGGCCGGCAGGGACAGCGAGATATCGCGCCACACGACATGGCGCCCGAAGGACTTGGTCAGCCCTTCCACGACCACCTCGGTGCCCATCTCACCTCCCTGGAGGACTGGCGGCGACCACTACTGCCCGCCATCTCAGCCGATAACCTTCCGTAGCGGCTTCGGCGGGTGCGGCAGTCCCTTCCCGGTGCAGGTCCCGCCGCCGAAGACGAAGCACACCGCGCCCTGCGTGAGGAGGTTGAAGTTCCGCGGGCCCGAGATCGCCGCGTTGAAGATCGGGTCCAGATTTTCCCCGACCCCGCAATTGCTGAATTTGGGGATATTGACCTTGCCGGTGAGCGGCCCGCCGGTGGGACGCTGTAAGGGGGATTGCTCACGTCATTACCTGTCAATATGGCGTCGAATGGCGGGGACTCGCAATGGGATCCCACGTTGAGTGGCACCCCGTTGACCTTGACGCTGCCGGGCAGCGATCACGCCACGGACAGCCGCGAGCACACCGTGGCGACATTGCCGCAAGTCCGGACTTGTTGGCTTGCAGTAACGATTTGGTCGCTGGGCCCCACGGCGAAAATGTTGATCGTCCCGTGCTCGATCAGCTCCAATGTGGCAGTCGTCGGCACGAAGCCGAAAGTCAGGAACGTTGCCGTCGACGGCGGGAATTCGTGCAGCCCGTGGAAGTCCAGCTCCGCGGCATTGTCAAACTGGGCATAGTTAACTTTCGGTTCGAAGTCGAGCAGTGTCCGCACGAAGAGGTCCACGTGGTAAGCCTGGCGGGAGCAAGGCCGCTCCTTTGAGCTTCCGGGCGTCGGCATACCCGGTGGTGAACGCGCACCCCGGCTCCGGAGTACTGCCAGGATTGATGGGCACCGGTGGCTGGGCGGCGGGAAACGCGGGTTCAGCTTCAGCCCGCTCGTGGGAAAGCTCGGGCATTTCCTCACGGCAGCATGGTGCGGTAAGGCCCGCCGCCTCCCCGGTGACCGGCACGGTCCCCAGGGCGGCATGCTGGCCCGGGGCCAGCACACAGGTCACCAGGAGCGCGGTAGCCGGCCGCCGGGGCGGGGGTGGCACCCTGGTTCGGGCCACCGGCGGGCACCGGCGTGGCCGGGGCGCCGGGCGTGGCGTTGGCCTTGCCCGGGGTGAGCGTGAGCGACAGGCCAGCGGCGGTAAGCGCGACCTCACCCGGCAGTGGGCGTCACCGAGGGCACCGTCCCGCGGTTGTCAGGACCAGCCCGCCGCGGGCCGGCCGGTGGCCGCGCGCCGGTGGCCCCCGGCCATACGAGGCTGGTCCGCCACGGACCTTCGGACGCGCTGACGGTGAGCCTGGTGGCCGCGCTCACGGTGGCGGAGTGCAGGCTGGCCAGTCACCGCGGCGGCCGCCGGCAGGGCCATGGTCAGTCGTGAATTGGTCGGCTGGATGGGTCGGCCGGTTCTTGCGGCGCTGGGAAAGCTCGCCGCCACTGCCACCCGCACCGGGCGCGGTCCCGAGGGGAAATGGCATTGGTAGGTCAGTGTTGCCGCCACGGAATACGGGCCGGGGCCCTGGCCTCCGGACGCCGATGCGGCCCCGGCGGCGAGCCCACTAACCGCCAGCATCCCGGCCAGTGCCGCGGCCGGGCCGCAGCCCTGCGGCCACGCCGCGCCGCCCTCCCCGTCCACTTCATGCGTGGCCGACGCTCCTCAGGGAGCACCCGCGCGATGCCCGAGGCCGGGCGCACCGCGGGGACGAGCCTTATCGCAGAGATGGCGAGAGCCACGCATCCGCCTCCGTCCATGATCGGCCTGACCTCCGCTCGCCCTTCAGTCGGCGCGCTGGAGGCCACAAGCATCCGCGCACAGCAACCAGCGCGCCCCGGCCTCATCGTCGGCCCTGCCCACAGCCCCGCCCGTGCAAGCTGCAGCAGACCGTTCTTTGTTACCGGCCAGTATCCTAGGTATTACGGATATCAAGGTCAAGGGCACGTTAACAGATACCGAACTGAGACAAGCCCGGATCCGCCCAGGTCTCCGCAGGTCACGGGCATGTCACGAACCACTTCTAGAGGCTGGTGATCGGCTGCGCTGGGTTCACGAGGCATGCCTGAGCCGGTCGCCGGGTCCAGGCTGGCGCAGCCGCTCACCCAGCAGAGGGGCAGGTTGCCGGCGGTGGTTGGGTACTTGAGGAATATCGCGAACTAAGGGCTCATGATTGTCTGGGGTGGGCTTACGCTGAACATGCCGGTCAGGGCCGCCGGGTCACCGCTGTCTATGAGGCCCGAGCAGCCATTCACCTTGTAGAAGTGCAGGTTCCCTCCCGTCTTCAGCCATGCCAGTTGGTGCGTGCCGTTTTTATAGGTGAAGCTGATGATGCCGTTGTCCTTGCTGGCTTCGGTACCGTCCACGATGGCGATGCACGGGAGACCACCTCCTATTACGGCATGGACGCCGGCGATGGTCCCATGTGTTGTTCGAGTGCTGGAATTGTAGGAGCCCGCGTTAAGGTGCCACGGCAGGTGC
Source organism: uncultured Actinomycetes bacterium (assembly GCA_963762735.1). GTDB lineage: Bacteria > Actinomycetota > Actinomycetes > Streptosporangiales > Streptosporangiaceae > DASXKD01. The sequence continues at coordinate 358,245 of CAVXMG010000025.1, read as the reverse complement.
TGAGCTGTCAGGGTGTATGTAATGTCCAGCGCGCCGATACACTTCGAGAAGCCAGCGCTAGAGACGGATCCGATGTTAGAACCCGCCAAGCCGCTGCCGCTCTTGAGGGTGACTGTGATGGAAGAATGGCAGCCGATGACGCTGCCAGTCTTCAGATCGGTGAGCACTATGTTCTTCGATGCGGCGGTGACGGTCCCGCCGGGCTGGACTGTCCATGTCGTGGCCACCCGTGCTGTGGTCACTCCGAGGCCCGTGATGAGGACGGCTGCCGGGGCTGCTAAGTAAAGCCGTGTGTATCGCTTACTCATGGGCGGATGTCCTCCGTGGTGGAACGGCGCTGAGCCGCCCTGCTGGGGACAGCCGGGCGGCCCAGGACCTCATCGTGTCTGATCTGATCGGGTTATGGGCTGGTGATGGTCTGCTTGGGGCTGACGGTGAAGGAGCCCTTGAACGAGCTGCCGTCGCCGCTGTTGATCAGGCCCGGCGCAGCCGCTGACGTTATAGACGTGCAGGTTGCCGGCGCCGGTGGTGGCCAGCTTGCCGGTGCTGTTGGTGTAGGTGGCCGTCACCGTGCCGTTGTTGGCGGTCGCGCCGGTGCCGTCCACGGCGGCGCTGCAGCTAGGGCCGGTCAGCGTGGCATGGATGCCGCTGATGCGTGCCCGTGGTGACGCCGTTCTTGAACGACTTGGCGTTCAGCTTCCACGGGAAGTGGGTGGTCTTCACCGTGAAGGTCAGGCCCAGCGGGCCGGTGCAGTTGCTGAAGGACAGCGCGGTGATCGAGCCGATGCCGGTGCCCGACAGCCCGCTGCCCTTCTTGACGGTGCCCTTGCCGCTCGACGACGTGCAGGTCAGGACGCTGCCGGTACTTCGTGTCCTTCAGCGTCGTTATCCCGGCCTTGGCCGTGATGGCCCCGCCGGGCTTGACGGTCCAGGTCGCCGCGACACCGGCGTTGGTCGCCGCGCCTGCGGAGCTGGCGGACAGGGCCAGCATCCCGGCCAGTGCGGCGCCGGTGATCAGAACGCCGCCGGCACGCTTGAGGATTGTCATGGGTGTCCCTCTCCCTGATCGGCTTGCCCGCTCATTCCGCGAGCGGGCCTGCTGTGATCGACCCCATCGCCATTGCCCTGCACCGGGGAAACGAAACGTGGCATTCTCGAATATTTGCCGTAAGCGCGGATGAGGCGGGGCGATCACCACGCAGCGTGCGCGGTGATCGCCCCGTGTGAGTTCATCCGCGTGTAGCCCATCAGCCGACTACGTGGGCCTTGCCGAGGGTGAGCGAGATGGTGTTGCCCGGGCCGGTGACAGTCAGGTTGAGCACCGGCGTGGTCAGGCCGCAGTGAGCGAACGGCGGGACCGTATAGGTGCCGCTGACGGTACCGCCATTGACGATGCTGAAGCCCGGCTGGCTGGCCAGTGAGACCGAGGCCGGGGTGGCGCTCTCGCACGCCGGGCCCACCGGGACGGGCAGCCCGCCGACCGACAGGCTGGTGATCTGCAGGGTGATGTTGGACATGGTCGCGACCGCGCCGGTGCTCAGGTTGATGGTTCCGGTCGTCGGCCCGTCCTGGATGAAGGCCACGGTCGCGGTGACCGGGACCACGCCGAGTTCCTTGAAGGACCCGGTGGCCGGGGGGAGGTTGAGACTGGCGGTCACCTTGCCGGTGGTGAGGTTCACCTTGGACCGCAGCGTGCCGGGGCCGAGGGTGACGGTCGCGTTGGCCGCCTTGAGGAACGTGCTGCCGTTCACCGGGTACCTGACGGTCAGCGTCGTGGCCGCCGACGCGGCCGCCGGGGTGGCGGCGATCGTCGCGAGCGCGAGCAGTCCGGCAATGGCCGTGGCTGCCATGCCGCGGCCTGGCAGCCGCACGAACCGGTTCATGGAGATCTCCTTGTTCTCGAGTTACGGGTGGGGTGAATGGGGATTCATCGTTCAGAAAAAACAGTGGGGGCAGCCACCGGATGGTGCCGGGCAGTGCCGGCAGTCCGGTGGCTGCCCCTCAGGCCGCTAGCGACCTGTCGCGTGAGTTACGGGGAATTGATCTTCTGCTTCGGCGTCACCGTGTAGGCGCCGACGAACTGAGTGGCGTCGCCGGTGTTGATCAGGCCCGCGCAGCCGCTGACGGCCCAGACGTGCAGGTTGCCGCCGGTGGCGAGCACCGAGAGCTTGCCGGTGCTGTTCTTATAGGTGACCTTCACCTTGCCCTTGCGGTAGCGGTGGTGCCGCCTACGTTGGCGCTGCAGCTCGGGCCGGTCAGCTTGGACTTGATGCCGTTGATGAAGCCCGTCGTGGTGCCGGTGCCGGCGTTGTAGGAGGTGCCGCTCAGCGTCCAGGGGAAGCCGCTGTTGGTGACCGTGAAGGTCAGGCCCAGCGGGCCGGTGCAGTTGCTGAAGGACAGCTTGGTGATGGTGCCGAGGCTGGATCCGCTGACACCGCTGCCACTCTTCAGCGTGCCCGTAGAAGTGGACGACGTGCAGGTGAGCACGCTGCCGGTGTTGGTGTCCGTCAGGGTCGTCGTGCCGGCCTTGGCGGTGATCGCGCCGCCCGGGCTGATGGTGAAGGTGATTGCCACCGCGAGGGCGACGCCGGCGCTCGCGCCGATCGCCACGGCCGTCGCGGCACCAGTGAACAGGACCCTGCGGGTAAGTCTGTTACGAAAAGCCATCCGTCCTTCTCTCCTTGATCGGTCTACCTGACCCCGCCCGGCGATCAGGCCGCCTATCGTGGACCCCGGTCTGCCGATAGGCTACCGGCGAGTACGTTACCGGGACGTAACATTGCGCGCAAGGGGATCAGGTCAGACATGGACGAATCCGGGCGATGTCACATTCGCCAAGCACGCGGCCACTACGACTGTCTAGTATTCCGATATGGTTAGTAGCATATATCCAGAGGGCCCGGGAGCAGCGCTCCTGCCGCGCCCCAATGAGTCCACAGTCGTGATCGCCCCGCCCGCTCCCGGCCTGGGCTACTGGGCCGGTGCCCCCAGCGCGGCCCTGGGCGACGATGGCATCTATCTGGCCTACCGGCTGCGCCGGCCGATCGGGGCCGGGCGCGGCTACGCCATCGCGGTGGCGCGGTCGGCCGACGGAGTGCATTTCGAGACGCTCACCACCATCGGGCGCGACGAGGTCGGCGCGGAGTCGCTGGAACGGCCCGGACTGGTGCGCGACCGGTCGGGACGGTGGCGGCTGTACCTGAGCTGTGCCACGCCTGGCACCAAGCACTGGCGGATCGAACTGCTTGAGGCCGCGCATCCGGCCGAGTTCGACGCCGCCAAGCGCGTGGTCGTGATTCCCGGAGATGCGAAGACAGGCGTCAAGGACCCGGTGATCCGGCTGAACGGCAGCTGGCAGATGTGGGCGTGCTGCCACCCGCTGGCCGATCCTGCCGAGACCGACCAGATGGTGAGCGACTACGCGACCAGCTCCGACGGGCTCGACTGGACCTGGCACGGCACCGCGCTGAGCGGCCGGCCTGGTCACTGGGACGCGCGGGGCACCCGGATCAGCGCGGTGTGGCAGGACGGCGAGTCGGTGGTCGCGTTCTACGACGGGCGGGCCAGCGCGGCCGAGAACTATGAGGAGCGCACCGGCATCGCCACGGGCAACGCGCCCGTCTCGCTTGCCGCGCTTGGCGCGGACCCGGCGGCCGAGTCGCCCTACGCCGGCCGGGGGCTGCGCTACCTCGACTTCATCGACCTTCCCGGAGGCGGGCGCCGGCTCTACTACGAGATGACCCGGTCCGACGGCGCCCACGAGCTAGCGCACCGAACTAAGAGAGTGTTAGCCCGGGGGAGCACTCCGCCTCCCCGGGGCAAGCCCCGGGCTTCCGGCACCTGGCCACGCTGCCCGGTGCCGGAAGCCTCACACGCGGGGCTGGCCGTTGCGTGCCTGCGACTGCCCGGCCGGCCTGGCGCCGACCAGCCCGCCGGAACGCTCCCTCGGCTGCAGCCAGTCACCGAAGTAGGCACCGGTGAGCCGTTCGAGCTGCCTGATGTCATCCTCGAAGCAGGGCAGCACGGCCTGGCGCTGCTCCCAGGAAAGCGGCTGGCGCCGGTCCGCGTTCTGCTGCAGGAAGCGCTCCAGGGACCGGGACAGGGAAGTACCTGCCGCGCCCGGCAGGCGCTGCCCGGCCACGGCCGCGCCGCGGGCCAGCTTGGACACGGCCCGGTGGGTGAGCGAGCCGGCCGGCTGGGCGGTGACATTCTCCCTGGGCATGTGGTCGATGATGCCCGGGTGGACGCCGAGGAAGTTGCAGATGTCGTCGAGGGCCAGCGCCGGAGTGTCCAGGAGGGCGCGGTAGCGCAGAATGAACACCTGCTCCCTGGGGAACCTGAGGAACAGGTGCTCGAGTTGCTCGGCGTACCGGCCGAGCCTGGTGTAGTGCCAGAACGGCGCCCAGCCGGCCGCCACGCGGGCGTCCTCCTCGGCGCAGGCGCGGACGAAGTCGCCGACCGGCTCCAGCCCGGCCGACCACAGATGAGTCCAGTTGGAGTGGGCGCGCTCGACCGGGTCGCGCAGGATCACGATCATCTTGGCGTGCGGGATCAGCTCGCCGATGCGGCGCTGCGCGGCGCGGTCATAGAGATAAAAGGGTGTCGACTCGCCGCGCAGGGTACCGGCGGGGGCGCCGGCGAACAGCGCCTCGTAGTCCGTGCGCCGCCAGACATGCTCGCGATAGGTCTGCACGTCGCCGGGTCCGCCCCCGCGGACGGGCGGAGGCCCGTCGGTGAGGAAGAACTTGGGCTCCTTGATCGGCGACATGAACAGGCCCGGATGCGCGGCCAGGGCGGCATGCAACGCCGTGGTGCCCGCCTTGGGGGCACCGATGATAAAGAAGTCCGGCAAGGCCACGGGGGAGACCTCCTGGGCAGAGCCGTCTGACCGGCTAAAGCGACTATTCCGACTCGCTTAGTAGATTAAGCGAGGGTTCAGATACGCGTCAACGGCTGCCCAGCTCACGGAAATCCAATCCGGTCCAGACAGTGACGGGTATCACGTTGCCGGTGATCGCGGCCTGGCTCCGCGGCGGTTGCCGGTGCGGCAGGTCACAGCCGGGCGGGCAGCTCCGACGTCCACATGATCAGGCGGGTGCGGTCGCCGCGGAACAGGTCGCGGGCGAACTCCACCGGCGTACCCTCGTCGGTGTAGGCGGTGCGCTCCACCAGCATGAGCGCCGCCCCTTCCTTCACCTCCAGCGCCTCCGCCTCCCTGACGCCGGCGTTGACCGGCTCCAGCCTTTCCCTGGCGCGGGAGGGGCGCTGCCCGTAGTTGGCCTCGAGCAGCTCGTACAGCGAGCCGTCAAGGCGGCAGCCGAGCATGCCGGGGAAGACGGCGGCGGGGAACAGCGAGTGCTCCAGCGCGATGGGCCTGCCGTCGCCGAGGCGGACCCGCCGCACCTCATACAGCGCCGCCCCCTCCGCCACCCCCAGCGCGGCGGAGGCCACCGGGCCGGCCGGGCGCTCCGTGGCGGACAGCACCCTGGCGCCGGCCACCATCCCGTGCCGGCGCAGCTGCTCGGAGAAGCCGGCCAGCGTGGTGAGGTCCTGCTCCAGCTTGGACTCGGCGACGAAGGTGCCGCCCCGGCGCCCGACGGTGCGCGTGACCAGCCCGCGCCGGGCGAGGTTGGCCAGCGCATGGCGCAGGGTCATCCGGCTGACCCCGAGCCAGACGGCAAGGTCCTGCTCGGTCGGCATCCGGTCACCGGGGGCGAGGCGGCCGACCGAGATCAGCTCCGCCAGCCAGTCCTCGATCTGGGCGTGCACCGTGGTGCCCGGGCCGCCGGATGATCGTCGGTGGCGCCGGGCCGAGGATCTGCGACGCTGCGGGCGCTGGCCCGGGCCATGGCGGGGAAGGCATGCTCAGTCCAGTATCGCTCATCCCTCGGGCTGGGCCGCCGTGGCCGGGAGGCGCAGCCGCGACCAGCGGCGGGTCATCGGCGGAGGGGGAGATCACCGGGGCGAACTCCTTGGTGCGCCCGACCGCGAGGTAGTAGATCGCGCCGATGGCCGCGATGACCACGAACACCGTCCACAGGATCGGGATGTTGTTCAGGAACCCGATGTGGAAGTCGAGTTGCTGCACGCCGCCGATGACCGTCTGGTTGGGCTTCGGGTTGCTGAGCGCGCGTGGCCACGCGAAGTTGATCAGCATGGCGCCGCCGTAGATCAGCCCGACGATGTTGACCACCGGGCCCCAGCGGCCGAGCTTGAACGGCGCGGTGGTCCTGGGCCAGCCGCCCAGCCGGGCCCGCAGGATCGCGATGTTACCCAGGAAGTAGCTGAGGTAGATCATCGCGGTCGCCGCGATGGCGACGGTGGCGGCCCCCGAGTACTGGATGAACGGCACCGCCGCGAGCACCGCGATCGTGATGCAGGTCCAGACGGGGGTGTGCAGGCTGGGTGCGACCTTCGACAGCGGCTTGGAGAACGGCAGCGTGTTGTCCCGCGACATGCCGAAGCACAGCCGGATCGTCGCCGCCATGATCGACAGGCAGCAGACGAAGATGGCGGCGGAGACCACGAACAGGTAGAGCGTGGCGAACCCGGTCGAGAAGTTGGCCTCGATGACGTTGGCAGGGGACCAGACGTTGGTGACCGCGGTGTGCATGTTCGGGATGGCCATCAGCGTGCCGAGCAGGAACACGCCGCCGATGATGAACGCGCCGATGATGGAGAAGAGCACCGCCTTGGGCGCCGCGCGGCGCGGATCCTTGGTTTCCTCGGCCAGCGTCGCAGCGGTGTCGAAACCGTAGATCACGAACAGCGACATGAACATCGCCGCCAGGAACGAGCTGCCGTTGACATGGAAGCCGGCGCTGTTGGTGACCACATGGAAGCCCTGGTGGTTGTGGAACGCCATCAGGATCAGCGCGAACACGAACATGCCGAGGATCTCGAACACGACCCCGGTGTTGTTGATCAGCGCGACCAGCCGGACGCCGTAGATGTTCAGCACGGTGATCACCGCCAGGGTGATCAGGGCGAAGACCAGTTCGGTGTGCAGCGTCAGCTGCAGGCTGTGCCAGCCGAGGCCGTTCAGGGCGGGGATGAGCGCCAGCGGCAGCGTGGCGACCACCGCGGTCACCGTCAGGATTCCGGCGAACAGGTAAATCCAGCCGGTGAACCAGGAATAAGTCCGGGTGCTCAGGTACTTGGTCCACTGAAACACCGAGCCGGCCACCGGATAGTGGCTGGTCACCTCGGCGAAGTTGAGCGCGATGATGAATTGGCCGAGAGCCACCACCGGCCAGGTCCAGATGAAAACCCCGCCCAGGGTGGTCAGGCCGAGCGCGAACAGCGTGAAGATGCCGGTCGAGGGCGAGATGTAGCTGAACGCGACCGCCCAGGAGCTGAACAGGCCCAGGCCGCGCTTCAATTCTTGTTGATAGCCGAAACGCGCCAAGTCGGCCGCATCGGTCTGATGCTCGCTAGAGGTGCCGGGGCTGGCGCTCATCCGCTGGTCCTTCCGTTGCGGTCCTGCGCAGAATGAGGCGTAGCGTAGGCTCCTCAGGGCCTAACTGTCTAGACCTTTGACAACTTAGGATTACTTGTCTCTTTTCGTCTAGACCTTATGGGTCTACTCTCATCTCGTGTCCGATGTCACGGAACTGTTTGACCGCGTTCCGGCGCTGGCCTGCACCCCCCGGTCGGTGACCGACCTGCCGGGCGGGCTCACCAACCGGAATTACAAGGTGACCACGCCCGACGGTGCCTACGTGGCCAGGGTCTGGTCCCAGGGCGACATGCTGGCGATCAACCGCGACCACGAGCACCACAACTCGGTGGCCGCGGCGCAGGCCGGCGTCGGTGCCCCGGTGGTGGCCTACCGTCCCGAGGACAGCCTGCTTGTGCTCGGCTTCATCAACGGGCGTACCTTCGGCAACGCCGACGTGGCCGAGCCCGCGAACATCGGCCGGATCGCCAGGTCCTGCCGTCTGTTGCACGCCGGTCCGAGGTTCCTCGGCGACTTCGACATGTTCGCCATCCAGCAGCGCTACCGGGCCGTGGCGCGCGAACACGGGTTCGCCATCCCGGCCGGATACGACGACCTGTTGGGCCACGTCGAGTACGCCCGCGCTGCGCTGGCCGTTCGGGCGGGTCCCACCGTGCCGTGCAACAACGACCTGCTCGCCGCCAACTTCATCGACGACGGGGAGCGGATCTGGCTGATCGACTACGAGTACTCGGGCAACAACGACGCCTGTTTCGAGCTGGGCAACATCTGGGGCGAGTGCAGGCTGTCCCTGGACGCGCTGGCGGAGCTGATCGGCGCCTACTACGGAACGCCGCTGCGGAACAAGATCGCCCGGGCCCAGCTCCTCGGCATCGTGGGCAAGTACGGCTGGACGCTGTGGGGAGCGATCCAGCACGCGACAAGCCCGCTCGACTTCGATTTCTGGTCCTGGGCGATGGAGCGCTTCGAAGGCGCAGCGCAGGGTCTGACCAGCGATGACTTCGGTCGGCTACTTGATGCTGTCACCCGAGAGGACTGAGGACACCGATGGCTGAGCTGCCGCAGCGGGCCCGCGTCGTGATCATCGGCGGGGGCGTGATCGGGACCAGCGTCGCCTACCACCTGGCCACGGCGGGCTGCCGCGACGTCCTGCTGCTTGAACAGGGGCAGCTCTCCTGCGGGACCACCTGGCACGCGGCGGGGCTCGTCGGCCAGTTGCGGGCCTCGGAGAGCGGCACCCGGCTGGTCCAGTACTCCACCGAGCTGTACTCCAGGCTGGCCACGGAGGTGGGTCAGGACACCGGGTTCGTCCGCTGCGGCGGCGTCATCGTCGCGCGCACCCCGGAGCGCATGGTTCAACTGAGGAGGACGGCCGCGGCGGCCGAAGCGTATGGCCTGAAATGCGAGATCATCACGCCGCAGCAGGCCGCCGAGCTGTGGCCGGTCATGGACACCTCCGACCTGGTCGGTGCGATCTGGCTGCCCGACGACGGCAAGGCCAACCCCGCCGACCTCACCTACGCACTGGCCAAGGGGGCCAGGGACGCCGGCGTGGTGATCGCCGAGCGCACCAGGGTCACCGGCATCCGCACCGCCCGCGGCGCGGTGGCCGGGGTCGCTACCGCGAGCGGGGACATCGAGGCCGAGATCGTGGTCAACTGCGCGGGCCAGTGGGCCAAGCAGGTCGGCGCGTGGTGCGGCGTGAGCGTGCCGCTGCACTCGTGTGAGCACTTCTACGTGGTGACCGAGCAGATCGGCGGGGTGCGTCGCGACCTGCCCATCCTGCGCGACCCGGACGGCTACACCTACTTCAAGGAAGAGGTGGGCGGCCTGGTGGTGGGCGGGTTCGAGCCCAACGCCAAGCCGTGGGTGGCGCCCGACGCGCTGCCGCAGGAGTTCGAGTTCCAGTTGCTGCCCGAGGACTGGGACCACTTCTCGCTGCTGGCCGACGAGGCCCAGCGGCGGGTCCCCGCGCTGCGCACCACGGGGATCAAGAAGATGTACAACGGCCCGGAGAGCTTCACCCCGGACAACCAGTTCCTCATCGGCGAGGCGCCGGAGTGCCGCAACTTCTTCGTCGCTGCCGGGTTCAACTCGGTCGGCATCGCATCCGCGGGCGGCGCCGGCCAGGCGCTGGCCCAGTGGATCCTCACCGGCGACCCCGGCATCGATCTGACCGCCTCCGACATCAGGCGGTTCGCGCCGTTCCACTCGAACAACAGGTGGCTGCGCGACCGGGTCGGCGAGATCCTCGGCCTGCACTACGCGCTGCCCTGGCCGAACCGGGAACTGGCCACGGCACGCCCCTTCCGCCGCTCACCCGTGCACCACCTGCTGGAGGCGGCCGGCGCCTGCTTCGGCAGCAGGAATGGCTGGGAGCGGCCCAACTTCTTCGCACTGCACGGGGACGAACCCGTCATCGAGTACGCCTGGGGAGCGCAGAACTGGCTGCCCGCCTGCGCGGCCGAGCAGCGGGCCGCCCGCCGCGACGTGGCGCTGTTCGACCAGACCTCGTTCTCCAAGTACCTGCTCACCGGGCCGGACGCGGAGCAGGCGCTGCAGTGGCTGTGTACCGCGGACGTGGCCGTGGAGCCCGGGTGGACGGTCTACACCGGCATGCTGAACGAGCGCGGCACCTACGAGTCCGACCTGACCGTGACCCGGGCTTCCGAGTCGGACTTCCTGCTGGTCAGCAGCGCGGCGACCACCGAGCGGGACAAGCACCACATCCGCTCCCGGATGCCCGCCGGTGCCCGGGCCGCACTGGTCGACGTGACCTCGGCGTATGCGGTGTTCGGGGTGATGGGGCCGCGGTCGCGCGACCTGCTCGCCTCGCTGTCCGACGCCGACCTGTCCGACGAGGCCTTCCCGTTCCGGGCCAGCAGGCAGATCAGCCTCGGCTACTTCACCGTGCGGGCGACCCGGATCACCTACGTCGGCGAACTGGGCTGGGAGCTGTATGTGCCGTGCGACTTCGCGGTCGGCGTGTTCGACCTGCTGACCCGGGCCGGAGGCGAGTTCGGGCTGGTCAACGCGGGCTACTACGCCATCGAGTCGATGCGGCTCGAGAAGGGGTACCGGGCCTACGGGCGGGAGCTGACCCCGGACTACGGGCCGGTGGAGGCCGGGCTGGGGTTCGCCTGCAAGATGCGTACCGACATCAGCTTCCTGGGCAGGGAAGCGGTAGAGAAGGCCAGGGCCGAGGGCCCGCGGCGGCGGCTGGTGTCGCTGGTCGCCAGCGACCCTGGCACGATGATGTGGGGCGGCGAGCTTGTGCTGCGTGACGGCGTGCCCGTGGGCCAGGTCACCTCGGCTGCCTGGGGTGCCGCACTCGGCGCTACGGCCGGCCTGGCCTACATCAAGGATCCGGCGGGCGACCCGGTGACACCGGAGTTCGTGCGCACCGGTTCGTACCAGGTGAACGTGGGCGGTGAGATCCAGGCGGTGACGACGTCACTGCGCCCGCCGTTCGACCCGTCAGCAGAACGGGTGCGGGGCAGCGCCACCTAGCGCGCGACCTCCGCCACGGCATCGCGGGCGAGACGTGGTACCGCAACGGCGCGGTGCCGCAGAAAGGAGCCGGGCCATGGCGATCAGCGCGTTCGAGCTTTTCAAGATCGGGATCGGCCCGTCGAGCTCGCATACGGTCGGGCCGATGCGGGCGGCGGGCATGTTCACCGAGACGCTGGCCGCCGAGGGCCTGATGCCGCGGGTGGCCGGGCTGCGGGTGGAACTGTTCGGCTCGCTCGGCGCCACCGGGCACGGCCACGGCAGCGTGAAGGCGCTCGTGCTCGGGCTCACCGGCGAGCACCCGGAGACGGTGGACCCGGTGGCCGCCGAGCCGCTGGTCGCCGGGGTACGGGAGGCCGGTCGGCTTGCCCTGCCCGGGGGCCGCGAGATCGCCTTCGACCCCGATTCCGACATCGTCCTGCACCGGCGCAAGCGCCTGCCGTTCCACTCCAACGCGATGCTCTTCGCCGCCAATGACGACCAGGGCGAGGGCATTCTCGAACGCACCTACTACTCGATCGGCGGTGGGTTCGTCCTCGGTGAGGATGAGCACGGTGCGCCCCGGATCGAGGCCGATCCGACGCCGGTGCCTTATCCCTTTGACACCGCCGCGGAACTGCTCGGCCACACCGACAAAACGGGCCTGCCCATCAGCGGCGTGATGATGGCCAACGAAAAGGTCCGCAGGGACGAGGCGGAGATCCGGGCCGGCCTGCTGCGGATCTGGCAGGTCATGCAGGAGTGCGTCGATGCGGGATGCCTGGCGCGGGGGGTGCTCCCCGGCGGGCTGAAGGTCCGGCGCCGGGCCGCCAGCCTGCGCGACACGCTGGAACGCACCGGCGACCGGGCCGACCCGCTGTACGCGATGGAGTGGGTGACCCTTTACGCGCTGGCCGTCAACGAGCAGAACGCGTCGGGCGGGCGGGTAGTCACCGCGCCCACCAACGGGGCGGCGGGCATCATCCCGGCGGTGCTGCACTACTACACCACGTTCGTGCCGGGTGCCGACGACGACGGCGTGGTCGCTTTCCTGCTCACCGCGGCCGCGATCGGAGCGCTGTTCAAGCAGAACGCCTCCATCTCCGGTGCCGAGGTCGGCTGCCAGGGGGAGGTTGGCTCGGCCTGCTCGATGGCCGCGGCCGGACTCGCCGAGGTGCTGGGCGGCACGTCCGGGCAGGTGGAGAATGCGGCCGAGATCGGCATCGAGCACAACCTGGGCCTCACCTGTGACCCGGTGGGCGGGCTGGTCCAGATCCCGTGCATAGAGCGCAACGCCATCGCCTCGGTCAAGGCGATCACCGCGGCCCGGATGGCGGTGCGCGGTGACGGCACGCACCATGTGTCGCTGGACAAGGCGATCAAGACCCTGCGGGAGACAGGCGCGGACATGAAAGACAAGTACAAGGAGACCTCCCGCGGCGGGCTGGCCGTGAACGTCATCGAATGCTGAGGGTGGATATGAGCGGTACCGCGCTGTTGCGCATGATCGGCTCCCAGGCTGACGCCCTGGAGCGCATCGGCGGGCTGGATCTGGCCGGGCCCGCGGAGGTGCTCGCCCAGGCCCGCCGGATCCTCCTGGTGGGCACTGGCACCAGCCTGCATGCGGCGGAACTCGGGGCGATGATGTTCACGCAGGCGGGCTGCGATGCCTACGCCTATCCCGCGGCCGCCTGGGCGCGCTGGGGCGCAGGGCCGCGTGCGACGGACGTGGTCTGCGTGATCACGCACACGGCGGAGACGGCATACGCGGCCCGGGCCCGGGCGGACGCGGTGGCCGCGGGCGTGCCCGTGGTCTCGATCACCGGGACCGGCCGGGGCTGGCCCGAGGCGATCGAGACCGTCGCCCCGGACGAGTCGCACACCTACACGGTGAGCTACACCACCGTGCTCGCGGTGCTCGCCCGGCTCGCCCACGAACTGGGCTCGCCGGAAGGTTCTCCCGGGCAACTGGCCCTGGCCATCGCGCAGGTCCGCCGCGCCTGCGCGGACCCGGGCCCGGACGCCGCGGCCGTCGCCGTGCCCGCGCGCAGCCTGGCGATCGCCGGCTGCGGACCGTGGGCGGTCACCGCGCGGGAGGGCGCGCTGAAGATCAGGGAAGCGGCCCGGATGCTCGCCGAGGGCTTCGACACCGACCGGCTCCTCCATGGCGGTGCGGTGCCCTACACCGCGGCGGACGGGCTCGTGGTGCTGGAACCCGCGGCCGATCCGGACGGCCTCACCAGCGCGGTTGCCGCGGCGGCCCGCGCGGAGCACATGCCCGTGGCCGAGCTTGCGGCTCCGGACGGCGGTGGTGGCCTGGCGCCGCTGCTGGCGCAGATCCCGATGACCGTGCGGCTCCAGCTTCTCGCCGAGAACTTCGCCCGGCTCCGCCGCCAGAACCCGGACGTGGCGATCGTCGGCGCCTGGGACGAGCCGGAACTGTGGCGGATGGGTTCGCCCACGCCGCGGTGACCGGGTCCTGGCGCCGGGCTGCGGGGCCGGTCCGGCTCGCTCCGGCTCCGGCCACCTTGCCGAACCGCGCCGCCTGCCGGGTGCATCTGCCATAGCATTTTCAACCGGTGATGCGGTGAGCGAGGGCGGGATACGGTGTCGAGTTGCACGCTGGGCCATTCCGTTTCCCACGGAATGGAGTCCTGCGAGATTTGCGGCGATGACCTGAGGCGTTATTGCAGCCAGGGGCATGTCAGCGGGGCAGGCGAGCTCTTTTGTGATACCTGCGGTGAACTGCTGCCGCTCTCGGCCGATCAGCCCGCGATGACTCCCGCGGCACCGCTCACGATGGACTACAGCAGCGGGTCGTTCTCCGACTTTATCGCCGGTGCCGACGAGGCCCCGGGCGGGACATCCGGGCCCCGGCCGCGGGTGCCCGAGTCGGCCGTGGCCCTGGTGGACGCGCCCGAACCGGACATACCCGCGCCGCCCGCCCTGGACGAGCCGGAGCCCGAACCAGAAGCCCTGCCCGAACCGGAAGTCCTGCCCGAACCAGAAGTCCTGCCCGAGCCGGAACCGCTGGCAGACCTGGTACCCGAGCCCGAACCCGCCCCCGAGCCGGAACCCGCTCCCGAGCCGGAACCGGAGCCTGCCCCGGAGCTACCTGCCCACTTCTCCGTCTGGGAAAGGCGGAGCCCAGACCCGCCCGCAGCGAACGGCGGCACCGCCCACCCGGCCGTTGCCCTGTCACCGGATCTGCGGTTCCCGTTCCCCGGAGATCCGGCCCGCACCTGGCGGAGCAGCACCAAGCCACGCGACGCGCCCGGCCCCGACGGGGGTGTACACCACGACGACGGGCCCCCCGTTGCGGGAGAACCCGAACCGGAGCCCGAACTCCAGCCCCGGCGGTCCGGCCGCGCCCGGGTGATCGCCGTGGCGCTGCTGGTGGCTGCGGTCGGCGCGGGTGGCACCGTCGGTGCCCTGGCGCTGCACCGGCACTACGCGGCCCGGCTCACCGCACCGCTCGGCCCGGCCGCACCGGCCGCCGTCACGGGCTCCGGCTCCACGACCAGCCCGAGCGCCTCGGCGAGCACCACGTCAGCGGCCGCGACCCCTGCGGCCCAGTCGGCCGGGTCGCCCGGCTGGACCAGCCCGTTCCCGGTGCAGCCGCTGCACGGCAACGCCCACATCACCGGGGTGTCCTGCCCAAGCACCTCGGCGTGCTTCGCGGTGGACAGCACCGGGCAGGTCCTTTCGTCCACCCCGCCGGCTGGCTGGCGCACGGCGTTCGCTGACCCCGCCGGCGCGCTGGCGGCGATCTCCTGCGGCGCCCCGGCCACCTGCGTCGCGCTGGACCATTCCGGTCACGCGGTCACGCTCAGCAACGGGACCTGGAGCGGCCCGGCCATGGTGGACACCGGCACAGGGACGTTCACCGGGCTGTCCTGTCCCACCGCGACGTTCTGCATGGCCACCGACAGCAGTGGCGCGGCGTTCGCCAGCACCCCGGCCGGCTGGCAGCAGTCCAGCGTGGACACCAGCGGCGGCGGCCTGACCGGCGTGTCTTGCGCGAACGCCGGCTTCTGTGTGGCCGTGGACAACGGCGGCGGCGTCTACACGTTCAACGGCACCTCGTGGACCGCCGTCTCAGCGATCGACGTGGGCCATTCATTCACCGCGGTGTCGTGCGCGACGGCCTCGTTCTGCGTGGCCGTCGACAACTTCGGCAATGCCGCGGTGCTCAACCACGGAACCTGGAGCGTGGGCCCCATGGGAAGCACCGTGGTCACTATCTCCTGCCCGGTCCGGGGATTCTGCGTGGCCACCAACACCGCCGGGGGGACGGTGGCCTACCGCGACGGCAAGTGGTCGCCGGTGTCGGTGGTGGACGGGGCCACCGCCATCAACACCCTGAGCTGCGCGAGCCAGACGTTCTGCGTGGCCACCGACCACCGCGGTGACGTCCTCTACTACCGGCCGACCTAAGGCATGGCCGAGGCAGATGCCCGTCCCGGGCCGCTCGGCGGCTTGCTGGTGGCTGACTTCTCCCGGGTCCTGGCCGGCCCGTACTGCACGATGCTGCTCGCGGACCTCGGCGCCGACGTGATCAAGGTGGAATCCCCGGCCGGGGACGACACCCGCCGCTGGGTCCCGCCGACCAGGGACGGGGTGGCCACCTACTACCTGGCGATCAACCGGAACAAGCGGTCGGTCGTGCTCGACCTGAAGGACGGCGCGGGCCGCGCGGCCGGCGCCGAACTTGCCCGCCGTGCCGACATCATGGTGGAGAACTTCAAGCCGGGCGGGCTGGCCCAGTACGCGCTGGACTACGAGTCGGTCCGTGCCGCCAATCCGGGGATCATCTACGCCTCGATCAGCGGCTTCGGCACCACCGGCGGGGCTCACCTGCCCGGCTATGACCTGATGGCGCAGGCGATATCCGGCCTGATGAGCCTGACCGGCGAGGCGGACGGCGCACCGCAGCGGGCGGGCATCTCCGTCATCGACGTGATGACGGGCCTGCACACGGCCATCGCGATCCTGGTCGCGCTGCACCACCGCACGGCCACCGGCGAAGGGCAGCACGTCGAGTCTTCGCTGCTCGGCTCGGCTCTGTCCGGGATGGTGAACCAGACCAGTGCCTACGTCGCCGGCGGAGTGGTCCCGTTCCGGATGGGCAACTCCCATCCCAGCCTGACGCCTTACGAGCCGCTGCCCACGGCGGACGGCGACCTGATCGTCACCGCAGGGAACGACGGGCAGTTCCGCCGCCTGTGCGAGGTGATCGGGGCGCCGCAACTCGCCGACGACCCGCGGTTCGCCACCACGGGGGAGCGCACCGCCAACCGGCAGGAACTGCGGCGGCTGCTGGAGGAGCGGCTGGCGGCCAGGCCCCGGGCGGAATGGTTCGACCTGCTGATCGCCGCCGGCGTGCCCTGCGGCCCGATCAACACGGTGGACGCCGGGGTCGAGTTCGCCGAGCGCGTCGGTCTCCGGCCGGTCACGACCGCTGGAACCGGGCCGGACGGCATGCCGGTCATCCGGCACCCGGTCGACTTCTCCGCGACCCCGCCGCGCTACCCGCTTCCCCCGCCAGCCCTGGACCAGCACGGCGACCAGATCCGCGCCTGGCTCGCCGCCCCGCCCGGCCCGGCGCCGTGGCGCGGTGCGGAAGGCGCACCGCAGAGAGGGACCAGCCCATGACAGGACCAGCCCCGGCGCCCCGTTTCCCCACCTCGCTGGGCACCTCGGACGCCGACAGCATCACGCTGCTTGGCCAGGATCTCGCCGCCGACCTGATGGGCAAGGTCGGCTTCGGGGAACTGGCGCTGTGGCTGGTGACCCAGCGGCGCCCGACCCCGGCCCACGTCCGGGTGTTCGAGGCCGTGCTGGTGGCGCTGGCCGACCACGGCTTCACCCCGACGGCCATCGCCGCCCGGCTCACCTACCTCAGCGCACCCGACTCGGTCCAGGGTGCCCTGGCCGCGGGCCTGCTCGGCGGCGGCTCCCGGTTCCTCGGCGTCACCGAGGACGCAGGGCGCTTTTTGGCCGATACGCTCGCCGGGGCTGCCGAACTGCCCAATGACGACGCCGCCTTCGATGCCCTTGCGCTGGCCGCGGTCCGGGCCGCCCGCGAGCAGCGGCGACTGGTCCCCGGGCTCGGCCATCCCGTGCACAAGGTCACCGACCCGCGCACCCCGGTGCTGATCCGGATCGCGGAAGAGGAAGGCACCCGCGGCCCGCACCTGCGCCTGTTCGAGGCGATCGGCCGGGTCCACCCGCAGGTGCTCGGCCGGACCCTGCCGCTGAACGGGGCCGGAACCTGCGGTGCGGCCCTGGCCGACCTCGGCCTGCCGCCCGACCTGCTGCGCGGGTTCGCGCTGCTGGCCCGGGCCGCCGGCCTGCTCGGCCACCTGGCCGAGGAACGCCGCCGCCCGGTCGGCATGGATATCTACCAAACGGTCGAGCACGGCGCCGTCTATCTGCCGCCCGGCTCCTGACCGGCGGCGGGCAGGTCGGCACCGGTGAACAGCCGGGTGCCGGCCACGTACAACTGATCGGCGGGGAACCGGGTCAGCAACTCGCAGCCGCCCGGGGTGACGACCACCTCTTCCTCGATCCGGGCCGCCGCCGACCCGTCGGGGGTCGGCCAGTACGTCTCGATCGCGAACACCATGCCCTCTTTCAGTTCGACCGGATGCTCGAATGAGTGGTAGCGGCTCATCAGCGGCCGTTCCCAGTTCGACAGGCCCAGCCCGTGACAGTACTGCAGGCCGAACGCCTCTTCCTCGTCGGCGAAACCGAATTCAGTGGCGGCGGGGAAATGGCGCACCACGTCGGCAGATGTTGCCCCAGGTCGGATCTCGGCGATTGCGTTGTCCATGAACTCACGGGCCCGGCGGTAGGCGGCACGCTGCTGCCTGTTCGCGCTGCCGACGTTGAGCGTCCGGTAATAACAGGTCCGGTATCCGTTGAACGAGTGGATGATGTCAAAATACGCGGTGTCGCCGGGCCGGATCAGCCGGTCGGAAAACACATGCGGATGCGGGCTGCACCGCTCACCGGAAATCGAGTTGACCGCCTCGACCTCCTCCGAGCCGTTCTCGTACAGGTAGCGGGTCACCAGCGCGACGCAGGCGTTCTCCCTGACGCCCGCCCGAAGATACCGGTACAACTCGTCGTAGGCGCCGTCCACAAGGGCGGCGGAATGATCGAGCAGGGCGATCTCATCGGCAGTCTTGATGGCCCTGATATCCTGCATGAACCCGTGCCCGTCGGTAATGTTCAGGCCCTCCGC
This sequence comes from uncultured Actinomycetes bacterium, assembly GCA_963762735.1. Taxonomy (GTDB): domain Bacteria; phylum Actinomycetota; class Actinomycetes; order Streptosporangiales; family Streptosporangiaceae; genus DASXKD01. Next base: position 340,048 of record CAVXMG010000025.1, on the reverse strand, counting down.
CTCCAGTGCGCGCAGCACCGGAAGTTCCACCACATCGACGCCGACCGGGTCACCATCCAGGCCGTGATCGCGCAGGATACCGGCTAGCCGCCGGGCGTTCCCCCGCTCCACCCCGACCTCCTCGGGAATGGATCCGCGCCAGCTAGAAATACCGGCCCGCCAGTTCTCCCTGGCGTTCCAGGGCGCGAACATCTGGTGCGTCCTTGCGGCCGACCCGATATCCCACAGAATCGGCCCCTCGCCCCGCATCACCAAACAGCAACGGAACAACTTGTCCCGCGCCCAGTTCCCAATATGCGTAGCCGTCGCGTACCGGATATTGTTCATATCGAACAAGATCAGGGAGCCCAGTTCGGAGCGATCAAGCGCCTCCTGGACCTTCCTGGCCCGATCGCCTCTGAGCCGGGCAAAGTCGACCCGCTGCTCCCAATCGGTCCCCAGCGTCGCCCCCGGCGACGCGATAGCCACGGACTGCGCAGTAGCGTCGTAATTCTGGACCATGAGCTCCTCCTCGATATCCAGCCTAAGAATCACTTTTCGCTTTTAAAGCTCTCCGCTGGGGCGCGGTCGGGGTGGGGACTACGCGCGCTTTCGCTCCGCTGGCGCTCCGCTCTTATACGCGCGCTCCGCCCCACCCCGCCCACGCCTGGGTCTGCCCCGTCCCCCTACACGGGGGCGTATTCGCCAACATCCGCTGGGAGGGTGGGAGAGCGAGGGGTGGGTCCGGCGCGATGTAGTACGGACCAGGCCGTGTCGACGATGTGCTGGGTGGTGAGGCCGTACTTGGTGAACAGGTACGGCGCATCTCGGGCGCCTTCGGCGAAGGTGTCGGCAAGGCCGATGCGGCGCAAGGGGCGGCCCAGGCCGGCCTCGGCCAGCGCCTCGGCCACGGCTGAGCCCAGGCCGCCGATGATCGTGTGGTTCTCGGCCGTGACGACTGCCGTGGATCTCGTGGCAACGGCGAGGACCGTGGCCGTGTCCAGGGGCTTGATGACGGGTACGTTGACCACTACGGTGACGGCACCGGCGGCGCGCAGGACGCGGGCCGCGGCGAGGGCAGGGGCGACCATCATGCCGCTGACGAGCAGAGCTACGTCGGAGGACGGGGCTGTGCCCGAAGTCCACCCGCCGTCAGTGATGCCGCCCCTGCTGACGCCGCCGCCAACGGTGTCGGCCGGCCCGCGATACGCTCCGCCGCTGTGCCGCGCCGCAATCTGCGCGCCCCCGAGGTCACCCCGCCGCCGTCGGTGCCCGCCCCGCCCGTGGTCTGTGCACCGCCGTCCATCGCTTCGCCACGCCACTCAAGCACCTGGGCACGGTCCAGCGACAGCCGGTGATCGCCGGGGAAGATCACCGGGATCTCACCCCGCTTCAGCCGCAGGTAGACCGGGCCAGGGACGTCGGCCATGGCGGCGACCACCTGCGCCGTCTCGGTCGCGTCGGCCACGTCGATGACCGTCATGCCGGGGATCGCGCGCATCAGGGCGATGTCCTCGATGGCCTGGTGGCTCGGGCCGCCCGGGCTGGACACGCCGGGCATGAAGCCCACGATCCGCACCGGCAGCCGCGGGTAGGCCACGGCGTTGACGATCTGGTCCAGCGGGCGGCGCGTGACGAACACGCCGAACGAGTGCACGAACGGCATGAGCCCCTGCCGGGCCAGGGCGCCGGCGACCCCGATCATGTTGGCCTCGGCCATGCCCGCGTGGATGAACCGGCCGGGGAACTCCTCTTGGAACAGGTCCACCTCGCACTGGCGGGTCAGGTCGCCGGACAGGCACACGACCTCGGGGCGGGCGCGGGCCAGCTCCACCAGGGCGCGGCCGTAGGGCTTGAGCACCGTCCCGTACGGCGGGCCGAGCACCGCCTGCCGGGCGAGGTCAGCCATTGCCGGCCGCCTCCGGGGCGAGCCGGTCGGCTTCCGCCCGGAGTTCGGCGGCGGCCGCGTCGGCGAGGTCGGCGGGCAGCTTGATGAAGTGCCCGTCGGCGTCGGGCGGCAGGCAGGCCAGCCCACGCCGGGTCGAGGTCCGGCAGATGAGCACCTGGGGCCGGGCGGCCAGGGCACCGGCCGCGAGCGCGGCGGCGATCGCCGCGACGTCGTGACCGTCCAGGTCGGCGGCATCCCAGCCGAACGCCTGCCATTTCGCGGCCACCGGCTCGATCGTGGTGATGCTGTCCACCGGGCCATCGACCTGGGAGTTGTTCGCATCCAGCAGGACGGTGAGCCGGGACAGCCGGTGATGACCGGCGAACATGGCCGCCTCCCAGACCTGGCCCTCCTGCAGTTCGCCGTCGCTGACGAACGCGAACGTGCGGGCATCGTCGCGGCCGGTCAGCCGGTCGCCCAGCGCGAACCCCGCGGCCGCGGACAGGCCTTGGCCGAGCGAGCCGCAGGTGAATTCGGGGACCGGGCTGCGCTCGGTGCCGATGGCTTCCAGTGAAGAACCGTTCTGCCCGTAGCTGGCCAGCGCCGCCTCGTCGATCAGGCCGGTCTCCGCGGCGGCGGCGTAAGCGGCGATGACGTAGTGGCCCGGCGAGCAGACCACCCGGTCGGTCCCGGGCCGGTAGGCCGCGCCATAGACGGCGGCGTACTGCTCGGCCGCGGACAGTGCCTGCCCGAGGTAGCCGAAACCCTGCGGCGCCACCATCGCCACGGCGCGCAACCGGATCGCCGTGGCCAGCCAGCGCAGCGCGGCCTCGGTCGCGTGCGGGTCCAGGACCGCCTCCTTTGGTAAAGTGGCTATGCCAATTCTGCCCCACGCCGACCGCACGCGGAAGTGCGTACGGCCGGGAAGGGGAGGTCACCACGAAGGGGAACCGGCCCGCCGACCTGGCCGGGATTCAGCCCGTGTCCTCCCGGCGGGTCTCGGAGCAGGTGGCCGACCAGATCCGCGGCCTGATCGCCCGCGAGCGGCTGGCCGAGGGTGACCGCCTTCCTCCCGAGCGCGACCTGGCCGAGCGGTTCGGCATAAGCCGGCCGATGGTCAGCCAGGCGCTGCGAATGCTGTCGCTGATGGGCCTTGTCGAGATCAGGCAGGGCTCGGGTGCCTACGTGCTGCGCCGGCCGCAGCACATGGTCGCCGCGTCGGTGAGCCTCATGCTTGACCTCGACCAGGGCCCGCTGGACGACCTCGCGGAACTGCGGCTATGGCTGGAGACGCTGGGCGCGGTGCACGCGGCAGAGCGCGCCGAGCCTGCCGAGTTGTCCGGCAGCCTGCGGAGGCTGGCTGGGGCCACGGGCAGCGCGGCCGCCTGGATCGCCGCCGACACCGTGTTCCATGCGAACGTCGTCCGGGCCGCGGGCAACGCGTACCTGACCGCCCTGTACGAGGGCGTGCACACGGCCGTGCTGAGCCAGGAACATGAGCTTTGGGTCCGGACGGAGGCCGAGCCGGGGTGGCTGGCCGGCCCCGGTCGATCCGTTTTGCTGGATATTCATCAGGCGATCTACGACGCGGTCGCAGCCGGTGACGCCAGCCGGGCGCAGACGGCGGTACTGCGCCATCACGAGGTCATGCTCGAGCATCTGGGCCGGTGACGCCGTCGGGGGTAGCCGGCCGGAGGTAAAAGTTTGGCTATGCCAACAACTTGACGTCGGGTCAACGGGAAGTAACGGTCCGATTGTCCGATTTTCAAATACGCGTTGCGACCAGGTGGTTTCCGTTTGTGCACGGTGGGGCCATGTCGCTGCAAACATGGCTCTTGACGGCGTGCACCAGCCGTGCAGTTATGAATCTGTGACGATGCCGCGAATCCTTTTTGTCGTCCCTGGGCTGTTAGCCGGCCTGCTCATCCCCGCCCTCGGCCACTCGCCGAAGCCCCTCCCCACCGGCGACGTGGGCATGGTTTCCGACGACTTCACGCGCGATGCCGTCACGATCCACGTGGGCGGGCGGGTCACCATGTTCAACAACTCCAACCAGATCCACGTGATCGGCCCGGGCCGGGGCGGCCGCATCTGGGGCACCGAACGGCATGTGCCGGTGCTCGGTTTTCACCTCATGCAGACCAACGGCGTCTACCGGACACCGCCATGGACTACCCCAGGCTCCTACTACCTGACCTGTTCGGTGCACCCCGACATGACCCTCAAGGTCATCGTCATCCCCTAGCCACACTCGCAAAGGCCGCTTCGATCCCCGGAGAGGAGGTGAAACATGAAGGCAGCTCTCAAGCACGTCCGTTACGTGCTGGGTTCGATGAGCGCGGTGCTGTTCAGCGCGTCCGCTGGCGCAACCTTCTAACCCGCAGGGCTGACCGCGCTGGCGAAGCATGGTCGCTGGTGAAGCATGGCCGTCGCCTCGCCAGCGCGGTCCAGCCAAGTTTGCCCGGGATGGCCGGCAGCCGCCAGGGCACGGACAACGAACGGACGACGATGTTCGAAACCGGCATCAGGCAGATCAGGATGGCGATCGGCATGCTGTCGGGACGCCGGCTGGATACCCGTAACATCGCCAGGCTGGTGGACGACGCGCTTGCCACGATCGCCGAGTTCGGTGAGCCAGGTGCCGACGCTCAGCAGGTACTCGGCGGCCCACTGGCAGATCCGGCGGACCGGCTGGAGTTCGCCAACCGCGGCCTGCGCCGTACCGCGCGCAGGCTCGCCGCGGCGTCGCCGTTCTACGCGCGCCGGTTCTCCGCCGCGAACGCCGAGCCCGGCAGGCTCGACGTCGCAGGGCTGCGGGCAATCCCGGTCACCACCAAGCAAGATCTCATGGAGCGCCCGGACGATTTCCGCTGTGCGGATGTGGCTGGCTACCTGACCACCCGCACCACCGGCACCACCGGCCGCCCGGCGGAGATCTGGCTGTCCCGGTACGAGATGGAACTGTGGCCCGCACTGGGGGCGCTGGCTCGTCGGTGCTGCGTGATGAGCTGCATCCCGGCGATGTCATGCAGGTCAACATCAGCTCCCGCGCGACCGCGGCCATGCACCTGTCCGCGGCAACCTGCCGCCTGGCCCGCACCGGATGCGACCTGCTCGGCGTCGTGTCACCGGACGAGGCCCTCGACAGCCTCGGCGAAGGCGGGGCGACGCTCCTGTCGACCTACCCCAGCTACCTCGCCGAGCTGGTGACGGCTGCCCGGCGCCGCGGCCTGGGACCGGATGCGTTCCGGCTCCGGCGGATCAACGTCGGTGGCGAGGTGCTGTCGCCGAGCCTGGCGCAGGCCGCCTGCCAGACGCTGGGTGTGCCCCACGTAGACGACACGTTCAGCATGACCGAGGTGATCCCGGTCACCGGCCGGACCTGCAGTCGCGCGCACCTGCACGCGGACCTCAACACCGGCCTGACCGAGTTGCTGGACCTGGAGACCGGCGAGCCGGCCGCCCCGGGCGCGCTCGGCACGCTCGTGATCACGCCGTACTTTCCGTACCGCGACTGCATGCCGGTCTTCCGGTATGACACCCGCGACGTCGTTCGCCGCCTGCCCGATGAGCCCCTGGGCTGCGAACTGGCCGGCATTCCCGGCACCAGCCAGGTTCTCGGCAAGGCGAGCCAGCTACTGCGGCTCAGCGCCAGCGAGGTGATCACGCCCCGGCAGGTGATCGACGCCATCGAGGCGCTGCCCACCATGCCGTGGCCCGCCCGGTACCGGGCCGAACTCCGGGACGGCCGGGTGCGGCTCACCCTGCCCGCCGCCGCGGTCGATGGCTTCGGCGAGGCCGCGGCCCGGCGGCACTTCGCCGAGTCCGGGCTGGACACCGACCTCACGATCGTCGGCGATGACCAGGCCGCCTTGCTGCGCCACACCCGGAGCGACCTGCGCGAGGCGGCGTTCGCCGCTCCGCAAGCACTGGTAGGAGCGTGACATGCCGAACCCCTACAGGATGCCGGTATCCCTCCTGCAGCAGAGCATGACCGAGTTCATCGTCGCCCTGGTCGGCGTGCTCGTGGTCAGCGCGGGCGCGCTGTACTACTTCCGCCATGTCCGTCAGGAGCGGCCGCCGGTTGGCACGTTCAACGGCCGCGACATCGCGATCCTGCTGGCGCTGATCATCGTGCTGCCGTTCCTTTACGCCGCGTTGCCAGGCTGGGCGATCACCTGCGTTCTTGCGCTCACCTTCTGCCGCCGCGCTGTCCATCGGCTACCGGCTGGTGTGGGGCGCCGTCCCGGTGTGGCTGGGTATCGGGTGCTGATCGGCGCCAACATCTGGACCAGCCACACGTTGATGGGAACCACCGCCGGATGGGAGCTGTGGTGGGTCGAGCTTGACATCCTGGTGGCGCTCGGCGCGATCGCGGTGGCCAACCTCTACGTGCAGGGCGGGATGAAGCTGAAGCACGTGGCCTGGTTCGGGCTCACTGCTCGCTCTCTACGACGCGGGCTCCACCCTGGTTGTCAACGTGACGGCGGTGCTCGTCGAGGACTTCATCGGCCACCCGCTCGACCCGACGTTCGGCATCCGCGGCGGCGTCAACAACTACGGCATCGGCATCGGCGACCTGCTGTTCTACGCCTTGTTCGTAGTCGCTTCCTACAAGGCGTATGGCAAGGCGGCGGCCCGGCTCGCGTTCGGCGTGATGGTGGTATTCGGTGCCGCCGCGCCCAGCCTGTTCCCGCTCATTCACGACCTGGTCGACTTCCGCAACGACGTAGTCATCCCGTCCCAGCTGTTCTTCGCCCCGGCGGCATTCCTGTGCTACCTGTGGATGAGGCACCGGTACGGCCGGGAGCGCACCATGGCGGAGTACCGGGCCGGTGCCGTCGGCACGGTGCCGGAGGCGGTTCCCGCACAGCCTGCCCCGGCGCCGCAGCCCGCGTCCGTCTGAGCGGAGGAGGACACGGTTAGCCGGCCGGTCCCGGCCGCCCCGACTGGGTCACCGCGGCCCGGCAAGCCGCGCTGCCGGGATGGGGCACCATGCCGGGGATGAATTCGGGGCTGAACGTCAACGACCCCACGGTCGTGGCGGCGTTCCGGTCCGCGCTGCTGCACCAGGCGCTCATCGCGCTGCTGATCTTCGCGGTCCTCGGGCTGGCCTGGGCCGGCGCTGCGGACCCGGCTGGGCCGGCCTGCCGGTCCACGCCTGGACAAGCGGTCACGGCCGCCCGCCGTGCCCGAGCCGGCCGGACGGCAGCTCCTGGTGATCGGCTTCGGCAACCTGTGGCTGTTCGACGCGTTCCTGCAAGCTCAGCCGAAGATGGCCGTCGGCCTCCCGTCCCTGGTGATCGAGCCGACCGCGGCAAGCTCGCCGGCCTGGGTACAGCACCTGGTGAACTGGGCCGGAACCACCTGGTCGTATCACCCGGTCCAGGCCGGTGCTGCCGCGGTGTGGATCCAGGCCGGGATCGGCATCTGGATGGTGGCCGCACCCCGGGGTGCCATGTCGCGCCTCGCCGGGCTGGCCGGCGCCGGCTGGGCCCTGGTCGTCTGGGTCTTCGGAGAGTCGTTCGGCGGGATCTTCGCGCCCGGCCTGACCTGGCTGACCGGTGCCCCCGGCGCGGCGGCTGTCTATGTGGTCGCAGGGCTGCTGATCGCGCTGCCCGAGAGCGCCTGGCACTCGCCGCGACTGGGCAGGCTGATCCTGGCCGGCCTGGGCCTGTTCCTGGCCGGGATGGCGGTCCTGCAAGCCTGGCCGGGCCGCGGGTTCTGGCAGGGGATCTCGAACGGGCAGCCGGGCACCGTTGCCGCGATGGCCCAGTCGATGTCCCTGACGCCCCAGCCGGGGTTCTTGTCCGGGTGGGTGTTCGCCTTCGGCACCTTCGACGAGGCGCACGGGTTCGCGGTCAACTTGGTGGTAGTGGTCGCGCTCGCAGTCACAGGCGCGGCGTTTCTCAGCGGCCGCCCACGGCTGATCCGGCTGGCGTTCCCCGCGTTCGTGGTGCTGTGCCTGGCCGACTGGGTGCTGGTCCAGGATCTGGGGTTCCTCGGCGGGCTCGGCACAGACCCCAACAGCATGATCCCATTGATCCTCCTGGCGGGCGGGGGCTACCTGGGCCTCACGAGGATGCCCGTGCCACAGGCCGCGCCGGCCGCCGCCGCCAGGCCAGCGGGCACTCTCAGCCGGTGGGCGGCCGCGGCGGGCGGCGCCGCCCTGATCATCCTCGGGGCCGCGCCGATGGCGGTCGCGCAGGCCAGCCCGAACGCCGATCCGATCCTGGCCCGGTCCATCGCGGGCCCGGCGGTGCCGCTCGACTACCGTGCCCCCGGGTTCGCCCTGACCGACCAGTACGGCCGGACGGTGACGCTCGCGAGCCTGCGCGGCAAGGTGGTCCTGCTCAGCTTCTTCGACCCGGTCTGCAGCGCCGGGTGCCCGCCGGTCGGGCCGGAGTTCCGCAAGGCCGCCGCGTTGCTCGGGGGGAGCGCGCACCAGGTGGAACTGGTCGGGATCGTGCTCAGCCCGGTGTACCGCCCGGTGGGCACGTTGCGCGCGTTTGACCGCCGGGAGGGCCTGGGCCAGGTACCGGGCTGGCTGTACCTGACCGGGACGCTGTCCCAGCTCCACCAGGTATGGCACGGTTACGGGATCACCGCGCAGGACCTCACCGGTGCGGCGGCGCTGCACACCGAGGAGGCATACGTGATCGATGCGGCCGGGCGGGTCCGGCAGAAGTTCAGCACCAGCCCCGGACCGGGAACCGCCGCCATCAGGTCCTCATTCGCGGTGTTGTTCGCTAACGCGGCGAGACAGGCCCTCTCGGGCAGGTGAGGCGAGGGTGCATCCGCGGACACCGGGGTAGCTACCTGGCATACCTGCGGCAACAAGGGGACTATGACGATGGATGGCGAGGAAGAGGCGCCGGCCCGGGACAGGTCCGAGCCTGACTACATGGGGTTGATCCGCAGTACCGGAGAGTTCTCCGCCTACCCGCCGATCGCGGACTACGGCTTCTTGTCCGACTGCGAGGTAACCGCGCTGGTAGCGCCGAGCGGCGCCATCGAATGGATGTGCCTGCCCAGGATGGACTGCCCGAGCGTGTTCGGCGCCATCCTCGACCGGCGGGCGGGCAGTTTCCGGTTCGGCCCGGAGAACGTGGACGTGCCGGCCGACCGGCGCTACCTACCCGGGACCATGGTGCTCGAGACAAGCTGGGACTGCGGCGAAGGCTGGATCGTCGTCCGGGACTGCCTGGTGATGGGCGAGTGGCGGCACGAGCACCCGGGGCGCACCACGCACATCAGGCCGCCGACCGACTACGACGCCGAGCACACGCTGGTCCGGACGGTCCGGTGTGTGCAGGGCTCTGTGCAACTGGCGCTGGACTGTGAGCCGGTGTTCGGTTACGGGATGGACCGGGCCCGGTGGCACCGGCCCGAAGGGGGTTATCGCCAGGCCGCGGCCGAGGACGGCGGCGGACTGGAGATAACTCTCACCTCGGACATCCGGTTCGGGATCGAGGGGTCGACCGCCCGCGGGCGGACCCTGCTACGCGAGGGTGACACCCGGTTCTGCGCGCTGTCCTGGGGCAGCCGGACCCCGCCGAAGAGCTACAAGGAAGCCGACAAGCGCCTGATGTGGACGGCGCATCACTGGCAGCACTGGCTGGCCAGGGGCAACTTCCCTGACCACCGCTGGCGCAGCCACCTCACCAGGAGCGCCCTGACGCTCAAGGGCCTGGCGTTCGCCCCGACCGGCGCCATCGCCGCGGCGGCCACCACGTCCCTGCCAGAAACCCCGCGCGGGGAGCGGAACTGGGACTACCGCTACAGCTGGATCCGTGATGCCACCTTCGCGCTCTGGGGCCTGTACACCCTGGGCTTCGACTGGGAGGCCAACGACTACTTCGCGTTCATCGCGGACCTGGCCGAGCGCGATGGCGGCAACCTCCAGATCGTCTACGGCATCGACGGCACCGCGGATCTCACCGAACGGGTGCTCGACCATCTGCAGGGCTATCAGGATGCGCGCCCCGTTCGGATCGGGAACGCCGCCTACCAGCAGCAACAGAACGACGTCTGGGGGACCGTTCTTGAATCGGTCTACCTGCACACCAGGTCGCGCGACCGGCTGGACGAACGGGTCTGGCAGCTCGCCCGGCAGCAGGTCGAGCACGCCCTCGAACACTGGCGCGAGCCGGACCGCGGCATCTGGGAGATCCGCGGAGAGCCGAAGCACTTCACGTCCTCGAAGGTCATGTGCTGGGTGGCCGCGGACCGTGGCGCGCGGCTGGCCAGGCTCCGCGACGAGCACGACACGGCCAGGATGTGGCAGAAGGCCGCCAACGAGATCCACGCCGACATCTGCGCCAACGCCATCGATGATCGTGGAGTTTTTTGCCAGCACTACGACACGACGGCGCTGGACGCCTCCCTGTTGCTGATGCCGTTGCTGCGATTCCTGCCACCAACCGATCCGCGGATCCGTGCCACGGTGCTAGCCGTCGCGGACGAGCTGACCAGGGACGGGCTGGTCCTGCGCTACCGGGTTGCCGAGACGGACGACGGGCTGCCCGGCGAGGAAGGGACCTTCACCATCTGCACGTTCTGGCTCGTCTCCGCCCTGGCCGAGATAGGCGAGCAACGCCGGGCCCGGGACCTTTGCGAGAAGGTGCTGTCCTACGCCAGCCCGCTGTTGCTGTACGCGGAGGAGATCGACCCGCGGTCCGGCCGGCACCTGGGCAACTTCCCCCAGGCGTTCACCCACCTGGCCCTCATCAACGCGGTCATGCACGTGATCAGTGACGAGCAGGCAGCCCGCCGCCAGATGCTGGTCGGAGAAGCAGCCGTCATCCCCTGGTCATCCTGACCGAGCGCCGGGTCTGACACAGGCGCCAGCCGGACAGCGGCGGTACCCCGCAGCCGCGGCGCACGTCGCCGGCGGTGTACGAACGCGCAGTCCCTCCCCTCCCCCGGTCACGCGGCGTGGCTGGGCGGGGCGTGGGCGGGCGGAGGGTGCGCGGGCGGGCCGTGGCTGGGCGGGGCGTGGGCGGGTGGTGAGTGGCTGGGCGGGCTGTGGCCGGGTGGGCTGTGGCTGTGGAGGGTGCGGGTGTGGTCGGGGCTGGTGGCGGTGGTGGTGCCGTCGCTGTGCAGGGCCAGGTTCCAGCCCCAGCGGTGGATCGCGGTCAGGTGGTGGAAGCCGCACAGGGGGACGAGGTTGGGCAGGCTGGTGGGGCCGCCGCGGGATCTGGGGATGATGTGGTGGATGTCGCAGACGCTTGATGGCTGGTCGCAGCCGGGGAAGGCGCAGTGCGGGTGGCGGGTGGTGGCGGCGCGGCGCAGGTGGGCGGGGATGGTCTCGGTGGCGGCGCCGATGTCCAGCGGCAGGCTGAGGGTGGTGAGCGGCTTGCCATCGAGGGCGGCGCGCAGCCGGGCGGCGAGGCCGTCGGGGCCGGAGAGGGTGTCGGCGGCGAGGCCGAGCAGGGCGCGGCGCAGCCGGTCGCGGTCGGGTGGCGCGGGCCGGAGGTGAGCCGCCGCACGGGCTGCGCGGGCTGGGCGGTGCTGGCGGGCGATGGCGTGGCGGGAGGCAGGAAGGTCTCGGTGAGCTGGTCCAGGGCGGCCCAGTCCACGTGCCCGGTCACCACCGGCACCACGGTCGCATCACACAAGGCGGCCTCTGCCTCCGGGCCGGTGAGCCAGCCCGGCTGGGAGGCCCGCGCGGCCGCCCAGGCATCCTCGGCCGCCGAGGCGCCCGGCACGCCCCGCAACTGGGCCAGGGACAGGTGCACCAGCACCTGGGTCGGCTGCCCGGCCCGGGCCGGGACCATCCCGGCGCGGATCAGCCGTCGGCAGGCTTCCTCCAGGGCGTCATGGTTGCGCTGCAGTCGGGTCCGGGTGTCCTCGGGGCCGGCCTTCTTCCCTAACGCCTCCAGCACTGCGGCCAGAGCCGCCGCGCATCCGGGGGATAGGTCTCCCTCGGCGCGGCCAGCGCCGCGGAAGGTGATACCGAGCCGGAACCACCGGTCCTCAAACCCGCCCTCCGGCTCCTCGCTGTCACGGTAGCTGCGCTCATACATCTCCTGGGCCAGGCCGGCGAGCGCGGCCAGGTCCGCCCCGCCCCGGGCGGCGCCCGCCAAGATCTCGTCCGCATCCCCCCGCTGCGCCTCCGGCAGTCGTTCGGTCCACTCGCACAGGTGGCGAGCCCACGACGGTGACAGTTCCCCGGCGGCCAGAGCCAGCCCGACCACCGGGTGCGCAGTCAGGCGGCGCGCCCAGCCGATGGCTCCTGCGGCTGCCCCGGTGGTGATCCGGGTCTGCCACTTCAGCCAGGTCCGCGCCGTGCCATGTCCATCGTCCTCACACCCGCCCTGCGCGGCGAACGCGCCCAGGACCCTGGCCCGGGCGGCGGTGTGCTTGGCTTCCGCCCGCCCCAGTGCCCGCAGCGCTTCGGCCTGGGCGCTGGCCGGTAACGATGCCACGTCGGCGGCGTTGAGGTGATCCAGGGCACGGCCCAGCATCGCCAGTGCCTCGGCCACGCCGGCCGGCGAGCCCTGGTCGTCACACATGCCCCTCACCTCCTTGCCTGCCGCGTCGTACGCCTAGGTTTCTGCCACTTCTCGAAAACTAGTTCTAGTCTAGGAGAAGGTGCCGACACTTTCGCTCCCGTCGGTGCGATCGCCGAAGAAATTTCTGGCCTGCTCGCGGTCCGCCGGCTCGCGGTCCCCGGCTCGTGCGGTCCGCCGGCTCGCGGTCCCCGGCTCGTGCGGTCCGCCGGCTCGCGGGTCCCCGGCTCGTGGCCTCGCCCGCCCCGTACCCCCGCAGGCTCACGGACCCCCGCAGGCTCACGCACCCCTCGCAGGCTTCGGGACCGAGCAGGGGATGGCAGTCCTTGACCGGGGGCACCCGTGGGGGAGACAACGCCGCGTGACGACGGCGCGCCCAAGGACTCACGCGCCCGGCCAATTTGCGCCGCCCAGCGCATTCTTGAATTCCTCCTCGCTAAACACCGGCCTGGTTATCCTGCAACAGTTCCTGGAGGCTGTAACCTAACCCGAGGCTGCCGCTCAAGCCCTCGCCCAAAAGGGGCAATCGTACGTTAATCAAGCGTCAAACTCGTGTCATATCAATTATGCCGCGGGCTGTCGGTATTCAATCTGCCCGGTGCAATCCGGGCATCTCTTACCAATAGATACGGGGATTTCATGCTGAAACGCGTTCTTGCCGGGACGGCTGTGGCCGTCGTGAGCCTGATGTCGGCCGCGACCGCGGCTCAGGCCCAGGCCGTCAACCCTGCGCCGCCAGGCACGCCGCACGCCACCGTCATCAACCTGCACCATGCCTATCTGGCGCACCTCGGTCACACGAAGGTCGGCAAGATCGCCGGAATCATGTACCCGCGGGGGAAGCGGCCCAAGGCGGCGAAGACCACCGCGAGCTGTACGGAGCCAAACTGTCCGCTCGTCTACAACGGGGGCTCGGTCCAGCACTCGCCGCACGTCTACCTGCTGCTGTGGGGGCCGGACTGGAGTTCGGACCCGTCCCAGGCGGCCAGCGCCTCCTACATGGAGAGCTTCTTCGCCGGGCTCGGCGTGCAGACGAAGGACAGTTGGTCCACGATCACCTCGCTGTACGGCGACGGCAGCGGCTTCCCCGCCTTCAGCGGCTCGGTGTACATGGGGGCGTTCCAGGACATCAGCACCCCGCCGGCCGGTGTTGACCAGAGCCAGCTCGGCGCCGAGGCTGACGCGTTCGCCGCCACCAACGGCATCACCGACCTGGCCAATGCGCAGATCGTGGTTGCGACCCAGTCGGGGACCTGCCCGCAGGGGTTCTACTCGCCGAACTGCGACGGCGGGTCGGGGGACTACTGCGCCTGGCACTCCAACTCCAACGAGCCGTACACCAACCTGCCCTACATCCTCGACGCGGGCAGTGGCTGCGGTGAAAGCATCCTGCGCAGCCAGTACGACGGTTTCTCGATCGTCGGCGGCCACGAATACGCCGAGACCGTCACCGACCCCTTCCCGGTGTCCGGCTGGTGGGACGCAAGCGACCCATTCGGCGGCGAGATCGGTGACAAATGCGCCTGGGTCGACCCAGTCAGCCACGGTTCCGATATCGGCACCGTGACGCTGTCCACCGGCACATTCGCCGTGCAGCCGCTGTTCGACAATAACGCCCTCGCCAACGGCGGGGATGGCTGCGTGATGAAGCCCACCGGGGCCTTGAAGGGTTTCCGGAACCTGTGCCTGGACAACAACAATGGGCTCAGCACCAACGGCAACCCGGTCGACATCTGGCAATGCATTGGCGGCTCGCGCCAGCGGTGGACGCAGCAGAACGGTGAACTTCAGGTCGCCGGGAAGTGCCTCACCGACAACACCTGGGGCGGCACGGGCACCAAGCTGGTGATCGAGACCTGCAATGGCCAGCGAAACCAGCAGTGGTCGCGGAACACCAGCGGCGAGTACGTGATGGCCTTCCAGGGCCTGTGCCTGACCGACCCGAGTGGCTCCACGGTCAACGGCACCCAGGTAAAGGCCCAGACCTGCTCGAACGCCTCGGACCAGCACTGGTCCGTGCCCTAGTCGCAGAGCGCCGGGTGACGCCGGCCAGCCACGCGCTGGCCGGCGTCACGCCGCCCGGCGTCACGCTGACCCCAGCGTCACGCTGGGGTCAGCACCACATCTCCGGTGCCGCCGTCGATCGTGGCGAACCAGGCCCCGGCGGCCGGGTTCGGCCCGGTCACCGTTTCGGGGTGGCAGCCGACCACCATCGGGACGCCCAGGCTGCGCGCCACCTCGGCCAGGTGTGAACTGGCTGCCCCGGCCCGGGCGATGACCCCGCGGGCGCCGAACAGCAACGGCGCCAGCGCGGGCACCGGCCGGTCCACCAGCACAATGGCGCCCCGGCAGTCCTTCGCCCCGGTCTCGTGCGGCCAGCAGGCGACCAGTGGCCCGGCCGCCGTCCCCGCCGCCGCGGGCCTGCCCGCAACCCGCAGGCCGCCGGCTGGCATCGGCATGGCCGGCCCCGCGCCGCGATTGTCCGGCGCGCTCCGCAGCGACTGAAGCAGCCACACCTGCCCATTGCAGGCCGCCCACTCGATCACATCGTCACCAAGCTCGGCATGGACGCGATCGGCGAGCGCAGCCGCCTCCGCCACGATTTCAGCCCCGATCAGCCCCGCCAGCCCACCGTCCCGTGCACCTTCCGCCCACCCGGAGAGCAACGCCCCTGGATGCCCCAGAACACCCTCCACGGTCACCTCACCCGCCTGGACCCGCGCCACGCCCCCAGCCTCGGGAACGATCTCAGGCTGCACCAGCACAGCTAGTACCAGCGCCTCCAGCAGCAGCCCGCACTCCTCGAGCCGCCGCAACGGATCCACCGCGAACGCCGAGGCCCAGCAACTCCTGACCGCCGTGGCCACATCCTCCCGCCCGACCCCCGTCACCGAGGAAAACGCCCCCGCCCACCGCGCATCCCCCTCCAGCGGACTAGAAGACCGCACAATCACCCGCCCTCCGAGCGCATCGACCGCATCCCGCAGTTCCGCTGAGAGTTTGGGGTCGATCGAGCGGCTGAGGACTTCCAATCGGCCGGCCGCGATCCCGCGGGTGCGCACGGCCGCCGCTGCGGCAGCTAGCGATGGGCGGGCTTCGGCTACTGGGACCACGAGTCCCGCCAGGACCGGCAGCCCCGCCCTCAGCGCGGATGCCAGCCGTGCCGCCTTGAACCCGATCTCCGCGGGGGTGGAGGCCGGGCCCAGCAGCGGCACCACTCGGCTCATCCGACCTCGATGATCGAGTCCGAGGCATACGTGGAGAGCAGTTCGTGCCCGTCATCGGTGACCAGGAGCATCTCTTCGAGCCGGACCCCGAACTCGTGCACCTTCCCGTGCTGGGTCTCCAAGGCGAACACCATGCCCGGCCGGATCTCCTCCGGGTAGTCCAGCGACCAGATCCGCGATATCACCGGCCGGTCGTACTGGGCGAGCCCGAGCCCGTGCCCCCACAGGTTCGCCGCGGCCTGGTCCTCCTCCTCGTACCCCCAGGCTTCCCGCGCGGACGGCCACTTCAAGGCGATGTCCCTGGTGGTCACTCCCGGCCGGACCACGTCGATCGCGTCCCACAGCCACTTGTGCGCCGTCTCGTAGTACTGCTTCATCTCCGCGGTCGGCGTCCCGCCCACGCAGTACGTCCGGTACACGCACGACTTGAACCCGTTCCAGGTCAGCGCGGCCAGGTCGATGATCACCAGTTCGCCGGGGCGGATGATCCGGTCGGAGAAGTTGCGCCAGTTGGGCCAGGCGTTCGGCCCTGACGACACGATGATGTCCTCGACGTCCTCCATGCCCGGGATGTTGTACAGGTAGGAGAACCCGAACGCCGCAACCTCGTTCTCGGTCAGCCCCGGCCGCAGGAACTGGGTGAACTCGTAGTGCAGCGTGTCGCAGATCGCGCCGACGATGCGCAGCGCCTTCTGCTCGTCGACGCTCTTGATCGCGCGCGCCTCCATCATCGGCGTCATCCCGTCCGCCCAGGTGATCCCGGCCTGCTGGAAGGCGGCGAGCATGTTCAGGTCGATGAAGTCCACGCCGAGTGGGCGGTCCCGTACGCCCGCGTCTTCCAGGTCAGCGACCAGCGCGCGGGTGAACTTGGCCACCTGGTTCTGCGACGCGGGGCCGGCCGCGCCCTTGATCCAGGAATAGGAGTGCCGGATGTTGCCCGGCGGGATCCACGGGTTGTGCACCTTCAGGTGGATGCCGATGTCGCCCTGCTCGTAGACGATCGGCTCGCGGCCCTCGCACAGCACCACGTAACGCAGCCCTGGCTTGAGCCGGTTCCAGCCCGGCGTGTACGTCGACGAGACGTACCGCATGTTCTCGTCGTACATCAGCAGCATCGCGCCGAGCCCGTGCCGCGCCATCGCCTCTCTGGCACGCGTGAGGCGCCACTCCCGCACGGCGGGCCAGTTGATGCCTTCTTTCCAGTCTGTACTCAGGCCGCCGAACGCTTCTCTCACAGCAACTCTTCCTTTCGCGCGCGCCGGCCGTGGCCGGTCAGGGGCTGCCGTCAGCGGGGATGACAGGCAGCAGCAGGAACGACTCGCGCCCGGGGCCGGCCCACAGGGTCTGTGAGCTGCCGGTCAACCGCGGCGGGCGGTCATCGGGGTCGTCGTGCAGGAACGGCCCGCAGCCGGTCATCTCGTTCTTGAACGAGCCCAGCCGGGGCGAGTCCGGGTAGCGGACCTCCCAGTCCCTGCCCCGCACGGTGAGCGCGATCCGGTACCCGGCGGGGATGACCAGGCTGGTGGGCCAGATCTCCACGTCGGCCTGGTAGACCTCGCCTGGCGCCAGTGGCTGGACCTCGTCGTGGGTATGGTACGGCCGGTAGGGGGTGGTCAGGTCCGGATCCAGCTTGCGGTGGGAGACCCGCAGCCAGCCCTGGGCGACCGGGGTGTGCGGGTCGATCGCGCCGGGGAACGTGACGTCGGCCCCGTCCGGCGCCAGCACCCGCAGCACGCAGAACAGGTCGGCGTCGGGCACCGTGGAGGACACGAACAGCCGCGCGGCGACCGGCCCGGTGATCTCGGTCTCGGCTTCGAGCGGCGGCGCGGTGAACGTGACCCCGCCCGAGTCCGCCCGGTACGACATGGCAGCTTCGGCATCCGGTGGCCCGGTGTCCAGCCCGCTCCTGTCCGGCCACAGATACAGCTTGGTCCAGCGGGTCCGGGCCAGCGGGAACTGTCGTTCGGCACGTTGGATGAAACCGTCGAGGGTGCGGACCTGTAGCTGGACAGCAGGCTGATCCCGCCACCCTGCGTCGTCACCGTGCAGAAAGCAGGCGAAGAACCGCTTCTGCAGGTCGACGCCGTAGTCGGTATAGAAGTGCGTCCAGTGCTCGAGGCCGTGTACCTCCAGCCACTTGTGCGCCGACGCGGCGCGGGTGAAGCCCTCGAAGTTGCCCCGGGTGTGCAGGCCCTGGCCGCCCCAGTTGGCGGCGGTCAGCAGCGGCACGGCGATCCGGTCCCAGTGCGCGGACCGGTCGCGGTAGAACTCCCCGTCGAGCGGGTGCGCGGCGATCTGCTCGCCGAACCGCACCCGGGCGGACGCCAGTTCGGCCTCGGTAAGGATCTGCGGGCCGGCCACCGGCTCCCCGGTGACCGCGCTGCGCGGGCCGCCGATCCCGTGCTGGACCACGGTGACCTGCTTGTCGTACCAGTGGCGGAAGAACGTGGACAGGATGCCGCCGTGGTGGGTGGCGTCGCGGTAGAAGTCCGCGGCGCCCTCCCAGACGCAGATCGCGGCCAGGTGCGGCGGTTGCAGCCCGGCGACGTGCCAGGCGTTCATCGCGTAGTAGGAGATGCCGTTGATGCCGACCTTGCCGCTGCTCCAGGGCTGGCCCGCGGCCCACTCGACACACTCGTAGAGATCGCGGGCCTCGCGCGGGGAGAACGGGTCGAGGAAGCCGGGGGAGCGCCCCGCGCCCCGGGAGTCCACCCGCACGCAGGCGTACCCGTCGGGGACCCACTTCTCCGGGTCCACGGTCTCCCAGTTCTGATACCGGTTGCTCGACCCGCGCGCGACGTCGGGGTGCTCGGCGACCATGTGCCGCCACTGGTCGGCGTAGCCCTCCTGGAACGCCAGGCCCTTGGCGTACGGGCCGTAGGTGAGGATCGCCGGATGCCGCCCGGGCCCGTCGGGACGGAATACGTCGGCGCGGAGCGCCAGTCCGTCGTCCATCGTGATCGGAACGTCCCATTCGATCACCATGGCCGGACGATAGCAGCGCCCGCACGGCCGCGCCGACGGCAGCCACAAACGTTTGTAGCGGCTCTCCGGGCGGCCAAGCGGCGGCCGGTCACCTCGCTCGCGCTGGTGATCATGACTTCCGGGGGCCTATAACCCCACCAAAGTCATGATCACGATTCGGGAAGGGCCAGGCCGAAGAGGGCATTCGCGTTGCGGCCGGCGATCAGCCCGGCGTCGGCCGGGGACAGGCCGGTGCCGGCGAGCTGGTCCGCGAGCGGGCCGGCGGCCATGTCGAACGGGAAGTCGGTGCCGTACAGGACGTGGTCCGCGCCGACCGAATCGGCCAGGAACCGCAGCGGCCCCGGCGCGTGCGTCACCGTGTCGAACCAGAACCGGTCAGGTACGCCGACGGGGGCCGGGCGCAGCCTTTCGCCTCGGGCCGGACCTGGTGCCCGTGGTCCAGCCTGCCGATCTGGTACGGCAGGTAACCGCCGCCGTGGGTCAGCACGAGCCGCAGCGCGCCGAGTTCGTCCAGCGCCCCGCTGAAGATCAGCCTGGCCGCGCAGACCGTGGTGGCCAGCGGGTTGCCGATCAGGTTGGTCAGGTAGAAGTCCGCGAGCCCGGGGCGGCCCCCGACGTAGTAAGGGTGCAGGATCAGCGGCACCCCGAGGCTCGCGGCGGCGGCAAGTACCGTGCGCGGCCCCTGGTCGTCCAGCGGGGTGCCGGCCACGTCCGGGCCGATCTCGGCGCCGCGCATGCCCAGTCCGGTGACGGTCCGGTGTAGTTCGGCGACCGCCGCCCCCGGGTCCTGCATGGGCAGCGTGGCCACCGCCGCGATCCGGCCGCCGGACCCGGCCGCGAAGGTGGCCAGCGCGTCGTTCACCGCCCGGCAGAACCCGGCCGCCTCAGCCGGCGTCCGCCCAGTACATGAACAACTGCGGGGCGACAGAGAGCACGGCGCAGTCGATGCCGCGCCGGTCCATGGACTCCAGCCGCGCGGCCAGGTCGTAGAACACCGGCGGCACCGGCCAGCGGAACCCCTGCCGGTGGACGAGCCACTCCTGGCCGGCGTCGTGCGCGGCCGTCATCCCGTCGAACCCGTGCCCGTGGCGGGCCGCCGCCAGGACGTCGAACGGGAGAAAGTGCGTATGGACATCCACGGTCAGCACGGTGGTCAGCCCCCGGCCAGCCCGCGCAGCACCGCGTGCACGCAGGCGGTGTCGTCGCCGGCGTGGCCCTGGGCCAGTGCCGCGGCGTAGAACGAGGACGCCAGGGCGAACAGCGGGGTCGGGGTGCCGGTCTCTTTGGCGAACCCGGCGATGATCTCCAGGTCCTTGGCGAACACCGTGGTCGTCACGCCGGGGCCTGAGTAGTCGGCGGCGGCCATGGCCGGGCCGCGGACCTCGAACATGTCAGATGAGCCTGCCCCGTCGGCGACCGCGGCGAGCACCGCCGCCAGGTCCAGGCCGGCCCGCTCGGCGAGCACCAGGGCCTCGGCGGCGGCCACGTTGTGGATGGCGACCAGCAGGTTCGCGATGAACTTGACCGCCGACCCGTTGCCGAAGTCGCCGACGTCGTGGACGGCCCGGGTCATCGCCGCCAGCACCGGCCGCGCGCTGGCCTTGGCCTGCGCGGGGCCGCTCACGTAGGCGACCACGTCCTTGCTAAGGGCCTGCCCGCCGGTGCCGGACAGCGGGCAGTCGAGCAGCACGGTGCCGCGTTCGGCAAGGGCGTCGCGGGCCTGGCGCTTGACCGCCAGCGGCAGCGTGGAGGTCTCGATGACCACCAGGCCCTGCCGGGGGACCGAAGCCAGCCCGGCCGCGCCCGCCGCGACGTCCAGGAGCGCCTGCGCGGTGGGCAGCGAGGTGACCACGACGTCCGCGCCGACGGCGGTGCCGGCCGGGCTGGTGCCGGTCAGCCCGCCCCGGGCGGCGTGCGCGGCCAGCCGGGACGGGTCGATGTCGTAGCCGGTGACCCGCCAGCCCGCGGCGAGCAGGTGCGCGCTCAGTGCGGAGCCCATCGTGCCAAGCCCCACGAAGCCTGCGGTCGGCGGTGTCACTGGCGCCTCCGTGCGGTTGGGTGCGGTGAGAGCATTGCACCATGCTGGCAGCGGTCATCGAGGGCCCCGGGGCCGTGACGGTACGGCAGGTCCCCGTGCCGCAGGCGAGCGGGCTCGCGCTGGTGCGGGTGGGCATGGCCGGCATCTGCGGCACCGACCGCAAGCTGGCCGCTGGCGTGTTCCCTGTCACCGCGCCCCGCGTGCTCGGGCACGAGATGACCGGGTGGGTGGAGGTCCCCGGTCCCGGGGGAGCCGTGCCCGCTGGTGCCCCGGTCGTGGTCAACCCGGCCGCGTTCTGTGGCCTGTGCCGGGAGTGCCGCCGCGACCTGCCGCACCTGTGTGCCCGCGGCGGGCTGCTCGGCCGTGACCTCGACGGCTGCTTCGCCGAGTACGTGGCGGTACCGGAAACCCTGCTGCACCCGCTGCCTGCCGGGGTCACCGCCGACGAGGCGGCCCTGATCCAGGTGCTGTCCACCTGCGTGCACGCGCTGTCCGGGGTGCCGGTGTCCCCGGAGGCCAGCGCCGTCGTGGTCGGCCTCGGCGTGGCCGGCCTGCTGCACATGCAACTGCTGCGGGCCCGCGGGGTGCGGTCGATCGTGGGGGTCACCCGCGCGGCCTGGAAGCGCGACCTGGCCCTGGCCTGCGGTGCCAGCGTCGTGGCGGCCCCGGATGACGCGGCGGCGGCCGTCGCCGAGGCGACCGGGGGACATGGCGCCGACATCGCGATCGAGTGCGCCGGCACGGCCGCGACGCTGGCCCAGGCCATCCGGCTGGCCGGCCCCGGGGCGACCGTGATCCTGTTCGGCACGGTGCTGGCCGCCGACGGGCTGCCGGCCTACGAGGGGTATCTCAAGGAACTCACGATCCGCTGCCCGCGCGCGTCGCGGCCGCGGGACTTCGACGCCGCGATCCGGCTCTGCGCGGAGCGGCGGCTCGACGTCGCGCCGCTGGTCACCGGCCGGTTCCCGCTGCCCGACGCGGCGCGGGCCCTGGCCGCCAGCGAGGACCCGGCGCAGCTCAAGGTCGTCCTCGACGTGGCCAGCCGATGACGGGCCTGATCTCCAGCGCCGCGAACCCCGTGGTCAAGCGGATGCGGCTGCTCGGCGACCGCAAGCACCGGCGGCGCGAGAGCGCCTTCGTGGTGGAGGGCATCCAGCCGGTCTGGCAGGCCGTCGAGGCCGGCGCCGATGTCGAGGTCCTGGTGGTGGCGCCGGACCTGCTTGGCGGATCGCCTGCCGCGGGGATGGTCGCCGCACAGGAGGCCGCGGGGGTCAGGGTGGCCCGGCTGACCGGGGAACTGTTCGCCAGGGTCTCGGCGCGGGACGGGCCGTCGGGGCTGGCGGCGATCGTGCGCGGGCGGGTTCCGGGGCTGGCCAGCCTCCCGGTGACCCCGGACGCGGTGTTCGTCGCGCTGCACGAGATCGGCAACCCAGGCAACCTGGGCACGATCGTCAGGACCGCCGACGCGGCCGGGGGGAGCGGGGTGGTATTGATCGGCGCGGCCGCCGACCCGTTCGACCCGGCGGCGGTCAAGGCGTCGATGGGCGCGCTGTTCGCCGTGCCGGTCGCCCGCGCCGCGGACCCCGCGGAGTTCTTCGCCTGGGCGGCCGGTGCCGGCATCACCGTCGTCACCACCTCGGCGCGGGCCCGGACGAGCTTCTGGGAGGCCGGCTACCCCCGGCCCCTCGCGCTGCTGCTGGGCGCGGAAGGGGCCGGGCTGCCGGACGACGTGCTGGGCGGCGGCGACATCCAGGTGCGGATCCCGATGACCGGCACCGCGGAGTCGCTGAACCTGGCCGTGGCCGCGGGCCTGCTGCTTTACCAGGCCCGCAAGCCAGATCTCGGCCTCCGCTGAGCCTGGTTGCCCCTGGTGCAGGCCCGGGCCAGACTGGCCGCGATGCGCGCTGGCGGCGGATCCCGGTAAGCTAGGTGCGCTTCCGGTGCTCGGGGCCACCTCCGCGGCGGCACGTTGATGGCCGGACAGGCGGCGGAGTAGCTCAGTCAGGCAGAGCAAGCGGCTCATAATCGCTGTGTCGCCGGTTCAAGTCCGGCCTCCGCTACGCAACACCCCCGGTCCGATCGTGGGCCTGGGTCCGTCGCAAGAGAAAGGCACTCCCTCGTGGCTGCCACCGATGTGAGGCCCAAGATCACCCTGGCCTGCCAGGAGTGCAAGCACCGCAACTACATCACCAGGAAGAACCGGCGCAACGACCCGGACCGGATGGAACTGAAGAAGTACTGCCCGAACTGCCGTTGCCACCGGCCGCACCGCGAGACACGCTAGCCGCGGTGGGCGTCAACGCCGACTACCTCGGCCGCGCCTTCCCCGCCACCGAGCCTTACGAGGTGAGCCGGGTCAAGATCGCGGACTTCGCCGAGGCGATCGGGGATCGCAATCCCCTGTACACCGATGCCGCCGCCGCGAAGGCGGCCGGCTACCCCGACGTGATCGCCCCGCCCACCTTCCCGATCGTGATCACCATGGCGGCCAGCCGGGCCGCGATCGGCGATCCCGGCCTGGGCATCAACTACGCCATGGTGGTCCACGGGGAGCAGCGGTTCAGCTACACCCGGCCGCTGCACGCCGGCGACGTGGTGGTCGCGCAGTCCACGATCTCGGGGATCCGCGAGGTGGGCAGCATGACCATGGTGACCACCGCGACCGAGATCAAGACCGTGGACGGCGAACTGGTCTGCACCGGTTACGGCACCCTGGTCGAACGGGGGAGCGCATGACCAAGTTCGCGGACGTGACCGTCGGCGCCGAACTGCCGGCGGTGTCCTACCCGGTCAACCGGCTCAGCCTGGTGAAGTACTGCGGCGCATCCGGCGACTTCAACTTCATCCACTGGAACGAGCGGATCGCCCGCTCGGTCGGCCTGCCGAACGTCATCGCACACGGCATGTTCACCATGGCGCAGGCCGGCCGGTACGTGACCGACTGGGCCGGCGACGCCGGGGCCCTGGTGGAGTTCGGGGTCAGGTTCTCCGCCATGGTGGTCGTCCCCGATGACGACACCGGGGCCACCATCGAGGTCAGCGGCACGGTCGAGGAAAAGCTGGACGGCAACCTGGTGGCGGTGGCGCTGACCGCGAAGTCCGGCGACGCCAAGGTGCTGACCCGGGCGCGCGCGGTCGTGCGCCTGCCCTGACCGCCATGGCGCAGCGTGCCGACGGGGGGTTCCAGGGGGGCCGCCCCCCCAGGCCAGCACTCCCGCTCGCCGGGTACACCACGCTGCGTCTCGGCGGCCCGGCCCGGCAGTTCGCCGAGGCGGCCGACGACACCGAACTCGTCGCCCAGGTCTGGGCCGCCGATGAGCGCGGCGAGCCACTGCTTGTCCTCGGCGGCGGCAGCAACCTGGTGGTCGCCGACGAGGGCTTCCCCGGCACCGTGGTGCGCGTCGCCACGCGGGGCATCCGCCACCAGCCGGACGGGGACCGCGTCCTGCTGACCGTGGCCGCCGGGGAGGACTGGGACACGGTCGTCGCCGGGACCGTGGCCGACGGCCTGGCCGGCCTGGAGTGCCTGTCCGGGATCCCGGGGCTGACGGGCGCGACCCCGATCCAGAACGTCGGCGCCTACGGCCAGGAGGTCGCCCAGACGCTGGTGGCGGTCCGTGGCTACGACCGGGAACGGGGCCAGGTGGCAGACCTGACCGCCGCCGAGTGCGGATTCGGCTACCGGACCAGCGCCTTCAAGCGGTCGCTGCGCTCCTGGGCGGCCGGGGGCCCCGGGGTGACCGGCCGCTTCGTGGTGCTCGGCGTGACCTTCCGGCTGGCGCGTTCCGCGCGGTCCGAGCCCGTGCGCTACGCCGAACTGGCGCGTGCGCTCGGGGTCGCCGAGGGCGGCCGTGCGCCGCTGGGCGAGGTCAGGTCCGCGGTGCTGGCACTGCGCCGGAGCAAGGGCATGGTGCTGGATGCCGCCGACCCGGACACGCGTAGTGCAGGTTCTTTCTTCACCAATCCGGTCCTTGACCAGGCCGCATTCGCGGAACTGGAGCGGACGGTGGCCGCCAGCCTCGGGCCGCGGGTCCGGGTGCCCACGTTCCCGGCAGGCCACGGGCAGGTCAAGGTCCCGGCCGCCTGGCTCATCGAGCGGGCCGGGTTCGCCAAGGGGTACCGGCCCGGGCCGGACGGGGACGGCGCGCGGATTTCCGCCAAGCACACCCTGGCCCTGACCAATCCCGGCGGCGCGACCACGGCCAGCCTGCTCGCGCTCGCCCGGGAGGTCGCCGACGGCGTGCGCAAGGCGTTCGGCGTGGACCTGGCCAGCGAACCTGTGCTCGTCGGCGTGGATCTCTGATCGCCAGGGGCGCGTCCGCCCGCTGCTAAGCCGCGGCCCCGATGGTGAGGACGACCGCAAGCGTCGCCGCGATCAGGAACGGCCCGAACGGGATCTGCGTCTTGCGGTCGGCCCGGTGCGCCAGCATCAGCCCGAGGCCGGTCACCGCCGCGAGCAGCCACGCGGCCACCAGCCCGGCCGCGAACGCGGTCGCGCCCAGCCAGCCCAGGTAGGCGCCGAGCGGCCCGGCCAGCTTCACGTCCCCCATGCCGATGCCGGCGGGCGACACCAGCAGGAGCAGGCCGAAGAACGCCACCGCGACCGCCATCCCGATCAGGGCGTGCACGAACCTTTCCGCGCCACCGGCCAGGGACAGGGCCGCCGCGCCGAGCAGTGCCAGGCTGACCGGATAGGCCGGCAGCGTCACCACGTTGGGCAGCCGCGACGTCCGGGCGTCGAAGAAGGCGAGCGGGACGCCCGCGGCCGCCAGCGCGCAGAACGCCGGGGCCTGCGGGCTCAGCCAGAACCGTGCCGCGACCGCGGCCACTGTGGCGGTTGTGACCAGTGTGGCTGTTAGGACCCAGGTCCGGCTTCCAACCTGGGAAAAGGCCATGAATAGTCCCGTTTTTGTCTTGGCGCACGGGCTGCGAACTGTAGATATCGTTCTGTAGCTTATTAGGTGGATCTGGGTGGGCGCCGTCCGGCGAACGTGCCGGCCGGCGGGAGCGCCAGGGCTGGACTGAGCGCGTCACCCGATCCGGGCGGCCAGGGAGGCACCATGCGGGGCCGGCGCGGCGCAGCGGCGTTAGTTGCCGCGGGCATCCTGGCGGGCGCGGGCGCGTGTGGCAGCGGGAACGCCGCCGTGTTCCATCCGGTCGGCTCGGTGTCCCCGGCGCCGGTCCAGGCGCCGTTACCGGGGCCCGGGGGACAGCGCCTGGGCAGCTTCCGGTTCCCCAGTGACGTGTCCATCGACTTCACCGCCCCGGCACCGGCCGACGCGGTCCAATCGGGCGGTCATCGCCGGCTACCAGGACTACGTCCTCTCGCTGTGGGCCGCGGTGCTCACCCACGGCAAGAACACCACGTACCTGCGGCACGCTGGCGGCAGCGCGGCAGGGTTCGTGCGGCGCGAGGCGGCGCGGTACGCATCGCCAGGGGTGACCGTCAAGGGGACCATCACCTACAACGGCACCAGGATCTCCGGGGTCTACTTCGGTACCGGCGCGGACGTGCTGTCCTGCGTGGACGCATCGGCGTTCCACCAGGTGAACGCGCAGACGGGGGCCACCGATGGCCCGGCGCTGCCGGCCCGGCTGACCCGCTACCTGGAAAACGTGGCCGAGGGGCGCAACAGCGACGGCACCTGGTCCGTCACCCGCCTGGCCATCTACCCGGCAACGAGCACACAGGGAGCAATGTGCCGATGAGAACCCGCCTTCTCACCAGCATGGCGCTGCTCGCGGCGTTCGCCGCGCTGGCCGCACTGAGCCAGGGCACCCCGGCGCTGGCCCTGGGTGCCGCTTCGGCGGTGCCCCAGGCGGCCGCCGCGCCCGCCGGTGGCGGCCCGGTGTACTCCCACTTCGCGTACTCGCAGGTGAATGTCACCGGCGACACCAACCCCGCTGCCTTAGGCAGTCCCACGGCGTACACGCCCGCACCCTGCTGGGTGGAACCGCGTTTCACCGGCGCTGACTCCTACCACAAGGGCGACCCGCAGCCGAGCGCGACCGCGGACGCCGACTCCTACTGGTGGTGGTTCGTCGGCCAGGAGCCGGCCCTGGCCGGGGTGCTCGGCCGGATCCAGGGCCTCAAGCAGGCCGTCAACAAGGTGTTCAAGGCGCGCCAGGGCGGCGGCGGCTGGTGGTGGGTGCCGGGCTGGATCAACGCTGGCCTCAACGGCTACTCGTGCGCCTGGGGCCTGGTGCACATGCTCAACTTCAGCGCGCAGTACCTGGAGTACCTGCCCCCGCAGACCGGCGGGCCCGCCACCCCCGGCCACCCGATCGACGGGCGGATCCTGGCCGCGCTCGCCCGCGCGGAACTCGCCCTGCCCGCGATCAAGGTCTTCACCAACCCGCGGGTGGGCAAGCCCAGCGACGTCAACCTGCCGCTGTGGGTCTGGGTCGGCTACGCGGGCCCGGAGCGGCCTGCAGACACCGCCAGCGTGCCACTGCCAGGCGGCGGTGCCCTGTCGGCCACGGTGACCACCTCGCCGCCGCAGGTGTCGGTCTCGGTGGACACCGCCGCGGCGCACGTCTACAACAACTGCGGCGCCACCGGGAGCAGGTACAACGGCGACCCGACCGCGATACCGCCGTGCGGGGTGACCTTCCTCGCCCCGTCCACCAACGGCCCCTACAAGCTCACCGTCACCGCGCGGTGGACCGTCAGGTGGACCGACAGCACCGGGGAAAGCGGCACGTTCCCCTCGCCGCCGTGGCCGGTCCCCGTGCAGGCCGGCAGCGCGACCGTGACCGTGCGGGAAATCCAGGCGGTCAACTGAAATGACACCGATCAGCGGTGCACGAGGCAGGGGAGAGAAGAAATCATGTCGGGTGACCGAGGCACGCTGACCCGCGGAGCGCAGCCCACGCGGGACAAGGCGCCGCGGCGGCCAACCGCGCCGGGCAGCCGGCGCCCGCCGCAGGTAGCGCGGGAGCGCAGGCCCGCTCTTGCCGCCATCGCGTTACTCCTCATCGTCGGCGGGGCGCTCGGCGCCGCCTACCTGGTACTGCAGAACGGGCACCGGGTGGCCGCCATCGAGATCACCCAGCAACTCGGCGCCGGGCAGCAGATACCGCTCAGCGCCCTGCGCGAGGTGGACATCGCGGTCAGCGGCGGTGTCGGCTACGTGCCGTGGAGCGAGGCCGGCCAGGTCAGCCGGTTCTACGCGGCCAGCGCCATCCCGCCGGGCACGCTGCTCACCGGCTCGATGGTGGCCAGGGTCAACGGCCTGGCCAGCGGCAAGTCGGTGGTCGGGCTGGCGCTCAAGGACGGGCAGCTTCCCGACGGGCTGCAGGCCGGCGATCACGTGAACCTCTACCAGGTCAGTGACGCCTCGCAGTCGTGCCCGGGCACGCCGGGCAGCCTGCTCGCGTCGAACGCCGTGGTGCTCGGGATCGGCGCACCGCCCGCGGCCGCGAGCGCCTCCGCCGTCGACGTGCGGGTGGCCCTCGACCCGGCCGCCGCCGGCGCCGTCACCTGCAACGCGGCCAACAGCAACGTGGCGGTCGCGGTACTGCCGGGGTCGGCGACCGGCGGAGCGGGCTAGCGATGGCGCTGATCGCGATCGCGGCCGACAAGGGAGCACCTGGGGTCACCACCGCGTGCCTGGCGCTGACCCTGGTCTGGCCGCGGCCGGTGCTGCTGGCCGAGTGCGACCCGGCCGGCGGAGACCTGGTCTACCGGTTGCCAGCCGCGCGCGGCGGGCAGCTCGACCCGGGGCGCGGGCTGCTGAGCCTGGCCGTCGCCGCCCGCCGCGGGCTGACCCCCGACCAGGTCCTCGAGCACGCGCAGAAACTGCAGGGCGGCCTCGACGTGCTGGTCGGCGTGGTCACGGCGGAGCAGGGCGTCGGGCTCGAGCCGCTGTGGGGCCCGGTCGGAGCGGCCCTGGCCCGGCTGCCTGACTGCGACGTCATCGCCGACTGCGGCCGGATCGGCGCCGACGGCCCGCACTATGACCTGCTCGCCTACGCGTCCTCGGTGGTGCTGGTCACCCGGGCCTCGCTGGAGGACGTGGTACGGCTGCGCGAACGGGTCACGGCGGTGAGCGGTGCGCTGGCGCTGCGGCACCGGCAGGGCATCCCGGTCGGCGTGCTGGTGGTCGCCGACCACCGCCGGTTCCACGCGGCACTCACCGAGACCGGGCAGGCGCTCGGCTCCGGCGGCGCGGCGCGGATACTCGGCGGGCTCGCCTATGAGCCGAAGGCCGCCGAGGCGCTCGGCGGCGAGCAACGCGGCCACCTCGGCCGGTCGTTGCTGCTGCGCACGGCCCGCGACCTGGCCGGGCGGCTGTCCCGCTCGCTTGCCCCGGCCGTGGCCGCCCCGGCCGGACGGGGGTGACCACGTGGATCATGCCGTGGTCAAGCGGCTGCGCAGCCAGGTGGGGGACCGGCTGGCCGATCAGCGCCGGCTGGACGGGGTGTCCGGCCTGCCGCCGATGTCCGCCGAGGACGAGCGGCAGTTCGCCCGGGCGCTGATCGTCGCGGCCCTGGAGGGTCACGCCCGCGCGGAGATCACCGCGGGGCGGGCCCCGCTCACCGCCAAGCAGGAGGAGGAGCTCGCCACCGGCATCCACGCCGCGCTGTTCGGCGTCGGCCGGCTGCAGCCGCTGCTGGAGGACGACCGGATCGAGAACATCGACGTCAACGGCTACGACCGGGTGTTCCTCGGCTACGCCGACGGCCGCGAGGTGCTCGGCGAGCCCGTCGCAGAAAGCGACGGGGAACTGGTCGAGCTGATCCAGGCACTTGCCGCCTACTCCGGCCTGTCCAGCCGCCCCTTCGACGCCGCACATCCGCAACTGGACCTGCGGCTGCCTGACGGCTCCCGGCTGTCGGCGGTGATGGACGTGACGCTACGGCCGGCCATCTCCATCCGCCGCGCCCGGCTGGGCAAGGTCTTCCTGGCCGACCTGGTCGCCAACGGCACGCTGCTGCCCGAGCTTGGCGGGTTCCTCACCGCGGCCGTCGCCGCGCGGAAGAACATCATGATCGCCGGGGCGACCAACGCAGGGAAGACCACGCTGCTGCGGGCGCTGGCCAACCAGATACCGTCCATCGAACGGCTCGTCACCGTCGAGCGCGCGCTCGAGCTTGGCCTCGACCAGTTCCCCGAACTGCACCCCAACGTCGTGGCGATGGAGGAGCGGCTGCCGAACTCCGAGGGCCAGGGCGCCATCTCCATGGCCGAACTGGTCCGCCGCTCGCTGCGGATGAACCCGAGCCGGGTGATCGTCGGCGAGGTGCTCGGGGACGAGATCGTCACGATGCTGAACGCGATGACGCAGGGCAACGACGGCTCGCTGTCGACCATCCACGCCAACTCCTCGATGGAAGTGTTCAACCGCATCGCGACCTACGCCATCCAGGCGGCCGAGCGCCTCCCGCTGGAGGCCACCCACATGCTCATCGCCGGGGCCATCGACTTCGTGATCTTCATCGAGAAGCACAACGACTATGCCAGGGGAGGCACCCTGCGCCGGTTCGTCAGCAGCGTGCGGGAGATCACCGGCATCGACACCCGGGTGCTGTCCAGTGAGATCTTCGCGCCCGGCGCGGACGGCCGCGCCGTCCCGCACGCGCCGCCGTCCTGCCTGCCGCAAATGGCCGAGCATGGCTACGACCCGGTCAGGAGAGGCTGGTGAGCCCGGCCCTGGCCGGCCCGGGCCTGCTCGCCATCGTCGCCGGCGCGGTGGCCGGAACCGGGCTGTTCCTGTTCGTGGCGGCCGTGCGCGGGCTCCCGCCCCGGCCGTCCGGCGAGACCGGCCGGCTGCGCCGCTGGGCCCACGAGACCGGGCCGTCCCGCGCGGCCGCCGCGGTGCTGGCCGGCCTGGTGGTGCTGGTGGCGACCCGCTGGCTGGTGGCTGGCGTGGGAGCGGCCCTGCTGGTGCTGAGCTGGCGCGGCCTGTCCGGCGTGGCCGGGGAGCGGGCCGCGATGGCCCGGCTGGAGGCGCTCGCCACCTGGACCGAGTCGCTGCGTGACACGATCGCCGGCGCGGTCGGCCTGGAGCAGGCCATCCCTGCCTCGCTGCGCGCCGCGGCGCCCTCGCTGCGCGATCCACTGGCGGCCCTGGTGGAGCGGCTGCACACCCGGGTGCCCATGCCCGAGGCGCTGCGCAGGTTCGCCGACGACCTCGCCGATCCCAGCGCCGACCTGATCATCGCGGCGCTGATGATCAATGCCCGGCTGCGCGGCCCTGGCCTGCGGGACCTGCTCGGCGCGCTGTCCCGTTCGGTCCGGGAAGAGCTTGACGTGCGCCGCAAGGTGAACGCGCAGCGGCGGTCCACCCGGCGCGGTGCTCAGATCGTGGTGGGCATCTCCGTGAGCCTGGCCCTGGGGCTGGCCCTGTTCAACCACGCCTACGTGCAGGTCTACGACAGCGTCACCGGCCAGCTCGTGCTGTGCATCGTGGTGGCGCTCTACGCGGCCGGCGTGATGTGGATGCGGGCGCTGGCCCGGTTCCCCGTTCCGGAGCGGCTGCTGGCCGGCGGCGGGCCCGCGGTCACGCCGGAGATCCCAGAAGCGGTCGCGGCCTGGCAGGGCGGTGCCTCATGACCGCGGCGTTCCTGGTAGGCAGCCTCGCGGGCCTCGGCCTGTTCCTGCTCGGCCTCGCGCTCCATCCGCCGCGGCCGCGGCTGGCCCGCCGCCTGGCCGCCTTCGACGCGGCGCGGCGCGGCGCGAACGGCCACTGGACCGGCGGCCACGAGCCGCCGCCCGCCGACCCCCGCTGGCGTCTCGGCTCGTGGCTGGCACGGCTGTGCGCCGAGCAGGGCTGGGAGTTCTCCTCGCTGCGGAAGAACCTGTCCCTGGCCGAGGTCCCGTTCGAGATCTTCCTGGCCACCAAGGTGCTGCTCGCGGTGCTCGGCTTCGTCCTCGGCCCGACGCTCGGGCTGCTGGCCGGGCTGCTCGGGGTGCACATGTCGGTATGGATCCAGGTCTGGCTCGGGCTGCTGCTCGGCGCGGTCTTCAGCTTCCTGCCCGACCTGGAGATCAAGCAGAAGGCCACCAAGCGGCGGCGGGACTTCCGCCACGCGATCGGGTCCTTCCTCGACCTGTTCGCGATGAACCTGGCCGGCGGGCGCGGCGTGCCCGAGGCGCTGATGACAGCCAGCGACGTGGGCACCGGCTGGGCGTTCTGGCGGATCCGGGATGCGCTGGCCAGCGCCCGGATCACCGGCCAGACCCCCTGGCAGGCGCTGGGTGCGCTGGGCGAGGAGGTCGGCATCGACGAGCTCCGCGACCTGTCCGCGGCGCTCAGCCTGGTCGCCGAGGACGGGGCCAAGGTGCGCGAGTCATTGGTGGCGCGGGCGGAGAGCCTGCGCCGCAGGGAGCTCACCGACCTGGAGGGACAGGCGGGGGAGCGGTCCCAGTCGATGCTGGTCGCCCAGCTCATGCTGTGCGCCGGCTTCCTGCTCTTCCTGGTGTTCCCGGTGGTGGGGCTGCTGGGTGTCTGAGGCAAGGCGGGCGAAGCGGTCGTGGCGGACGGAAAGTTGGGAGAACGGCATGAACAACCCGGTGTCAGGCTACGTGCGGGCCTTCCTCGGCGTGCACCTGGCCGCGCTGCGCGCGGCATGGCGGGAGCAGGACCGCGGTGCATCGGCGGTCGAACTCGCCGTGATCACCGCGATGATCCTGGTGGTGGCGGTCGTGCTGCTGGTGGCCATCCAGCACTTCGTCCGGGGCGCCGCCAAGCAGATCAAGGGCACGACCCCGTAGGGCGGGACCAGTTGACCTCCCGGCGCCTGGCCCGCTGGTGGCGCGCGGCATTAGCCGACCGCGGCTCAAGCGCGGTCGAACTCGCCGTGCTCGCCCCCGCGCTGATGATGATCTGCATGCTCATCCTCCAGTTCGGCCTGTGGTTCAACGCACGGCAGACCGCGCTGGCGGCGGCGCAGGCCGGGGCGGTGGTCGCCCGCCAGGAGGCGGCCAGCAAGCCGGGCAGATGGCAGGCGGACGCGCAGAGCACCGCCCGGCAGTACTACCTGAAGCTGAACAGCAAGCTGCTCAAACAGGTCAACGCGACCACCGCCACGGCGGCAGCGGGGAACGTGTACGTCACGGTGAGCGGCCAGGTCGCCGTCTCGGTGTTCCCGTTCTTCGGGCTGCACCTGACCGTGTCGGCGACCGCCGGCGGCCCGGTCGAGTGCTTCCGGCCCGCGGGCCAGGGCGGGGCGTGCTGATGCGCCGGAACCTGCAAGGCGCACTGCGCCGCATCGGGCGGGGCGTGCCGGGGCGCCGCAACCGGCGGGCCCAGCGCGGGTCGATCTCGGTCGAGCTGGCGGTGCTCGCGCCCGGGCTCGTCCTGCTGTTGCTGCTGGTCGCGGCCGGCGCGCGGGTCGTGGAGGTACAGGGCCACATCGACGGCGCGGCCAGGGACGCCGCCCGGGCGGCCAGCATCGCCCGGTCCTACGGCCAGGCCGTCGCGGCGGCCGAGCAGGCCGCGCAGGCGGACCTGGGCACCACCAGCCTGTGCGCACCAGGCACCGTCGCCGTCCAGGTGGCCGGCTACCCAGCGGTGCCGGTCGTCACCACGGCCGGTGCCGCCGTGACGGTCACCGTCACCTGCCAGGTGGACATGAGCCCGTTCAAGGCGCTCGGCTTCGGGGCGGCCAAGGGCTTCACCGGCCAGGCGGTGGCGCCCCTCGACCCGTTCATGTGCCGGGACGTGTTCCCATGCTGACGCGGCTTGCCGCGCTGGCGCGGGCCCGCGGCGAGCGGGGCTCTGTCTCGGTGTTCACCGCGGTGTTCGCCATCGCGGTGATCTTCCTGCTCGCCCTGATCCTCGACGGCGGCTCGGCGCTGAACGCGAAGGAGCGCGCCATGGACGTAGCTGGCCAGGCGGCGCGCGCCGCCGCGGACACGATCGACCTCCAGGCGCTGCGTACCAGCGGCAGGGCGGTCATCGGGCCCGGCGCCTGCACCGCGGCGGCCAGCCTGGTCAAGAGCTATGGGCAACTGCTGTCCAACGGGCTGGACAAGGTGACGAGCACCAGCATGGTGCGCTGCAGCGCGCCGCCGGGTTCGCAGCGGGCGACGGTGCTGGTCACCGTGTCGACCCGGCCCCTGATTCCCGGCGTATTCGCCGGCTTCCACGAGTCCGCGCAGGCGGCCGCCACTCCCGAGTGCGGTATCAACCAAGGAGCGTTGTGCTGATGGCCAGGCAAGACAGCAAGCCGCGCCGGGCACGTTCCGGATGGGACGTACTCACCGGCCTGGGCGCCATCGCGGTGCTGCTCGTGCTGCTGATCGGGCCCCCGGTAGCCCTGATCACGGTGTTCGGCCTGCCGATCCCGCACACCATGCCGCCGGCGTCCCTGCTCACCCACCGGCTCGAGGCCGCGACCGTGCTCAGGGCCTGTTCGGTGGTGGTGTGGCTGGCCTGGCTGCAACTGGTGTGGTGCGTGGTCGCCGAGGTGTCCGCGGCCGTACGGAACATCGGCATGCCGCGGCGGGTACCGCTGGCCGGGGGAATGCAGGCGCTCGTGCACCGCCTGGTCACCGCCGCGCTGCTGCTGTCCACGGCCGCTGCCGTGGCTCCCGCGCTGGCACCGGCCGCCGCCCTCGCGGCCACCCCGCCCGCGGCGACGGCCCTGGCGCACGCCGTCGGCAGGGACGCCGCGCCCGGCAGCGCCATCCCCGGTCAGTCGCTGCCACCGTCGATGATGGTCGCCCCGGCGGCCAACGGAGGCGCGCACCGGCTGCTCGGCCCCTCGGACGTGAGCCAGGAGTTCCGGCCCGTCAACGGCTCGCCGGGCGGCAACGGGACGCAGGCCACCGCTGCGAGCCCGGACGGCGGGCAGAACGGGCAGGACAGGTGGGCGCACCGCACAGAAAAGATCTATGTGGTGAAGCCGGCCGCCGGCCGGTTCCACGAAAGCCTGTGGGAGATCGCCGAGAACCACCTCGGTGACGGCAGGCGGTACCGGGAGATCTTCGAGCTGAACAAGAACCTGCCGCAGCCGGACGGCTCCACGCTCACCATCGCCAGCCTCATCCGGCCCGGCTGGGTGCTGCGCATGCCACACGACGCCCACGGCCCCGGCATCGAGGAGGTCAAGGCCAGCCCGCCGGCCCGGCATTCCGGCCGGGCGCACGAACCGCGGCCCGCCGCTCACCCGCCCGCGCCAGGCAAGCACGCCTCCGCGCCCGCCGCGGTGCCGCCGCCCGCGATACCACCGGGCAGCGACCCCGCCGGCGCAGGCCCCACCGGCCGCCCGCACGCCCGCCGCGTCCGCGCCGGCACGTCGCCCCGGCCACGTCCGCCCCGGCTCCTGGCGGGCCGGCTCCTGGCAGGCCGGTGCACGCCACGCCGGCCTCGGACCCCGCGGCCGCCCACGCCGCGCCGCGGTCCGCCCCCGGCTACCCACTGGAGCTCGCCGCCGCGGGGCTGCTCGCCGCGGGCGTCCTGGCCGCGCTGGAGCGCCGCCGCCGCAGGCAGGCACGGCGCAGGCCGCCCGGCCGGCGGGTCGTCGCGCCGGAGCCGGAGGCCGCGTGGGCGGAGGCGGCGCTGCGCCTGGGCGCGGACGAGAGCTCCGCCCGGGTGCTGGACGCGGGCCTGCGCCATCTCAGCCGCACGCTGCAGCGGCAGGGCCGGACGCCACCGACCGTGTTCGCCGCGCACGTCGGCGACGACAACCTGGACCTGTGGGTCAACCCGCCCAGCGACGACGTGCCCGCGCCCTGGTACGCGGTGGGCGACGGCCAGGTGTGGCGGCTGCCGCAGGCCGACGTGCCGGGCCTGGACGGCCACGGCACCGCCCTGTACCCGGGCCTGGTGACCATCGGCACCGATGCCACCGGCCGGGTGCTCGTGGACCTGGAGGCCGCGCGTGGCCCGATCGCCGTCACCGGCCCGGAGGAACTGGTCGCCGATGCGCTGTGCGCGATGGCCACAGAACTCGCCACCAGCCTCTGGTCCGACACGATGCACCTGACGCTGGTGGGAGCCGGCGAGGACCTGGAGGTGCTCTCGCCCGACCGGGTGCACGTGGCAGGTTCCCTGGCAAAGGCACTGCCGCTGCTCGAGGCGCACGCCGCAGGCGTGGCGGACGCCCTGGCCGCCTCCGGCGCCCGGTCGGTGCTGGCCGGCCGGGCCGAGGGGCTCATCCCCGAGGCCTGGACGCCGCACTACCTGATCACGCTGATCCCGCCGACGCCGCAGGAGGCGCAGCGGCTGGCCGCGCTCGGCCGGGCCGGCTGCCTGGCCGCCGGTTACCTGGTCGCGGGCGAGGTCCCCGGCGCCGCCTGGACCTGGGAGGTCACCCCGGACGGGCAGTTGCGGGCGCCCGAGCTGGGCCTGGACGTCACGGCTCAGCTCATCCCGGCGCAGCAGCAGGTGGCGGTGGCGGGCCTGTTCGACGCCGCGGACGACATGACGGGAGCGCTGATGTCCGCGCCGCCGGTGGACGCGGCACCGGCCCCGCACCTGGCCCCGGATGCCACCATGCCGGCCGAGGTCACCCTGCTTGGCCCGGTGTCCGTGCGGGCCACCGGGGAGATCGACCCCGGCATGCTGCCCCTGGCCACGGAGATCGTGGTCTACCTGGCGACCCACCCCGCCGGGGTGTACCCCAACGTGCTGGCCAGGGCGATCTGGCCGCAGGGCGTGGCCGACGAGACCAGGGACGCCGTGCTTGATGAGGTCGCGTACTGGCTCGGCACCGACGGCATCGGCCGCCCGCACCTGGCCGCCGATGCCAGCGGCCGGCTGCGCCTCGGCTCCGGGGTCAAGGTGGACTGGCACGTGTTCCTCACCCTGGTGGCCCAGGCCGGGCAGGCGGCCGGGCCGGGCGGCAAGGGCAGCCACGGCGGTCACGCGCCGGAGGAGGCCAAGCTGGCGCAGGCACTGAGCCTGGTCGACGGCCACTTCCTGGCAGGCTGCGGGCCGGGCGGCTACTCCTGGATCGTCACCGACGGCCTGGAGTACGAGGTGTACGCCCGCGTCGCCGACGCCGCGCATCGCCTGTGCGAGCTGCGGCTGAACGGCGGGGACTCCCGCGGCGCGATGGACGCCGTGCGCACCGGGCTGCGGATCGCGCCGGACGACGAGCTGCTCTGGCGCGACCTGCTGACCGCCGCGCACGCCACCGGCCAGGAGAACATGCTCTATGCCGCGGCAGGGGAGATCTGGACCCGCGCGTCCATGGACGGGCCGCCGGAGCTGACCACAGAGACCGAGGCACTCCTGGACGAGCTGCTCCCAACATGGCGCTGGACGCTTGCCTGACCTGCGCCTATGCGTCATATGAGGGAAAGGCCCGGTGAGCCCGCCGCGCCGCCTACCGTGGTCTCATGAATCTGCCTGCCCTGCCGGGCCGTGGCCGGCGCCGCCGGCCAGGCCCGGACCAGCGTGCTGGTCGTGGAAGACGACCTGGGGATCGCCACCCAGCTCGTCCGCGGGCTGCGCCGCGGCGGGTACGACGTGGATCACGTCACGACGGGAGGCGAGGCACTGCGCTGCGGCGAGCCTGACGTGGTCCTGCTCGATCTGGGCCTGCCCGACACCGACGGCGTGGAGGTCTGCCGCCAGCTGCGGGAGCGGTCGCGGGTGGCGATCATCGTGGTCACCGCGCGGGGCGAGGAGCCCGAGCGGGTGCTCGCCCTCGACGCGGGCGCGGACGACTACCTGGTCAAGCCGTTCGGACTGGCCGAGCTGCTGGCCCGGATCCGGGCCGTGCTGCGCCGTGTGCGCCCCGGCGGCGAACTGCTGAAGCACGGCCCGCTCACGGTGGACCTGCGGACCCGCAGGGTCACCGTGTCCGGCCAGGAGGTGGCGCTGACCCCCAAGGAGTTCGACATCCTGGAATGCCTGGCCGCCGACCCGGGCCGGGTGCTCAGCCGCCAGGAGATCCTGGAGAGCGCGTGGGACGCCCACTGGTACGGGCCCACCAAGGTGCTTGACGTGCATGTGGGAGCGCTGCGCCGCAAGCTCGGGGTGCCCGGCCTGATCGAGACCGTGTACGGCAGGGGCTTCCGCCTCGGCGGCGCGTGATGGCCCGCCGGATAGCGCTCACCATGCTGTCCCTGGTCGGCGCCCTGCTGCTGGGCGCCGTCGTCCCGCTCGGCCTGATCACCACCGCCCGGGAGCGGGCCTCGTTCCGGCAGGACACGGTGCTGACCGCCCGGGCGTTCGCCGCCATCGCGGAGGACGGCCTCACCGAACCGGGCCACAGCCCGGCCATCGCGGCCTTCCTCGCCCGGGCCAGCAAATCGGGTGAGGCCGGCTGGGTGTACAACGCGGCGGGGCGGCTGATCGCGCACACCACCGGGACGGCGCTCCCCGGCGAGCCGGGCCTGGCCGCAGGGCCTGCCGCGCCGGTCGCGGCAACGATGCGCGCCGTGCAGCGCGGCGGCGGCATCTCCATCATCCAGCCGCCGGGCCGTCTGCAGGTGGCCGCGGCCGTGGACACGGCCACCGGCCGGCCGCCGGCCGGGGTGGTGGTGCTCGCCCGGTCCACCGCCGAGCTTGACGAGCGGCTCCGGGTGCTGTGGGCGGTGCTCGCCGCGATTGCGGCCGGCGGCCTGGTCGCCGGGGCGATCGCCGCGGTGTGGGTCGGGCGCTGGGCAGGACGGCCGCTGTCGGCGCTTGACGCGGCCGCGCAGCGGCTGGGCGGCGGCGCGCTCGACACCCGGTCGGCCGCCCGGCACGGTCCACCCGAGGTACGCCGCCTGGCCAGCACGTTCAACACCATGGCCGGGCGGCTGGAGGCCCTGGTGCACGGCAACCGGGCCATGATGGCCGACGTCTCGCATCAGTTGCGCACCCCGCTGGCCGCGTTGCGGCTGCGGCTGGACCTGCTCGCGGCCGACGCCGACGAAGCCACCGCGGCGGAACTGGCCGGCGCGCAAGGCGAGATCGCCCGGCTGTCCCGGCTGGTGGACGGGCTGCTCGCGGTCGCCAGGGCGGAGAGCGCGGTGACCGTGCCCGTGCCGGTGCCGGTGGCCGACGTGATCTGCGACCGGGTCGCGGCCTGGAGCCCGGTGGCGGAGGAGCGTGCGGCCGGCCTGTCCGTCTCCGGGCCCGGCCAGCTACGCGCCAGCCTGGGCGAGGGCCACCTGGAACAGATCCTGGACAACCTGATCGCCAACGCACTGGACGCGGTACCGGCCGGCGGGCACGTCCGGGTCAGCGCCCATCCGGGCGGGCGGGGCGCCCTGGTCGTCGTGGCCGACGACGGGCCGGGCATGAGCCGGGCGCAGCAGGAGGCGGCGTTCCGCAGGTTCGCCAGCAACACCTCCGGCGGGACCGGGCTCGGCCTGGCCATCGTGCACCGGCTCGCCACCTCCAACGGCGGGTCCGCCGAACTGTCGGACACCCCGGGCGGCGGCCTCACGGTCACCCTCGACCTGCCCGCCGCGCCGGCCGGCCCGGCCGTCCTGGCGGCCGACGGGGCTGGCCGGCAGGACGGCGATTCCTTACCAGTTCTGAACCATTGCTGAACAGGTTCCCGGCAACCCATGGCGCAGGCTGGAAACCATGCGGGGCGAGTCGCAGTACTACCGCGAACCGGCCAGGCACCGCCACGCCGGCGAGAACGACGACCGCTACGCCGGCGAGGATGAGCGGTACCGGTATCGCGAGCGCCAGGCCCCCGCCTGGGGGTACTGGGACGACGACGAGGATGCCGGGTATGCCGGCCGCGCGGACAGCGCGACCGGCGGCGCCGAGGGAAACGAGCGGCTCACCGGGCTGACCGGCATGGTGCTGCTCGTGCTGTTCGCCGCCGAGGGATTCACCGTCCTGGCCGTCCGCCAGATGCTCACCCTGCACTTCTTTCTCGGCATGCTGCTGATCGGCCCGGTGCTGCTCAAGCTCTGCTCGACGATCTACCGGTTCGCCCGGTACTACTCCGGGGATGCCGGATACCGGCGGAAGGGGCCGCCCGCCCTGCCGTTGCGGGTGCTCGGGCCGTTCGTCATCCTCACCTCGCTCGCGGTGATCGGCACCGGCATCATCCTCGCGCTCACCGGGCCCGGCCCCGGCGTCTGGCTGCTCGCGCACAAAGCGGCGTTCGTGCTGTGGTTCGGCGCCATGACCATCCACGTCCTCGCCTACATTTGGCGGCTGCCCCGGCTGGTCGGCAGCGACCTGGCCCGCCAGGCGGGGTACCGGGCGGAACAGGTCCTGGGCGGCCGGGCCGCACGCTGGCTGCTGCTGACCGCGTCATTGCTGACCGGGCTGCTGCTCGCCGTGGTCACCGTTCATCTTGCCGGCCCGTGGACGGCCGTCCACGGCCCGGGCCGGTAACGGACCGGTCCCGGTCGCCCGCCAGCGGCCGGGACCGGCCCACCGCTCAACGCGCCCGGAGCGCCATTTACCGCCGATTACCCTGCCTTAACTCCCGGCTTGGCATACGTTGTCGTGCAATACGATGCGGCGTGCCCGGACTGGTCCCGCAGGGGCGGGCGTTCCCATCGGGGCGACCCACGGGGCAGGACGGTGCCATGGCTGTACCCGGAGACGCGGCCACCGTTGTGACGGCGCTGCGGCTGGGCTGGTGCATGGCCGAAGTACGGGGACGTAACCGGCCCGATGCCCCGCCCGGCTCGGGAATCGAACCACCCCGCACCGGCCACGCGCTGCCGCTCCAGATCGAGCGGACCCCGGCCGAACTGCGCATCCAGGCTCAGGCGCTGCTCATCGCGCTGACCACCAAGCTCGGCGTGGACGGCGACGGCAAGAAGCATGCCAGCTACGCGCACATGCTGGACAGCGATGCGCAGGCGCTGGCCAAGGCGCGGGCAAGCGGCGATGCCTCCGCCGCCCAGCAGTGGGATGACCTGGCCGAGCTGATCTACAAGTTCGACGCGCACATCCAGGACACGCTGGCCGCGCGGTCGGAAACGCAGGCGTGCGGATACCAGCTTGGCCGCGCCATGGCCGAGGCCTACTGGGCACTGGATCCCGGGGTACTTGCCGGGACCGGCAATTCGTCTGCCTGGTGGTTCCTGCTGAGCGCGGAGCGCTGCCGCGAGATCGGCCGGCTCGCCGGCCGCCTGTCCCGCTACTTCCATCCGTACACGTCGGCGGCGATCGCGGGCTCGGCGATGGTATGGAAGAACGTCGCCGCCGACCAGAAATGGCGCGAAGGCGCCGCCCCGGCCCTGTACCAGCAAATCCGCCACTGGTACGAACTAACCATCGCCGCCGAGGATCCGACGACGCTGATCGGGCCTTACGCGCTGCTGCGGAACTTCCGCATGGTCGTGCGCGTGCTGCGGGCCTTCTGGATCCAGCTCGTCCTCACCGGCCTCGGGGCCGCCGCCCTGATCGCGTTCGCCGACCTGCTGGCCAGCCCGCGGGGCAGCTCGGTGGCCAAGGGCCTGCTGGCGACCGCCGGGATCACCGGGTTCTCCGTTGCCGGGGTGTCGGCCAAGCTGAAGAACCAGGCACAGGCCCTGCTGCGGCGGCTTCGCCAGGACGCCTACACCGACCTGATCGCCGTCGACATCACCACCGCGCCGCAGCAGCCTAAGGCCGTGCCGGGACTGCCCTCCAGGCGCCGCGCGAAGGTAGCCAAGATGGCGCGGGAGCGGGCGATCACGCCAGTCACGCCGAACTAGAAGCTGGCGGCTACCGGGGTCCGGGCCTCAGCCAGCAGGGCCGCCGCCCTCCTGGCGGCCACCGGGGTCCGGGCCTCAGCCAGCAGGGCCGCTAGGCCAGCGGGGGGTTCCGGGGGGTCGCCCCCCTGGGCTAACAGGGCTAGCACTTCAACCAGGCGTCGATGCCCGCAAGCAGCCGGGCCGCGGTAGCGGGCGGGGCGGCCGAGCCGCGGACCGACATCGCGGCAAGCCCGGCCAGTTCCGCGTCGCTCAGGCCGTGCACCAGCCGGGCCAGTTCGTACTGCGCGGTGAGCCGGGAGCCGAAAAGCAGCGGATCGTCCGCGCCGAGCGCCACCGGCACCCCCGCACCAAGCAGCGCGGGCACCGGGACGTCACCAGGCCGGGCGGCGACCCCGAGCGCGACGTTGGAGGCGGGACAGACCTCGCAGGTGATCCCGCCGGCCGCCAGGCGCTTGGTGAGATCGGGGTCCGCCGCTGCGGCCACGCCGTGGCCGATGCGCTGCGCGCCGAGCGCGTCCAGGCAGGTGCGGACGCTGTCCGGGCCCGCCATTTCCCCGCCGTGCGGGGTCAGCAGCAGGCCCGCGCGGCCCGCGATGCGGAACGCCGGCGCGAAGTCGGCGGCGGCACCCCGCCGCTCGTCGTTGCTCAGGCCGAACCCGGTCACGCCGCAGCCGGCGTACTGCGCGGCGAGCCGGGCCAGCGTGCGTGCTTCCAGCGGGTGCTTGGTGCGGTTCGCCGCGATGATCACGCCGATTCCCACCCCGGTCGCGGCCTCGGCAGCCCGCGCCGCCTCAAGCACCAGCTCCACGGTGGGGGTGAGGCCGCCGAAGCGCGCCGCATACCCGGAGGGGTCCACCTGGATCTCCAGCCAGCCGGACCCTTCCGCCCGCTCGTCCGCCGCGGTCTCGGCCAGCAGCCGGAAGACGTCGGCGGGCTCGCGGAGTACCGAGCGGGCGATGTCGTAGAGCCGCTGGAACCGGAACCACCCCCGCTCGTCGGTACCGCGCAGCCGCGGCGGCCAGGCCGCCGCCAGCGCGTCCGGCAGGTGCACCCCGCGCTCGCGGGCCAGCTCGACGAGCGTGGTGTGCCGCATGGCGCCGGTGAAGTGCAGGTGCAGGTGCGCCTTGGGGAGTGCGGCGAGCGGCCGTGCCATCCGGCGGACGGTCTACTTCGCCTGCGCGAGCAGCTTGTGCATCCGGGTGAGCCCTTCCTCCAGGTCGGCGTCACCGAGCGCGCAGGACAGCCGGAAGTAACCTGGGGTCCCGAAGGCCTCGCCCGGCACCACGGCCACGTCGGCGTGCTCGAGGATGACCTCGGCCAGCTCCGTGGTACTGCCCGGCCTGGTGCCGGCCAGTTCCTTGCCGAGCACGCCCTTGACCGAGGGGTAGCAGTAGAACGCACCTTCCGGCAGGGGGCACATCACCCCGGGCATATCGTTCAGCAGCGTAGTCATCGCCAGCCGCCGCCGGTCGAATGCCTGGCGCATCGCCTCAGCCGCCGACAGGTCCCCGGTGACCGCGGCGAGCGCCGCGGCCTGTGCGACATTGCAGACGTTGGAGGTGGCGTGCGACTGGAGGTTCGCGGCCGCCTTGACGACGTCGGCCGGGCCGATCATCCAGCCGACCCGCCATCCGGTCATCGCGTAGGTCTTGGCCACCCCGTTGAGTACCACGCACCTGTCCGCCAGTTCCGGCACCACGACCGGCATGGAGACGAACCTGGCGGTGCCGTAGACGAGGTGCTCGTAGATCTCGTCGGTGATCACCCACAGGCCGCGGCCCGCCGCCCACCGGCCGATCTCGGCGACCTGGTCCGGCGGGTACACCGCCCCCGTCGGGTTGGACGGCGACACGAAAAGCAGCGCCTTGGTCCGGGGCGTGCAGGCCGCCTCCAGATCGGCGACCGACACGCAGTACCCGGACCGCTCGTCGGTCAGCACCGGCACCGCGACGCCACCGGCCAGCGAGATGGCCTCGGGGTAGGTGGTCCAGTACGGGGTGGGCAGCAGCACCTCGTCGCCGGGGTCGAGCAGGGTCGCGAACGCCTGGAACACGGCCTGCTTGCCGCCGTTGGTGATCAGCACCTGGCCCGCGGCGACCTGGTACCCCGAGTCGCGCGCGGTCTTCACGGCGACCGCCTCGCGCAGCTCGGGCAGCCCGGGCGTGGGGGAGTACTTGTGGAACCGCGGCTCCGCGCAGGCGCGCTGTGCCGCCGCCACGATGTAATCGGCGGTGGGGAAGTCCGGTTCCCCCGCGCCGAAGCCGATCACCGGCCGGCCCGCCGCCTTGAGCGCCTTCGCCTTGGCGTCCACGGCGAGTGTGGCGGATTCGGTAATGGCGCTGACACGTTCGGAAATGCGGCGGTGGACGGCAGTCATAAGGTCATCCTGTCATCATCGCGACCGCGATCGGGCCGTCATGGTGCTGGCGGGTTCGACGGCAGCCCTCCGGGCAACTACACTTCACACATTGGTGGCGGTCCAGCTGCGGACCTCGTGCGCCCGAAAGGGCCGGCGGGGACCGTCTGCGGGGTCCCACCAGCGGTGGCACGGTCGGCTCGTGGCCGCGACCATCACAGGGCAGTAGCTCAATTGGCTAGAGTCCCGGTCTCCAAAACCGGTGGTTGGGGGTTCGAGTCCCTCCTGCCCTGCGAGCACGGACCGCGGCTTGCGGGCCTTGCTGCATCAGCGAGTGACGTTGTTCAGGTGAGGACATGGCGACTCAGCTCACGGAGAAGC
Source organism: uncultured Actinomycetes bacterium (assembly GCA_963762735.1). Lineage (GTDB taxonomy): Bacteria > Actinomycetota > Actinomycetes > Streptosporangiales > Streptosporangiaceae > DASXKD01. Next base: position 296,114 of record CAVXMG010000025.1, on the reverse strand, counting down.
GGGACAAGCCCGGCCCGGGGAAACGGGACCGGACAACTCCCGCGCTTTTCCTGCGGCAGGTCACTGCGGAACTGCGCAAGGTCATCTGGCCGACCCGGCGGGAGCTGCGCACGTACACGATCGTGGCCATGATGTTCATACTCGTGATGGTCGTCATCGTGACCAGCCTGGACTACGCGTTCACCAAGCTGGTGTTCTGGGCCTTCGGCTGAGCCGGCGCCGGCGCGGGGTGCCGGAGGGCCGGGATGGCTGGAGCGTCACGTGCCAGCAGTTGGTGACCTGCGCACCTGGCTCCATGGCGATGCCGGGGGAAGAACTAAGGCCTGGATAACGGTGCCGCCGCAGCGCTAGAGCGCTAGGGCGCTGGTGCCGCCAGGAGAGCGGAGAAGGTAATCGTGTCCGAGTCCCGGGTCCGTATCGACGACGAGACGGAACAAGCCCCGGTCACAGACGGCGAGGTTGGTGAGGCCGACGTGTTCGGTGAGCCAGAAGAGCCCGGCACGGCCGGTGAGCTCGGCGAGGCCGGGGACGGTGCTGCCGACGCTGCTGTCGTGGCCGACGACCCGAGCGCCGTGGCCGACGACGCTGCTGTCGTGGCTGACGACGCTGCTGCCGAGGCTGACGACGCGGGTGCCGTGGCTGACGACGGTGCTGCCGAGGCTGACGACGCGGGCGCCGAGCCGCCGACGGCGCGGACGAGCTTGACCCGGTCGCCCAGTTCACCGAAGAGCTCAGGCGGCTGCCCGGTGAGTGGTACGTGGTGCACTCCTACGCCGGCTACGAGAACCGGGTGAAGGCCAACCTGGAGAGCCGCACCCAGTCGCTGAACATGGAGGACTACATCTTCCAGATCGAGGTCCCGGTACACCAGGTGATCGAGATCAAGGGCGGCAAGCGGCAGCAGGTCTCGGAGAAGGTGCTGCCCGGCTACATCCTGGTCCGGATGGACCTCATCGACGAATCCTGGGCCGTGGTCCGCAACACCCCCGGGGTCACCGGCTTCGTCGGCCTGTCGAGCCGGCCTTCGCCGCTGTCCCTCCACGAGGTCGCCTCGCTGCTCGCGCCCGAGCCGGAGGAGGCCGCCGCCAAGGCCGAAGTCACCCGGGCCGCCGTGGAATTTACCGTCGGCGAATCCGTTACCGTAATGGACGGCCCGTTCGCGACGCTCCCGGCTACCGTGAACGAGATCAACCCCGACACCCAGAAGCTCAAGGTGCTGGTGTCGATCTTCGGCCGGGAGACGCCGGTCGAGCTTTCCTTCGACCAGGTCTCCAAGATCTGACCGGGCACTGGAATCAAGCAGGAGAGTTAAGGACATCGACTGATGGCGGCACCGAGGAAGAAGAAGATCGCTGCGATAGTCAAGGTGCAGCTCAACGCGGGCGCGGCTACCCCCGCCCCGCCGGTGGGCACGGCCCTTGGCCCGCACGGCGTCAACATCATGGACTTCTGCAAGCAGTACAACGCGGCAACGGAGTCCCAGCGCGGCAATGTCATCCCGGTGGAGATCACGATCTACGAGGACAGGTCGTTTTCTTTCATCACGAAGACCCCGCCCGCGCCCGAACTGATCAAGAAGGCGGCCGGGGTGGCCAAGGGCAGTGCGACCCCGCACACGGCCAAGGTCGGCTCGATCACCATCGCACAGGTGCGGGAGATCGCGCAGACCAAGATGCCCGACCTCAACGCGACCTCGATGGAAGCGGCAGAGAAGATCATCGCCGGGACCGCCCGGTCGATGGGAATCACCGTCCAGGGCTGATCGCCCCTGTGGCAGGGCCTGCGCTGGCCCGCTGACCACAACCTCCGTTACGTGAAGGAGACACCATGAAGCGCAGCAAGGCATACCGCAGCGCGGCCGAGCAGATCGACCGCGACAAGCTGTACAGCCCCGCCGAGGCGGTGGCGCTGGCCAGGCAGACCTCGCCGGCCAAGTTCGACCCCACCGTGGAGGTGGCGCTGCGGCTCGGCGTGGACCCGCGCAAGGCCGACCAGATGGTCCGGGGTACGGTCAACCTGCCCAACGGCACCGGCAAGACCGCCCGGGTGCTGGTGTTCGCCACCGGCGACCGCGCCGAGGAGGCGCGGGCGGCCGGCGCGGACTACGTCGGCTCCGATGACCTGATCGAGCGGATCCAGGGCGGCTTCCTCGACTTCGACGCCGTGGTGGCCACGCCGGACCTGATGGGCAAGGTCGGCCGGCTCGGCCGCATCCTCGGCCCGCGCGGCCTCATGCCCAACCCCAAGACCGGTACGGTCACGCCCAACGTGGGCAAGGCGGTCACCGACATCAAGGGCGGCAAGATCGAGTTCCGCGTGGACCGGCACGGCAACCTGCACTTCATTATCGGCAAGACCTCGTTCGCCGACTCCGCGCTGCTGGAGAACTACGCGGCCGCGGTCGACGAGATCATGCGGCTCAAGCCGTCGGCCGCCAAGGGCCGGTACCTCAGGAAGGCCGCCATCACCACGACGATGGGCCCGAGCATCCCTGTCGACCCGGCCAAGACCCGTGGGCTGACCGAGGAACTGGAGGCGGCCGCCGGGTAATGCTACCCGGGGCTCGACCCCGGCCGGCCGCCGTGCCCGTCCGAGGCCTGGCCGGGCCGGCCGCTCATGATCGTTGGAAGATTGGCCACAATAGAATGTGGTCGGCGTGCCAACGACCACAAACGCGGCGCGATTTGGCCCGGCGGGCCCGCGCCGCTACCCTTGAGACCAAGCCCAAGACCGTCGGCTGTTGCCGTGCGCCAAGCGCGCGGCGACCGAAGGACCCGCGAGAGCGGGCGGCCCGCGCAGGTGACCGAGCTGATCCGCCGTCCCGGTGTGCGCACCGGGCGGTGTCCACGCCCTGGTGCACCCGCGCCGGGGCGTTCGCCTTTCGTGGGCCCCGCGCCGGCGGCACCCAAAGCCGGATAACTGCCGGGCAGTGTGAGCACCGCCAAGGCCAAGGCTCCCGCGACGAAGTCGCAGGAGCCGCAGGCCACCGGGGGGCTCCGGGGGGTCGCTCCCCCGGGCTACCAAGGCCAAGGCTCCCGCGACGAAGTCGCAGGAGCCGCAGGCCACCGGGGGGCTCCGGGGGGTCGCTCCCCGGGCTGACACTTCCCGGCCCGAAAGGAGGCACATGGCGAATGCGGAGAAGGTGGCCGCGGTCGCCGAGCTGAAGGAGCGGTTCGAGACCTCGGGCGGGGCCGTGCTGGCCAACTACCGTGGCCTGACCGTTGCCCAGCTCGCCGAGCTGCGCCGTGCCCTCAACGGGCACGCCAGCTTCGCGGTGGTCAAGAACACCCTGACGAAGATCGCCGCCACCGAGGCGGGGGTCGTCGACCAGCTCGTCGACCTGCTCACCGGCCCGTCGGCGATCGCCTTTGTCGAGGGCGACGTGGTCGAGGCGGCCAAGGGCCTGCGCGACTTCGCCAGGGCCAACCCGGCGCTGGAGATCAAGGGCGGGATCATCGACGGCAAGTCGATGACGCCGTCCGAGATCGGCCGGCTGGCCGACCTCGAGTCGCGCGACGTGCTGCTGGCGATGCTGGCCGGTGCCATGAAGGCGTCGATGGCGCGCGCCGCGGCCACGATGGCCGCGCTGCCCACCCAGATGGCCAGGCTGGCCGCTGCCCTGGAGGCCAAGCGGGCCGAGGAGGCACCGGCTGCCGAGGCACCGGCTGCCGAGGCACCGGCCGCCGAGACACCGGCCGCCGAGGCGCCCGCTGAGGCCGCGGCGGCAGCCGACGGCACCGACGATTCCAACCCCAACGAAGACGCCGCGGCCGATGTCGCCGCGCAGGCGACGACTGAAGACGCAACGGAGGACTGACCACATGGCGAAGATGAGCACCGACGAACTGCTCGATGCGTTCAAGGAGATGACGCTCCTCGAGCTGTCCGACTTCGTGAAGCAGTTCGAGGAGACCTTCGACGTGAAGGCCGCGGCCCCGGTCGCGGTGGCCCAGGCTGCCGCCCCCGGTGGCGCTGGCCCGGCGGAAGAGGTCGAGGAGAAGGACGAGTTCGACGTCATCCTGGAGGCGGCGGGCGACAAGAAGATCCAGGTCATCAAGGAAGTCCGGTCGCTGACCAGCCTCGGCCTCAAGGAGGCCAAGGACCTGGTGGACGGCGCGCCGCAGCCGGTACTCGAGCGGGTGAACAAGGAGTCCGCCGACAAGGCCAAGGCAGCCCTGGAGGGCGCCGGCGCGACGGTCACCGTCAAGTAGCGCGAGAGCGGCGGCCAGCGGGCCGCCGAACAGGTGCCCGGCCAGCTTCGCGCTGGCCGGGCACCTGTCGCCGCGCCGTTTCCCGGTGCGCCCCCGCCCGGCTCCTGCGGGTCAGACGGGCGGCTTCCCCGGGGAGCTGATAGTTTTACCCCTGAGGGATGGACTCCACACCAAGCTCCTGGTGTGGCGTTCGTCACGTCAAACAGATGGTCTTGCGAGGCCTTCTGGACTTGACGTTTCGGCCGGAACCAGCCATGCTGCGGAGAACCGTGAACCTCATAGTGAGATACAGTTGACGAGCAGTGTAGGTAGTGACTATACTGCTAATTTGCGCTGCACTCTGACGTCCTCGACATACCCGGAAGCATCGTGGCGTGTCCGAAGGGCGTTTTGCGTGCGTGCGGTGAAAGTTCGCGTGAACTCTGGAAGGACCCCTGTTGGCAGCATCGCGCAGCGCCTCGGCCACCGCTTCCGCCACTCGTCGTATCTCATTCGCCCGCATCAAGGAACCGCTCGAGGTTCCCGGCCTTCTCGCCCTGCAGACCGAGTCGTTTGACTGGCTGCTCGGGAACGAGCGCTGGCTCGGCCGCATTGAGACGGCCAAGAAGGCGGGTGACAAGGACGTACCTGAGCAGTCGGGGCTTGAGGAGATCTTCGAGGAGATCAGCCCGATCGAAGACTTCACCGGAACCATGTCGCTGTCGTTCCGTGATCACCGCTTCGAGCCGCCCAAGTACTCCGTGGAGGAGTGCAAGGACAAGGACATGACCTACTCCGCCCCGATGTTCGTGACGGCGGAGTTCATCAACAACTCGACGGGCGAGATCAAGAGCCAGACCGTGTTCATGGGGGACTTCCCGCTGATGACCCCCAAGGGCACGTTCATCATCAACGGCACCGAGCGCGTGGTTGTCTCGCAGCTGGTCCGTTCGCCCGGCGTCTACTTCGACCGCCAGGTGGACAAGACCTCAGACAAGGACGTCTACAGCTGCAAGGTGATCCCCTCGCGCGGGGCGTGGCTCGAGTTTGAGATCGACAAGCGGGACAGCGTGGGCGTGCGGATCGACCGCAAGCGCAAGCAGAGCGTCACCGTGCTGCTGAAGGCGCTCGGCTGGGACGAGCAGCGGATCCGGGAGCGGTTCGGCGAGTACGAGTCGATGCTGGCCACCCTGGACAAGGACCACACCACCTCCCAGGACGACGCGCTGCTCGACATCTACCGCAAGCTGCGCCCGGGTGAGCCGCCGACCAGGGAGTCCGCCCAGGCGCTGCTGGAGAACCTGTACTTCAACGGCAAGCGTTACGACCTGGCCAAGGTCGGCCGGTACAAGATCAACAAGAAGCTCGGCCTGGCGCTGCCCATCCGCAAGGGCACGCTGACCGAGGAGGACATCGTCGCCACCATCGAGTACCTGGTCCGGCTGCACGCCGGCGAGGAGGAGATGAAGGCAGGCGAGGCGATCATCCCGGTCGAGGTCGACGACATCGACCACTTCGGCAACCGGCGGCTGCGCACCGTCGGCGAGCTCATCCAGAACCAGGTCCGGCTGGGCCTGGCGCGGATGGAGCGCGTGGTCAGGGAGCGGATGACCACCCAGGACGTCGAGGCGATCACGCCGCAGACCCTGATCAACATCCGGCCGGTGGTGGCCTCCATCAAGGAGTTCTTCGGCACCAGCCAGCTCTCCCAGTTCATGGACCAGACCAACCCGCTGGCCGGGCTGACCCACAAGCGGCGGCTGTCCGCGCTCGGCCCCGGTGGCCTGTCCCGTGAGCGCGCCGGGTTCGAGGTCCGCGACGTGCACCCGTCCCACTACGGCCGGATGTGCCCGATCGAGACGCCGGAAGGCCCGAACATCGGCCTCATCGGCTCGCTGTCCTCCTACGGGCGGGTCAACGAGTTCGGCTTCGTGGAGACGCCCTACCGCAAGGTGAAGGGCGGCAAGGTCACCGCGCAGATCGACTACCTCACCGCCGACGAGGAAGACCGGCACGTCATCGCGCAGGCCAACGCGCCGCTCGACGCCGACGGGTCCTTTGCCGAGAACCGCGTCCTGGTGCGCCGCAAGGGCGGCGAGGTGGACTACATCCCGCCGGACGACGTGGACTACATGGACGTCTCGCCGCGGCAGATGGTGTCGGTGGCGACCGCCATGATCCCGTTCCTGGAGCACGACGACGCCAACCGTGCCCTCATGGGCTCGAACATGCAGCGCCAGTCGGTGCCGCTGCTGCGCAGCGAGGCGCCGCTGGTCGGCACCGGCATGGAGTACCGCGCCGCGGTGGACGCCGGTGACGTCATCGTCGCCGAGAAGCCGGGCGTGGTCGAGGAGGTCTGCGCCGACTACGTGACCGTGGCCGGCGACGACGGCACCCGCGCCACCTACCTGGTAGCCAAGTTCCGCCGGTCCAACCAGGGCACCTGCTTCAACCAGAAGCCCGTGGTGACCGAGGGCCAGCGGGTCGAGGCGGGCCAGGTGATCGCCGACGGCCCGTGCACCAGCGAGGGCGAGATGGCGCTCGGCCGCAACCTGCTCGTCGCGTTCATGCCGTGGGAGGGCCACAACTACGAGGACGCGATCATCCTGTCCCAGCGGCTTGTCCAGGACGACGTCCTGTCCTCGATCCACATCGAGGAGCACGAGGTGGACGCACGGGACACCAAGCTGGGTCCCGAGGAGATCACCAGGGACATCCCGAACGTCTCCGACGAGGTGCTCGCCGACCTGGACGACCGCGGCATCATCAGGATCGGCGCCGAGGTGGTCACCGGCGACATCCTGGTCGGCAAGGTCACGCCCAAGGGCGAGACCGAGCTGACCCCGGAGGAGCGGCTGCTGCGGGCCATCTTCGGCGAGAAGGCGCGGGAGGTCCGCGACACCTCGCTCAAGGTGCCGCACGGCGAGTCCGGCAAGGTGATCGGTGTCCGCGTGTTCACCAGGGAGGACGGCGACGAGCTGCCGCCCGGCGTGAACCAGCTCGTGCGGGTCTACGTGGCCGCCAAGCGGAAGATCACCGACGGCGACAAGCTGGCGGGCCGGCACGGGAACAAGGGCGTCATCGCGAAGATCCTGCCCATCGAGGACATGCCGTTCCTCGAGGACGGGACGCCGGTGGACATCGTCCTGAACCCGCTCGGCGTGCCCGGCCGTATGAACGTCGGCCAGGTGCTTGAGACCCATCTCGGCTGGGTGGCCCAGACGGGGTGGCAGCTCGACGGCGAGGACGCCGAGTGGAAGAAGCGCCTCAAGAAGATCGGCGCCGCGAGCGCGGAGCCGGGTGTCCATGTGGCCACCCCGGTCTTCGACGGCGCTCGCGAGGAGGAGATCACCGGGCTGCTCGAGGCCACCCTGCCCAACCGTGACGGGCAGCAGCTGGTCGGCCGCAGCGGCAAGGCCAGGCTGTTCGACGGCCGGACCGGTGAGCCCTTCAAGGACCCGATCGCGGTGGGCTACATCTACATCCTCAAGCTGCTGCACCTGGTGGACGACAAGATCCACGCCAGGTCGACCGGCCCCTACTCGATGATCACCCAGCAGCCGCTGGGCGGGAAGGCGCAGTTCGGCGGGCAGCGGTTCGGTGAGATGGAGGTGTGGGCGCTGGAGGCCTACGGCGCCGCCTATGCCCTCCAGGAACTGCTCACTATCAAGTCCGACGACGTCCTTGGCCGCGTCAAGGTGTACGAGGCCATCGTGAAGGGCGAGAACATCCCCGAGCCAGGGATACCGGAATCGTTCAAGGTGCTGATCAAGGAGATGCAGTCCCTCTGCCTCAACGTGGAGGTGCTCTCCAGCGACGGAGCCGCGATCGAGATGCGTGACACTGACGAGGATGTGTTCCGCGCCGCCGAGGAACTCGGCATCGACCTGTCCCGGCGAGAGCCGAGCAGCGTTGAAGAGGTCTGAAGAACCGAAGAACTACCCAGGGGATAACACACGTGCTTGACGTCAACTTCTTCGACGACCTGCGCATTGGCCTTGCCACCGCGGACGACATCAGACAGTGGTCGCATGGCGAGGTCAAGAAGCCCGAGACTATTAACTACCGCACGCTCAAGCCGGAAAAGGACGGGCTCTTCTGCGAGAAGATCTTCGGCCCCACCCGGGACTGGGAGTGCTACTGCGGTAAGTACAAGCGAGTCAGGTTCAAGGGGATCATCTGCGAACGCTGTGGTGTCGAGGTCACTCGCGCCAAGGTGCGGCGGGAGCGGATGGGCCACATTGAGCTGGCCGCGTCGGTTACGCACATCTGGTACTTCAAGGGCGTGCCCAGCCGGCTCGGCTACCTGCTCGACCTGGCGCCGAAGGACCTGGAAAAGGTCATCTACTTCGCCGCCTACATGATCACCTATGTGGACAACGACGCCAGGGACAGGGACCTGCCCTCGCTGGAGGCCCGGCTCTCGGTCGAGCGTCAGCAGATCGAGCAGCGCCGCGACGCCGACATCGAGGCCAGGCAGACCAAGCTGGAGGCCGACCTGGCCGAGCTTGAGGCTGCCGGGGCCAAGGGCGACGCCCGGCGCAAGGTCAGGGAGAGCTCTGACCGTGAGTGCCGCCAGATCCGCGACCGTGCCCAGCGTGAGCTGGACCGCCTTGACGAGGTCTGGAACCGGTTCCGCAACCTCAAGGTCCAGGACCTGGAGGGCGACGAGCTGCTCTACCGCGAGATGCGCGACCGTTACGGCCGCTACTTCCGCGGCGGCATGGGCGCCCAGGCGATCCAGGAGCGGCTGGCCAGCTTCGACCTGGAGGGCGAGGCGCAGTCGCTGCGGGACATCATCCGCACCGGCAAGGGCCAGCGCAAGGCCCGTGCGCTCAAGCGGCTGAAGGTCGTGTCGGCGTTCCTGTCCACCAGGAACAGCCCGATGGGCATGGTGCTTGACTGCATCCCGGTGATTCCGCCGGACCTGCGGCCCATGGTGCAGCTCGACGGCGGCAGGTTCGCCACCTCCGACCTCAACGACCTGTACCGCCGGGTGATCAACCGGAACAACCGGCTCAAGCGGCTGCTCGACCTCGGCGCTCCCGAGATCATCGTGAACAACGAGAAGCGGATGCTCCAGGAGGCCGTCGACTCGCTGTTCGACAACGGCCGCCGCGGCCGTCCGGTCACCGGACCTGGCAACCGCCCGCTGAAGTCGCTGTCCGACATGCTCAAGGGCAAGCAGGGCCGGTTCCGCCAGAACCTGCTCGGCAAGCGGGTGGACTACTCCGGCCGCTCGGTCATCGTGGTCGGTCCCCAGCTCAAGCTGCACCAGTGCGGGCTGCCCAAGGAGATGGCGGTCGAGCTGTTCAAGCCGTTCGTGATGAAGCGGCTGGTGGACCTCAACCACGCACAGAACATCAAGTCCGCCAAGCGGATGGTGGAGCGCGCCAGGCCGGTGGTCTGGGACGTGCTCGAAGAGGTCATCGCCGAGCACCCGGTGCTGCTCAACCGGGCGCCGACGCTGCACCGGCTGGGTATCCAGGCCTTCGAGCCGCAGCTCGTGGAGGGCAAGGCCATCCAGATCCACCCGCTGGTCTGCACCGCGTTCAACGCGGACTTCGACGGCGACCAGATGGCGGTGCACCTGCCGCTGTCGGCCGAGGCGCAGGCCGAGGCCCGGATCCTGATGCTGTCCACCAACAACATCCTCAAGCCCGCCGACGGCAAGCCGGTGACCATGCCCACCCAGGACATGGTGATCGGGATCTACTGCCTGACCAGGGCCGAGGACGGCGGCACCGGGGAGGGCCGCGTGTTCGCCTCGCCGTCGGAGGCCATCATGGCCTACGACCGTGGCGATCTTGACCTCCAGGCCAAGATCAAGATCCGGCTCCGTGGCGTCCGCCCGCCGCGCGGCTTCGAGACGCCCGAGGGATGGACCGAAGGCAGCCCGTTCCGCATCGACACCACGCTGGGGCGGTGCATCCTCAACGAGGCCCTGCCCGCCGACTTCCCCTTCGTGAACTACGAGGTGGGCAAGAAGCAGCTCTCGGCGATCGTCAACGAGCTGGCGGAGACCTACCCCAAGGTGGACGTCGCGGCGGCGCTCGACGCGCTCAAGGACGCGGGCTTCCGCTGGGCCACCAGGGCTGGCGTGACGATCGCGATCGAGGACGTGGTCGCGCCGCCGAACAAGGCGCAGATCCTGGAGTCCTACGAGAAGCGGGCCGACAAGGTGCAGCGCGAGTACGAGCGCGGCCTGATCACCGACGAGGAGCGGCGCCAGGAGCTGATCGAGATCTGGACGCACGCGACCGCGGACGTTGCCAAGGACATGGAGGCGGCCTTCCCCGAGACCAACTCGGTCTGGATGATGGTCAACTCCGGCGCCCGAGGCAACCCCATGCAGGTGCGGCAGATCGCCGGCATGCGTGGTCTGGTCTCCAACCCCAAGGGCGAGACGATCCCGCGGCCGATCAAGGCCAGCTTCCGCGAGGGGCTGTCCGTGCTGGAGTACTTCATCTCCACCCACGGCGCCCGCAAGGGCCTTGCCGACACCGCGCTGCGCACCGCCGACTCCGGGTACCTCACCCGGCGCCTGGTGGACGTGGCCCAGGACGTCATCGTCCGCGAGGAGGACTGCGGCACCGACCGGGCGCTCGTGATGAAGATCGCCGAGCGGGGCGCCGACGGCAACCTGCGCAAGCTGGCCAACATCGAGAACACCGGCACCGGCCGCACCCTCGCCGAGGATGTCGAGGTCGACGGCACCGTGCTGGCGGCCGCCGGGTCCGACACGACCGAGGCCATGATCGACCAGTTCGTGGCGGCCGGGGTGGACTCACTGCGCACGCACAGCGTGCTCGTCTGTGAGTCCAAGGTCGGGGTCTGCGCCAAGTGCTACGGGCGCTCGCTGGCCACCGGCAAGCGGGTCGACGTCGGCGAGGCGGTGGGCATCGTCGCGGCGCAGTCGATCGGTGAGCCCGGTACCCAGCTGACCATGCGGACGTTCCACACCGGTGGTGTGGCGGGCCAGGACATCACCCACGGCCTGCCTCGTATCCAGGAGCTGTTCGAGGCGCGCATCCCCAAGGGCATGGCCCCGATCAGCGAGGTCGAGGGAACCGTCAAGATCGAGGAGACCGAGAAGGCGCGCAAGATCATCGTCGTCCCGGACGACGGGGCCGAAGAGGTCGCCGTCCCGGTGCCGATGCGGTCGCGGCTGCTGGTCTCCGACGGTGACCACGTCACGGTGGGCCAGCAGCTCATCCAGGGCGCGGTCAACCCGCACGAGGTGCTCCGCATCCTGGGCTCCCGCGAGGTGCAGATGCACCTGGTGCATGAGGTCCAGGAGGTGTACCGGTCGCAGGGTGTGTCCATCCACGACAAGCACATCGAGATCATCATCCGCCAGATGCTCAAGCGGGTGAACGTGCTGGAGTCGGGTGACACCGACCTGCTCCCGGGCGAACTGGTGGAGCGGCCCCGGTTCGAGGAGATCAACCGCGGCGTGGTGGAGGAGCGCGGTACCCCCGCGTCCGGCCGGCCGGTGCTCATGGGCATCACCAAGGCCTCCCTCGCCACCGAGTCGTGGCTGTCCGCGGCCTCGTTCCAGGAGACCACCAGGGTGCTCACCGACGCGGCCATCCACGCCAAGTCCGACCCGCTGCTGGGCCTGAAGGAGAACGTCATCATCGGCAAGCTGATCCCGGCCGGCACCGGAATGCTCCGGTACCGCAGCGTCCGGGTGGAGCCGACCGAAGATGCGCGCTCCTCCGTCTACCCGGCCGCGGCCGCCTACGAGGAGGTACCGGACTACGCGTTCGGGCAGCCCGCAGGCGGCGAGGCCATCCGCCTCGAGGACTACGACTTCCCCTACAACCGCTAACTCCCGCGGTAGGCCCTGCGCCCCGGAGCCCTGAGGCTCCGGGGCGCACGGCCACGTGGTGGTCGAAACAGCGAGCGCTGACCGCTATCCCACGGAATAGGCGGTGGCGTCCTCGTGTTGCAACTGTCGTCCATTTAGCCGTTCACTTTGCCTCTTGCCTGGCCCTTGGGTATCCTTACTCATCGTGCCCGGTACGTGGGCGCACGCGCGTTAGCAGGCGGCCTTCCCTGGCTGCAAAGCCAGGATCAGCAAGCTGCCACGCGCGGAGGCCAAACCCTCTCTGATCACCGGCCTTGGCTGGGGCCGGTGTGCCGTGGCGAGCGCGACACGCCCGACCACGGGGGTCGGAGAGGTGCAGAAACCAGCAGGTCACGGGCGTCAACGATGCCCTTAAGAAGACGGAGACGCGGTGCCCACTATCCAGCAGCTGGTCCGGAAGGGCCGCCAGGACAAGGTAGCCAAGACCTCTACCCCGGCCCTGAAGGGAAGCCCGCAGCGCCGAGGCGTTTGCACGCGCGTCTATACGACCACGCCTAAGAAGCCGAACTCCGCTCTGCGCAAGGTGGCGCGGGTCCGGCTCACCAGTCAGATCGAGGTCACCGCCTACATCCCTGGCGTCGGGCACAACCTGCAGGAGCACTCGATCGTGCTGGTGCGCGGCGGCCGGGTGCGGGACCTGCCGGGTGTCCGCTACAAGGTCATCCGCGGTTCCCTCGACACCCAGGGCGTGCGCAACCGCAAGCAGGCGCGAAGCCGTTACGGCGCGAAGAAGGAGAAGAGCTGACATGCCGCGCAAGGGCCCCGCGACCAGAAGGCAGCTTGTCACCGACCCCGTCTACGGCTCACCGCTGGTGACCGCACTGGTCAACAAGGTGCTGCGAGCCGGGAAGCGCTCCCTGGCCGAGCGGATCGTGTACGGGGCGCTGGAGGGCGCCAAGGACAAGACGGGCAACGACCCGGTGGTCACCCTCAAGCGCGCGCTGGACAACGTCAAGCCGACCCTGGAGGTCCGCAGCCGCCGGGTCGGTGGCGCCACCTACCAGGTGCCGGTCGAGGTCCGCGCCTCCCGCAGCACCACCCTGGCGCTGCGCTGGATCGTGTCCTACTCCCGGCAGCGCCGCGAGAAGACGATGACCGAGCGGCTCATGAACGAGCTGCTCGACGCGAGCAACGGCCTCGGGGCGAGCGTGAAGCGCCGCGAGGACACCCACAAGATGGCTGAATCCAACAAGGCCTTCGCCCACTACCGCTGGTGAGAAGGCCCGGCGCCGCAGACATGCGGCACCACCGCTGCTATACGACCTAGCGGCGGAATCAACGAGAGAACGAGGAAACGAAAGAAGTGGCCACTCAGACCGCCGTGGAACTCGCCAAGGTCCGCAACATCGGGATCATGGCGCATATCGACGCGGGCAAGACGACCACCACCGAGCGAATCCTGTTCTACACCGGCATCAACTACAAGCTAGGTGAAGTCCATGAGGGTGCGGCCACCATGGACTGGATGGACCAGGAACAGGAGCGCGGCATCACCATCACCTCGGCCGCGACTACCACGGCCTGGCGCGATCACACGATCAACATCATCGACACGCCCGGGCACGTGGACTTCACCGTGGAGGTGGAGCGGTCGCTGCGGGTGCTGGACGGCGCCGTGGCCGTGTTCGACGGCGTGGCGGGCGTGGAGCCGCAGTCCGAGACCGTCTGGCGGCAGGCCGACAGGTACGGCGTGCCGCGGATCTGCTTTGTCAACAAGATGGACCGGGTCGGCGCGGAGTTCCACCGCTGCGTGGACATGATCTCCGACCGGCTCGGCGCCACCCCGCTGGTGATCCAGCTGCCGTGGGGGGTCGAGTCCGACTTCCGCGGCGTCATCGACCTGGTCCGGATGCGTGCCCTGCTGTGGCAGACCGAGGGCAAGGGCGACCAGTACGACAACGTCGCCATCCCGCACGACCACCTCGAGGCGGCGCGCGAATGGCGGGACCGGATGATCGAGACGATCTCCGAGAACGACGAGGAAATGATGGAGCTGTACCTCGAGGGCGCCGAGCCCGGCGAGGAGCAGCTCGTGGCGGCGATCCGGCGGGCCACCATCGCCAGCGGGGTCACCCCGGTGCTGTGCGGCAGCGCGTTCAAGAACAAGGGCGTCCAGCCGATGCTCGACGCGATCGTGGACTACCTGCCGAGCCCGGTGGACATCCCCGCGGTCGCGGGCCACAAGGTCGGCGACGAGTCCGTGGTGATCGAGCGGCACCCCGACCCGGCCGAGCCGTTCGCGGCGCTCGCCTTCAAGATCATGTCCGACCAGCACCTGGGCAAGCTGACCTACATCCGCATCTACTCGGGCACCCTGGAGTCCGGCACCGCGGTGCTGAACTCCACCAAGGACCGCAAGGAGCGGATCGGCAAGATCTACCAGATGCACGCGAACAAGCGTGAGGAGCGGCCGTGCGGCGGTCGCTGGGCAGATCGTGGCCGTGATGGGGCTGAAGAACACCTCCACCGGTGACACCCTCTGCGCCCAGTCCGACCCGGTCATCCTGGAGTCGATGACGTTCCCCGCGCCGGTCATCAACGTCGCGATCGAGCCGAAGACCAAGGCGGACCAGGACAAGCTGGGCACCGCTATCCAGCGGCTCGCCGAGGAGGACCCGACCTTCCAGGTCCGCACCGACGAGGAGACCGGCCAGACCATCATCTCCGGGATGGGCGAACTGCACCTTGAGGTGCTCGTCGAGCGGATGAAGCGCGAGTTCCGGGTAGAGGCCAACATCGGCCGCCCGCAGGTCGCCTACCGGGAGACGGTCCGGCGCCTGGCGGAGAAGGTCGAGTACACCCACCGCAAGCAGACCGGCGGGGCCGGCCAGTACGCCAAGGTCACGATCAACCTGGGGCCGACCGGCGGCGACGGCGGCGGCTACGAGTTCGAGAACAAGATCCACGGTGGCCGGATCCCGCGCGAGTACATCCCGTCGGTGGACGCTGGCTGCCAGGAAGCCGCTGAGTTCGGCGTGCTGGCCGGCTACCCGATCGTGGACGTGCGCGTCACCCTCACCGACGGCGCCTACCACGAGGTGGACTCCTCCGAGCTCGCCTTCAAGATCGCCGGCTCGATGGCCTTCAAGAAGGCGGCAGCGCGCGCCGACCCCGTGCTCCTCGAGCCGGTGATGTCGGTCGAGGTCCGGACTCCCGACGAGTACATGGGCGAGGTCATCGGTGACCTGAACAGCCGCCGTGGCCAGATCCAGGCGATGGAGGAGCAGTCCGGGGTCCGGGTCGTCCGGGCGCACGTGCCGCTGTCGGAGATGTTTGGCTACGTCGGCGACCTGCGCAGCAGGACGCAAGGCCGGGCGGACTACACGATGCAGTTCGACTCTTATGTCGAGGTGCCGCCGAATATCGCCAAGGAGATCATCGCGAAGGCTCGAGGCGAGTAACTACTCACACAACGTCAGGAGCAAGGCCCCCGGCAGGGAGCCTGGCCCCCCCGGCGGGGGGAGAACAACGAGGAGATTTCAGTGGCTAAGGCCAAGTTCCAGCGGACCAAGCCGCACGTAAACATCGGCACCATCGGGCACATCGACCACGGCAAGACCACTCTGACCGCGGCGATCACCAAGGTGCTGCACGACAAGTACCCCGACGTGAACCCCTTCACGCCCTTCGACCAGATCGACAACGCGAAGGAAGAGAAGGAGCGCGGGATCACCATCTCGATCTCGCACGTCGAGTACCAGACCGACAAGCGTCACTACGCTCACGTGGACTGCCCTGGTCACGCCGACTACATCAAGAACATGATCACCGGCGCGGCGCAGATGGACGGCGCGATCCTCGTGGTCGCCGCCACCGACGGCCCGATGCCGCAGACCCGTGAGCACGTGCTGCTCGCACGCCAGGTCGGCGTGCCGTACATCGTGGTGGCCCTCAACAAGGCCGACATGGTGGACGACGAGGAGATCCTGGAGCTGGTCGAGCTCGAGGTCCGCGAGCTGCTGACCACCTACGAGTTCCCCGGCGACGACGTCCCGGTGATCCGGGTGTCCGCGCTGAAGGCGCTCGAGGGCGACGCGGCCTGGGGCGAGAAGGTGCTCGAGCTGCTCCAGGCCTGCGACGAGTCCATCCCCGAGCCGACCCGTGAGATCGACAAGCCGTTCCTGATGCCGGTCGAGGACGTGTTCTCGATCACCGGCCGCGGCACCGTGGTGACGGGCCGGATCGAGCGCGGCAAGATCCACACCGGCGAGTCGGTCGAGATCATCGGGATCAAGGACAAGGCGCAGAACACGACGGTCACCGGCGTGGAGATGTTCCGCAAGATCCTCGACGACGGCCAGGCCGGCGACAACGTGGGCCTGCTGCTGCGCGGCATCAAGCGCGAGGAGGTGGAGCGCGGCCAGGTCGTGATCAAGCCGGGCACCAACACCCCGCACACCGAGTTCGAGGGCCAGGTCTACATCCTGTCCAAGGACGAGGGCGGGCGGCACACGCCGTTCTTCAACAACTACCGGCCGCAGTTCTACTTCCGCACCACCGACGTGACCGGCGTCGTCCGTCTGCCCGAGGGCACCGAGATGGTCATGCCCGGTGACAACACCGAGATGAAGGTCGACCTGATCCAGCCCATCGCCATGGAGGAGGGCCTGCTGTTCGCGATCCGCGAGGGCGGCCGGACCGTGGGCTCGGGCCGGGTCATCAAGATCGTCAAGTAGCACCTAGAGGTCCGGAGACCTCGGCGGAATCCCGGCAGTCGCACGAGACGACTGCCGGGACCGCCGGGTCCTCCGGACAACGAGACAGCAGCGGGCAGCACACGAGGCGAAGGACAACGAGGCCACATGGCGGGACAGAAGATCCGCATCCGGCTCAAGGCGTATGACCACGAGGTCATCGACAGCTCGGCGCGGAAGATCGTGGACACGGTCACCCGTACCGGCGCGCGGGTGGCCGGGCCGGTGCCGCTGCCCACGGAGAAGAACGTGTACTGCGTCATCAGGTCGCCGCACAAGTACAAGGACTCGCGCGAGCACTTCGAGATGCGCACGCACAAGCGCCTGATCGACATCATCGATCCCACGCCAAAGACGGTCGACTCGCTGATGCGGCTCGACCTGCCGGCCGGCGTCGACATCGAGATCAAGCTGTAGAGGGACCCGATCGACATGGCCAAGCAACTCAAGGGCGTGCTGGGCACCAAGCTCGGCATGACGCAGGTCTTCAACGACCAGGGGAAGGTCGTACCCGTCACCGTGGTGGCGGCCGGCCCCTGTGTCGTGACCGCCGTGCGCACCGCGCCCCAGGACGGCTACGCAGCCGTCCAGCTGGGGTACGGGGAGATCGACCCCAGGCGGGTGACCAAGCCGCGAGCGGGACACTTCGCCAAGGCCGGCGTCACACCGCGCCGCTATCTGGTCGAGCTGCGCACCGACGACGCCGACCAGTACACGCTCGGCCAGGAGCTCACGGCCGAGACGTTCGGCGCGGGCGACCTGGTCGACGTGACCGGGCGCAGCAAGGGCAAGGGCACGGCGGGCGTGATGAAGCGGTATGGCTTCAAGGGCCTGGGTGCCTCCCACGGCACCCAGCGCAAGCACCGGTCGCCAGGATCGATCGGTGGGTGCGCCACGCCCGGGCGGGTGTTCAAGGGCCTGAAGATGGCGGGCCGGATGGGCAACGCCCGGACCACCACGCCCCGGCTCACCGTGCACGCGGTGGACGCCGAGCGCGGGCTGCTGCTGATCAAGGGCGCGGTTCCCGGGCCCAAGGGCGGCCTGGTCCTGGTCCGCAGCGCAGCCAAGCAGCTCGCGGAGAGGGAGGCGAAGTGACCACGGTCAGTGTTGTAACGCCGTCCGGCAAGGCCGGGGCGGATGTCGAGCTGCCCGGTGAGATCTTCGCCGCCAAGGTGAACATCCCGCTCATGCACCAGGTCGTGGTGGCGCAGGAGGCGGCGGCCCGGCAGGGCACGCACTCCACCAAGACGCGGGGCGAGGTCCGCGGCGGCGGCAAGAAGCCGTACCGGCAGAAGGGCACCGGGCGGGCCAGGCAGGGCTCGCTGCGCGCGCCGCAGTACGCCGGCGGCGGCGTCGTGCACGGTCCCGTGCCGCGCTCGTACGCTCAGCGCACGCCCAAGAAGATGAAGGCCGCCGCGCTGCACGGCGCGCTGTCCGACCGGACCAGCCATGGCCGTCTCGCGGTGGTCAGCGCGTTCGTCGAGGGCGACGAGCCGAGCACCAAGGAAGCCCTGACGGTGCTGCGCACCGCGGTGGGCGTGACCGGGGCGCGGCTGCTCAGGCCGGTGCTCGTGGTGGTAAGCGCCGCCGACGCGGTGACCCAGAAGAGCCTGCGGAACATCGAGCGGGTACGGGTGCTCGCCTCCGGCCAGCTCAACACCTATGACGTGCTGGCTAGCGACCATGTCGTGTTCACCCAGGCCGCGCTGGCCGAGTTCGTGGCCCGCACGGGCGGCGGCGAGCTGGTGACGGTGGACAAGCCCGCCAAGACGGAGAAGGCGGCCAAGCCCAAGGCCGCCGCCGAAGCCGCCGGGGACGGCGAGGAGCCTGCGGCCAAGCCGGCCAGGGCCGCCAAGCCCAAGGCTGCCGCCGGGGACGGCGAGGAGCCCGCGGCCAAGCCGGCCAGGGCCGCCAAGCCCAAGGCTGCCGCCGGGGACGGCGAGGAGCCCGCGGCCAAGCCGGCCAGGGCGGCCAAGCCCAAGGCTGCCGCCGGGGACGGCGAGGAGCCCGCGGCCAAGCCGGCCAGGGCCGCCAAGCCCAAGGCTGCCGCCGGGGAAGGCGACGAGCCCGCCGCGGCCAAGGAGGAGCAGGAATGAGCAAGATCGCGGATCCGCGGGACGTCCTGCTCAAGCCGGTGATCTCGGAGAAGAGCTACCGGCTCGTGGACGACGGCAAGTACACCTTCCTGGTCGCGCCGGACGCCAACAAGACGCAGATCAGGCAGGCGGTGGAGCAGGTCTTCCACGTCAAGGTGACCGGGGTCAACACCATCAACCGGCCGGGCAAGCGCCGTCGCACCCGGTACGGCTGGGGCAGGCGCCCGGACACCAAGCGCGCCATCGTGACGCTGGCCTCAGGCGAGCGGATCGACGTCTTCGGCGGGCCGGTCAGCTAGGCCGCGGAACACTGACAGGAGCTTGAGCAGACATGGCCATCCGCAAGTACAAGCCGACCACCCCGGGCAGGCGGGGCGCGAGCGGCCCGGACTTCGCCGAGATCACCCGCGGCGAGCCTGAGAAGGCCCTGGTCCGCCCGCTGCACTCCCGGGGCGGGCGGAACGTGCACGGCCGGATCACGGCGCGGCATCAGGGCGGCGGCCACAAGCGCGCGTACCGGCTGATCGACTTCCGCCGGGCGGACAAGGACGGCGTGCCCGCCAAGGTGGCGCACGTGGAGTACGACCCGAACCGCACGTCGCGGATCGCGCTGCTGCACTACGCCGACGGCGAGAAGCGCTACATCCTGTGCCCGCAGGGCCTGCGGCAGGGGGACCAGGTGGAGAACGGCCCAGGCGCCGACATCCGCCCGGGGAACTGCCTGCCGCTGCGCAACATCCCCACCGGCACCATGGTGCACGCCATCGAGCTTCGGCCCGGCGGCGGCGCCAAGATCGCCCGGTCGGCCGGGGCCAGCGTGCAGCTACTGGCCAAGGAGGGCGGGTACGCCCAGCTCCGGATGCCCTCGGGCGAGATCCGGCGGGTGGACGCGAGTTGCCGCGCCACCGTAGGTGAGGTCGGCAACTCCGAGCAGGGCAACATCAAGCTCGGCAAGGCAGGCCGCAACCGGTGGAAGGGCAAGCGTCCCTCGGTGCGCGGCGTGGCCATGAACCCGGTCGACCACCCGCTGGGCGGCGGTGAAGGCAAGAGCTCCGGCGGGCGCCACCCGGTCAGCCCGTGGGGCAAGCCGGAGGGCCGGACCCGGGCCGATCACAAGCCAAGCGACCGGATGATCATCCGCAGGCGCAGCAAGAAGAAGCGGTAGGAGCACCCGATAATGCCTCGTAGCCTGAAGAAGGGCCCCTTTGTGGACGACCACCTGATCAAGAAGGTGGACGGCCAGAACGACAAGGGGACGCGGAACGTCATCAAGACGTGGTCGCGCCGTTCCATGATCGTCCCGGCGATGCTGGGCCACACGATCGCGGTGCACGACGGCCGCAAGCACGTCCCGGTGTTCATCACCGAGGCGATGGTCGGCCACAAGCTTGGGGAGTTCGCCCCCACCCGCACGTTCCGCAGCCATGTTAGGGATGACCGCCGGAGCCGGCGCTAACCCGCCTGCCCGGACAAAGACTGGAGAAGAAGCGATGGAGGCTAGGGCGAAGGCGCGGTACGTCCGCGTGACGCCGCGCAAGGCCCGCCGGGTCGTGGACATGATCCGCGGCATGCCCGCCGAGGAGGCGCAGGCCGTGCTCTCGTTCGCGCCCCAGGCGGCGAGCGCGCCGGTGCGCAAGGTGCTGGCGAGCGCCGTCGCGAACGCGGGCCAGGCCGGCGGCCCGGATGCCGGTGGCCTCGTGATCAGCAGGGCCTGGGTGGACGAGGGGCCCACGCTCAAGCGGTTCCGGCCGCGCGCCCAGGGCCGCGGCTACCGGATCCTCAAGCGGACCAGCCATATCACCGTCATCGTCTCCGACGAGAACAGTGCACCGAACGGCCGAGGAGGGACCCGCTAGTGGGGCAGAAAGTGAACCCGCACGGGTTCCGGCTGGGCATTACCACCGACTTCAAGAGCCGGTGGTACGCCGACAAGCTGTACAAGGACTACGTCGCGGAAGACGTGGCGATCCGGCGGATGCTGCAGCGCGGCATGGAGCGCGCGGGCATCTCCAAGGTAGAGATCGAGCGGACCAGGGACCGGGTGCGGGTGGACATCCACACCGCGCGGCCCGGCATCGTCATCGGCCGCCGCGGCGCCGAGGCCGACCGGATCCGCAGCGACCTGGAGAAGCTCACCGCCAAGCAGATCCAGCTGAACATCCTCGAAGTCAAGAACCCCGAAGCGGACGCGCAACTGGTCGCCCAGGGCGTGGCCGAGCAGCTGTCCAGCCGGGTGTCGTTCCGGCGGGCCATGCGCAAGGCCATGCAGACGGCCATGAAGGGCGGCGCCAAGGGCATCCGGGTGCAGTGCTCGGGCCGGCTCGGCGGCGCGGAGATGTCGCGGTCGGAGTTCTACCGCGAGGGCCGGGTGCCGCTGCACACGCTGCGCGCCGACATCGACTACGGCTTCTACGAGGCCCGCACGACGTTCGGCAGGATCGGCGTCAAGGTCTGGATCTACCGGGGCGAGGCGCCGTCCACCCGGGCCGAGCGCGAGGCCCTAGCGGCAGCGGTCCGGGCGGGCGGCCAGCGCCGTGACAGGGACTCCGGCCGCCCCGACTCCGGCCGCCCGCCGCGGCGGGGCCGCCGCGGCGGCGATGGCCCCGGCAACGATGAGGCCACCGCGCGGGCCGCTGCCCCGGTTGAGGCCGCGGCCGGCGCGGCCGAGGAGGGCTGAGGAATGCTCATCCCGCGCAGGATCGCGCACCGCAAGCAGCACCGGCCGGACCGGCACGGCAAGGCCACCGGCGGCACCAGCGTGGCGTTCGGCGAGTACGGCATCCAAGCGCTGGAACACGCCTACGTGACGAACCGCCAGATCGAGGCCGCCCGTATCGCGATGACCAGGCACATCCGCCGTGGCGGGAAGGTGTGGATCAACATCTACCCGGACCGCCCGCTGACCAAGAAGCCCGCCGAGACCCGGATGGGCTCGGGCAAGGGCTCGCCGGAGTGGTGGGTGGCCAACGTCAAGCCGGGGCGGGTCATGTTCGAGCTGTCCGGCGTGGCCGAGCCGGTTGCCAGGGAGGCACTCCGCCGGGCCATGCACAAACTTCCGATGAAGTGCAGATTCGTCACCCGCGAGGGGGTGGAGGCGTGATGGCTAAGGGCTTGACCGCCGTCGATCTGCGGAGCGCAACCGAGGAAGAGCTCGACAGCAGGCTCGCCGACGCCAAGATCGAGCTGTTCAACCTCCGGTTCCAGGCCGCCACCGGGCAGCTGGAGAGCCACGGGCGGCTGCGCGCCGTGCGCAAGGAGATCGCCCGCATCTACACGGTGAAGCGGGAGCGCGAGCTCGGCATCGTGACCTTGGCGGAAGAGGCGGAGGAAGACAGTGAGTGACGAGACCCAGGCCGCGCCCGCGCGCGGCTACCGCAAGATCCGCGAGGGCTACGTCGTCAGCGACAAGATGGACAAGACGGTCGTGGTCGAGGTCGAGGACCGGGTGAAGCACCCCAAGTACGCCAAGGTCATCCGCCGCACCAGGAAGTACCAGGCACACGACGGTGACAACGCCTGTGGCGTCGGCGACCGCGTCCGGCTCATGGAGACCCGGCCGATGTCGGCGACCAAGCGCTGGCGCGTCACCGAGATCCTGGAGAAGGCCAAGTAATCACCCGGGGGACGCCCCGGGACCACCACCCCCGCCAGGCCGCACACGGGCCGGCGTCGCAGAAGCAGGAGTTGACGTGATCCAGCAGGAGTCGCGGCTCAAGGTCGCCGACAACACCGGAGCCAAGGAGATCTTGTGCATCCGGGTGCTCGGCGGTTCCAGCCGGCGATACGCGGGCATCGGCGATGTCATCGTGGCGACGGTGAAGGACGCCCTTCCCGGGGCGGCGGTGCGTAAGGGCGACGTGGTCAAGGCGGTGGTGGTGCGCACCCGTAAGGAGCGCCGCAGAGGCGACGGCTCCTATATCCGTTTTGATGAGAACGCGGCCGTGCTGATCAGGGACGGCGGTGACCCGCGCGGCACCCGCATCTTCGGCCCCGTGGGCCGGGAACTGCGCGAGAAGCGGTTCATGCGGATCATCTCGCTTGCGCCGGAGGTGCTCTAGATGGCGAAGAAGGCACAGGCGGCCCCCAAGGGCAAGGCGCCTGCGATGAAGATCAAGAAGGGCGATGACGTCGTGGTGATCGCCGGCCGCGACCGCGGCCGCGAGGGCCAGGTCATCCTCGTCTACCCCGACCGGCAGCGGGTGCTCGTCCACGGCGTGAACATCATCCGCAAGAACAAGAAGGTCAACTTCCAGGGCGCCAGGGGCGCCAAGGAAGGCGGCATCACCACCCAGGAAGCGCCGATCCACGTGAGCAACGTGGCGCTGATCGACCCGGAAACCAAGAAGCCCGCCCGCGCGGGCTACCGGATCGAAGAAGGCGCCAAGAAGGTCCGGGTCACCCGCCCGAGCGGTAAGGAAATCTGATGACAGCGACGACGACGGAGCAGGCTGCGCCAAAGCGGGGGCGGGACAAGCAGAGCGCGGGGGCGGAACAGGCAGAGCGCGTGCCGCCCCGGCTGAAGGAGCGCTACCACGCCGAGATCGCGCCGGCCCTGCGCGATCAGTTCGGCTACGCCAACGTGATGCAGGTTCCCGGCCTGGTGAAGATCTCGGTCAACATGGGCGTGGGGGAGGCCGCACGGGACGCCAAGCTCATCGAGGGCGCGGTGAAGGACCTGGGCATCATCACCGGGCAGAAGCCCGCCGTTGCCCGGGCCACGAAGTCCATCGCCCAGTTCAAGCTCCGCGAGGGGATGCCGATCGGCGCGCACGTCACGCTGCGCGGCGACCGGATGTGGGAGTTCCTCGACCGCCTGCTCACCCTTGCGCTGCCCCGTATCCGTGACTTCCGCGGGCTGTCCGACCGGCAGTTCGACGGCCGGGGCAACTACACCTTCGGTCTCACCGAGCAGTTGATGTTCCACGAGATCAACCCGGACCAGGTGGACCGCCAGCGCGGCATGGACGTGACCGTGGTCACGACCGCCACCACCAACGACGAGGGCCGCGCGCTGCTGCGGCTGCTCGGTTTCCCGTTCAAGGAGAGCTGACCCAGTGGCGAAGAAGGCGCTAGTCGCCAAGGCGAAGCGGACCCCGAAGTTCGGGGTGCGCGCCTACACCAGGTGCGCGCGCTGTGGGCGCCCGCGGGCGGTGTACCGGAGGTTCGGGCTGTGCCGGATCTGTTTCCGGACCATGGCCCACCGCGGCGAACTGCCTGGCATCACCAAGTCAAGCTGGTAGCCGGCCCGGCACCAGCTGAGAACCTGGGCGCACGCTGGCCGTGCGCCCGCCGACCGACCTGGGCGCCACCGGCGCCCACCGACCACGCCGTAGGTCCCGCAGGGAAACCGCGGTGAGGAGGGCCATCAGGCCATGACGATGACCGACCCGATCGCAGACATGCTGACCCGTCTGCGGAACGCGAATTCGGCTTACCAGGACTCGGTGAGCATGCCGTACTCCAAGATCAAGGCTCACCTCGCCGAGATCCTCCAGCAGCAGGGCTACATCGGCGGCTTCGAGGTCCGCGACGCCGAGGTCGGCAAGAACCTGGTGATCGCGCTCAAGTACGGCCCGGCCAGGGAGCGCTCGATCGCCGGGCTCAAGCGCGTGTCCAAGCCGGGCTTGCGGGTGTACGCGAAAAAGGACAACCTGCCGCGGGTGCTCGGCGGACTGGGCATTGCCATCATCTCCACCTCAGGTGGGCTGATGACCGACAAGCAGGCGGTCAAGCGCGGCGTGGGCGGGGAAGTCCTCGCCTTCGTGTGGTGAGGAGACCTTAGATGTCACGAATCGGACGGCTCCCGGTAGTGGTCCCGGCGGGCGTCGATGTCACCATCGACGGCCGCTCGGTCTCCGTCCGCGGGCCCAAGGGCAAGCTCTCGCTTGAGGTCGCCGAGCCCATCGAGGTCAACCAGTCAGACGGCGTCATCAACGTGACCAGGCCCAACGACGAGGGCAAGGTCCGGGCGCTGCACGGCCTGTCGCGCACCCTGGTCGCCAACATGGTCACCGGGGTGACCGAGGGGTACAGCAAGACCCTGGAGATCGTCGGCGTCGGGTACCGGGTGCAGGCCAAGGGCGGCGGGGTGGAGTTCTCACTCGGCTACAGCCACCCGGTCCCTGTCATCCCGCCGGACGGGGTCACCCTGCGGGTGGAGACCCCCACCAGGCTCGTCGTGGAGGGGATCGACAAGCAGCAGGTCGGCGAGGTCGCCGCCAACATACGCAAGCTCCGCAAGCCTGACCCCTACAAGGGCAAGGGCGTGCGTTACGCCGGCGAGCAGATCCGCCGCAAGGTCGGGAAGGCTGGGAAGTAGGACATGGCTGTCACCACCAAGAGCAGGGGGCGCGGCAAGGCCGGCGCTCGCGCGGCTTCGCGGAAGCGGCGGCATGTGCGCGTGCGCAAGAAGGTCACCGGCAGCGCCGCCCGCCCGCGGCTGGCCGTGCACAGGTCTGCCCGGCACATCTTCGCCCAGCTCATCGACGACGGAGCGGGCCGCACGCTCGCGGCAGCATCTACCCTGGATGCCAGCATCAGGGACGCCGCCGGGGACAAGAAGGCGCGGGCACACCAGGTGGGCCAGCTGCTGGCCGGCCGTGCCAAGGAGGCGGGCATCACCGCCGCCGTCTTCGACCGGGGCGGTTACGCCTACCACGGCCGGGTGGCCGCCCTCGCCGACGGCGCCCGCGAAGGCGGGCTGACGCTGTGAACCAGTACTTCAATCACAACCTCCCCGGCGCCAGCCGGAACGGGGGGTTCCGGGGGGTCGTCCCCCCGGGTAAGCAATGCGGAGAGGAACTCTGATGGCAGCACCCCGACGAGGAGGCGGCGGTGGCGAGCGGCGGGAGCGTCGTGACGACCGCCGCGGCGGGGCCGACAAGGGCACCGCATATCTCGAGCGAGTCGTGACCATCAACAGGGTCGCCAAGGTGGTCCAGGGTGGCCGCCGGTTCAGCTTCACCGCCCTGGTCGTGGTCGGCGACGGCAACGGGATGGTCGGTGTCGGATACGGGAAGGCCAAGGAGGTGCCTGCGGCGATCGCCAAGGGCGTCGAGGCGGCCAAGAAGAACTTCTTCCGCGTCCCGCGCATCGGTGGCACGATCCCGCACGCCATCACGGCCCGGGCCGCGGCCGGCATGGTGCTGCTCAAGCCCGCCAGCCCCGGTACCGGCGTCATCGCCGGCGGCCCGGTGCGGGCCGTGCTTGAGTGTGCCGGTATCCACGACGTGCTGTCGCGGTCCCTGGGCTCATCCAACGCGATCAACGTGGTGCACGCGACCGTCGCGGCGCTCAAGGGGCTGAACCGCCCCGAGGAGATCGCCGCCCGGCGCGGGCTGCCGATCGAGGACGTGGCGCCCGCGGCCATGCTGCGCGCCCGCCGCGATGCGGCGGCCGCTGCCAGCGCCGCGACCGGCACGAGCTGAGCGGGGCAGGAAGATGGCGCAGTTGAAGGTAACCCAGACCAAGTCCAAGATCGGCGGCACCAGGCAGCAGCGGGACTCGCTGCGGTCGCTGGGCCTGAAGCGGATCGGTGACGTGGTCGTCAAGGACGACAGGCCCGAGTTCCGTGGCATGATTCGCGCGGTGCGCCACCTGGTCACCGTCGAGGAGGTGGACTGACCATGGCAGGCGAGGAAAAGCCAGCGGCCGGCAAGTTCGGCCTGCGGCTTCATCACCTGCGCCCGGCGCCTGGCGCGCACAAGGCGCGCACCCGGGTGGGCCGGGGTGAGGCATCCAAGGGCAAGACAGCCGGCCGGGGCACCAAGGGCACCAAGGCCCGGACGCAGGTGCCGGCCAGCTTCGAGGGCGGCCAGATGCCGCTGCACCGGCGGGTGCCGCAGCTTCCTGGCTTCTCCAACCTGCGGTTCAAGACCACCTACCAGGTGGTCAACACCGGCAGGCTGGCCGCGCTGTACCCCGAGGGCGGCGAAGTCACCCCGGAAAACCTGGCCGCCAAGGGCGCGGTGCGCTCCGGCGAACTGGTCAAGATCCTCGGCACGGGCGACGTGACCGCCCCGCTCCAGGTGACCGCGCATGCCTTTTCCGCCTCCGCCCGGGACAAGATCACCGCGGCGGGGGGAACCGTTACCACGCTGTGACCCCTCCCGTGATGAACGGGCTGTCGCGCCAGCTCAAGCCGGGTGCCCGGGTACCATCCCCTGGCTCCGGGGGAGGTGCGCGCCGGTACCGGCACTCCGTGCGGGCTGTTACAGTGCAGCGAGCGCGTGACATCGCGGCGGCTGGGCGCGGCGCCACCAGCCGGGTGGCTGCCCCGCGCATAACTAGCACCTTCTAAACCTAGGACGGCGCATGCTCACCGGGTTCATCCGGGCGTTCCGGACGCCAGACTTGCGCCGGAAGCTGCTCTTCACCCTCTTCATCATCGCGGTCTTCCGGCTGGGCGCATCCTTGCCCACGCCGGGGATCTCGGAGAAGAACGTCAACTACTGCACCGGCCTCGCCGCGCAGAGCGGCGGCAGCGTCTACCAGCTGGTGAACCTGTTCAGCGGTGGCGCGCTGCTCAAGCTGTCGGTGTTCGCGCTCGGCATCATGCCCTACATCACCGCGAGCATCATCCTGCAGCTTCTCGCCGTGGTCATCCCGCGGCTGGAGACGCTGCGCCAGGAGGGCCAGGCCGGGCAGAGCAAGATCACCCAGTACACCCGGTACCTCACCGTGGGCCTGGCCATCCTGCAGTCCACCGGCATCGTGGCCCTCGCCAGGTCGGGCAAGCTCTTCCAGGGCGCCGGCTGCACCAGGTCGCTGCTCATCAACGACTCCATCTTCACGATCACCACCATGGTGATCTGCATGACCGCCGGCACCGCGGTCATCATGTGGCTGGGCGAGCTGATCACCGACCGCGGCGTCGGCAACGGCATGTCGCTGATGATCTTCACCACGGTCATCTCGGTGATCCCTGGTGAGCTGCTCAACATCTACAAGTCCCGGGGCACCTTCACCTTCCTCGTGGTGCTGGCCGTGGGCATCGCGATCGTCGGCTTCGTGGTCTTCATGGAACAGGCGCAGCGCCGGATCCCTGTCCAGTACGCCAAGCGGATGGTCGGGCGCCGGATGTACGGCGGGTCCTCCACCTACATCCCGCTGAAGGTGAACCAGGCCGGTGTCATCCCGGTCATCTTCGCCTCGTCCATGCTCTACATACCGCAGCTGGCCTCGTCCCTGTTCGGGAACCAGACCAGTGCGACGGGCTGGGTCGCCTGGGTCCAGACCTACCTGGTGCGCGGGGACTCGCCGTACTACATGCTGAGCTTCTTCATACTCATCATCTTCTTCACGTACTTCTATGTGTCGATCACCTTCAACCCGACCGAAGTCGCCGACAACATGAAGAAGTACGGCGGGTTCATCCCAGGCATCCGCCCGGGCCGGCCCACGGCCGAGTACCTCGGCTACGTGCTCAACCGGCTGACCGCTCCCGGCTCGGTGTACCTGGGGGTCATCGCGCTGATCCCGATGATCGCGCTCGCACTCGTCGGAGCGACGCAGAACTTCCCATTCGGAGGGACAAGCATCCTGATCGCGGTGGGGGTGGGCCTAGATACGGTGAAGCAGATCGAGAGCCAGCTCCAGCAGCGCAACTACGAGGGCTTCCTTCGGTAGTGCGTGTCGTCCTCGTGGGCCCCCCTGGTGCGGGCAAGGGGACACAGGCCCAGTTCCTCGCATCGCACCTGTCCATCCCGAAGATCTCGACAGGTGACATATTCCGCGACAACGTGAGCCACGGAACCGCGCTCGGCCGCCGGGCCCAGGCCTACATGGAGCGCGGTGACCTGGTGCCGGACGAGGTCACCATCGCCATGGTCACCGACCGGCTCGCGGACGAGGACACGCAGGCGGGCTTCCTGCTCGACGGCTTCCCGCGGAACGTGCCGCAGGCCGAGACGCTCAAGAAGATGCTGCTCTCCTGGGACACCAGGCTGGACGTGGTGCTGGAACTCGTGGTCGACGACGACGAGGTGGTGCGGCGGCTGTCCGGCAGGCGTACCTGCCGCCGATGCGGCCGGATCTGGCACGAGAGCTTTGACCCGCCGGCGGTGGCCGGGATCTGCGACGACTGCGGCGGCGAACTGTTCCAGCGCGATGACGACCGCGAGGAGACGATCAGGCACCGGCTGGAGGTGTACCAGGAGCAGACCGCCCCGCTGGTCTCCTTCTACGCCGACGAGGGCACCCTGCTTGGCCTGGACGCCACCGGGCCGGTGGACGAGATCACCGACCGGGCGCTTGGCGCGCTGCGCCGGTTCATGCGCTGAGGGGCCCTCTGCCACCTGCCGCCGCGCCGCTGTCCCGAGTGGCGGCGGCAGGTACCGTGAGAGGGGGATCCGGAGGCATCATGCGGAGTAAGCGCGAGCCGGGCGTGCAAGTCAAGACGCAGCCGCAGCTGGCGTTCATGTGGGAAGCAGGGCAGGCGGTGGCGGCTGCCCTGCAGGCGGCCGCGGAGGCCGTGGCCCCTGGTGTCAGCACCGCCGAACTCGACGCCGTTGCCCGCGCCAGGATCGCCGCCGCCGGGGCCGTCCCGTCGTTCCTGGGTTACCACGGCTTCCCCGCGACGATCTGCACCTCTATCAATGACGAGATCGTGCACGGAATCCCGAGCGCGTCGCGGCTGTTGCAGCAGGGCGATGTGGTTTCCATCGACTGCGGCGCCAGTGTCGAGGGGTGGCACGCCGACGCGGCGCTGACGGTGAGCGTGGGGGCCATCCCGGCGGAACTCGCCAAGCTGATCGCCGACTGCGAGCGGGCGCTCTGGCAGGGCCTGGCCGCCGCCCGGGCGGGCGCGCGGCTTTCCGACATCTCGCACGCGGTGGAACGCAGCGTGCGGGCGGCCGGTGAGTACGGCATCGTCGAGGACTACGTGGGCCATGGCATCGGCAGCGCGATGCACATGGACCCGCCGGTGCCCAACTACGGCAGGCCGGGCCGGGGCCCAGTGCTCGCCGAGGGCATGGCGCTGGCTATCGAGCCGCTGCTGGTACTTGGCAGCCCGGAGACCCGGCTGCTGGACGATGGCTGGACCGTGGTGAGCGAGGACGGCGGCTGGTCGGCCCACTTCGAGCACACGGTCGCCATCACCGCGGCGGGCCCGTGGGTGCTGACGGCAGCCGCCGGGCCCCCGGCCGGTACCGTCGCCGCCGGCCAGGTCATCGCCGGTGACCTGGCGCCCGTCAGGCAACCGCACCCGGCCGGCTGAGGAGGTAGGACTGGATGGCCAGTGATCCCAGGATCCGTGCCTCCGACGCGGATCGCGACAGGACCGCCGCACTGCTGCGCGAGCATCATGCGGCCGGCCGGCTGACCGCCGAGGAGTTCAACGAGCGCCTCGACAAGGCCTATGCTGCCAAGACCCTGGGCGACCTGGACCAGCTTCTGTCCGACCTCCCCGGCATCGACCTGTACGAGTTGCCCGACCATTCGGTGCAGCGGCGCGGCCGCTCGAGCTTCGGCCTGCCCTGGCTGCTCGCGCCGCGCGGCAGCGGCGGAATATCGCCCGCCTGGCGGGCGGCCTGGGGCTCCTGGGCCACGGTCGGCCTCGTCGCGTTCCTCGCCTGGCTGCTCAGCGGTCACCCGGGTAACCTGTGGTTCCTGTGGGTCGCCGGGGTGTACGGCATCGTCCTGGCCGGGCGATGGGTTTCCGGCGGGTCACCGCAGCGGGACCGGAGCAGGGAACGCGACCGTCGCCAGGACCGCCACCGTCGACGTGGCTAACGAGCACCGCCGGGGGCCCGTGAGAAGGAACGGGGCCTTGAGCCAGCGGGGGTTCCGGGGGGTCGCCCCCCGGGGCCGGCACTGCGGAATAACGGGGCGGGTGCTCGTGTTCGCATAGTCGGTTGATGTCGCGTAGACTCTCCTGCGGCCCGTGAGTTTCTCCTGCCCGGTTTGCCGAAGGCGCGGAGGCAGCCGTGGGGCGGGCCACCGTATCCGGTAATCATCTGAGTATGTGCCCGGTTGCGGGAAAGCCCGAAACCTTGAGCTACTGCGGCGCGGCACGGACAAAGAAACATGGCCCTGGTGGCCGGCCAGCGAGGCCGGGTGCCACGGCCGGGAAGAGAAGTGCGGAGGACATGCCCAAGAAGGATGGCGCCATCGAGATCGAGGGCAGGATCGTCGAATCACTACCGAATGCCTTCTTCCGGGTGGAGCTGGACAACGGGCACAAGGTCCTGGCTCATATCAGCGGAAAGATGCGGATGCACTACATCCGGATCCTCCCCGATGACCGGGTGGTCGTGGAGCTAAGCCCCTACGACCTGAGCCGTGGACGCATCGTCTACAGGTACAAGTAACGAACCAGCGGACATGCCGCCCCTAGGGGCAGGCAACCGCTGCGAGACAGGCACGAACGAACCCGCCGGGCAGGTGCCCGGCCCGCTAAGGAGACCCGGATGAAGGTCAAGCCGAGCGTGAAGAAGATCTGCAGCAAATGCCGGATCATCCGCCGGCATGGCCGCGTCATGGTCATCTGCACCGACCCCAGGCACAAGCAGCGCCAGGGGTAACGGCGCATCAGGCGCACCGCAGCCCCGACCAGGCTCGCTTGGTCAGGGCAGCCCCCGGTAGGAGGCCGGGGCCCGTCCTGGGCAGGGACGGGAGGCGGTGTGTGAGACCTCCGCGAAGAGAAGGAGAACTGCCCGCACATGGCACGTTTGGTTGGTGTTGACCTCCCGCGCGAGAAGCGCCTTGAGGTTGCCCTCACCTACATTTACGGGATAGGCCGCACCCGCGCCCACGAGACGCTGACAGCCACCGGCGTCAGCGGTGACGTCCGGGTGCACGACCTGTCCGACGACGACCTTGTCAGGCTCCGCGACTGGATCGACGCCACCTACCGGGTCGAAGGTGACCTTCGCCGGGAGGTTCAGGCCGACATCAGGCGCAAGGTGGAGATCGGGTGCTACCAGGGCGTCCGTCACCGCCGTGGGCTCCCGGTCCACGGCCAGCGGACCCAGACCAACGCCAGGACCCGCAAGGGCCGCAAGAAGACCGTGGCCGGCAAGAAGAAGGCCGGCAAGAAGTAGTCCGCAAACCGGACCGACGACCTCGCGAACAGGAAGCAGATGCCTCCAAAGAGCCGTACCGGTGCTGCCAAGAAGGTGCGCCGGAAGGAACGCAAGAACATAGCCCACGGGCACGCTCATATCAGAAGCACCTTCAACAACACGATCGTGTCGATCACCGACCCCGTCGGCAACGTGATCTCCTGGGCCTCCTCGGGCCAGGTGGGGTTCAAGGGATCCCGCAAGTCGACGCCGTACGCCGCGCAGATGGCGGCGGAGGCCTGCGCGCGCCGCGCCATGGAGCACGGCATGCGGAAGGTCGACGTGTTCGTGAAAGGCCCCGGCTCGGGCCGGGAAACCGCCATCCGGTCGCTGCAGGCGACCGGCCTGGAGGTGGGCTCCATCCAGGACGTTACGCCGGTCCCGCACAATGGCTGCCGCCCGCCCAAGCGGCGCCGGGTCTGAGAGGAACTGACACATGGCTCGGTACACGGGACCGGACTGCAAGCGGTGCCGCCGGGAGAAGATGAAGCTTTTCCTGAAGGGCGCCAAGTGCGACTCGCCGAAGTGCCCGATCGAGATCCGGCCCTACCCGCCGGGGGAGCACGGCCGCAACCGGCCCAAGGAGAGCGAGTACCTGCTCCAGACCCGGGAGAAGCAGAAGGCACGCCGCATCTACGGGATCCTCGAGCGGCAGTTCCACGGGTACTACGAGGAGGCCACCCGCAGGCGCGGCAAGACCGGCGACAACCTGCTCCAGATCCTGGAGAGCCGCCTCGACAACGTGGTCTTCCGCGCCGGGTTCGCCAAGAGCCGGGACATGGCACGGCAGCTTGTAGGGCACGGGCACTTCCTGGTGAACGGCCGCAAGGTGGATATCCCGTCCTACCGGGTGACCGAGAGCGACATCGTCGAGGCGGCGCCCAAGTCGCTGGAGATGACACCGTTCATCGTCGCCAGGGCCGAGGCCGGCGAGCGCCAGGTGCCGGCCTGGCTGGAGGTCATCCCGGACAAGATGCGCGTCCTGGTGCACGCCATGCCGGTCCGCGCGCAGATCGACACGCAGGTGCAAGAGCAACTCATCGTCGAGTTGTACTCGAAGTAACGGCAAGTACCAGGCCCGCGGGGCGAAGCGCGGGCCAGGCGGTGGCAGCAGCCACCGCCGAAGATCGCGGCGTCATATAGCGGTCGCCGCGGAGAGGGGTAGTCATGCTCATCGCCCAGCGTCCCAGCCTGACCGAAGAGGCGGTGGACGAGTTCCGGTCGAGGTTCGTCATCGAGCCGCTCGAGCCGGGATTCGGGTACACCATCGGCAACTCGCTACGGCGGACCCTGCTGTCGTCGATCCCCGGCGCGGCAGTGACCAGTATCAGGATCGAGGGCGTGCTGCACGAGTTCTCGACCGTGGCCGGGATGACCGAGGACGTCACCGACATCATCCTGAACCTGAAGGAACTCGTGGTCTCCTCGGAGCAGGACGAGCCGGTGGTCATGTACCTGCGTAAGCAGGGCCCCGGCGAGGTCACCGCGGCCGACATCGCACCGCCTGCGGGCGTCGAGGTGCACAACCCCGACCTGCACATCGCCGCGCTCAACGGCAAGGGCAAGCTCGAGATGGAGCTGACGGTCGAGCGCGGCCGCGGTTACGTCTCGGCCGCCCAGAACAAGCAGCTCGGGCAGGAGATCGGCCGTATTCCGATCGACTCCATCTACTCGCCGGTGCTGCGGGTCACCTACAAGGTGGAGGCGACCCGTGTCGAGCAGCGGACCGACTTCGACCGGCTGATCATCGACGTCGAGACCAAGCCCTCGATGCGCCCGCGCGATGCGGTCGCGAGCGCGGGCAAGACCCTGGTCGAGCTGTTCGGCCTGGCCAGGGAGCTGAACCTGGACGCCGAGGGCATCGACATCGGCCCGTCGCCCACGGACGCCGCGCTGGCCGCGGACCTGGCGCTGCCGATCGAGGAACTGAACCTCACCGTCCGGTCCTACAACTGCCTCAAGCGGGAAGGCATCCACACCGTCGGCGAGCTTGTCGCCCGCAGCGAGCAGGACCTACTGGACATCCGCAACTTCGGCGCCAAGTCGATCGAAGAGGTCAAGCAGAAGCTGGCCGACATGGGGCTGACGCTCAAGGACTCCCCGCCTGGGTTCGACCCCGGCAGCGCCGTGGACAACTACAGCGGGGACGACGACGAGAGCTACGTCGAGACCGAGCAGTACTGACGGGCCCGGCCCGCCGGCAGATCAAGGAGATAAGCGTCCATGCCCACGCCCACCAAGGGCCGACGGTTGGGTGGCAGTTCGGCCCATCAGCGGCACATCTTGGCGAACCTCGCCACGGCCCTGTTTGAGCACGGCAAGATCACCACGACTGAGGCCAAGGCACGCCGGCTGCGGCCGTACGCGGAGCGCCTGATCACCTTCGCCAAGCGGGGTGACCTGCACGCGCGCCGCGAGGTGCTCACGGTGGTCACGGACAGAGGTGTCGTGCACACCCTGTTCAGCGAGATCGGCCCGCGGTTCGCCACCCGCCCAGGCGGTTACACCCGGATCACCAAGATCGGGCCGCGCAAGGGTGACAACGCGCCGCTGGCCGTCATCGAACTGGTCGAGGAGGAGGCTGCGGCCACCTCCTCGTCACGGCGCCGCCGCCCGCGGCGCGCTGCGGCTCCGGCCCGCCCGGCACGGACCAAGGCCGACGCGGAGGCCACCGCGGCCGAGTCCGCCACCGCGGACGAGGCGGTGGACCAGGCCGAGGACACGGCGGCCGTGGACGTCGAGGCCGACGACGCCGAGGCACGAAGCGAGCAGCGCGAGGCGCAGGACGTGGTCACCGAGGATTCCGCGGCGCCGGAGCCTGAAGGACTGCCGAGGATGCCGAGGACGCGGCCGAGGAAGACAGCCGAGTAACGCACGTCAGAGGCCGGTCATGGGGTTCGGGGCCACTGAGCCCGGTAGCCCGTGGCCGGCCTCACTGGCTGTCCGGGTGCGGCTGGACATCGGCTACGACGGCACCGGGTTCTCCGGCTGGGCGCGCCAGCCCGGCCAGCGGACGGTGCAGGGAACCCTGGAAGACGCCCTGACCCGGGTGCTGAGCCTGGCGGAGCCTGCCGCCCTCACCGTGGCCGGCCGCACCGACGCGGGCGTCCACGCGCGCGGCCAGGTCGCGCACGCCGACATCCCGGCAGACCGCTGGGCGGACAGCGGTGACACCGCCGCGCGCAGGCTGGCCCGGCTGCTGCCGCCCGACGTGCGGGTGCACAGGCTCGCACCCGCCCCGCCCGGCTTCGACGCCCGGTTCTCCGCGATCTGGCGGCGCTACGCCTACCGGGTCTGCGACGACCTCGAGCCAGGCCGACCCACTGGCCCGCCATGCCACGCTCTGGTACCGCAGCACGCTCGACGTCGCGGCCATGAACCAGGCGGCCAAGCACTGCCTGGGCGAGCACGATTTCGCCGCGTTCTGCCGCCGCCGCGACGGCGCAAGTACCGTCCGCACGCTACTGCGCCTGGACTGGGCCAGGCCGGAGCCGGCCGTGGCCGAGGCGACGGTGGTGGCGGACGCGTTCTGCCACAACATGGTCCGCGCGCTGGTCGGTGCGCTGCTCAAGGTCGGGGACGGCAGCCGGCCTCCCGGCTGGCCCGCCGAGGTGCTCGCGGCCGGGGTCCGGGATCCGGCCGCGCCGGTGGTGGGCCCGCACGGGCTGTGCCTGGAGGAGGTCGGCTATCCCGCGGACGCTGGCCTGGCCGCCCGCGCCGCCGCCGCCAGGAACCTGCGGGTCAGGACGGATGGCCGGTGACCATCCGGCTGGTCAGGCTGACGTTGGCCGTTCCCGCGACCAGGCCCGTCGAGAACGCCTCGAGTTGCTTCCGCTTGGTCTTGCCCGACGGTGCGTGCAGGTTGGCGAACTCCGTCCAGGTCAAGATCAAGTAGTGGCCCTTGACGTAGGCCGCCACGATTCCCGTGCCCTTGGCGATGTTGCGGGTAGGACCGTGCTTGGACGCCAGTTGCTTGATGAACTCCACGGCGCCCGCCGCCTTCCCCGCCTTCCCCGCCTCCGTGGCGTCCGTCAGGTTCAGCACCCCCACGGTGGCCATGATCTTGCGGTTCGTGGACAGGTAACTGGCCCGGAGCACCTGGGTGCAGTCCGCCTTGCGGACCGCCTTGGCCAGCTTGGAGCCGATCACCTCGTGGGTGCACTTGGTGCCTTCCTTGCTCACGGTCAGCGTCCCGGACTGGCCATCCACCGTGAACTTCGCGGGGAACAGTTCGGCGATGGTGAGCGGCACCGCGTCCTGGCTGCGGCTCTCGATGTGCTTCCACGGTCCGAGCGTGGGCGCCGGGCTGTTCGGTGCCGCGGCGGGATGACTGGGCGGAGCCGAATGCGAGGGGGCCGGCGCATGCCTGCCGCTGAGGTAGACGTATCCGCCGACCACCAGCACCACCACCAGGACCGGGGCGAGCAGCAGACCGGCCATCATGCCGTTGCGCCGTACGCCGCGCTTGCCGGGGCGGCGGGGGGCAGCCGGCTGGTCGTCGGCGGCCGGGCGGCGGCGCGCAGCCGCGCCGCGTGGTGGCCGGCCGCGCCTGGTCTCGTCGAAGGCCGTCGGGGCCTGCCGCGCCGTGTCCGCGGCCCGGCGCGCAGCGGCCCGGCCACCGGGCGCCGCGCGTTCCTGGGCGCCCGCTAGACCGGCAGGTCCGGCCGGTCCGGCGGCCAGCCCCGGCGGATCGCCCGGTCCGGCCAGCCCCGCAGGTCCGCCCGGCGCACCGGCGTCCGTGCCCGGCCCGCTGGTACCGTGCCGCCCGGTGCCGGCCAGCGCTCCGGGAGCCGCGCCAGGCCCGGCGGCATCCACCGCCGCAGCACCAAGCCCGGCAGCACCAAGCCCTGCAGCACCAAGCCCTGCTACGCCAGGCCCGGCGGTGCCCGCGCTAAGCCCGCGGGCCCCGCGCCCGGCAGTACCGGGCTCTCTGGTGCCCCGCCCGGTGGCCCCCGGTCGGGTTGCGCCGGTGTCCGGCCCGCTTGTGCCCGGTCCCGCCGCGTCCACGCCAGGTCCACCGGCGGTCCCGGAAGGGTGGCGCCCGGACGCCGACCTCCGGCGCCCGTCCGGTCTCCCGGGGCGGTGCGCGGTCGGCCCGGGGCCAGGTCTTCGGCGTGCGAGCCCCAGTCACGGCTGCGGTGCCGGGCCGCGGACGAGCCGGGCGGCGGCTCGTCGTCGATCACGGCCCAGGTCTGGGTGGCGGTCAGGTCGGCAGCGGCGTCGCTCAGCGCGAGGGCCGAGTACCCAGGCTCCGCCTCGGCCTCGGGGGCACCTCCCGCCCCGCCGGTGACACCAAGCCATGCGGCGCGCATGGAGGCGCGGTTCCACGAGGAGAACTGGCCAGGCGGGTAGACCGGGTCGGGCTGGCCGGGCCTCGGTGGGTAACCGCGGATGGGACCGCCCCGGCCGCCATCCCTGGGTGAACTGGCCTGCTGCGGGGCGCTGCGGCGCGCACCAGGCGGTTCCCGGGTGACGGCCACGCCTGGCGGCGCGTCCCCCGGGTCGTCCGGCCGTGCCCGGTACGGCGCCTGCGGGCCCGTACCGGCAGGTCCCTGCGGCGAGGACCGTCCGTCGCTCGCGGGGCGGCGGGAGAGCCCCGGCCGGGTGGCAGGCGGCCGGTGGTCCGTGGGCCGGGCCGGGTGTTGCGGTCCGGTCCGGCTGGGCAGCCGCGATCCGCTGTCCGGGGCGGCCGCGCGGCGGGCTCGACAGCCACGCCTGGTCCTGAGGGCCGGTCACGGCCCGTGGCGGCAACTGGGTTCTGTTGTCCGGGCCAGCCGCGGGCGGGCTGGGCTGCCAGGACTGGTCTTGCGGGCCGGTGGCAGGCCGGCTGGGCGGCTGCGTTCCGCTGCCCGGTACGGGCGCGGCCGGCCACGGGGTGCTTCCCGGAGCGGCCGGGGCAGGGCTGGATTGCCGGTGCTGCCCCCCGCTGCGGTGTGAGCCAGGACCACCGGGCCGGGCTTCTGGACCGCCTGACGCGGCAGGCCTGGCGGGAGTGGGCTCGGTGCCGCGCACCGCCCGGTGCGCGCCGGTACGTGCCGCTGGCAGCGGGCCACCGGTCGCCGGCCCGCTGCCGGCCCCCGGGCCAGGGCCGGGCCCTTGGACGCTGTCTGCCCCTGGGCGGCTGGTGTGCCCTGGGCCGCTGGTGTTCCCCGGGACGCTGCCGGCCCCCGGACTGCTGGTGTGCCCCGGGCCGCTCGCGTGCCCTGGACCCGTGCTGCCGTTGCCGGGGGCTGCGTAGGCCGGCCGGTCCGTCGTGCCGTTGCCCCGCCATGCGGCCTCGTCCGCGCCCCGCCATGCGGCTTCATCCGCCCCGCGCCATGCGGCCTCGTCCGTGCCCCGCCGCGCGGCCTCGTCGGCGCCGCGCCATGCGGTCTCATCCGCGCCGCGCCACGCGGCGTCATCCGCCCCCGGAACCGGCGGCGGACGGTACCCTGGGGCCTGTTCGCCGGGCATCTCCGCAGGATCGGGGCTGTCTGGCAGCCCGGCGCCCGCACGGCTGCGAGGGGGCCGCCCGTCCTGCAGATCCGCATAGCCCATGGCGCGAGCGTATTTCTTTAGTCGGCTCCGCATGGCGCGGTCAGGCATTTCTCCTTGCCCGGGCACCTGGTTACCCGCCCTGGGACGGCTGCCCTCACCTGGGGTGTTCGGCTGGATACCCTCGTGAGTCGCGGGGCTGCGGCACGCCACGGGCCCCGCTCCGCGCGCCGGGCAACCCCGGCCGGCGGTCGCCGTCTGGGAGCCAGACGGGCCACGCAGGGGCGTATCGCATGACTTCGCTTTGCCGTCCTAGGCGCAGGCCGGTATCCTTACCTGACGTCCATGAGCATCAGCATGCCCGCGATGCCTCGCCCAGCGTGAGGCCATCTGGCGGCCGGTGCGGCGGACTCCCTCGCTGCCGGGCTCGCCCAGGGCGCGGGTCCGGAACAGGTCCCACAGATAAAGGCTTACGACTGTGCGCACTTTCAGCCCTAAGGCCGCTGACATCCACCGTCAGTGGCACGTCATCGACGCCTCTGATGTCGTGCTCGGCCGCCTGGCCAGTCATGTGGCGATCCTGTTGCGGGGCAAGCACAAGCCCATTTTCGCGCCGCACATGGACACCGGTGACTTCGTCATCGTGGTCAACGCGTCGAAGGTCGCGCTCACCGGCAACAAGCTCGCCGACAAGCGGGCCTACCGGCACTCGGGCTACCCGGGCGGCATCAGCTCGGTGACCTTTGGCGAACTGCTCGCCAAGCGCCCCGAGCGGCTGGTGGAGAACGCCGTCAAGGGCATGCTGCCGAAGAACACGCTGGGCCGGGCGATGCTGCGCAAGCTCAAGGTGTACGCCGGGCCTGACCACCCGCACCAGGCGCAGCAGCCGGTCCCCTTCACCATCACCCAGGTCGCACAGCCGGCCGGGACACCGTCCGCGAGCGCCAAGTAACGCCGCCGGGCACAGGCAGTAGCGATAACGAGGCTTGCGGCGAGAGCCGATGACCAAGCGCGAGGAAGGTACCGTGGCCGAGTCCACAAGCACCCAGGAGCTCGATGAGGGCGCGGGCGCTAAGCCGGAGGAAGAAGCCGAAGCGAACGTGTCGGAGTACACCACCGAGACGGCCCCGGACGCGGGCCGCAAGGCGGCCGTCAAGCCGGTGGTGACCGGCAAGGCGATAGCCACCGGCCGTCGCAAGGAGGCCATCGCGCGGGTCCGCATCGCGCCGGGCACCGGGCAGTGGCGGGTCAACGACCGGCCGCTGGAGAAGTTCTTCCCGAACAAGGTGCACCAGCAGCTCATCAGCGAGCCGCTGGTGAACCTCGGCGCCGAGGAGCAGTTCGACGTGATCGCACGGGTCTCCGGGGGCGGAGTCACCGGGCAGGCGGGAGCGCTGCGGCTGGGGATCGCGCGCGCGCTCACTGTGGTGGATCCGGAGAACCGCGCCGCGCTGAAGCGGGCCGGTTTCCTGACCCGTGACTCCCGGATCAAGGAGCGCAAGAAGTACGGGCTGAAGAAGGCCCGGAAGGCGCCGCAGTACTCCAAGCGCTAGCGCCGGGCTCCGGGGCATCGACATTTCCGGCGACAGCGGCACGCCGACAACGGGGGAACGTTCCATGGGCCGGCTTTTCGGCACGGACGGCGTTCGGGGGGTTGCGGGCGAGGACCTGACCAGTCAGCTGGCCATGGACCTCGCGACCGCTGCCGCCGGAATGCTGCAGGAGATGCGGGCCGCGACGGCCAGCAGGAGCAACGGCGGCCGCCTGGTGGCCGTGGTGGGCCGCGATCCGCGGACATCCGGTGAGTTTCTGGAGGCCGCCGTGGTGGCGGGCCTGGCCGGCGCCGGGGTGAACGTGCTGCGCCTTGGCGTCATCCCGACGCCAGGGGTCGCCTACCTGACCGCCGCGCTCGGGGCCGACCTCGGGGTCATGCTTTCGGCCAGCCACAACCCGGCCCCCGACAACGGGATCAAGCTGTTCGCCCGGGGCGGGTTCAAGCTGCCGGACGCCGCCGAAGACGAGATCGAGGCGCGGATGGCCCTTCCCGGCCGGACCGGGGGCCAGCCCGCCAGCGGCTTTGGCCGGGTCCGTGACGCGGCCGGCGAGCGCGAGCGTTACCTGGCTCACCTGCTGGCCTCCCAGCCCGGCACGAGGGAGCTGGGCGCCGCACACGTGGCATCTGCCGTGACGCACGGCACCGCGACGCTGACGGGGCTGCGCGTGGTGGTGGACTGCGCGCACGGCGCCGCCTCGGCGCTGGCACCGGAGCTGCTGCGGCGCGCCGGGGCCGACGTGATCGCGATCGGCGCCGAGCCGGACGGCGAGAACATCAACGCCGACTGCGGCTCCATGCACCTGGAGGCCCTGTCGGCGGCGGTGACCAAGCACGGGGCGGACGCCGGGATCGCGCATGATGGCGACGCCGACCGCTGCCTGGCGGTGGACGCCACCGGCGAGATGATCGACGGGGACCAGATCCTGGCCGCCCTCGCCCTGGACCTCAAGGCCCGCGGCGTGCTGGCCGGCGACACCGTGGTGGCCACGGTCATGTCCAACCTGGGGTTCCGCAAGGCCATGGCGAAGGCCGGGATCACCGTGGTGGAGACCGCGGTGGGCGACCGTTACGTGCTGGAGGCGATGCGGGCCGGGCACTTCGTCATCGGCGGCGAGCAGTCCGGGCACGTCATCATGCTTGAGCACGCCACCACCGGCGACGGCATGCTCACCGCCCTGCACCTGCTCGCGGCCGCCGCCAGGCAGGGGATCACGCTGGCGGACCTGGCCGCGGTGATGACGCGGTACCCGCAGGTGCTGGTGAACGTCGCCGGAGTGGACAAGGAGCGCGCCGCCAGGTCGCCGGAACTGGCCGCGGCGGTCGCCTCGGTGCAGGCGGAACTCGGCGCGGCGGGGCGCGTGCTGGTCCGGCCGAGCGGCACCGAGCGTGCCGTCCGGGTCATGGTCGAGGCTACCGACCACGAGCGCGCCCAGCGTCTTGCCGACGGCCTGGCCGCGACCATCCGGTCCCTGTCCTGATCGCTGATGCCGCCCGCCGCCGGACAATGGCCGCGGAATGGTAAAGCCGGCGTGAACGGCCGATCCGGTGCCACGGACATTCGCGGAGTGCGGAAATACCGGCTCCCGTGGTAATGGCCGCGGGCCTGCCCGGGTAGCTGGCATCCAAGCCCGGCGCCGGTATCGCGCCGGGCGGGCCGGTAGCCGCACCCGGCCGCGTGGCAGGCTGGGGGAGTGATCGTTGGCATCGGCGTCGACCTGGTCGACATCGCCCGCCTGGAGCAGGCGCTGCGCCGCACCCCGGCGCTGGCGGCCCGGCTGTTCACCGAGGGCGAACGTGGCGCGCCGCTCGCCTCGCTGGCCGCCTGCTTCGCCGCCAAGGAGGCGGTGGCCAAGGCGCTCGGCGGCCCGGCGGGCCTGCGCTGGGCCGATGTGGAGGTCGGGCACGATCCGGCTGGCCGGCCTGCCCTGACCGTGCGGGGCACCGTGGCGGACGCCGCGCGCCGCCTGGGGGTACGCCGGTGGCATGTTTCCCTGACCCACGACGGAGGAGTCAGCGTGGCATTCGTGGTGGCCGAGTCATGAAGGCGGGGGCATGAGGAACGCGCACGCCGTCGCCGACGTCAGGGCCGCGGAACAGGCCCTCATGGCCCGCCTGCCGCCCGGAGTGCTGATGCAGCGCGCCGCGGCCGGGCTGGCCGCGGTCTGCGCCGGCCTGCTGCCGCGGGTGTACGGGTCGCGCGTGGTGGTGCTGGCCGGAAGCGGGGACAACGGCGGCGACGCGCTGTACGCGGGAGCCAGGCTGGCCCGGCGCGGCGCCCGGGTGGTCGCCGTCGCCGCGGGCAGCCGGCTGCACGAGGGGGGCGCCGCGGCGCTGCGGGCCGCGGGCGGAGGAGTCACCGGGCCCAGCGACCCGGGCCTGCCGGCCACGATGAACGCCGCGGACCTGGTGCTCGACGGGCTGCTCGGCATCGGCGGCCGGGGCGGGCTGCGGGAGCCGCAGGCCGCGCTCGCCGCGCTGGCGGAGGCGGCGCGCGGCGGCGGCACCACGGTGGTCGCGGTGGACCTGCCAAGCGGGGTGGACGCGGACACCGGCGAGGTGACGGGGGCGGCGGTCAGCGCCGACGTCACGGTCACGTTCGGCACCTGGAAGACCGGGCTGCTCATCGACCCGGGCGCCGCCCGCGCCGGCCTGGCTCACCTGGTGGACATCGGCCTGGCACCGCACCTGCCCGCGCCCGCCGCGGCCGCCTACGGCGCCGCCGACGTGGGCGCGCTGCTGCCGCGGCCCGGCCGCGAGTCGGACAAGTACCGCCGCGGGGTCCTCGGCATCGTGGCGGGCAGCGACCGGTTCACCGGGGCCGCGGCGCTCGCCGTGGGCGGGGCGCTGCGCGGCGGGGCGGGCATGGTGCGCCTGGTGACCGCCCCGGCGGCCGCGGCCGTGGTCCGGCAGCACTGGCCGGAGGCGGTGATCACGGTGACCGGGGACTCAGGGGGCGAGGTGGGCACCGCCGGGCGGGTCCAGGCCTGGCTGGCCGGTCCTGGCATGGGCACCGATGAGCAGGCGCGCCGCAGGCTCGCGGCGGTGCTCGCCACCGACCTGCCGGTGCTTGTGGACGCCGACGGGCTCACGCTCCTGGCCGAGTCCCCGGCGCTGGTCGCCGAGCGCCGGGCAGCCACGCTGCTCACCCCGCACGCGGGGGAACTGGCCAGGCTGCTGCGCACCGACCCGGCCGAGGTCGCCGCGCGGCGCGGCGAGCACGCGAGGGCCGCGGCGCGCACCTACGGCTGCTGCGTGCTGCTCAAGGGCTCCACCACGGTGATCGCGGCCGACGGCGGCCCGCTGCTGGTCAACCCGACCGGTACGGGCTGGCTGGCCACCGCAGGCACCGGCGACGTGCTCGCGGGGCTTGCGGGCGCGCTACTCGCCCAGGGGCTTGACGCCGGCGAGGCGGCGGCAGCAGCGGCGTACCTGCACGGTATTTCGGCGCGCTACGCAGCGAGCGGGGCCGGCGAGCACCCCGGCGGCGAAGCGCCGATCGGGGCCGGTGACGTGATCGGCTCCCTGCCCGACGCAATCCGCGCCGTGCACGAGGCCTGACCCCCGCGCCCGTGTCGCCTAGCCCCGGTCCTGCGGCCACACCCCGGGCCTAACGCCTCGCCGCAGTGTCGTGAATGTGATTCTGGCGCCCCCTACGGGGGCCTCGTCTGTCACGTTTCACGCCCTACGGGGACCCCGCGGCGCGTTCACGCCCCACGGGGGACCCGGGCGGGGTCCACCGAACGGTGGACGGCGGATCCGGCCAGCCGGTCGTTGTGCCGGCCCCGCCGTGGCCCGAGGCTGGGTTCATGGACACCACAACGAGTGTGCGCGTCAGGGGGCTGCGCAAGTCATATGGCGACATCGTGGCTGTCGACGGTGTCGACCTGGACATCCGGCACGGCGAGGTCTTCGCCCTGCTCGGCCCGAACGGCGCGGGCAAGACCACGACGGTCGAGATCCTGGAGGGATACCGGCGGCGCGACGGCGGCGAGGTCACCGTCCTCGGCACCGACCCGGGCGAGGGCGGCCGGGCATGGCGGGCGCGGATCGGCATCGTGCTGCAGAGCAACGCAGACGCCTCAGAACTTTCTGTCCGCGAGATGATCCGCCATTTCAGCGCCTACTACCCGCACCCGAGGGACCCCGACGAGGTCATCGAGGCCGTCGGGCTGACCGAGAAGGCGGGCGCCAAGCTGCGGCAGCTGTCCGGGGGACAGCGCCGCCGGGTGGACGTGGCGCTCGGCATCATCGGCAGTCCGGAACTGCTCTTCCTTGACGAGCCGACCACCGGCTTCGACCCCGAGGCGCGGCGGCAGTTCTGGCACCTCATCCAGGGCCTGGCCGACATCGGGACCACGATCCTGCTGACCACGCACTACCTGGACGAGGCGGAGGCGCTGGCGAACCGGGTCGGCGTCATCGCCAGCGGGCGCATCCGCGCCGTGGACGCCCCGGCCGAACTGGGCGGCCGGGCCACGGCGA
Organism: uncultured Actinomycetes bacterium; assembly: GCA_963762735.1. Taxonomy (GTDB): domain Bacteria; phylum Actinomycetota; class Actinomycetes; order Streptosporangiales; family Streptosporangiaceae; genus DASXKD01. The sequence continues at coordinate 251,686 of CAVXMG010000025.1, read as the reverse complement.
AGGCGACGGTGAGCTGGCTGGCAGCCAGACGGCCACCAGAGCGTACGGACCGACACCCCGACGCGGGTGGTCGCCGAACTCACCGGCCAGTTCGGCGGCGAGATCCCCGAGCTGACGGTCACCCGGCCGTCGCTGGAGGACGTCTACCTCGCGATGATCGGTCATGCACAGGACGGAGCCGCGGAAGGCCTGCCGGGGCGGTCTCCCGCAACGACTGGAGCAAACCAATGAGCACCGCTGCCCACGCGGCCGTCCGGCCCGCCGTGGCCCTGCCGTCGCCCGTCCGCCTGTCGCTGAACCGCACCGCGCTGGAGCTCAAGTCCTTCTTCAGGCGCCGCGAGGCGGTCGTCTTCACGTTCTCGCTGCCCGTGGTCCTGCTGATCATCTTCGGCTCGATCTTCCACGGCACGGTCGGTGTCACCGGGGTGAGCTACCGGCTGTACTTCACCGCCGGCATCATCGCCAGCGGCATCATGTCCACGACGTTCGTCAACCTGGGCATCAGCATCGTCCTCGAACGCGAGGACGGGACGCTCAAGCGGCTGGCGGGGACGCCGATGCCCAAGGGTGCCTATTTCGCGGGCAAGGCGCTGTCCTGCCTGGTCATCGCGGCGATCGAGGTCGCCATCCTGCTCGGCATCGGCATCGCGCTCTACGGGCTCAAGCTCCCCGGCAGCGGCGCGCGCTGGCTGACCTTCACCTGGGTCTTCCTGCTCGGCACGGCCACCTGCACGATGCTCGGCATCGCGGTGAGCAGCGTGCCCCGCTCAAGCCGGAGCGCGGCGGCCGTGCTGAACCTGCCGTACCTGGTGCTGCAGTTCATCTCCGGCGTTTACTTCCCGTTCAGCAGTCTGCCCAAGGGGATGCAGACGGTGGCCGCGCTCTTCCCGCTCAAATGGCTCTGCCAGGGACTGCGGGCGGCGCTCCTGCCGGACTCGCTGCTGCCCGCGGAGCCGGCGCACAGCTGGGAACTCGGCAAGGTGGCACTGGTGCTCACCGCATGGCTCATTGGAAGCTTGATTCTGTGCCTGAGAACCTTCCGCTGGCAAAGCGACACGTGAGCCGGGCCTCTGGCCCGCTCGCCCGGCCGCCCAACATGCCTGGCAACCGCGGCGGAGTATGGGATGCCTACTACGCCGTGGTCCTCGCGGCCACCCTGCTGATCGTCCTCACCACCTCCGACCCGCTGGCCGCGCGCATGGTGGCGGCCATCTCCCTGGCCGCCACCGTGCCGCTGTACATCCTCATCGGGCGCCCGGCCATCGCGGCCGACAGGGACACCCGGACGCGGCACGATCTACGTGATCTGCATCGTGGTCCTCATCGTCATCGCGCAGACCCAGGTCGGCGCCGCCTCCTGGGTCATGTTCGCCGCCTGCCCGCAGTGCTTCATGGCGATGCCCCTGCCTCGTGCGCTTCGCCGCGGTCGTCGCGCTCAACGTCGACCCCCGTGGTGGCACTGGCGGTCACCTCGATCCGGCGACAACCCCGGCGCGGTCGCGTCCGTGTTCGGCACGGTCGTGCTCGGCCTGGCGTTCTCGCTGGTGTTCGGCACCTGGATCGTCACGGATCATCGAGCAGAGCAAGGAGCGTGCCGCAGCTGATCGAGCCGCTTGGAGGCGGCGCAGGCGGAGTTGGCCGAGGTCAGCCGGCAGGCCGGGACGCTCGCCGAACGCCAGCGGCTGGCCGGTGAGATCCACGACACGCTGGCCCAGGGGCTCACCAGCATCGTCATGCTGCTGCAGGCGGCCGATACGGAGATCGGCTCGGATCCGGCCGAGGCGCGGCGCCATGCCGGCCTCGCCGCCCAGACCGCCAGGGAGGGCCTGGCCGAGGCCCGGGCCATGGTGGCCGCGCTCACCCCGGCCCACCTCGACACCGGCCCGCTGCACGATGCGCTCGGCCGGCTGACCGACCGGCTCGGGGCGGAACTCCCCATCGCGGCCAGGTTCGAGGTGTGCGGCCCGCCCCGGCCGCTGCCAGCCAACGCCGAGGTGGTGCTGTTGCGGGCCGCCCAGGAGGCGCTCGCCAACGTGCGCAAGCACGCCTGTGCCGCCGACGTCCGGGTGATCTTGTCCTATGAGCCGCACGCCGTCCGGCTCGACGTCCGTGACGACGGGGCAGGTTTCGACCCCGATCGGGTGAACGGCGGCTACGGCCTGCGCGGCATGCGCAGCCGGATACTCCAGGTGGGCGGCAGCCTGCTGATCCGCGCCCGCCCCGGCGCAGGCACTTCGCTGTCGGTCGAGGTGCCGGGGTGACCGGGGGCCCGCTCCGGGTGCTGCTTGTTGACGATCATCCGGTGGTGCGGGAAGGGGTGCGGGCCATGCTCGCCTCCGAACCCGACATCGAGGTGACCGGGGAGGCCGGCTCGGGCGACGAGGCCGTCGCCCTGGCGCGCGACCGTGACTTCGATGTGATCCTGATGGACCTGCGGATGCCGGGCACCGATGGCGTCGACGCGATCGGCCGGCTGGTGGCGGGTGACCCGGCGGCCCGGATCGTGGTGCTCACCACCTACGAGACGGACGCGGACATCCTCCGGGCCGTGGAGGCGGGCGCCGCGGGCTACCTGCTCAAAGACTCCCTGCGGGCCGATGTCGCCAACGCCATCAGGGCGGCGGCGCGCGGCGAGACCGTGCTGGCCCCGTCGGTGGCCGCCCGCCTGGTCACCCGGGTCCGCCGCCCGCAGCGCGACTCGCTTTCCGCGCGTGAGGTGGAGGTGCTGCAACTGGTGGCGCGCGGCATGACCAACGCCGACATCGGGCAGCAGTTGTTCATCAGCGAGGCGACGGTCAAGACGCATCTGCTGCGGGCGTTTGGCAAGCTCGGCGTGTCGGACAGGACCGCCGCGGTGACCACGGCCATCGAGACGGGGCGACATTCCGCCGCCCGGCCGGTGACCCCGGCGCGGCCCGATCACTATATTTCCTACAGGATTATTGGTTTACGTGCGGTTATTGGTTTCTTGATCAGCAGTGACTGATTGTCGGCTGCGGTTACATTTCGTGGTTTCAGATTGCGCTTTTGCGTAAATCGGTAATAACATCCCCTTTGCCAGGGGGAGGCGCCCGGCGCTGACCGGCCATTTATCCCGCATAAAAAGGGGTTCACTGATGTTCAAGCGGATCTTCGCGGTGGCTGCTGCTGCCTCGCTCAGCGTGCTTGGGGCCACGGCTGCCGCGCAGGCTCAGGCGCAGCCACACGCGCGACCGGCTGGCCATCTGCACGGGGTGCGGGTGGTCAACCTGCACCGCGCATTCGAGGCCCAGCTTGGCCACACCAAGGTCGGCAAGATCTCGGGAATCGTGTACGCGCAGCGGCCACCAGCCCAAGGCAGCGGCGAATACGGCGGCGACGTGCACCGAGCCGCCGTGCCCGGTGACCTGGCAAGGCGGCACGGTGCAGCACACCCCGCACGTGTACCTGCTGCTGTGGGGCCCGAACTGGACAACCGATACCACCAACCGCGAGCCTACCTGGAGAACTTCTTCTCCGGGCTCGGCATACGCCAGGCGGACGACAACTGGTCCACGATCACCTCCCAGTACGCGGACGCCACCGGCGCGCCCGCGTTCACCGGGCTGGTGTATGCGGGCGCGTTCAACGACACCAGCGTGCCGCCGCACAACACCAGCCTGGACCAGATCGGCGCCGAGGCGGACACGTTCGCCAGAACCAGGGCATCACCGACCTCAACGACGCCGCAGATCATCGTGGCCACCCAGTCGGGCACCTGCCCGCAGGGCTTTGCCAGGGCACCGCCTGCACCGGCGGCACTCGCACCAACGATGCGGCTACCACAGTTCGTCCAACCAGCCGTTCATCAACCTGCCGTACGAGCCCGACGCGGGCACGAGCTGCGGCGAGAACTTCGTCAACCCGCGACCGGGACCAACGACGGCTTCAGCATCGTCGGCGGCGACCTGTACGCCGGCACGATCACCGACCCGTTCCGGCACCGCCTGGTTCGACACCGAACGACGGCGGCGAGATCGCCGACAAGTGCGCCGCGAGCCCGGCGGCAGCCCTGGCGGGGCGTTCAACCGCTCTACCACCGGCCCTTCGCCATGGAGGACGCTGTGGAGCAACGCCGCCGATGGGTGCGTGGCAGACCGGCGCCGTCAAGGACTCGATCAAGATCACCAGCCCGGGCAACCAGACCAACAATGTCGGTGACACCGTCAACCTGCCGATCGTGGGAATCTCCACCGCGGGCAACCCGCTTGCCTGGAGCGAGACCGGGCTGCCGGCCGGCCTGACCATCGGCGCCTCGACCGGCACGGTCACCGGGACCCCCACCACTCCGGGCACGTCCGGCGTCACCGTGACCGCCACCGACGAGACGGGCGCGAAGAAGTCGGTGGCGTTCACGTTGGACGATCAACAACGCGGTCACCGGCCAGCCGATCAAGGGTGACCACGGGAAGTGCCTCGACGACTTCGGCGGCGCCACCACCAACGGCACCAAGGTGGACATCTGGACCTGCAACAACACCGTGTCCCAGAAGTGGCTGTTCTCCGGCGGCCATCTGTCGGTGCAGGGCAAGTGCCTGGACGACGCGAGCCATGCCGGCGCCGGCACCAAGCTGGTGATCTGGGGCTGCAACGACCACGCAGGGCCAGCTCTGGACGCACCGTTCCAACGGCGAATACGTGCTCCAGCTCAACGGCCTGTGCCTCACCGACCCGAGCGGCTCCTCCGCGAACGGCACCCAGGTCGCAGATCCGGACGTGCCAGAACTTCGCCGACCAGCACTGGACTCTGCCGTAGGCAGCAGGGCCCGCTTGCGCGGCGGGATGCGGTGGCCGACCGCAACAGGCACCTCCGCCGCGTCCTGGCTGGCACACTGTGAGGTCATGGACGCTCCGGCGGAAGCACAGGTCGATCTCGACGCGGTCCGTGACAATGTCACGGGCCTGCGCAAGCACGTCGGCACGGCCGATCTCATGGCCGTGGTCAAGTCGGACGCGTACGGCCACGGCATGATCCCTGTCGCCAAGGCGGCGCTGGCCGGGGGCGCCGGGTGGCTCGGGGTGGTCCGGGTGCACGAGGCGTTCACGCTGCGCGAGGCCGGGCTGACGGCGCCGGTGCTGTGCCTGATGAGCGTGCCGGGCGGCCCGCACGAGGACGCCATCCGCCAGGACGTGGACCTCGCCGCCGGTTCGGCGGGGATGGTCGCCGAACTCGCGGCCGCGGCGCAGCGCGCCGGGCGGCCTGCCCGGGTGCATCTCAAGGTGGACACCGGGATGTCGCGGGGCGGGGCCACCATGTCCGAATGGCCAGGGGTCGTGGCGGCGGCGCTGGCGGCGGAAGCGGCCGGCCATGTCGCCATCGTCGGCGTCTGGTCACACCTGGCCTGCGCCGACATGCCGGGGCACGCCTCGATCGACGCACAGCTCAAGGTGTTTCGCGAGGCCATCGACGTCGCCGAGGCGGCGGGGGCCCGGCCGCAGATCCGCCACCTCGCCAACACCCCCGCCACGCTGACGCTGCCGCAGGCCTGGTTCGACCTGGTGCGGTGCGGCGGCGGCGTCGTCGGCCTGCCCACGCTGCCCGGCCCGATGCCGGGCTGGCTGCGGCCCGCGATGACGGTGCGGGCCCGGCTGGTGCAAGTCAAGCAGGTGCCGCCCGGCGCAGGGGTTTCCTCTGGGCACCGGTATTTCACCAGCAGCCAGAGCGTGCTTGGCCTGGTCCCGCTCGGCTACGCGGAGGGCGTACCGCGGGACGCGTCCGGCCTGGTCCAGGTCTACGCCCGGGGGCGGCGGTGGTTCATCGCCGGCACGGTATCCATGAACCAGTTCGTGATGGACTTCGGGGCCGAGCCCGCTGTGGAGGGCGAGGAGGTGCTGCTCTTCGGGCCCGGTGACGAGGGCGAGCCGACCGCGCAGGACTGGGCCGAGGTCCTGAACACCGTCAGCTATGAGATCGCCACCCGCTTTGGTGGCCGTCTTCCGCGAAGCTACCTGGGAGTAACATAGGTCGGCATTCCGCGCATGCCGCGGGCAACGGGGGGAAGTCTGGCAGGCGTAGCGCCGCAGGCACGTGCGTGCCAGGCAGGCTGGCTAGCCTCGACCCCACCACCCCGCCCAAGGGAGGACCGATGGCTAACTGGCGGCGGATCACCGGCGCGGTCGGCCTGGTGGCAGGCGCCAGCGCCGCGGGCGCGGGCGCGTCGTCGCCGCGGAACGGATCGCGCTGAACCGCCTTCGCGGCCGTGTCGACCCAGGCGACGAGCCGTTCGGCTCGCTCCGGGGCCTGGAACTGACCGTCCTGGCCGAGGATGGCGTGCCGCTGCACGTGGAGATCAACGGTCCGGACAACGCGCCGATCACGCTCATCTTCTGCCACGGGTACACGCTGAACCAGGACTGCTGGCACTTCCAGCGCCGCGACCTCAGCGACCACCGGCTCGTCTTCTGGGACCAGCGCGACCACGGCCGGTCCGGGCGGTCGGCGGAGGGCAGCGGCAGCATCGGCCAGCTCGGCGCCGATCTCAAGGCGGTGATCGACGCCACGGTCCCCGGCCCGGGCCCTGTCGTCCTTGTGGGCCACTCCATGGGCGGGATGACCATCATGGCCCTCGCCGAGCAGTACCCGGACCTGTTCGGCACCAAGGTGGCCGGCGCCGTGCTCATCGCCACCGCGGCCCGCGGGCTGGAGAGCGGCAGCCCTTGGATGCCGGCCCCGATCCGGCCCGCGCTGACCCGCGCCCTGCCTGCCGTGCTGAACGGCGCGGCCAAGGGCAAGCGGGCGATCCTGGTGGAGCGGGGCCGCCGGGTCTCGGGCGACCTGGCGTTCCTCACCACGCGGCTGATCGGCTTCGGCGACGGCGACGTCAGCCCGGCCACGGTCGTGTTCCTTGAGCAGATGATCAGGGCCACGCCCATCGAGGTGGTGGCGAGGTTCTGCCAGGCACTGCTCGTCTGCGACGTGCGTGGCTCGCTGGCCACCCTCGGCCGGATCCCGGTGACGGTGATCGTCGCCGAGAAGGACCGCCTGATCGCGGCCAGGCTCGGCCTCGAACTCGCCACCCAGATCCCCGGGGCCCAGCTCGTCTGGGTGCCCGGCGCCGGGCATGCGGTCATCCTCGAGCAGCCGGAACTGGTCAACCGGGCGATCACAGACCTGCTGGCCCGGGTGGCACGCGGCGGCCTGCCACGGTCGGCATGACCGGCCCCGGTCAGGTCGCGGGCCCGGCGGCCACCGTCACGGTCCCGACCGCGGCAGCGATGCGGGCGCTCGGCAACCGGCTGGCGGGCCTGCTCCGGGCGGGTGACCTGGTCATCCTGATCGGCGGCCTCGGGGCGGGCAAGACCACCCTTGTGCAGGGCATCGGGGCAGGCCTGGGGGTGCGCGGGCCGGTCACGTCGCCGACGTTCGTGATCGCACGGGTGCACCCGTCCCTGTCCGGCGGGCCGGACCTGGTCCACGCCGACGCCTACCGGCTCACCAGCCCTGCCGAGGTCGACGACCTGGATCTCGACGAGACCCTGGGCTCCTCGGTGACCGTGGTCGAGTGGGGCGGCGGCCTCGCCGAAGGGCTGGCCGCCGACCGGCTGGAGGTGACCATCACCCCTGCCGGGCAGGGGCGGGACGTGCAGATCGCCGGCCATGGCGAGCGGTGGTCCGGGCTCGCCGATTCGGCGTTTCTGGCCCTGTCCGGTGGTCTTGAGGGCCTATAGTTCGTCCCGTCCCAACACTGCATACCGCCGTCGTTGGTTGCGCACTGCGGCGGGCGCTCGCGCCGCTTTGCATGGCCCGACCAGATCCTGTCCCCGGAGGCGCCGTGGCTGAGCAGGGATCCCCGCCACCCCGGTCCGGCAGGCTGCCCACGGCGGGCCGCCGGGGCGATTCGGCCGCCACGGGCCGGGGCTACTGGGATGAACCGGCCGGCACCGACGAGGAGGACCCGCCCTGGGCCGGGCCCGGCGTGACCCCGCGCCGGGCCGGTCAGGATGCCCGGCGGCACCGGGCGCAGGCCGGCCCGGACGCCCCTGGCCACGGCGGGCACGCGGCCCGCGCCGAGGCCCTCCCGTCCCCGGCCGGCACCTGGCAGGACGACGAGCCCGCCTGGGAGCCCGGATCCCGCAGCCGCAAGGCGGCGGCCCGCTCCCGCCGCAGGTCCCGGATCACCTGGGTCTGGGCCGGGGCGGCGGTGGCCGTGGTGCTGATCGTGGTCGCCGTGGTGGTGAAGCTGAGCGGGCATCACGCAGCGCCGGTCTCCAGTGACGGTTTCGTCACCACGTTCCAGCGCGGTGAGTTCAAGACCGTGCCGAACTCCTGCACGGCGGTGACCAGCGCAACCCTGGGCCAGTACCTGCCGGGCAAGCGGCGCGTGGTCGCGCCCCGCTCGCTGAACGGCAGCGCGCAGAGCCTGTGCAACTGGACCCTCGACGCACCGCCGCTGTACCGGGTGCTGGAGGTGAACGCGCAGGCCTACTCGCCGAGCGGGCTCGCGACCGGCAACGGAAGCGCCACCAACGCCGCGATCGACACCTACCAGCAGGCCCTGGCGACCATGCGCCACCCGCTCCGGGCCACTCACCTTCCTCCCGCCACGGTGACCGAACTGCACGGGCTCGGGACCGCCGCCTTCGCCGCACTGCAGGTCGTGCTGGCCCGGGGCTACTCCACCGACCTGGAGACCGTGGTCGCCAGGGACCGCAACGTCGTGATCACCGTGGTCATGCAGGGCCCGCACGCCCACAGCGGGAGGTACCGCGCCGCGCCGCAGTCCGAGCTGCAGTCCGGTGCGATAGCGGCGGCCACGGACATCTCCCGCGGCCTGCACTGACGTTGCGCCGGGCCGCCCGGCGCGGATTGAGGGCAAGGCCCCCGCGACGGAGTCGCAGGGGCCGCAGGCCGTCGGGGGGTTCCGGGGGGTCGTCCCCCCGGGCTAGCTGGGCAAGGCCCCCGCGACGGAGTCGCAGGGGCCGCAGGCCATCGGGGGGTTCCGGGGGGTCGTCCCCCCGGGCCAGCAGGGCTGAGCTGGTCTTGCGGGTGCTCTATCCTGGGCAACCGTGCTAGTGCTTGCCTTCGATACCGCGACACCCGCGGTGACCGTCGCCGTGGGCGACGCGGGACAGGTGCTGGCGCAGCGGACCGTGGTCGACGCGCGGCGCCAGGGTGAGCTGCTGGCGGTGAGCATCGGGGAGGTGCTTGCCGAGGCGGGCGTGGCCTTTGGCGACCTGGACGCGATCGTGTCTGGTGCCGGGCCAGGGCCCTACACCGGGCTGCGGGTGGGGCTGGTCACCGCGCGCGTGCTTGGCAGTGCCCTCGGCATCGCCGCCTACGGGTTCTGTACCCTCGACGTCATCGCTGCCGACGCGGTCACGGCCGCGGCCGGGCGTGAGTTCCTTGTCGCCACGGACGCCCGCCGCAGGGAGCTCTACTGGGCCCGCTATTCGGCCGCCGGGGTGCGGCTGTCCGGGCCGGAGGTCGCGGCGCCGGCAGCGCTGCCGGCCGGGCTGCCGGTCGCTGGCGAGGGCGCGCACGCCTACCCGGAGTTGCTCGGCGAGCCGATCACGCCCCGCTATCCCAGTGCCGCCACGGCCGCAGCGTGGTGCGCCGCGCGCCTGGCAGCCGGTGAGCCGCTCGGCCCGCCGGATCCGTTGTACCTGCGCAGGCCCGATGCCAGGGTGCCAGGTGCGCCCAAGAGCGTGCTGGCCGCGCCGACCTCCTCCGGGGGGCCAAGGCGCCCGCGACGGAGTCGCAGGGGGCGCGGGCCATCGGGGGTTCCAGGGGGTCGCCCCCCTGGGATAGCTCCGGGGGGGCCAAGGCGCCCGCGACGGAGTCGCAGGGGGCGCGGGCCATCGGGGGTTCCAGGGGGTCGCCCCCCTGGGATAGCTGGGGGGGCCAAGGCGCCCGCGACGGAGTCGCAGGGGGCGCGGGCCATCGGGGGTTCCAGGGGGTCGCCCCCCTGGGATAGCACGGTGGCGCCATGAGCATGGTGCTGCGGCCGATGCACCGCGGCGACCTCGACGCGGTGGCCGCCATGGAGGAGATCCTGTTCGGGGCGGAGGCGTGGTCGCCGGAACTGCTCGCCACCGAGCTGGCCGCGGACCCGGGGAGCCGGTACTACATCGTGGCCGAGGACGAGGGCGTGATCGCCGGGTACGGCGGGCTGCTGGCCCAGCGCGGCGGCCAGGCCGACGTGCTCACGCTGGCGGTGGCGGCACACCGCTGGGGCGAGGGCATTGGCGGCGCGCTGCTCGACGGGCTGCTCAGCGAGGCGGCCCGGCGCGGCTGCACCGCGGTCTTCCTGGAGGTGCGGGTCGACAACGACCGCGCCCAGCGCCTGTACCGCCGGCGCGGGTTCGCCGGTATCGGCATCAGGCGCGCGTACTACCAGCCCTCGGGCACCGACGCCCTGGTGATGCGCCGGATCTCCGAACCGCCGCCGGACGCCAGGAAGAGGCACCTGGCCGGCCGCCACCGGGGCAGGCGGGTGAAATGACGCTGCCTCTGGTGCTGGGGATCGAGACGTCGTGTGACGAGACGGGCGCCGGCCTGGTGCGCGGTCACGAACTGCTGGCCGACTCGGTCGCGTCCAGCGTGGCCGAGCATGCCCGGTTCGGCGGCGTGGTGCCCGAGGTCGCCAGCCGGGCGCACCTGGAGGCGATGGTCGCCACCGTGGACCGGGCGCTCGCCACGGCAGGGGTGAAGCTCGCCGAAGTCGACGGGGTCGCGGTCACCGCGGGCCCCGGGCTGGCCGGCGCGCTGCTCGTGGGCGTGTCCGCCGCGAAGGCCTACGCGCTCGCGCTGGGCAAGCCGCTGTACGCGGTGAACCACCTGGCCGCGCACATCGCGGTCGACCAGTTGGAGCACGGCCCGTTGCCGCGCCCCGCGGTAGCCCTGCTGGTCTCCGGCGGGCACTCCTCGCTGCTGCTCGTCCCGGACGTGGCGGGTGAGGTGGTGCCGCTCGGCGCCACGATCGACGACGCGGCCGGCGAGGCCTACGACAAGGTGGCGCGGCTGCTCGGGATGCCGTTCCCCGGCGGGCCGCCGGTGGACGCCGCCGCCCGCGACGGCGACGGCACCGCCATCGCCTTCCCGCGCGGCAAGTACCGCGACGACACCTTCGACTTCTCCTTCTCCGGTCTCAAGACCGCTGTCGCGCGCTGGGTGCAGACCCGGCAGGCGGCGGGCCTCCCGGTGCCGGTGGCCGACGTGGCCGCGTCCTTCCAGGAGGCCGTCGCCGATGTCCTGACTCGCAAGGCGGTCGCCGCCTGCGCCGCACATGGCGTATCGAACCTGATCGTCGGCGGGGGAGTGGCGGCCAACTCGCGGCTGCGTGCCCTGGCGGCGGAGCGGTGCGAAGCCGCCGGGATCGCGCTGCGCGTGCCCCGGCCCGGGCTGTGCACGGACAACGGCGCGATGGTGGCCGCGCTGGGAGCCGAGCTCATGGCCCGCGGCGCGGAGCCGTCGCCGCTGAACGTGGCCGCCGACTCCTCGCTTCCGGTCACCGAGATCCTCGTCGGGCCGAGTTGACTCGCCAGCGTCCCGGCGATACTGTTCGGAACTGGCACTCGGTAAGGTAGAGTGCTAATGCGACGAGGCTGGTCTGGCACCCGCGACGACAGGCAGCCGATGTTCGCTCCATCTCATAAGAGTGTCAATGCAATCCGCCTTTCCGAAGGGGGAGGTCAGATCGTGACGACCGCCACCAAGGTTGTTCTCAAGCCGCTGGAAGACCGCATCGTGGTCCGTACGCTCGAAGCTGAGCAGACGACCGCATCGGGACTGGTCATCCCGGACACCGCCAAGGAGAAGCCCCAGGAGGGTGAAGTCCTTGCGGTGGGCCCTGGTCGCTTCGACGACGCCGGTGCCAAGCGTGTGCCCATGGACGTCAAAGTTGGCGACGTGGTGCTCTACAGCAAGTACGGCGGCACCGAGGTGAAGTACCACGGCGAGGAGTACCTCGTGCTCTCCGCCCGTGACGTACTTGCCATCGTCGAGAAGTAGTCAGCCGGCGAACCTTCGCCGCGGGCGCGCCCGCGGCGGGTGCTTGCCGCGCCAACACCGCCCCGGGCGCCCATGCGGCGTCTGGGGCGGTGGCGCGAGCGCCCGCCCGCCGTCCGTACCGCCCGCCAATCGTGCTTACGTAGTCAGGGGTAGTCATGGCAGCCAAGATGCTGGAGTTCAACGAGGAGGCACGGCGCTCGCTGGAGCGCGGCGTGAACCGTCTCGCGGACGCCGTGAAAGTGACGCTGGGCCCGCGTGGGCGCAACGTCGTCATCGACAAGAAGTGGGGCGCTCCGACCATCACCAACGACGGCGTGACCGTCGCGCGGGAGGTGGAGCTGGAAGACCGTTACGAGAACCTGGGCGCGCAGCTCGCCAAGGAAGTAGCGACCAAGACCAACGACGTGGCCGGTGACGGCACCACCACGGCCACCGTGCTCGCCCAGGCGATGGTGCGGGAGGGCCGCAAGGCGGTGACCGCTGGCACCAACCCGATCGCGCTCAAGCGGGGCATCGACGCCGCCGCCTCGGCCACCTCGGACGCGCTGCTCGCCCAGGCCCGCGAGGTTGACGAGAAGGACGAGATCGCCCATGTCGCGACGATCTCCGCGCAGGATGCCGAGATCGGCAAGCTGATCGCCGAGGCGTTCAGCAAGGTCGGCAAGGACGGCGTCATCACCGTGGAGGAGTCGCCGACCCTGGGCCTTGAGCTCGAGTTCACCGAGGGCATGCAGTTCGACAAGGGCTACATCTCCCCGTACTTCATCACCGACCAGGAGCGGCTGGAAGCGGTCCTTGAGGACGCCTACATCCTGCTGCACACCGCGAAGATCTCCTCCATGGCGGACTTCCTGCCGGTGCTCGAGGCGGTTGCCCAGTCCAAGCGGCCGATGCTCGTGGTCGCCGAGGACGTCGAGGGCGAGGCCCTGTCCACCCTGGTCGTGAACAAGATCAGGGGCCTGCTGACTGTGGTCGCGGTGAAGGCGCCCGGGTTCGGTGACCGCCGCAAGGCGATGCTGGCGGACATCGGGGTCCTCACCGGCGGCGAGGTGGTCAGCGAGGAACTCGGCCTGAAGCTGGAGAACATCGGGCTGAGCTCGCTCGGCCGGGCGCGGCGGGTCGTGGTCACCAAGGACACCACGACGATCGTGGACGGGGCGGGCGACGCCACCGCGATCGCCGACCGGATCCGCCAGCTCAAGCTGGAGATCGAGGACACCGACTCCGACTGGGACCGGGAGAAGCTGCAGGAGCGGGTCGCCAAGCTGGCCGGCGGCGTGTGCGTGCTGCGCGTCGGCGCCGCCACCGAGGTGGAGCTCAAGGAGAAGAAGCACCGCCTGGAGGACGCCATCTCGGCCACCCGCGCGGCCATCGAAGAGGGGATCATCCCCGGCGGTGGCAGCGCGCTCGTGCAGATCGCTGGTGAACTCGGTGACCTCGGCCTGACCGGGGACGAGGCGATCGGCGTGCGCGTGGTCCGCCGCGCGCTGAGTGCGCCGTGCTACTGGATCGCCGCGAACGCCGGGCAGGAGGGTTCCATCGTGGTGGCGAGGACCGCCGAGCTGCCGCACGGCCAGGGCTTCAACGCGGCCACCAGGGAGTACGGCGACCTGATGGCGCAGGGCGTCATCGACCCGGTCAAGGTCACCAGGTCCGCGGTGCAGAACGCCGCCTCGATCGCCGGCATGCTGCTCACCACCGAGGCCACCGTGGTGGAGAAGCCGGAGAATGAAGCGCCGGACGACGGGCACGGTCACTCACACGGTCACGGGCACTCGCACTGAGATTTGTCCGTTCCGCGTAGACATTAATTACGGTCAGTAGTCACTTGATTACTGGCCGTAATTAATGTACGGTGAGTCGCGGCTTGGTACATCAATGTGACCTTTCTGTTGCCTGCCTGGATGCGATCAACCCCCGTTGACGTGGGCATCATGCACTCGTGACGGAGGGATGCTTCATTCGGCCGGTGCCGGGCGAGAGGTGGTCGCCGGGGGCAACCGGGGCGCAGCGCGGGCCCGGCCAGGCTGGCCTGGCCGGGCTTACCACGGACATCACACCTGTCCCTGCCCCCGCTCATGCGGGCAGCCGGGGCCGCGCGCCCAGGCTTGCTCCGCTGCCGCCAGGGCCCGGCCAGGCCGACGCGGCGAGGCTCGCGGACCTGACCACGCGGGCCGTGCACGGGCAGCCGGCCGCTATCGAGTCGCTGATCGAGCAGATCCGCCCCATGGTGGTCAGGTACTGCCGGGCCCGCCTGGGCCGCATTACCGGCCATTACCATGTCGCGGACGATGTGGCACAGGAGGTGTGCATCGCCGTCCTTTCCGCGCTTCCCCGGTACCGGGACATGGGGCGCCCGTTCGCGTCCTTTGTGTTCGGCATCGCCTCGCACAAGGTGGCCGATGCCGTGCGCGCGGCGGCGCGGCTCGCGGTGCCCACCGAGCAACTGCCGGACGGCCCGGACGAGCGGCCGGGGCCGGAGGAGACAGTGGTCGCCTGGCTGGAGGCGCAGCGGGCCAGGGCGCTGCTCGCGCGGCTACCTCAGCACCTGCGTGAGCTGCTGATACTACGAGTGGTAACCGGGTTGTCCGCTGAAGAGACGGGTAATGTACTCGGCATGTCAGCAGGGGCGGTCCGGGTGGCACAGCACCGCGCGCTAGCCAGGTTGCGCGCGCTCGCGACCGAGGAGTCGATTGCGTAATCACGGGCGCGGGCCCGGAGCCGCCAGGCCTGGCGCACACAGGCCGGGGGCGCCGGCGTCCAGACGCGGAGGGGGCCGCGGGATCCCCGAGACGGGCCCTGCGCCGCGCCGCGGTGACCGCGCCCGGACCGGCTGGCCAGCGGCGGACCTCGGCGCGATCCGGCGGTCCGAGGAGATCGTCGAGATGCTCGCCGGGCGCCGTGCACCGGCGCGCGCGCTCAGCGATCCCGCGGTCGCCCTCCTGAGCAGCCTCACCGCCGACATCGACGATGCCGCCCCGGCAGCCTGGCGGGCCGGGCCGCGGCACCGGGCCGGGTGCGCCCGCCCGGCCGGGGCCTGGCCGCACGCTGCGCGCCGCCGCGGCCGCCGTGGCCGCGGCGATCGCCACGCTCACCGCGGTGGCCGCCGCGGCGCTGATGATCGTGGGGATGTTCGCCCGGCTGAGCGCGGCCCGCGCCCGCCGTCCCCGCTACTGACCCGCCGCGGAGCCGCAGTCGTTTGCGGGCGTTCACGCCAACGACCCCTTAAGAATGTGGGCGATGGCACCAACGCCCACAAATCGTTTCGCGCGGGCGCTACCCGCGCCAGACCGGCGGCTGCTGACCAAGCGGGGGGTCGGCGGCCGTCTTGGAGGCGCTGCGGGGATCCGGCTGCTCCAGGCGCGGCCCGCGCCCTGCTGACCAGCGGGGGGTCGGTGGCCATCTTGGAGGCGCTGCGGGGATCCGGCTGCTCCAGGCGCGGCCCGCGCCCTGCTGACCAGCGGGGGGTCGGTGGCCGTCTTGGAGGCGCTGCGGGGATCCGGCTGCTCCAACCGCGGCCCGCGCCCTGCTGACCAGCGGGGGGGTGGTGGCCGTCTTGGAGGCGCTGCGGGGATCCGGCTGCTTCAGGCTGCGGCCCGCGCCCTGCTGACCAGCGGGGGGTCGGTGGCCGTCTTAGACTGTGGGGATCCGGCTGCTCGCAGAGAAGGTGCCATGACTGACGACGCCAAGTTCGCCCCCCAGGCGCTGACCTTCGACGATGTGCTGCTGCTGCCGGCGCACTCGGCGATATTCCCCGCGGAGGCCGACACGACGGCCCGGCTCAGCCGCCGGATCCGGCTCGGTGTCCCGTTGATCTCGTCCGCCATGGACACCGTCACCGAGGCGCGGATGGCCGTGGCCATGGCCCGCCAGGGCGGCGTCGGCGTGCTGCACCGCAACCTGTCGGTCGAGGATCAGGCGCAGCAGGCCGACATGGTGAAAAGGTCCGAGGCCGGGATGATCACCAATCCGGTGACCTGCGGCCCGGACGCCACGGTCGCCGACGTGGAAGCGCTGTGCGGCCGGTACCGCATCTCCGGGGTGCCGGTCACCGGTACCGACGGCACGTTGCTTGGCATCGTGACCAACCGCGACATCCGGTTCGAGGCCGACCATTCGCGGCGGGTCTCCGCCGTCATGACGCCGATGCCCCTGGTCACCGCCCCGGTCGGGGTCGGCAGGGAGCAGGCACTTGAGTTGCTGCGCAAGCACAAGGTGGAGAAGCTACCGCTGGTCGACGGCCAGGGCAGGCTGCGCGGGCTCATCACGGTCAAGGACTTCAGCAAGAGCGAGAAGTTCCCGAATGCCAGCAAGGACACCGAGGGCCGCCTTCTGGTCGGTGCCGCGGTCGGCGTGGGCGAGGACGGCAAGCGGCGGGCCCAGGCGCTGGCCGACGCCGGGACGGACTTCCTGGTGGTGGACACCGCGCACGGGCACGCCGAGGCGGTGCTCGCCATGGTGGCGCAGGTCAAGGCGAACACCCGGCTCGATGTGATCGG
Organism: uncultured Actinomycetes bacterium; assembly: GCA_963762735.1. Classification (GTDB taxonomy): domain Bacteria; phylum Actinomycetota; class Actinomycetes; order Streptosporangiales; family Streptosporangiaceae; genus DASXKD01. The sequence goes on along the minus strand of CAVXMG010000025.1, from coordinate 235,219 downwards.
CGGTAACGTGGCCACCCGGTCCGGTGCCCAGGCCATGATCGACGCCGGGGCCGACGCGGTGAAGGTCGGCGTGGGGCCCGGCTCGATCTGCACCACCCGGGTCGTGGCCGGGGTCGGCGTGCCGCAGGTGACCGCGATCTACGAGGCCGCGCAGGCGGCCCGCCCGGCCGGTGTCCCGGTGATCGGGGACGGCGGCATGCAGCATTCCGGCGACATTGCCAAGGCAATCGCCGCCGGGGCGGACACCGTGATGCTGGGCAGCCTGCTCGCCGGGTGCGAGGAGGCGCCGGGCGAGATGGTGTTCGTCCACGGCAAGCCGTACAAGGAGTACCGCGGCATGGGCTCGCTGGGCGCCATGCGGGGCAGGTCCTACTCCAAGGACAGGTACTTCCAGGACGACGTGCTCCGCGAGGACAAGCTGGTGCCGCAGGGGGTCGAGGGCCAGGTGCCGTTCGCCGGGCCGCTGGCCGCGGTGGCCGGTCAGCTCATCGGCGGGCTGCGCGCGGCCATGGGCTACTGCGGCGCACGGACCATCGCCGAACTGCAGGAGGCGCGGTTCATCCAGGTCACCGCCGCTGGCCTGACCGAGAGCCACCCGCACGACATCCAGATGACCGCCGACGCGCCGAACTACCGCGGGCGGCTTGGATGAGGCGCCCGCGAGGGAGGCAGATGTGACCGTGGAGATCGGCCGGGGGAAGAGCGGCCGCCGGGCCTACTCCCTTGACGAGATCGGGATCGTGCCGTCCCGGCGCACCAGAGATCCCGAGGAGGTGTCCACCGCCTGGCAGATCGACGCCTACCGGTTCGACCTGCCGCTGGTGGTCAGCCCGATGGACAGCGTGGTCTCGCCCGCCACGGCGGTGGCGATCGGCCGGCTCGGCGGCCTCGCCGTCCTCGACGTCGAAGGGCTTTGGACACGTTACGACGATCCGGAGCCGGTCCTCGCCGAGGTGGCCAGCCTGGACGACGTGGAAGCCACTCGCAGGCTTCAGGAGATCTACACCACGCCGATCAAGGAGGACCTGATCGGCCGCCGGATCGCGGAGATCCGTGCTGCCGGGGTCACCGCGGCCGCGCGGCTGTCGCCGCAGCGCACCGTGCGCTACTACAAGACCGTCCTGGACGCTGGCGCGGACATCTTCGTGATCCGCGGCACCACCGTGTCCGCCGAGCACGTATCCGGCCAGGCCGAGCCGCTGAACCTCAAGCAGTTCATCTACGAGCTGGACATACCCGTGATCGTCGGCGGCTGCGCGACCTACACCGCCGCGCTGCACCTGATGCGCACCGGCGCGGCCGGGGTGCTGGCCGGCTTCGGGGGCGGCAGCGGCCACACCACCGCGGCGGTACTCGGGGTGGCGGTGCCGATGGCCACCGCGATCGCCGACGTGGCCGCGGCGCGCCGGGACTACCTGGACGAATCCGGCGGGCGATACGTACACGTCCTCGCGGACGGTGGGATGACCCGCAGTGGAGACATCGCCAAGGCACTGGCCTGCGGCGCGGATGCGGTGATGGTCGGATCCCCGTTCGCGCGCGCCGAGCAGGCCCCCGGCCGCGGCTATCACTGGGGGAGCGAGGCGCATCACCCGGACCTGCCGCGCGGCGCCCGGGTGAAGGTCGGCACGGTGGGCACGCTTGAGCAGATTCTGTGCGGCCCGTCGGCGGTCGCCGACGGCTCGCTGAACCTCGTCGGCGCGCTCCGCCGGACCATGGCCATCTCCGGCTATTCCGACCTCAAGGAGTTCCAGCGGGTCGAAGTGGTGGTCACCCCGAGTGCGCCGCCTCGGCGCTGACCAGCGGAATGCTCACCCGCTTGCGGATGCTAGCGTTCCGCATGTGATGGCCGAAGCGGCCGGTGCGGTCAGGCTCAGCGCGGGGACGCGATCCGCGGCGCTCGCAGCGCTGGCCGGCACCGAGCATCAGGTGCTGGTCGTCGGGGGCGGCGTGGTGGGCGCGGGCGTGGCGCTGGACGCCGCCACCCGCGGGCTCTCGGTAGGCCTGGTCGAGGCCAGGGACTTCGCCGCCGGCACCTCCTCCCGCTCCAGCAAGCTCATCCACGGTGGCCTGCGCTACCTGGAACAGCTCAACATCGGCCTGGTCCGCGAGGCGCTCACCGAGCGCTCGCTGCTGCTCGGGGTGATCGCGCCGCACCTGGTCCACCCGGTGCCCTTTCTCTTCCCGCTGACCCATCACGTCTGGGAGCGGGCCTACGTCGGCACCGGTATCGGCACCTACGACGCGCTCGGCTACTCGCTCGGCCTCGCCAGGGGGCTGCCCGGGCACCGCCAGCTATCCCGCCGGGGGGCGCTGCGGCTGGTCCCCGGGCTCAAGCGGTCCGCGATCACCGGCGCGATCGCCTTCTGGGACGGCCAGGTGGACGACGCGAGGTACGTGCTCACCCTGGTCCGCACCGCGGCCCACTACGGCGCGCAGGTAGCCTCCCGGGTCCAGGTGACCGGGTTCCTGCGGGAGGGCGCACGGGTGGCCGGGGTCCGGGCGGTAGACCTGGAGTCCGGCGCGGAGTTGCACATCCGGGCGCAGCAGGTGGTCAACGCGACCGGAGTGTGGACCGACGAGATCCAGGCCATGGTCGGCGGCCGTGGCACCATCAACCTTCGGGTCTCCAAGGGCGTCCACCTGGTGGTGCCCAAGGACCGGATCCACTCCACCGCGGGGATCATACTGAAGACCCCGTTCAGCGTGCTGTTCATCATCCCGTGGGAACGGCACTGGATCATCGGCACGACCGACACCGAATGGTCCGGCAGCAAGGCGCGTCCCGTGGCCAGCCGTGCCGACATCGACTATCTGCTCGGCCAGGCGAACCGGGTGCTCGCCACGCCGCTGACCCGCGACGACGTCACCGCGGTGTACGCGGGCCTGCGGCCGCTGCTGTCCGGCGAGTCCGATCTCACCTCCCAGCTGTCGCGGGAGCACGTGGTCGCCAACCCGGTCCCCGGTCTTGTGCTGGTCGCCGGCGGGAAGTACACCACCTACCGGCTGATGGCCAGGGACGCGGTGGACGCGGTGGTGCACGGGCTGGACTGGCGCACACCGCCGTCGTGCACGGACCGGGTGCCGCTGGCGGGCGCGGACGGTTACCTCGCGCTGTGGAACGCCCGGCGGCGGCTGGCCACCTCCTCGGGCCTGCACGTGGCCAGGATCGAGCACCTGCTGCGCCGGTACGGGTCGCTGGCCCGGGAGGTGCTCGCCCTCATCGAGGCCGATCCCTCGCTCGCCAGGCCACTGGCTGGCGCGGACGACTACCTGCGCGCCGAGATCTACTACGCCGCCTCCCACGAAGGCGCCAGGCATCTCGACGACGTGCTCGCCCGGCGCACGCACATCGCCATGGAAACACCTGACCGGGGCCTGGAGGCCGTGGCGGAGGCCGCCGGGTTGGTCGCCGGAGCGCTGCGCTGGGACTCCGGCCAGACGGCCAGGGAGGTCGAGCACTACCGGGCGGAGGTGGCGGCCCAGCGCGCCTCCGAAGAGGCCGGGAGCGACGCGGACGCCGAGTCGATCGCTGGCGCGGTGGCCGACATCGTGCCGGTGCGCTCCGGGGCGGACGCCGGACGCCGGTAGCCCGGACACTCGCCTTACCTCGGGTACGGCATGCGCGCACATGTTCGCTCTTGCGAACATTGGCCTGCTGACCTGGGCATTTTACGATTGGCTAGGCTGAGCGCCGATTTACCAGCGCTCCACAGGCGCCCCACGCTACACTCCGGAATGGCATGAATCCGCTGGGAGCGGAGAAAACGGAAACCCTGTCAGCGATGAGTATGCTTGCCGCGCGCGTCTCAGTCCGGGTCGCCGTGCAGTCTCCGCAGCGGCTTCTCCGCGACACCCTCGCCGCTTGCCTCGCGATCCGTCCCGACGTGACCGTGGTCGGCCGGGTGGCGGAGGCCGGTGAGGTTCCCGGCCTCTGCCAGTTGAGCAGCCCCGACGTGGTGATCCTGGACGCGGGCCGCCAGGTCGGCGAAATGGCCGGCCGGGTCTGCACGCTGGTGCGGCGCTTCCCCGAACTGAACGTCATCGTGGTGTACAGGGAAGCGTCCGAGGAGGACTTGGCCGCGGCCTGCCGTGCGGGCGTGTCCTCCCTGGTCCCCGAGTCGCACGGGCTGGCCGCCGTGCTCGCCCAGGTGCGCCGCAGAAGGGCCAGGCATGCCAGGGAGGGCCAGCGCAGCCCCGGCCGCCAAGGCCTGACGGACCGGGAGCTTGAGATCGTCGTGCTGACCGGATCCGGCCACATCGTCCCGGAGATCGCAGCGCTGCTTGGCATCAGCGCCCAGCGGGTGGAGAACCTCAAGCGCCGCGTCTACGCCAAGCTCGACGTGAGCAGCGGCGCGCACGCCGTGGCTCGGGCCGCGTCGCTGGGCATGCTGGACAGGGAGACCCCGGCCGCCCCGCGCAGGCCGGAGCCCGAGGGCGAGGCCGGCGTGCTGTCGGTGGTGTGCGGCCCGCCCGGCCGGGCCCTGGACCGGGTCGTGGTCGCGCTGCTGTCCAGCGGCCAGCCCTTCGTGCTGATGCGGGGACCTGGGCCCGCGGCGGACGAGCATTGGGCGCGCTGGCACCGGGGACCGCTGGTGGCCGTGCTGGTGGATCCAGAGACGCCGGACTGGGACCTGGTCACCGATCTCGGTATTCCGGCCATCCTGGTGCACAGCAAGCCGTTCGACTCGCCGGAACTCGCCGGCGCGCTGGCGACCGGTGCCAGTGCGCTCGTCGCGGCGGACCGGATCGACGATCACTTCCTGGCCGTACTGCGGATGGTGAGCCAGGGATACCTGGTGGTGGATTCCAAGCCGATGCGCCCGCTGCTCGGGGTCGCCCGGGTGAGGTGGGACGAGCACGCGACCGGGCCGGCCGGGCTGCCCGAGCTCACCTCCAGGGAGAGCGACATCTTGTCCTCCGTGGCCCAGGGCCATTCCATCCGGCAGACCGCGCGGGCTCTCGGCATTGCGCCGAAGACCGTCGAGAACGTGCAGACCCGCCTGTTCCGCAAGCTGGGCGTGCGGAACAGGTCCGGGGCGCTGGCGGTCGCCGATGCCTTCGGCCTGCTGCCCTCGGTCAAGTCGGCCGAGGACATGCTCGACCTGGTAACCAGGCCCGCCCTGATCCCAGTCCCGGACGCCCGCACGGGCTAGCGGTAGCGGCGTCTAGACTGCGGGGCATGTCAGCCCCACGAGCGTTCTCCGGCATCCAGCCGACCGCCGACTCCTTCCATCTGGGCAACTACCTGGGTGCGGTGCGCCAGTGGGTGACCCTGCAGGAGTCCCACGACGCGTTCTACTGCGTGGTGGACCTGCATGCCATCACCGTGCCGCAGGACCCGGCAGGCCTGCGGCAGCGGACCAGGGTCGCCGCGGCCCAGTTGTTCGCCGCTGGGCTTGACCCGGAGCGGTGCACGGTGTTCGTGCAGAGCCACGTGGCCGAGCACACCGAACTGGCCTGGACGCTCGGCTGCCTGACCGGGTTCGGCGAGCTGAGCCGGATGACGCAGTTCAAGGACAAGGCCGCCAAGGGCGGCACCGGGCAGGCGAGCCTCGGGCTGTTCAGCTACCCGGTCCTGCAGGCCGCCGACATCCTGCTCTACCAGACCGAGCAGGTGCCGGTCGGGGAGGACCAGCGGCAGCACCTGGAACTGTCCAGGGACCTGGCCGCGCGGTTCAACCACCGGTACGGGACCACGTTCACCGTGCCCGCGGCCCACATCATCGGCGGCGTCGCGAAGATCACCGACCTGCAGGATCCCACCGCCAAGATGAGCAAGTCGTCCTCGTCACCGCAGGGGATCATCGACATCCTCGACGAGCCGGACGCGATCCGCCGCAAGATCGCGCGAGCGGTCACCGATGCCGGTGGCGAGGTGCGCGCGGACGACGAGCAGAAGCCGGGAGTCACCAACCTGCTCCGGATCTACTCCGCCCTGTCCGGAGAGACCATCGGCGCGCTCGAATCGCGTTACGCCGGGTCCGGTTACGGGGCGTTCAAGAAGGATCTGGCCGAGGTGGTGGCCGGTGCGCTGGCCCCGATCCGGGAGCGGACGGAAAAGCTGCTGGCCAACGAGGCCGAGCTCGACCGGATGCTGGCGCACGGCGCCGCCCGGGCCCGGCCGGTCGCCCGCGAGACCATGACCCAGGTCAGCCAGCGGGTGGGCTTCCTGCCCGGCGCCCGCGGCGGGTGATCACGAGCACCGTCACCCCGGCCACGCTGGCGAGCATCAGCGTGCCGAGACCGGCCAGCATCGGGAACCCCGGCAGGGAGAGCTTGGCCGGCGGCGGGAGCGCGCGCGGCTTGGCGGGGCGGGCAGCGGGGTGCGCAACGGTGTGTACAGGCAGCGGCGGCACCAGGACCCCGACCGGCCTGACCTTTCCGTCCTCGTCGAAGCCCCAGTCCAGCAGGCGGGCGGCGTAGGTCAGCTCGTACAGCGGCTTGCAGTGCAGGATCGTGACCACCAGCGTGTGGCCGCCGCGCCGGGCCCAGCCGATGAACGTGGTCTTGGACGCCGTGGTCCAGCCGATCTTCCCGCCCAGATCGCCGCGGTAGGTCTCCAGCATGGTGTTCTGGTTCCACAGGGTGACCGGCTTCTTACCCGGCTTGAGCGGGAAGCGCATGGTCCGCAACTGCTCGTCCTGCATGAACTGCGGGATGGCCAGCGCCTGCCGGGCGAACAGCGCCTCGTCGTAGGCGGACACGTGCTGGCCCGGGCCGTTGAGGCCGTTCGGCCGCCGGGCCACGGTGTCGTCGGCCTGCAGGTGGTGTGCTTCCGCGTTCATCATCGCGACGCCCTTGCTGACCGAACCGGTCGCCTGGGCCACGGACATGGCGGCGTCGTTCGCGGAGATCAGCAGCATGGCCTTGAACAGGTCGGATATCCGGTAGCTGTGGCCGGCGATGAGTCCCACCTTGCTGGGCTCGACGTTGGCGGCACGGCGTGTGGTCACCACGGTCGCGTTCGGGTCCAGCACCGGCATCAAGGTGATCGTGGTCAGCACCTTGAGGGTGCTGGCGGGCAGGTACCAACCGTGCGGGTCCTTGGCGGCGAGCACCTGGCCGGTGCCGGCGTCGGCGACGACGTACGCGGAGGCGTCCACCTTCGGTAGCGGCCTGGCCTTGGCGGAGGGGTAGTTGACGATCACCCCGTGGCCAGCCAGTTGCGGGCCGCCGATCGTGTCCCGCCCGCGTGCCGCGGCGCCCGCCGGCAGCGCCGGTGCCAGTGCCAGCCCGGCGGCCAGCCCGGTCACCGCAAGCCCGGCCGTCAGCGGCCCGGCCACGCGCGGCCGGGTTGCCCGGCGGGCAGCCCGCCGGTGCGCCTGGACCGCCCGGCGCGGGCCTGATACCCGCACCCCGGGCTCCCCCCTGGTATCGAGTTCCATCACGGTAAGTAGTTAATCACTGACTTGGCCGGTATCCCTGATGCTGGCATTCCCGCGCGTTATCCGTGCTATGCGTGCCCAGTCCTATCCCCGGAACCTGCGTAGCACAGCGCGCCGCGCCGAGGCGGCCGCTGCCGTTCCGGCGGTTGCGGGCGGGACCGGCATTCACTGCCTCTTATCGTGACGCACCGGGCCCGGGTCTGGCCAATCGCGGTAAAGCTGCCGTAAAGTCCTGCGCACACCGTTACCGGCGGCACCGCGTGCCCGGCGGGACAGCGACCGCGTGACCATCCGCCGATCGCTGGCGCCTGAGCACGCACCAGCCCCCGCGCGACCGCGCAGGCGGGCTGCCGCCGCAATCTTGAGGAGTTGCATGCGCCTCACATGGAGGGCGGGCCTGCCTCTTGTTGCCGCAGGCTCGGCGATCACCCTAATCACCATGATCGGCTCAGTGCCGGTCTCCGCCTCGCCGGGCAGTCATCATCCAGGGCCGGCAGGGCTGCTGCCCGCGCTGCGCGGGCATGCGCTCGCGCACCAACGGCGACGGCGCCGGTGGCGAGGGCGAGGAGATCCTTGACTCCGCCCAGCAGTACGCCGCGGTCCGGACCGCGCCCGGGACCAAGGTCAGCCCGGCCGCGTTCGCCGCGGCGACCACCGCGGCGGGCAAGCTCGCGCAGACCGGCGGCCGCTGGCAGGAGGTCACCAACCAGCCCTACAACTCCGACGCCCTGGGCTACCGGGACCCGACCTGGTCCAACTCCAGCGGCGGCGCGCGGCTGGTGGCGGGCAGGATGACCGCGCTCGCGGTGGACGGCAATGCCCTGTACGCCGGGGCGGCGGCCGGCGGTGTCTGGAAGTCCACCGACCGCGGCAGGACCTGGAAGCCGGTCTTCGGCCAGCAGAACAACCTGTCCATCGGCGCGCTGGCGGTGGACCCTGCCGACCACTCCATCTGGGTCGGCACCGGCGAGCCGAACACCAACCAGGACTCCTACGCCGGTAACGGCATCTACCGCTCCGGCGACGGCGGCCGGTCCTGGCAGCTGGTCGGCAACTCGCTGCCGAACCGCCTCGTCTTCCCGATCACCTTCGACGGGGTCGGTAGCGTCTACGCGGCCACGAGTTACGGCCTGCTCAAGCGGCCCGCGCTTGACCTGACGTCATCGTGGAAGACGGTGCTCAAGCCGGATCCCAACCCGACGAACTCTCCGTATCGCACCTCCTTCGTCACCGACGTGAAGGTGCAGCCGGGCACCGGCGGGAACGTCGTCATCGCGGCGCTGGGCTGGCGCGGCGGCACGCTGCCGACCGACATCCTGTTCAACGGCTTCTACGGATCGGTCAATGGCGGCAAGACGTTCAGCAAGGTCACGCCGACCGGCGCGCTGAAGGGCGCCACCGACCTCGGCCGGACGACGTTCGCCTACTCCGCCGACGGCAAGCGGCTCTACGCCGTGATCGAGTCCACCGCCACGGTCGGGTTCAAGGGCGCGTACGAGTCGCCGAGCGGCAGCCTGGCGGGGCCGTGGAAGCTCCTCGCGAACACCCAGACGCTGGTCAACTCCGGCTCCGCGCTGGCGATGTCCGGCGGGACGCCCGGCGCGCAGGCGTGGTACGACCAGTCGATCATCGTCGACCCGAACAATGACAACCACGTCTTCCTCGACCTCGAAGAGGTCTTCGAGACCAACAACGCCGGCCAGACCTGGACCACCACCGGCCCGTACTGGAACTTCCCGCTCCCGTGCTGGAACGTGGACCCGAAACTGGACACCTGCCCGGGCACGGTCCATGCCGACCAGCACGCGCTGGCCATCTCCGGCGGCACCCTGTACACCGCCGACGACGGTGGCGTGTACGCGCACCAGCTGGCCAACGTGGGCGTGGTGCAGTGGCGTGACCTGAACGCCACCCTGCACACGCTCCAGTACTACTACTCCGCCATCGGCCGGGCCCCGAACGGCAATGGCGACTACATCTGGGGCGGGCATGCAGGACAACGGCGTCAGCCTGCTCAAGCCGGGCGCTAAGCAGATGGTCTCGCCGTTCGGCGGCGACGGCACCGACAACATCGTGGACCCCAACAACGGGAACCGGGCGGTCAACTCGTACGTCGACCTGACGATGGCCTCCACCACCAACGGCGGCCGGTCCGACGGTCACACCGAGGTCTACAACACGATCTCGCCGTCCTGCGCTCAACCCGCATCTTCCAGTCGAACCCGTGCGACCCGAACCCGCGCTTCGTCGCGCCGTTCAGCGCCGACATCCACAACATCAACCACTGGGTGGCCGGTGGCGAGTTTGTCTGGGACAACCAGGGCAAGGGCTGGAACACCAACTGCTCCGCGACGGCCTGTGACTGGAAGCATCGTCACGACACCGGCGTCGGCAACTCCATCAACACCATTGCCGACAGCGGCCCGGTGACCTACGCGGGCTGGTGCGGCAACGGCTGCAACCCGGGCGGATCGGCGCCGTTCACCTCGGGCCTGGCCACCAACTTCGGCGGAACCTGGCATGCCATTCCGGGCAAGGTGCTGCCGAACCGGGTGCCCACCTCGTTCACCATCGACCCGGCGAACTCGGCGCACGTGGTGGTCACCTTCGGTGGCTTCTCGCGGCACTGGATTCCCAACGCCGGCACCGGCCACGTGTTCGTCACCCTGAACGGCGGCAAGACGTGGACCAACGTCAGCGGCAACCTGCCGGACGCACCGGCCAACGGCTCCGTCATCTGGCGCGGCAAGCTGGTCGTCAGCACCGACGTGGGCATCTTCGCCACGTCGTATGGCGGACCGGGCAATTGGGTCCGGCTCGGCGGCGGGCAGCCAGCCGCTCCGTCGGTCGACCTCAACGTCTCTCCGGACCAGGGCTACCTGCTGGTGGCCACGCACGGCCAGGGCCTCTGGAAGCTCGGCTGACCCTCACATAGAAAGGTCGGCGGCCGGGGCGGAATGCCCCGGCCGCCGGCCTTTGCCTGCCAGTCGGATCCGGCAGCGTCGTGAGTTACGGCGTGTGCCCGGTGCTGCGCTGGCCCGGCTGGATCGCTTTATGCTGTCCGGGCTAGGTCAGCCTGACTGGCCGTAGACCTCGCCGCAGACGTTGGTGTAGGTGAAGGTGTCGCGTCACTCGCCCGGCGGGATACCGCGCCGGGGTAAGACACGACCGCGCCGCCCGGTACTGCACCCACCGGGTGGCGCGGTCGCCTTATGCTGCCCGGGCCTCTGTCAGCAGGCCGGCGTGTTCGCGGTCGCCGGGATGTGCGGCGTGCCGGTGCAGGAGGACTGGTCGTACTCCACGCCCGCCACATTCAGGTAGCGGAAGTAGTAGTTGCCGCCGCCGACAATGGTGTAGTTGCCCGCGCCGAAGATCTGATCGAGCACTGCGCCGAGGCCGGTGTTCGGAGCCTGAATCGCCGGGACGCTGGCCGCGCTCGGCGGGGTGGACGACTGGATGTCATACTGCAGGACGCCGAAGACCTTGCCCTGGCCGACGCGCACGTTGCCGGTGTTGGGGTCGGCGAACTCGGAGAACCTGCTGCCGGCAGTGATGGTCAGCGTGACCGAGTAGTTGGCGCCGTCCGTGGGCGTGACGGCGTATGCCGCGGCGACCCACCTCTCGCTCAGGCTGTCCATGGCCCAGACCGGGCCGTTGTTCGATGTAAGAGTGGCATTGCCGGAGACGCTGGTCGTGTCGTAGTGGGCGTAGGACTTGGTGGCCACGACGAAGTTGGTGCCGGCGGCGAGCCGACCCCCGGTGCTGGGCGCGTAGTGGCGCACAGTGCCGGCGAGCCCGGCGGCATGGCCTGCCGCGGCGGCGCCTGCCGCCGCGCTGGTGAGCGGGATGACGGCCGCGGCGGCGGCCGCGGTGATTGCAGCTCCCGCGAGCAGCCCCCTCCTGAGTCGGTTCATCGAGTGTGTTCCCTCCCATGTTGTGCCCGCCCTCGGTGAGCGGGACGTGTTACGGCACCGGCCCGGCTAGGAGACGGTGCGCCCGGGTGAGCGATTTACGTTCCCGGGGCAGATGATTGGCTTTACAATCCCGGCCTTTGAGCACATGCTTCCGTCCGGCACGGCCTGAGTGAGCACTTGATAGCGCTTTGAGCAGCGCTAACACGCTGATCATCACGACAACTGGAGAACGGTATGCACCATGCCTGCGGCAGGCGTCCAAGCCTGCGGCAGATTACGACCACGGATCCCCCCCGGGGTCATGACCGGACCGCCCGGGGCAGGCCCGGTTCACGATCATTCCTGAAAGATGACGCTCTGCGGCAGTTGCCGGTTTACAGCGTCGGAGTAAAAACGCGCGGTGGCGTCCCCCTCAATGACAATAGCGCTAAGCCGGGTATTAGCGGCAAGATGTGATACTCATCACAATATCCTGAAATGAGGCTTTTCAGAGGAGCCGGGGAGCGACTGCCACGTCATCGCCTTTTTACGAATCGCTGTACGATATAAGTCCTTGATGTCTTACAATATTGTTATAGAGATGCGATCTTTTCTTTGCCATCGCTTGGTTACAGTCGGCGTGGCAACGCGGAAGCGACCCGGCGATGGCCTGCCCGGGCAGGGCCGGCAACTGGGCCGTCTCGCGGGTGAGCGATCTCACCCGGAGACACCGGGCAGCGCGGCCTATCCTTGCTCCATGGGACACCAGTCGGAGTCCGGGCTGCCGGTCGAGCCGGTGTACGGCCCGGGGCAGCCGCCGGGATTCGATCCCGCCACGCAGCTCGGCAGGCCCGGCGAGTTTCCGTTCACCCGTGGCATCTATCCCGGCATGTACACGACCCGGCCGTGGACCATCCGCCAGTACGCGGGGTTCGCTACCGCGCGCGAGTCCAACGAGCGCTACCACCAGCTCATCGCGGCGGGTACCACCGGGCTCTCGGTCGCGTTCGACCTGCCCACCCAGATGGGGTACGACTCCGATGCGCCGGCCGCGCACGGCGAGGTCGGCAAGGTGGGCGTGGCCATCGACTCGGTGGCGGACATGGCCACGCTGCTCGACCGGATCCCGCTCGACCGGGTCTCCACGTCGATGACCATCAACGCGCCCGCGGCCGTGCTGCTGCTGCTCTACCAGCTCGTCGCGGAGCGGCACAACATCGCGCCCGCCGCGCTGACCGGGACCATCCAGAACGATGTGCTCAAGGAATACATCGCCCGCGGCACCTACATCTATCCGCCGGAGCCGTCGCTGCGGCTGGTCGCCGACACCTTTGCCTACTGCCGCCGAGAGCTGCCCCGCTGGCACCCCATCTCGATCTCCGGGTATCACATGGCGGAGGCGGGGGCCACGCCCGCGCAGGAGATCGCGTTCACGCTCGCCAACGCGAAGGAGTATGTCCGGGCCGCGCTCGGCGCGGGCCTCGCGGTGGACGACTTCGCCCCGCGCCTGTCGTTCTTCTTCGTGGCCAGGACCACCCTTCTCGAAGAGGTCGCCAAGTTCCGCGCCGCACGCCGGATGTGGGCCACGATCATGCGGGACGAGTTCGGCGCGGCCGACCCGCGCTCGCAGATGCTGCGGTTCCACACCCAGACCGCCGGGGTGCAACTGACGGCGCAGCAGCCGGAGGTCAACCTCGCCCGGGTCACCGTCCAGGCGCTCGCGGCGGTGCTCGGCGGTACCCAGTCCCTGCACACCAACGCCTACGACGAGGCGATCGCGCTGCCGTCCGCCCGGGCGGCCAGGCTGGCGCTGCGTACCCAGCAGGTGCTCGCGCACGAGACCGACCTCACCGCGACCGCGGATCCATTCGCCGGCTCGTACGCGGTGGAGTCGATGACCGACGACGTCGAGGCCGCGGCGGCGGAACTGATGGCCACCATCAGCGAAATGGGCGGCGCGGTCGCGGCAATCGAGCGCGGTTTCCAGAAGGGCGAGATCGAGCGGGCGGCGTACCGGGTGGCCCGCCAGATTGATGCGGGCGAGCGCGTTGTGGTGGGGGTTAACAAGTTCATTTCCGAGGCCGAGTCCGGCTACCAGCCACTGCCGGTTGACCCGGCCATCGAAGAAGAACAGGTGAAACGGCTGGCGCAGGTGCGCGCGGGCCGCGACAGCGACGAGTGGCGCCGCCGGATCGGCGAACTGAAGCGGACCGCGGCGGGCCAGGAGAACGTCCTGGTCCCGCTGCGCAGCGCGCTGGCGGCCCAGGCGACGGTCGGCGAGGTGTGTGACGCGCTGCGGGATGTCTGGGGAACCTACCGCCCGCCGGACATCTCCTGACAAACCCGCGCCCGCCGGGACCACCCGCGTCACGGAGCGTGAGCCGAACGGCAACAATCGCGCATCCCCAGCGGATCACCTGGTCCCGCGATACCATATTTACCTGCGCCGGAACGTGCCCCATGCGGTAGCGCGGAGTACGCGGAAGGCGCCTGTTCAGGGCTATCGGAACTCGCCGAACACAAGTGGTGACCTGCACGCTGCTATTCGGCGGCGTGTGAGTTAACAGGGTCCATGACGGGGGCAAAGGCGACAGTTATCGCCATATTGCCCTCGCCGGGTCCCTGTCGTGTTTCCGGGCGCTGAAACCACGCCCGCCGCGTCGGCGTGGGGCCCGCCAGCGGGCCGGGTGGTCATCGGGGGGTCGGCGTGCGGTCACGGCACGGCTCGGCATGACAGAACTCAAGTTCGAGGAGAAAATGGACACGCAGGCGGCGCCGGCAACCTGTCGGCTGTCGGTCGGCTCTGCGGTCGTCCGGCTCAGGGAGGCCGTCCATGCTCGGGCATGACCTGCCTGAGGAACTCGACCAGTTCCTCGCCGCGCGCGAGGACGAACTGATCGCGTTCCGCCGGGACCTGCACGCGCACCCGGAACTGGGATACCACGAGCACCGGACCACGAGCCGGGTGTCGCTCCGGCTCGCCGCGGCAGGGCTGCGGCCGGTCATCATGCCCAAGGGGACCGGGCTGATCGTGGACATCGGCGACGAATCGGCCGGGAGCACGCTGGTGGCACTGCGGGCCGACCTGGACGCGCTGCCGATCAACGACGAGAAGAACGTGCCCTACCGGTCCACCGTCCCGAACGCCTGTCATGCGTGCGGCCACGACGTGCACACCTCGGTGCTGCTCGGAGCCGGCCTGTTCCTGGCCGGGCAGGCGGCGGCCGGAACCCTGCCGGGCCGCGTACGCCTGATCTTCCAGCCGGCCGAGGAGGTCCCCGGGGGAGCCCTCGACGTCATGGCCGCGGGCGGCATCGCCTCGGTGGACCGCATCTTCGCGCTGCACTGCGACCCCCGGCTCGACGTCGGCAAGATCGGGACCAGGACCGGCCCGATCACGGCGGCCTGCGACAAGATCAAGGTCCGGGTCACCGGGCCCGGCGGCCACACCGCGCGGCCGCACCTCACCGCGGACCTGGTCTACGCCCTGGGCAAGATCGTGACAGAACTGCCCGCCGCGCTGTCCCGCCGGGTCGACCCACGCTCCAGCCTCAGCCTGGTGTGGGGCCGGGTGAGCGCCGGGACCGCGGCCAACGCCATCCCCGACGACGGCGTGGCGGAAGGCACCGTGCGCTGCCTCGACGACGAGGCCTGGCACGAGGCGCCGGACCTGCTCAAGGCGCTGCTTGAGTCGGTCGCCAGCGCCTACGGGGTCATCGCGGAACTCCACTACCAGCGCAACGTGCCGCCAACGGTGAACGAGCCGGTGAGCACCGCGATCCTGGAGACGGCCGCCGCCCAGGTGCTCGGCCACGAGGCGGTCACCCCCAGCCCGCAGAGCCTGGGCGGTGAGGACTTCGCCTGGTACCTGGAGTCGGTACCCGGCAGCCTGGCCAGGCTCGGCACCCGGGCCCCGGGGTCAGGCGCCGACTTCGACATTCACCAGGCCGTGTTCGACGTGGACGAGCGGGCGATCGGGGTCGGAGTGCGGGTGATGGCCGCTACCGCCCTCACCGCGCTGCACGCCAATGGCCCCTCGGTGCCCGACCGGTTGCCGGACGGCGTGGGCGCCTGAACCCCGTGCTGTCGCGGTCCCCGGTTCGTGACCGGGCGCCGCTAAACAGGAATACAGTGGCAGGCGAGGTTTCCGGCCTGGTTCCGGCGCCGCGACACCTCCGTGCGGCCACCCCGGCCGCGAACCTGGAGGCCGGCCGTATTGTCACAACAGGCATCGTCACGCAAAGACCCGGACAGCGAGCGGGAGGTTTTCCGCAGCGCCGGTTCTACGATCCTGTCCTGGGCGTGGTTCGTCGTCGCCGTCATCATCCTGGTGGACCTGGCCGTGCAGGGCCGGGACCACGCTGCCCTGCTGACGGCCGCGCTGGTCCTGGCGATCACCGGGGTCGTCTACGCCTGCGCCTGGCGGCCCAAGATCGTGGCCGACTCCAGCGGGATCGCCGTCATCAACCCGGTGCGCGACTACCAGGTGCCCTGGACGGCGGTCAGCAAGGTGGACGTGGTCAACGCGGTCCGGGTGCACTGTGAACCCGCGCCGGGCGCGGCTCGCGGCAAGGTCATCTACAGCTGGGCGGTGCAGTCCTCACCGCGGTCGGCGCGGAAGGCCTCCCTGCGCCGCGAGGTGCACGACCGGCCGCGGCCCAGGCTGACCCCGCGGCCACGGTCGCTGCAGCCCCCTCCCGGCGACGGTAGCCCGCGGGTACGGGGAACTGCCCGAGTCGGCCAAGGATGCGCTGGAGCGCTCTTCCGCCGACTTCACCGCCGGGCGCCTCGCCGAGCGGGCGCAGCATGCCCGGCGGGCGGCGGCCCGGGCGGCCGGCCAGCCCCCGGCTGACGGCCCGTCTCCCGCCGACCGGTCGCCCTCGGCAGGCGGCCAGCCCGGTGACCAGGCCGCATACGCCGGGCGGCCGGATCCCTGGTTCGCGAACGCGGCCGAAGACGCCCAGCCGGCCGGCGAGCAGGCCGGCACCCCGGCGGGGGACACCCCGGCGCCCGGGCCAGGTCGCAGCGCCGGTAACGATGGCCCGGTAGCCGGGGCGGAACCGGTGGCGCAGTGGGCCTGGCTGCCCATCGCGGCCATGGTGGTGCCGCTGGCCCTGCTGCTCCTCCTGGCGCTGGTGTAGCTAGAGTTCCCCGGCTCCCCGGCCAATCGTGCCGCACGGCCGCGCCCGCAGGTCCGCCACGTAGTCCGCCGGTGCCCCCGCCTTCTCCGCCGCGTCGGCGAGGATGCCGAGATAGCGCGCCGACGGCAGGCCGCCCTCGTAGGCGTTGAGCACGTAGAGCCAGGTGAGCACGTCACCGTCCAGGGTCTCCACCCGGACCTTGATCTTGCTGTAGTAACCAAGGGTCGCGCCGTCCCAGCTGTCCAGCGCCCGCGCGTCCTGCTCGGTGAGCTCGTAGAGCACCACGAAGACCCGTTCGTCCTCGTCTTCGGCAACGGTGGCCATGGCACCTTCCCAGCCGATGTCCGCGCCGCCGAAGGTAAGCCGCCAGCCCTCCAGCCAGCCGGTGCCGCGCTGTGGGGAGTGGGGGCAGCGCAGCGCCATCTGCGCCGGGTCCATGTTGCTGCCATACGCCGCGTACAACTCCACGGGTGCTAAGCGTACGAGCCGGGACCCCGCTGGGTGGCTGGTCGGCGCGAAGATGGGCCCGTGGCGTGTCAGGGCGAGGGCCGGGCCGGGGCGGGCCGCGCCGGACGCCGGTCCGGTGCGACAGAATGGAGCATCGTGAGCCAGGCGCACGCGGACGTCGCGATACTCGGAGGCGGCCCCGGCGGCTACGAGGCCGCCCTGGTCGCCGCGCAGCTCGGGGCCCAGGTCACCGTGGTGGAGGCCGACGGGCTCGGCGGGGCCTGCGTGCTGACCGACTGCGTGCCGTCCAAGACCCTCATCGCCACCTCCGAGACCATGGGCATCCTGGGCGGCTCCGCCGGGCTCGGCATCCGCATCGAGGGCTACGACGGCCTGAAGCGGCCACGGCCCGGGGCGCCGGCTGGCCCGGTCGCCGTGGACGCGGCGCGGCTCAACGGCCGGGTCAAGGCGCTGGCCGTGGCCCAGTCGGCGGATGTCGCCGCGCGGCTGGCCGCGGAGGGGGTCGAGGTGATCTCCGCGCGCGGGCGGCTGGCCGGCCCGCACACCGTGGTGGCGGGGGACCGCGAGGTCACCGCGGGGGTGGTGCTGGTGGCCACCGGCGGCGTGCCCAGGCAACTGCCCGGCGCCGAGCCGGACGGCGAGCGGATCCTGAACTGGCGGCAGCTCTACGACCTGGCCGAGCTCCCTGAGGAGTTGATCGTAGTGGGCTCCGGGGTGACCGGTGCCGAGTTCGCCAGCGCCTACCAGGCACTGGGCTCGCAGGTGACGCTGATCTCCTCCCGTGACCGGGTGCTGCCGCACGAGGACCCGGACGCGGCGATGGTGGTCGAGGACGTGTTCCGGCGGCGCGGCATGACCGTGCTCGGCCGGTCCCGTGCCGACGGGGTCAAGCGCGAGGGAACCGGGGTCGTCGTCACCCTCGCCGACGGCAGGACGGTTCGCGGGTCACACTGCCTGCTCACGGTCGGGCTGGTGCCCGCCACGCAGCACCTCGGACTGGAGGACGCCGGGGTGGCGGTCGACGAGCGGGGCCTGGTGACCGTGGACAAGGTGTCGCGGACCTCGGCGCCCGGCGTGTACGCGGCCGGCGACTGCACCGGCATCATGATGCTGGCCTCCGTGGCGGCGATGCAGGGGCGGATAGCGATGTGGCACGCGCTGGGCGAGGCGGTCCAGCCGCTGCGGCTCAGCCATGTCGCGGCGACGATCTTCACCGAGCCGGAGATCGCGACAGTCGGGGTGAGCCAGGCCGCGGTCGATTCTGGGCAGGTGGAGGCGGCCATGGTCAAGCTGCCGCTGGCCACCAACGCGCGTGCCAAGATGCAGGGCTTCCGCGACGGCTTCGTCAAGCTGTTCGCCCGCCCGCGCAGCGGGACCGTGGTCGGCGGCGTCGTGGTCGCACCACGGGCCAGCGAGCTGATCCTCGCCGTGTCCCTGGCCGTGGAGCAGATGCTGACCGTGGACCAGATCGCGCACACGTTCGCCGTTTACCCCTCGCTGTCGGGCAGCCTGACCGAGGCCGCGCGGCGGCTCATGCGCCCGGTCGGGGACGGTGCGGAAATCTAGCTGACCTTCACGCTGAATGTCGCGGACGTGTAACTGGTCATGGACGCGGTGGCCTTGTAGCTGCCCGCCGCGGTACCCGTGGGCACCGTGAACGTGGCGACGCCGCTGCTGTTAGTCGTCGCGTGCCCGCCCAGGAACGTGACCGTGGCGCCCGCCACCGGGTCGCCCACGTCGGTGACCGTGAACGTGACCACCTTGCCCGGGGCCACCGTGGCGGGCGCGCCGGTCAGCGTGAGCTTCGGCAGTAGCTGGATGTCCCAGTAGGACGGGGTGGACCCGGCCGTGGTCTGCAGCACGAGCGCGACCACGTCGAGCGGTCCCTGGCTGCCCTCGGCCTGCAGCCCGTCGAGTTCCGAGGTGCTGGGCGGTGCGGCGATGGTCTGGCCCGGGCCGAACTTCGTCACCGCCGCGTTGCTGCGGATCGCATGGATCTTGTTCTGGCTGGTGTCGTACCACAGCACCCACAGGTGGCCGCCGGGCGCCGCGGCGATCGCCACGTGCGCCGCGTGCTGCGTGGTGGAGCCGGGGACCGTGGTGGCCTTGGCCGCGCCCACCTTCCACAGCGCGATGTGCGCGCAGGTGATGGTCGCGGTGGGCACGCAGTAAGCCAGGTACCCGCCGCCCTTGGCGCCGGCCGCGAACGCCACCGACTGGAGCGGCTGGTTGTTGGCCAGGCTGGGGCTGCCCGAGCCGGGCGCCTCGGTCTTCGCCGCCTGCGTCGGCGTGATCTTGTCCACCCAGTAGCCTTGGTCGCTCGCGAAGGACTCGGTGAACCAGGCCACCCAGACGCTGCCGTCGGTCTCCCGGGCGAGCGTGGTGCCGACGACGGTGCCCGAGCCGGAGGAGACCGCCACGGTCCCATCCGCTTGGTGGCGGGCGTGTTCGGATCGGCCCCCACGTGGAACGCGACACCGCTGCCGCCCGGCCAGGACGCCACCGGCGTCCCCGTGCTCTGTGTGGTCGCCGACGTGTTGGTCTGCGGGATGGTCATGGAATGCGACATCGAGCCCTTGACCAGATTCCACGTCGTCCCTGCCGAGGTGGCCGTGGCTGAGTACATCGCGCCCAGGTTGTAGGGGCTGCCGCTTACGCCGTTGCCCCCGGTGAACACCGCCCGGATGCCCCCGCTGGGCCCGGCGACCAGCCGCGGGTAAAAGGAGACGGCGGTCCAGCCCTTCACGATCGTCCCCGTGCCCTCAAGCGTCGCGTTCGGACCGACGGTGGAGTAGTTCAGCGAGAAGTTGCTGGGGCCGTCCTGGCGCGCCCACGCCACGTGCAGCATCCCGTCCGCGGTGCGGAACAGCCCGGCGGACGCGATGCCCAGGCTGGTGTCGGTGGAGATCTTGGTCCACTTCGGAGTGACGGCCGCCGGTGCGTGCGCAGCGGGTACGGCCGCCTGCGCGGCGCCGGGGAACAGCCCGCCCGCCGTGGCGAGGGCGGTAAGCGCGATGAGGCAAGAGCGAGTGACGGGCCTGCGCATGGGTGTCTCCTCCCTGACCTGGCCGGAGTCTTCCCGCACCGGCCGGGAGTTGTCAATGCCTTGCTGATGCCAATCCCATCGACAGGTAAATCCGGCCCGGCGGGGTCAGGCTCAGCGCTCGGGCTGGATGACGGTGAGCAGGGCGGCCTTCAACTGCTGGGCGTCCCGGGGGCTCAGCGGCGCGAGGAAGCGGCGCTCGGCCTCCGCGGCGGCCTCGCCCGCGCGGTGCAGCGTGTCACGCCCGGCCGCGGTGAGTTCGACCACGTTCCTGCGCCGGTCCGCGGCGTCTGCATGCCGCTGCACAAGCCCCTTGCCCTCCAGCGCGTCAACCAGGGCGACCATCGTGGTCCGGTCCACGCCGAGGCGCTGGGCGGCCTGCTGCTGCGACGCGGGCTCGTCCCCGGCCAGCACGGTGAGCACCGCCAGTTCCCGCCCGCTCACCCCGTAGGGGCCAAGCGCGGTCGCGGTCAGCCCGGCCAGCCCTAGCTGGGCGTGCTTGAGCAGGTAGCCCAGCCGCCCGGCCAGTTCCGGCGGCGGCGCGGACAGGCTGCCCAGGCCGCGCTGGCCCGGCGCTTGTGTGGACATGCCTGGATCTTAGCGCTAAGCTGACCGTCAGTAATCCTGACGATCAGTCATAATGATTAAAGGGGCCATAGCGATGATCTTGATCACCGGCGGGCTGGGGTTCATCGGCTCACATGTCACCCGGGCGCTGCTCGACCAGGGTGAGTCCTGCGTCCTGGTGCAGCGCCGCACGTCCGGCCCGTCCGGCCTGATCGCGGCCGACGAGGGCACCCGGCTGTTCGTCGAGCAGGCCGACGTCACCGACACCGGCGCACTACGGGAGATCGGCAGCCGTCACAAGATCACTGGGATCGTGCATCTCGCCGGTGGCTTCGGCCTCGACACCACCGACCCCATCGGTGCTGCCCGTCACGGCACCGAGGGCCTGCTCGGGCTGCTGCAGCTGGCCACCGAGTGGCAGGTGACCCGGGTCGGCGTGGCCAGCACCATCGGCGTCTACGACGGCCCGGGCGACAGCCCGCTGCGCGAGGACCTGCCGTTGCCGATGACGGCGGTGCATCCGATCCCGGCCGCCAAGAAGGTCCACGAACTGCTCGCCGACTTCATCGCGAACGCCACCGGGCTGGAGATCTACCTGACGCGGATCGGCGGCGCCTGGGGCCCGCTCGGCCGCCCCGCGTCGATGTTCATCACCGCTCCGCAGATGGTGCACGCGGCGGTGCACGGCCGCGCGCTGGACCAGCCCGTGCACGCCGCGGACGGGGGAGACCTGGTCTACGTCCGGGACTGCGGCCGGGCGATCGCGCTGCTGCAGCTTGCCGACCGGCTCAGCTACCGCACCTACAACGTGTCCGGCGGGCGCGTCACCACGAACGCCGAACTGGCGGCGGCGATCGGCGAGGCGATCCCCGGTGCGCGGCTGGGCCTGCGCGACGGCCGGGGCACGGGCTGGCTGGGCCGCGACATTTACCTCGACATCTCCCGGCTGCGCGAGGACACCGGATTCCAGCCCGGCTACAACACCACGGCCGCCGTGGCCGACTACATCGGCTGGCTCCGCTCCGGCAACGAGCGCTGACACAACCTCGCGAGCACCGCCGCGCCGCCCGGGCTCAGTGCGTGGGACGGCCCAGGTCGGGATCGCTGGGCACGGGCAGGCCGTGCTGGCGCAGCCGGGCCGCGCGGATGTCGTCGGCGTAGGCGGCCACGGACACCACGCTGCCAGCGAGGATAAGGACGACCATCATCGCGCTCACCCAGGCCGGGGCGGGCAGGAATACCTCGAGCACCACCACGACGATCGCGCAGACCGGCAGGATCACCACGAGGTGCCGCAGCACGGTCCGCCACCGCCAGCCCGCGTCGGTCAGCTCGTGCCGCACCCAGTGCACGTTCTCCGGCGGCAACCGGAACCCGAAGGCGAACCTGAGCCATCTCAGCGGCCCTGGGTCACCCGGCAGGCTGGTCACCCCGGGCCCAGAACCGGGGCGGCGGGAGGGGGCACGCCCTCAGTCTGCCAGCCGGCAGATGGTGGTGCCCGCGGACACGGTCTGCCCGATCTCCACGGCCAGCCCGGTCACCGTCCCGTCCTTGTGCGCGGTCAGCGGCTGCTCCATCTTCATGGCTTCCAGCACCACCACGGTGTCGCCGGCGGACACATGCTGGCCCTCCCCGGCCACGATCTTGACGATCGTGCCTTGCATCGGGCTGGTCAGCTCGTCACCACCGGCCCCGGCGGCCCGTGACCGGCCGGACCGCTGCCGGGACCCGGGCCGCTCCGCGTGGCCAGCCCCGGCCCTGCCGCCGCCAGCCCCGGCCGCCGCGCCCAGCCCGGCCGGCAACACCACCTCGAGGCGCTTGCCGCCGACCTCCACCACGATCCGCTCCCGCTCGCCCGCGCCCCCCGCACCGGGCCCCGCCCCGTCACCGGCGGCGGAGTCTGCCTCCGGCGCGTACGGCGGGATCTGCGTGCCGAACTCGGTCTCGATCCACCGGGTGTGCACCGAGAACGGCTCGCCGGTGAAGGCCTCGTCGCGGACCACGGCCCGGTGGAACGGGAGCACCGTGGGCATGCCGCCGACGTCGAACTCGGCGAGCGCCCGCCGGGATCGCTCCAGCGCCTGCACCCGGGTCGCGCCGGTGACGATGAGCTTGGCGAGCAGGGAGTCGAACGCCTGCGGAACCGTCATCCCCGCCGTATACCCGGCGTCCACCCGGACCCCGGGCCCGGACGGCTCGCGCCACCGGGTGATCGTCCCTGGCGCGGGGAGGAAGTTGCGCCCGGCATCCTCCGCGTTGATACGGAACTCGATCGAGTGCCCGCGCACCTGCGGGTCGCCGAAGCCAAGCCGCTGGCCGTCGGCGATGCGGAACATCTCCCGCACCAGGTCCAGCCCGGTGACCTCCTCGGACACCGGGTGCTCGACCTGCAGCCTGGTGTTGACCTCAAGGAACGACACGGTGCCGTCCTGGCCGACGAGGAACTCGCACGTGCCCGCTCCCGCGTAGCCCGCCTCGCGCAGGATCGCCTTGGACGCCTCGTAGAGCCGGGCCTGCTGGGCATCGGTGAGGAACGGGGCGGGCGCCTCCTCGACCAGCTTCTGGTGCCGCCGCTGCAGCGAGCAGTCCCGGGTGGACACCACGACCACCTCGCCGTGCTGGTCGGCCAGGCACTGCGTCTCCACGTGCCGCGGGCGTTCCAGGTAGCGCTCCACGAAGCACTCACCGCGGCCGAACGCGGCGACCGCCTCCCGCACGGCGGACTCGTACATCTCGGCGATCTGGCCGGCCTCGTGCACCACCTTCAGCCCGCGCCCGCCGCCGCCGAACGCCGCCTTGATGGCGACCGGCAGGCCGTACTCGGCGGCGAACGCCGCCACCTCGTCGGCACCGCTGACCGGCCCGTCGGTGCCCGGCGCCAGCGGCGCCCCGACAGTGGCCGCGATGTGCCGCGCGGCGACCTTGTCACCGAGCGCGTCGATCGCCGCGGGCGGCGGTCCGATCCAGGTGAGCCCGGCGTCGATCACCGCCCGGGCGAACCCGGCGTTCTCGGCCAGGAATCCGTAGCCCGGGTGGATCGCGTCCGCGCCGGAGTCGGCGGCCCGCTTGAGGATCTTCTCGATGGACAGGTAGCTCTCGGCCGCGCTCTGGCCCTCCAGGGCGTAGGCCTCGTCGGCCATCCTGACGTGCAGCGCGTCAAGGTCGGGTTCCGCGTAGACGGCGACGCTGGCCAGGCCCGCGTCCTTGCAGGCCCGGATGATGCGCACGGCGATCTCGCCGCGGTTGGCGATCAGCACCTTACGCACGAAACGCCTCCTCCCGACTGCGAGGAGTCTAGTGACCGCACGCCACGTAGTCGCCTCCCAGGCGAATGTGCGGCGCCGTCACCAGGCCGGGATGGCCGGCCCGGGGTGCGGGCCGGCCATCGCTGGTGCTCAGCCGGACAAATGCTCGCGCTCGTGCGCCAGCAGCCACTCCTTGCAGGGCAGCCCGTAGTAGTAGCCGTGGAGGCTGCCGTCACTGCCCAGGATCCGGTGGCACGGGATCACCGGCGCGATCAGGTTCGCGGCGCAGGCCGCGCCCGCCGCCCGGGGTGCGGTCGGCTGGCCGGCCCGGGCCGCCAGTTCGGCGTAGCTGATCGTGGTCCCGGCGGGCACGGCGCGCATCGCGTCCCACAGCCGCTGCCGGCCGGGGCTGCCGGGCTGGCGCACCGGCAGCCCGTCCGGTGCTTTGAGGTCACCCTCGAAGTAGTCGCGCATCGGCTTCACCAGCCATGCCAGGTCCTG
Organism: uncultured Actinomycetes bacterium; assembly: GCA_963762735.1. GTDB lineage: Bacteria > Actinomycetota > Actinomycetes > Streptosporangiales > Streptosporangiaceae > DASXKD01. The sequence continues at coordinate 210,973 of CAVXMG010000025.1, read as the reverse complement.
CGGCCGCGCGGTGGTCAGCGCCGTCTCGCGCAGCGCAGGCTCCAGCCGGGCGTGCAGCGACCCGGGGTCGCCGGTGAACCCGGCGCCGACCAGGGTGTCGTCGCAGGCGAGCAGGCTCAGCGGGCCGGCCGGGGTGTCGAGGACGGTCACCAGGACCGGGCTTGAAGAACGGGCGGACATGATTGCTCCTTCGTAGTGTCGCGGGGGTTGCGGGTCAAGGTCTTCACCGGGCAGCGATACGGCGGCCATCGGTCCCTCCGGCCAGCGCTGACCCGTGTTCGGTGGCCGGCGTCCCTGCGGACCAGGTCCACAGGTGAACGGCCGCGTAGGCGCGCCAGGGGTGCCACCGGTCCGCGTGGGCGGCGCTGCCGCCGAGGCGCTCCAGTGCCCGGCGCAGCCCGAGGTCGCTGGCGGGGAAGGCGTCCGGGTCGCCCACCGCGCGCATCAGGATGTAGGAGATCGTCCACGGCCCTATCCCTGGCAGTCCGGCGAGCCGGGCCGCGGTCTGCTGCGGGTCCGCGCCGTGGTCGAGTTCCAGCGTCCCTTCGGCGACCGCGGCGCCCAGCGCGCGCAGCGTCACCTGCCTGGCCGTGGTGAGGCCGAGCCCGGACAGGTCGGCATCCGCCAGGTCGGCGGGCCCGGGGAACAGGACCGACGGCGATGAGTCCGGCATCTGCAGCCGGGTGCCGAACCTGCGGGCCAGCCGTCCGGCCAGGGTCCGGGCGGCGGGCACCGACACCTGCTGGCCGAGCACGGCGCGCACGGCAAGCTCGAACCCGTCGTAGGTGCCGGGCACGCGCAGCCCGGGCCGCGCCGTCACCAGCGGGGCGAGCAGCCCGTCGGCGGCCAGCACGGCGCCGATCGCGCACGCGTCGGCGTCGAGGTCGAGCAGTTGCCGGCACCGGGACACCACCTGGCCGACCCCGCGCAGCCCCGGCAGCCGCGCGCGGAGCAGCACGTGCCTCGGGCCGGGCCGGGCACCTGGGGGGCCCGGGTCGCCCGGCATCGTCAGTTCGATCAGGCCAGGCCCGCCCGGCGCCCGGATCGTCCGTGCGTAGCGGTTGCCGGTGACCTGCTCCACCCCGGGGACCGCCCGGAGGGCCAGGAAGTCAAGCAGCGCCGCCCCGTCGAACGGCTCCCGGCAGGCGAGCTTGAGCGTGAGCCACGCGCTGTCAGGCCCGGCCTTGCCGCCGGGCGGTGCCGGGCGGCGCAGCGCCGGGCGCAGCGAGGACGGCGGCTTGCCGTAGGACTCAAGGAACGTCGCGTTGAACTGGCGGATGCTGGCGAACCCGCTCGCGAACGCGATCTCGGTGACCGGCATCGAGGTCTCCGCGAGCAGTCGCCGTGCGGTCTGCATCCGCATGCTCCTGGCCAGGGCGAGCGGCCCCGCGCCGAGTTCGGCCACAAGCAGGCGGCGCAGGTGCCGCTCGGTGACCGCGAGGCGGCGCGCCAGCCCGTCCACCCCGTGCTCGTCCACGTACCCGTCCGCGATCAGGCGGACCGCGCGCCCGGCCAGGTCGGCCCGCACATTCCACTCCGGGGAGCCGGGGCTGGTCTCCGGGCGGCAGCGGCGGCAGGCACGGAACCCGGCCGCCTCCGCCGCGCCCGCGTGCGGGTAGAACCGCATGTTGCGCCGGGCCGGCGTGCGGGCCGGGCACACCGGCCTGCAGTAGATCCCTGTGCTCTTCACGGCCGTGAAGAAACGCCCGTCAAACCTCGGGTCGCGGGCGAGCACCGCGCGGTAGCAGGTGTCGAAGTCGAGCGTCATACCTCGATTCAACCCGAGGCAGCGCGCCGATACTGGCGGGAATCGGACCTGACAGCCAGAACCTCTAGCCGTCCGCCCTCACCGTCCCCCCGCCTGCGGCCCGGATGCGTTGTCGTCGTTGCCACAACCACGACATTCTTGTGTCGTGGTTGTCACAACGACGACATTTGACCGGCAGGGGCTGGGTTAGCGAGGGCCGGCCGCGCGGCGCCAGGCGCCGGGACCCGGGGTCAGCGGGGTGCGCAGCGCGCGGGCGCGGTCCGCCCAGCCGCTGACGGCGGCGCGGCCCGCGCGCCCGTGCGCCGGGCGGGCGGCCAGCTTCGCGGCGAGCACCACGGCCAGCGCGGCGGCCTCCTCGTCCGTCGGCTGGCCCCGGACCACGCGCAGCAGCGGCCCGGGCTCCGGCTCCGTCATGCCTGGTGTCCTACCGCGAACTCGCGGCGCACCCGGGCCCAGAACGCGTCCCGCAGCCACTCCCGCGCCTCCTGGTAGGGGCGCAGCGACTGGCCGAGTTCCTTCTCCGCATCGACGAGCAGTTCCTTGTCGATGACCGGCGGCAGGATCGGGCCCGGCAGCAGGTCGCGGATGTTGTCCGCGCCCCGCGTGAGGATCCACTTGTGCGCCACGTGCTCGCCGGCCTCCTCGACCCGCTCGCGGTCGGGGCCGAGCCGGGGCGGCGACACCACGGGCTTGGGTGCGGGCCGGTATGGCGGTGGCGCGGGCCGCTCCCCGAACAGCTGCGCGGGCGAGGGAACCGACGGTGAGACGGCCACCGGGCCGGGCTGGTCCACGGCGGTCGGCTGCCGGGTGAAGTACGGCTCGAGGAACGGCCGGTCCAGGACCTCGACCGTGTCCGCCTCCCAGACCAGCCGTTCGGCCTGGTTCGTGCCGAACGGCGGCTCCACGCCCCACAGGTGCACCCGGACACCGAACGCCTGCGCGGCCTCCACGGCCGGCACCATGTCCTCATCGCCGGCGATGAGGACGGCGTCGGTGACCGCGCGGTGCCGGGCCAGGGCCTCCATGTCCGCCCGGATCTGCGCGTCCACCCCCTTCTGCTGGCCGCGCGCGTTGAGGTTGCCGAGCCGGAGCTTCACCCAGGCCATCTGGGCGATCACCCGCTGGTCGATGGTGGGCACCCGGTCCCGTGCGGCGTCGTACCAGTACACCCGGAGTAGTTCGCCCCGGACCAGGCCGTCCGCGTGCCTGGTGAGGGCGCCGATCAGCTTGTCCGCGTCCACCCGGAACTCGCGCCGGGACGACGTGTTGAACAGCAGTTCGCCGGCGGCCGCGTAGATGTAGCCGACGTCCACGATGACCGCGTAGCGGGCCAGGGTGGGAAGCAGTGGCGGGGGAGGGAAATCAGTCATGGTGAATACGACCCTAAGTCACCTGCCGGCTACAGGGGGATGTTCCCGTGCTTCTTGGGCGGCAGGGTCTGTCGCTTCGTGCGTAGCGCCCGGAGCGCGCGGATGACTTGGGAGCGGGTTTCAGCGGGGCGTATCACGGCGTCCACGTACCCTCGTTCGGCCGCAATATAGGGATTCGCCAAAGTGTCTTCATATTCGGTGACCAGCCGGGCCCGCAGCGCGTCTGGATCCTCGGCGCCGGCCAGTTCCCTGCGGTACAGGATGTTCACCGCGCCCTGCGCCCCCATCACCGCGATGTGCGCGGTCGGCCAGGCCAGGTTGACGTCGCCGCCGAGGTGCTTGGAACCCATGACGTCGTAGGCGCCGCCGTAGGCCTTGCGGGTGATCACGGTCACCTTGGGCACGGTGGCCTCGGCGTAGGCGTAGATGAGCTTGGCGCCGCGCCGGATGATCCCGCCCCACTCCTGCCCCGTGCCGGGCAGGAACCCGGGCACGTCCACGAATGTCAGCACGGGAACGCCGAACGCGTCGCAGGTGCGGACGAACCTGGCCGCCTTCTCCGACGCGTCGATGTCCAGGCAGCCGGCCAGGTGCATGGGCTGGTTGGCCACCACGCCGACCGGGTGCCCGTCGGCACGGCCGAAGCCGACGAGGATGTTCTGCGCGAAACCGGCGTGGACCTCGAGGAACTCGCCGTCGTCCAGCACGTGCTCGATGACGTTGTGCATGTCGTAGGGCTGGTTGGCGGAGTCGGGGATCGCGGTGTCAAGCTCGGCGTCGGCGTCGGTGACCGCCAGGACGTCTGCTAGTTCCGACCCCGCCGCCCCGCCCCACTCGTCCGGGCCGCCGTCGTACACCGGGGGCTCGTCGAGGTTGTTGGAGGGCAGGTAGGACAGCAGATCCCTGGCGAGGTCGAAGCACTCGTCCTCGTCCTTGGCCTGGAACTGCGCCACGCCGGACTTGACGTTGTGCGCCTGCGCGCCGCCCAGTTCCTCGAAGCTGACCTCTTCCCCGGTGACCGTCTTGATCACATCGGGCCCGGTGATGAACATGTGCGAGATGCCCTCGACCATCAGGGTGAAGTCGGTGATCGCGGGGGAGTAGACCGCGCCGCCCGCGCACGGTCCCATGATCAGGCTGATCTGCGGGATGACCCCGGACGCCAGCACGTTCCTGCGGAAGATCTCGGCGAACAGGCCGAGCGCGACCACGCCCTCCTGGATCCGGGCGCCGCCGCCGTCGTTGATCCCGATGATCGGGCAGCCGACCTTCATGGCGTGGTCCATGACCTTGACGATCTTCTCGCCGTACACCTCGCCGAGCGAGCCGCCGAACACGGTGAAGTCCTGGCTGAACACGCAGACCGGCCGGCCGTCGATCGTGCCGAACCCGGTGACCACGCCGTCGCCGTAGGGCCGGTTCGCGGTCATGCCGAAGTCCGTGGCGCGGTGCCTGGCCAGTTCGTCCAGTTCGGTGAAGGAGCCGGGGTCCAGCAGCCGCTCGATCCGCTCGCGGGCGGTCATCTTGCCCTTGGCGTGCTGGCGCTCCACCGCGCGCTGCGAGCCGGCGTGCGTCGCCTCATCGCGGCGCCGCTGCAGGTCAGCGATTTTCCCCGCGGTGGTGTGCAGGTCGGCGGGGACGGCTTCTGGCTCGCTGGGCGCTTGGCTGGTCATGCGCCTCAGGGTAGTGGCCTGCGCGATCATTACCGCCGCACCTGGCGTACCGTTCCCGGGAATTGGACGGCACTAGGCTGAGGACAGTGAGCCGGGAAGCGGACCGCCAGGAACTGCCCGTCCCATTGCGCCGGGATGTCCGCCTTCTCGGCGACCTGCTCGGCGAGGTGATCCGCGAGTCCGGTGGCCAAGGCCTGCTCGACGACGTGGAACGGCTGCGCCGCGCGGTCATCGCGGCCAGGGACAAGCCGCCGGGGGACGAGGCCGACCTGGCCGGCGACCAGATCGCGGCGCTGGTGGCGGGCTGGCCGCTGGCCCGCGCCGAACTGGTGGCCAAGGCCTTCACCATCTACTTCCACCTGACCAACCTGGCCGAGGAACGGCACCGGGTACGGGTGCTGCGCGGCCAGGCGGACTTCGCGCAGGAGAACGGGGATAGCGAAGAGGGAATGGGGAGGTGGGCGGGGGGTGGGGGGCCGCGGCGCGAGTCGCTGGCCGCGGCGGTGGAAGAGTTCAGCGCGGATCCCGGCCGGTTCGCCGAACTGCTGGCCGGGCTGCGGGTACACCCGGTGCTCACCGCCCATCCGACCGAGGCCCGCCGCCGGGCGGTGGCCGCCGCGCTGCGCCGCGTCGCGGCCCTGGTGGAGGCGCTGGATGACGTCGGCATGCCGGCCGACCAGGCCGAGGTCAGGCGGCGGTTGCGGGAGGAGATCGGCCTGCTGTGGCTCACCACGCCGCTGCGGGTCAAGCCGATCGGGCCGGTCGACGAGGTGCGCACGGTCATGGCCGTGTTCGACGACACGCTGTTCAGCCTGGCCCCGGCGTTCTACCGGGCACTGGATGCGGCCTGCCGCGCCGTGCCCGGGGCCGCCGCCGGGCCGGCCCCGGTGGCCGCCGCGTGCCTGCGGTTCGGCAGCTGGGTCGGCGCGGACCGGGACGGCAACCCCACCGTGACGGCCCAGGTGACCAGGGAAGCGGCGGCGATCCACGCCGACCACGCGCTGCGTGCGCTGGAGAACGCCACCATCAGGGTCGGGCGTGCCCTCACCGTGCACGCCGCGGCCGCGCCGCCCAGCGCGGGCCTCGCGCTCGCGCTGGAGGCCGCCGAGACCGAGCACCCCGAACTTCTTGCGCAGATCGGCGCGCGGTCCCCCGAGGAGCCGTATCGCACCTTTCTGCTTTTCCTGGCGGAACGGGTCCGTGCCACCCGGCTGCGCCAGGCCGACCTGGCCTACCCGAGCTGTGACGCCTTCCTCGCCGACCTGCGCCTTGTCCAGGACTCGCTGGCCGGCGCGGGCGCCGGGCGGCAGGCGTTCGGGGAGCTGCAGAACCTGGTCTGGCAGGCCGAGACGTTCGGGTTCCACGCCGCGTCGCTTGAGGTGCGCCAGCACAGCGCGGTGCACGAGCGGGCGCTGCGCGAGATCGAGGCGGGCGGCGATCTGTCCGCGCAGACCGCCGAGGTGCTGGCGACCATGCGGGCGATCGGGTGGATCCAGGGCAGGTTCGGCGTCGCAGCATGCCACAGGTACGTGGTCAGCTTCACCCGCTCGGCGGCCGACGTCGCCGCCGTGTACCGGCTCGCGGCCCTGGCTGTGCGCAGCGGGCCGCCGCCGGTCGTGGACGTGGTGCCGCTGTTCGAGAGCGGCGCGGACCTGGCGGCCGCGACGCACGTGCTTGACGGGATGCTGGACCTGGCGCCGGTGGCGGAGCGGCTGGCCGCCTCCGGTCGGCGGCTGGAGGTCATGCTCGGGTACTCCGACTCGGCCAAGGAGCTTGGCCCGGTGAGCGCGACCCTGGCGCTGTACGACGCGCAGGAGCGGCTGGCCCGTTGGGCGGCCGAGCGCGACATCAGGCTCACCCTGTTCCACGGCCGGGGCGGGGCGCTCGGGCGGGGCGGCGGCCCGGCCGGGCGGGCGGTGCTGGCCCAGGCGCCCGGTTCCGTGGACGGGCGGCTCAAGGTCACCGAGCAGGGCGAGGTCATCTTCGCCAGGTACGGGCACCCGGTCATCGCGCGCCGGCACCTGGAACAGGTCACCTCGGCGGTGCTGCTCGCCTCGGCGCCCGCGGTGATGGAGCAGAGCCGGGACGCCGCGCGGCGGTTCCGGCCGGTGGCCGACCGGATGGCCGGTGCGGCGCTGCGCACCTACCGGGACCTTGTCGAGGCCGACGGGTTCGCCGGCTGGCTGGCACGGATCAGCCCGCTGGAGGAACTCGGCCGGATGCGGATCGGGTCCAGGCCGCCGCGCCGGGGCACCGCCGGGGCGCCGGGCCCCGCCGACCTGGCCGAACTGCGGGCGATCCCGTGGGTGTTCGCGTGGGCGCAGACCAGGCTGAACCTGCCCGGCTGGTACGGGCTGGGCAGCGGGCTCGCGGCGGTGCTCTCCGGTCCCGGCGGGCTTGCCGGGGTGCACGAGGCCTACCAGGGCTGGCCGGTGCTCACCGTGCTGCTGGAGAACGCCGAGATGAGCCTGGCCAAGACCGACCGGCGGATGGCCGCGCGGCACCTGGCCCTGGGCGGGCGGGACGACCTGACCGCCCGGGTGCTGGCCGAGTACGACCTGACCAGGCGGCTGCTGCTCGAGGTGACCGGGCACGCGCGGCTGCTGGCCAACCGGCCGGTGCTGTCCCGGGCCGTCACGCTCCGCGACCCGTACGTGGACGCGCTCTCCTACCTGCAACTGCGGGCACTGGCCGAGTTGCGGGCCGGCCAGGGACCGGGTGGCCAGGCAGAACGCGACCAGCTCGAACGCCTGCTGCTGCTGTCCGTCAACGGAGTCGCCGCCGGCCTGCAGAACACCGGCTGAACGGGCCTGGCCCGGTCAGCTCGCCAGGCTGGTCTTGCGCCGCCGGTGCGCCTCCCAGCACGGGTACTGTGCGTCCGCGCCCTCACCGGCCAGCAGCCTGGCGATGGCGTCCCTGGTCACCTCGTCGGCCGGCCGGTACACGACCATCCGCGTGCCCGGCACCGCCTGCACCGCCAGGCTTGTCGTGGTCAGCGCCAGCTTCGGGTACGCCGGGTGGCGGAAGATCTTCAGGTAGGTCGCCTGGCTGGCCACCTCGTGCTCGTCCCACAGCCGCGCGAACGAGGCGCTGACCGCCGACAGGCGCCGGACGAACCCGGTCCACGCCGGCTCGCCCAGGTGCCGGCCGTAGGCACCGCGCAACTGGGCCACCAGCATCGCCACCTGCTCGTGCCGGTTCACATAGGGATGGCAGCAGTCGGGGTAGGTGAAGCACTGCCAGAGGATGTTGCGCTCGCCGGGGGCGGCACCGGTCACGCCGGGCCACAGGGCCTGGTACGCGGCGTTCCAGGCCAGCAGGTCGAACCGCTCGTTGACCACGCTGGCCGGCATCGGTGCCAGCGTGTCGATGATCTCCTGCACCTCCGGCAGCACCTGCTCGCACCCCGGGGTGCCGCCAGCTGACGTGGCCGCGTCCGGCAGGTCGGCCAGCCGGAACAGGTGCTCCCGCTCGGCCTGGTCGAGCAGCAGGGTACGGGCCACCGCGCCGAGCACCTGCGGGCTCGCGTTGATCTGGCGGCCCTGTTCCAGCCAGGTGTACCAGGTCACGCCGACGCCGGAGAGCTGTGCGACCTCCTCGCGGCGCAGCCCGGGAGTCCGGCGGCGCGAGCCCGGCGGCAGGCCCGCCTGCTCGGGGGTGATCCGTTCCCGCCGGGCGCGCAGGAACGCGGCCAGCTCGGCACGGCGGTGATGCCCGTTCGCGGTGGTCACGGTGTCCATGACTCCATCCTGCCGGGCCTGCGGCGCTGTTGCCAGGTAGTGCTGATACCAGGATAAGCAGGCTCCTGGTACTGGCATCGACGTCCCGGCAGGCTGGTAGTCATGAAAGACACCCTCGCCGTTGCCCGGCCTGCCCGGCCCTCCCAGCGGCCCGGCAGGAGCCTCTGGGCGGCCCTCGCGGTGGTTCTCACCGGGCAGTTCATGGCCGTTCTTGACGCGTCCGTAGTCAACGTCGCGGCCCCCGCTATCCATGCCAGCCTGCATACCTCCGGTGCTGGCCTGCAGCTTGTCATCGCCGGATACGTGATCACCTACGCGGTGCTCCTGGTCACCGGTGCCCGGCTTGGTGACATCCTGGGCCACCGGCGCATGTTCCTGTCCGGCCTGGCGGTGTTCACGCTTGCCTCGCTTGGCTGCGGCATGGCCACCTCGACCGCCGTCCTGGTCACGCTGCGCTTCATCCAGGGCGCCGGAGCGGCGGCCATGATCCCGCAGGTCCTCAGCCTGATCCAGCGGACGTTCACCGGTGCTGCCCGGGCCCGCCCGATGCGCCTGTACGCGGCCGTGCTGGCCGGCGGCGCGGTGGCCGGGCAGGTCGCCGGCGGCGTGCTGGTCAGCGCGAACCTGCTGGGCGGCACTTGGCGACCGGTGTTTTTGCTGAACGTTCCGATCGGGGCGATCTTGTTCCTGGCCGGGCTGCGGACCCTGCCGAACGGCCGTGGCGAGCCGGGCCGCACCCTGGACCTGGCCGGGGTGGCCACGCTGACCCCGGCCGTGCTGGCCCTGGTCCTTCCCCTGGTGCTCGGCCAGTCCGAACACTGGCCCGCCTGGGGCTGGGCCTGCCTGGCCGGCAGCGGTGTGCTGTTCGCACTGTTCGCCGTGGTGGAGCGGCGGGCCGCCGCCCGTGGGGGGTCGCCGCTGATCCCCGGCCGGCTGCTGCGGCTGCCCGGCACGGCGGCCGGGATCGCGGCACTGTTCTGCGTGATGGCCGTGTTCGGCGGGTTCTTCTTCGTGCTGGCCCTGCACCTGCAGGGCGGCCTGGGTTACTCGCCGATGCGGGCCGGGCTCACGTTCGCGCCCGCCGGGCTGGCGTTCGCCTTGGTCAGCCTGAACTGGCAGCGGCTGCCCGCGGGCCGGCACGTGAGCGTGAGCATCGCCGGCTTCGCGGTCTACGGTGCCGGGCTGCTGATGCTGGCCGCCCAGTTGCGCGGCGGCGGGCCGGGCGGGGCGTGGCTGATCGTGGCGCTGGCGCTGGTCGGCGCCGGGATGGCGGCCGCGTTCAGCCCGCTGATGACCGGCGTGGTGATGCGGATGCCGGTGACCGGCGCGGCCGACGCGACCGGCGTGATCGTCACGGTCAACCAGCTCGCCCTGGTGGTCGGCGTGGCCACGTTCGGCACGCTCTACCTGAACCTGGCCGGCCGCCTGCCCCAGCACGCGGCGGCCGGGTTCCGCCTGGTCTCGGCGCACGCGGTCGCGGTGACCTGCGTGGTGCTCGCCGCCGGGGCCGTGGCGGGCGGCGTACTCGCTGCCCTCCGCACCCGCACCGCCCGCTGAGCATCCAGGGACACGGGCCGTATGCCCGTGTTCCCGGGAACCGCCGCGCCCTCCGCCCGGGCCGGAACGATTTGTGGTCGTTGGCACTCCACCTACATTCTTTTGTGGGCGCCGTGCCAACGACCACAAATGCGGGCCTGGAGGCGCACGTCATCGAAAAGCATCAGCCCGGCTCGCGGAGCTTCGCACCGCCGGGTCCACGCAGCAGGTGTCCGGACCGAATGGATGGACGACCCGGAGTAACAACACCAGCCCTAAAAATGAGCAATGGACACCACGGTTTTGGCGGGCTACAGCCCAGACTGCGAATGGAAACCATGCTCGATAAGGTCTCAGCAGCCCAAGCTTCTCACGAATGCCAAGTTCTGGACGGCTGCTACAGCACTCAATCCTTGACATCCATTTTAAATTCATGTTAAAATCCGCGCGCTGATAATCAGCACGGGGATTTTCACGCGGGGGGAATTTCAATTGCACGTTCCCCCCACGACCGAGAGATGGTCAAGCATCTCGGGAGGAACACATGAGAAAACGGTACTTCATCGCTGGAGCAGCGCTACCGGTGCTTGCGCTAGGACTCCTCGGGATGCCCGCGTCGGGCTCAGTGTCTGGGCGGCCGACGCCCACTATGCTCCATGCGATCCACCAGCCGGTGATTAACAAGAAGCTGGTGCAAACGAAGACACCGGGCGGTCTTCCGCTTTTTACAAGCGGGAACTGGGCCGGGTACCTGGCCCTCACCGGCGGCTCCACGACAAGCTACAAAGAGGTGCAGGCCGATTACACCGTGCCGTCAGCCAACTGCAACGGCGGCGGGGTCGGGACCGGCGACGCTTTCGCCTACCACTGGATTGGGCTCGACGGGTGGAACAGTGGCACCGTTGAGCAGGACGGCGTGGCCGACTTCTGCGAAGGCGGCACCGCCTCCTATACGCGTGGTGGGAGATGTTCCCGAACGGGATCAATCTTGCCTTCGCGGTCAGCCCGGGTGACGCCATCACCTCCAGCGTGACGTACACCGGCAGCGGCAACTACACGCTGTTCCTGAATGACCACACCAGCGGGCAGTCGTTTAGCATGAGCGAACACTGCCCCACCACCTGCAGCAACAACTCGGCGGAAGACATCACAGAAGGCTACGCGAGCAGCCCCTGGCTCGGCACGGTTGACTATGCCAAGGAGTTCTACAACGGATTCAAGACCATCAACCAGGCTGGCCACGCGGGCGGCATCCTGAGCGCGGCCTGGCCGGGAGCTGAAGTTGAAGCGATCGGCGCGTCCAGCGGTCAGCCTACGAGCATCCCGGGTCCGCTCTACTCCTCCGCAGGCAACACCGTCAAATCCAAGTCTGCCTTTGAGATCAATTGGTCCCGGGTCAATTGACGCGGACGGCGTGGTGAGGATCACCGCGCCTTTCGCCACGACGTAAATGTGAGCCTGGTGTTGTTCTTTGAACACCAGGCTCACATTCATCCCGGCGCGCCTACGCCATCGGAGTTCCTCATCTGTCAAATGACTTGCAGCCCATGGTCTGGGCGAGGCCGTGCGGGGCGGCAGCACCTCCGGTGCGGGCGGCCGGACTTGCCCGGCCGGCGTCCGCGCGAACGCCAGGCCCGCCGCCAGGCAGGCCAGCGGCACCGCGATGAGCACGTAGCGCTCGGAGTAGTCCGCGGTCAGCACCGGCGCGACCAGCACCGTGACCGCGGCGAGCCACGGGTACAGGCCCGGGCCGCCCCATTCTTCGCCGGCGCGGCGCCAGCTGCCCCGGCAGCGGCGGACGATCCCGCCCAGCCCGATGGCAAGCACTACCGCGAGCAGCGTGCCGCGCAGGTAGGCGGCCCGCTGGTAGGACACCAGCCAGCCGGCGAAAGGCTGGACCGCCCGGTTGCCTGCCGCCCCGCCGTAGGCGAGCTGGTCGGCGGCGACGGTGTGGCCGGGGACCAGGACGGCGCCGGGGGAGATCCACCGCTCGGTGGCGTATCCGAACTCGTAGCGCCTGGTCATCAGCGCACTGGGGTGCGCGGGGATGTTCCAGTCGAACGCGAGCGAGGTGTCGTGCAGCACGGCCACCAGGTAGCCGAGCGGCTGCGCGGCGATCGCCCGCAGCGCGAACTTCATCGCCAGGGAGTTCTTGCCAGCGGAGAACTTCTTGCCCGGCAGGCGGTCCAGCGGCGAATCGGGTGCCCAGATGTAAGTGGAGGCCGCCGCGCGCGGGCCGGTCCCCCGGGGCGGGCACAGCGCCGCCTCGCCGGGCGGCGGCTTGATCGCCGCGCAGTTGGCGAAGCTCATCGTCCGGGACCACAGGTAGATGCCGTCGCTGTTGCTGAACGCCACCCGGTGGTAGGTGTGGTCGAACCAGGCCAGGTACCCGGCCAGCGGCAGCACCGCCGCCGCCACGGCCGCGGCCAGCACCTGCCACCCGGCCCGGCGCAGCACCAGGAAGGCGAGGAAGACCAGCAGCAGCGGCAGCCCGACCGGCCAGAAACAGGCAGCGATCGCGAGCAGGCCCGCGGCGGCGGCCGTCGCCTGTGGTGTCCGCCTGTCCGGCCACCACAGCGAGATCCCTGCCGCTGTCATGATCAAGCAGCAGAACGCAGCGCTCGGCAGGATCTCCTGCTCAAGCTGAACCTGGTACGCGCTGAACAGGACGGGCAGCGCGGCCAGCGTGGCAGCCCAGCCAGGCAGGCCGTACCGGCGCAACAGCGCATAGGTGAGGACCGCGATCGACAGGCCCATCAGATGCTGTACCGCGGTGACCACGGCGAAGCTGTGGAACGGGCGCAGCACCAGGAGCAGCAGCCCGTAACCGGACAGGCGCGAGGTGCCCGGCACATGGCGCAGCGCGGTGGACAGGTAGGAGGCGGAATCGCCGCCGAACCAGATCGCGGGCGGGAAGGCGAGCATGGTGAGCACGCGGAGCACCAGCCCGCCCGCGGCCGCGGCGGCGAACCACCGGTGCCGGCTCAGCAGCCGCCCGGGGTTCCAGGGGGTCGCCCCCAGGGCCAGCACGGCGAGCCGGGTCACGGATCTGGCTCCGGGGCCTCGCCGGCCACGGAACCCCTCCGCTCCGCGGAGTCAGGCTCACCCGTGACCAGGGCCTGCTCGGCCGGGCGCGGAGAGGGCACGGCTACGGGTGCCGGGGAACCGGCCGCCCGGGGCGCGGGCACGGGTTCGGCCGGCGGGGGCTCGGGCATTGCCCTGGCCGGCGCCGGTGCGGGTTCCGCGTGAGCCGCAGGCGGCGCGGGAGCGGCTTGCGGCACCGGCTCTGGGTGCCTGGCGAAGGCCAGCCCCGCGGCCAGGCAGGCGACCGGGATCACCGTGATCGCGTACCGGTAGTGGTACTCGTGCACCGCGACGGGGACCACGATGCCGAGCGCGGCGACCGCCCACGGCAGGGCCGGCAGCCCGCCGCCGCGGCGCCACTGCCGCGCCGCTCCGGCCAGCCCGGCGGCCAGCACCAGGCCGAACACGATCCCGGGGAAGTACACCGGCTCCTGGTAGAGGTACAGGAAGTAGGCGTACGGCTCGACCGGATGGGTGTCGCTCCCGACGTGCCCGTACGCCTCCAGGTGCCGCCGCTGCGAGCGGTCCAGGGCGGCCACGTCTGGTGCCGGGGTGAAGTGCAGCTGCCGCACGTTCAGCGTCCGGTCGGTGGCCAGGAACGTGAGCATGACGCCGCTGGCGACCGTGCGCGCGTAACCGGCGGGCTGGGCACCGATCGCGTCGAGCGCGAAGTGCAGCGCGAGGGCGTTGTTCGCGGCGTTGAAGCCCGGGTGCGCGTCCTTCCGCCACCAGGCGCCCGGTGCCCACAGGTACGCCGCCGGAGTGGGCGACCCCAGCATGGCGGGAACCGACCAGGGACCCGCCGGGCGCGGGGGCTCCGGCTGGCGATCCGGGCAGAGCATCCGCAGGCCCGCCGGCGGCCGGATGACGGAGCAGTCGGCGAACGACATGGTCCGCGACCACAGGAACATGCCGTCGCTGTTGGTCAGCGCGTAATTCCCGTACTTGGCGGCGAACAGGCCCATGTAGGCCAGCAGGGGCAGGGTGAACGCGATCGCCGCGGCCGCCATCGCCCGCAGCCCGGCCCGCCAGACGGCGAGCACGGCCAGCAGCGCCAGCATTTCGGGCGCGCCGTTGCCGCGCAGGATCGCCGCCCCGAACAGCAGCGCCCCGGCCACGGCGCACTGGGCCGGGACGGGCCGGGCCTGCCCCGGCGCCCGCCGGATCAGCACCACCGCGACCGCCGCGGTCAGCAGCAGCGCGTAGCAGGTGTCCGGCAGGATGGACGACTCCAGTGCCACCTGGCGGGAGTCGATCAGCGTCGGGCAGGCGGCGAGCGTGGCGCCCCAGGCCGGCAGGCCCCAGCGCCGGAGCAGCGCGTAGACAACCACGGCGGTGGCCACGCCGATGAGGTGCTGCAGCGCGGTGACCAGCAGCAGGGAGTGGAACGGGGACAGCAGCCAGAGGAACAGCGGATAGCCGGACGGATGCCATTGCGACAGGTTCGGATGCGCCCCTTCGGCCAGGTAGGCGAACGAGTCCGGGGTGAACAGCGCCGGGCGGAAGGCCAGCATGGCCAGTAGCCGGGGGACCAGTGACATGGCCACCGCGACGGTGATGAGCCGATGGTCCCGCCACAGTGCTACCCGGTGGCTCCGCCACAGTGCTACCCGGTGGCTCCGCCACAGTGCTACCCGGTGGCTCCGCCACAGTGCCGCGGCGTGCTGGCGCGGGCGGGACCAGGTCACTCGGACTCCTTTGGCACGATGGGTGTCTGCCTCACGGTAGCGAGCGTTGGCGACTCTTCGTTATGAATTGAAGACAATGAGTGATGATACGAATGGCTTCCTGTCACTTGACGTGACAGAGGTCTCTGCAGGGCTTGCCCGCGCGGGCGGCCTGTGGCGTGAGGTGCGGGCCGTGGGCGAGACCGGATCCAGCAATGCCGACCTGCTCGCGGCGGCCGGGGCCGGCGCGGCCGAGGGCACGGTGCTGGTGGCCGAGGCGCAGACCGCTGGCCGGGGCCGGCTTGGCCGCCGCTGGGCCAGCCCGCCGCGGGCCGGGCTGACGTTCTCGGTGCTGCTGCGCCCGGTCGGCGTCCCGGCCGCGCTGCTCGGCTGGCTGCCGCTGCTTGCCGGGGTCGCCGCCGCGGCCTCGGTGCGCGCCGTGGCGGCCGTGGACGCCAGCCTGAAATGGCCGAACGACGTGCTCGCGGGCGAGAAGAAGCTCGGCGGCATCCTCGCCGAGCGGACCGGGACCGCGGTCGTGATCGGCATCGGGATCAACGTCTGGCAGGCGCGGGCGGACCTGCCCCCGGGCGCGGCCGCCACGTCCCTGGCGCTGGTGGCCGGGCCGGGGGTCGTCGGGCCGGCGGCGGACGACGGCGGCCCGGGCCTGCGCGAGCGGCTGCTGGCAGGCCTGCTTGACGAACTGGGGCGCCGGTACCTGGCCTGGCGGGACCAGGCCAGCCCGGGGGACGCGGACGCGTGCGGGCTGCGCCAGGAGTACGCCCGCCGGTGCGCCACGCTGGGCCGCGAGGTGACCGTGACGATGCCGGGCACCGAGCCGGTCACCGGGACCGCGACCGGGGTGGACCGGGCAGGCCGGCTTGAGGTGCGCACCGCCCGCGGGCTGATCGCGGTGACCGCGGGTGACGTGGTGCACGTCCGCCCGGCGGATGAGGCGGGCCATTGACGCATTCCGTGCCACCATGTGCACATGGCCGATGCTGACCTGTCCGAGGGCGAACGGACCGTCCTGGTCCTCAACCCGCACTGGAAGACGGTGCTGTGGCCGTTCGTGCTCCTGGTGATCGTCGCCATCGCGGCGGCCGTGCTGCTCATCGTGATCCCGCATAACCGCCTGCAGGGGGCGGAGCGGATCGCGGTCGGCGCCGTGGCCATCGTGATCGCCGCCATCTGGGTCGGGGTGCCGATCCTGCGCTGGAAGACCACCACCTACGAGCTGACCAACCGCCGGTTCCGGCTGCGCTACGGCGTGCTGTCCCGGACCGGCCGTGACTTCCCGCTGATCCGGATCAGCGACGTCTCGTTCGCGCACGGCCTGATCGACCGGATGCTCGGCTGCGGCAGGCTCGTCATCGAATCAGCGGGCGAACACGGGCAACTCGTGCTCAACGAGATCCCCAGCGTCGAGAAGGTGCAGGCCACGCTGTTCCAGTTGGTCGAGGACGAGCAGGCCAGGCTGGCCAGGGAGGACCGCTAAGGCCCCGCGCCGCGGCCGAGGGGTTAACCTCCGGCTATGGATGGCGTGATAGTGCGGGAACGGATCGCCGGGCATCCCGGCGTGGCAGAGCTCATGCTGGACCGCGCGGAGGCCATGAACGCGATCAACACCGCGATGGCGCTCCGGCTGGCCCAGGCCTGTGCCGAACTGGCGAAAGATCGCCAGGTCCAGGCGGTCGTGCTCTACGGCACCGGCGCACGTGCCTTCTGCGTGGGCGCCGACCTCAAGGAGCGCAACCGGATGTCCGATGCCGACTTCCTGCGGCAGCGGCCGGTGTTCCGGGCGGCGTTCGGCGGTCTGCTGGCGCTGCCCCAGCCGGTGATCGCGGCGGTACACGGCTACGCCCTGGGCGGCGGCTGCGAGCTGGCCCTGTGCTGCGACGTGATCGTGGCCGACGAGACCGCCGAGTTCGGCCTGCCGGAGGCCACCGTGGGCCTGGTGCCCGGCGGCGGCGGTACCCAGCTTGCGCTGCGCCGGCTGGGCCCGGGCCGGGCCGCCGACCTGGTCTTCTCCGGCCGCCGGGTGGACGCTGAGGAGGCCGCGCGGATCGGGCTCGCCGACCGGGTCGTGCGGGCCGGGACGGCCTGCCCGGAGGCGATCGAGATCGCCGGGCGGATGGCGGCCAACTCGCCGATAGCCGTGCGGGCGGCGAAAAGGGCCATCCGCCAGGGGGCGGGCATCGGCCTCGCGGCGGCGCTCGAGGTGGAGGACGCGGCCTGGCGTACCGCCGCGCTGTCCGCCGACCGGCGCGAGGGCATCGCCGCGTTCAACGAGAAGCGCCAGCCGCAGTGGCCGGGGGAGTGAGGGCGTCATGAGCGACATGCCGGGGCGCATCTCGCTGCGCGAGGTGGGGCCAAGGGACGGGCTGCAGAACGAGGACCCGGTGCCCACGTCCGCGAAGATCGCACTGATCGACCGCTTGGGCCACACCGGGGTGAGCCGGATCGAGGCGGTCTCGTTCGTGCGGGCCGACGCGATCCCGCAGATGGCCGACGCTGACGAGGTGTGGGCCGGGGTGGCCCGGGTCCCCACGGTCAGGTACTCCGCGCTGGCGCCGAACCTGCGCGGTGCCCGGCGCGCACTGGATGCGGGGTTTGCCGAGGTCGAGGTCGTGGTGTCCGCCTCGGACACGCACAACCGCAAGAACGTGAACCGGAGCACCGAGCAATCGCTTGACGAGATCGCGGTGGTCATCGACGAGGCGCACCAGCGCGGCGCGGCCTGCCAGGTGATCGTATCCACCGCGTGGGGCTGCCCGTACGAGGGCGACGTTCCGGTGGACCGGGTGCTGTGGGTCGCCGGCCGGGCGGTGGCCGATGGGGCCGACTCGATCTCGTTCGGCGACACGACAGGCATGGCGACCCCGCGCCGGGTGCGTGACCTGGTCGGCGGGTTCCGGTCGCGGTTCCCTGACACCCCGCTGAACCTGCACTTCCACAACACCCGCGGCACCGGCCTGGCCAACGTGCTCGCCGCGCTGGAGCTTGGCGTGGACGACTTCGACGCGTCCGTGGGCGGCCTGGGCGGCTGCCCGTACGCGCCCGGGGCGACCGGCAACATCGCCACGGAGGAACTCGTGCACATGGTCGAGGACATGGGCGTGGCCACCGGCGTGGACCTGGACGCCATGATCGACGCCGCGGCCGAGGCGGAGCGCATCGTCGGCCGGGAACTGCCCTCCCAGGTGCTGCGCGCGGGCCCGCGCACCCGGACGATCCCGGCGTGACCGCGGGCGGGCCCGTTCGGCGCGGGCTGGCGGTGCCCAACTTCGCCGAGGACCCGGCCTGGCTGGTACGGCTGGGGATCGATGTGGAACGGGCCGGTTTCGACGGGTACTTCCTCTGGGATCACCTGACCCACTCCGACACCGGGCAGGGGCCGCCGGCCGTGGACCCTTGGCAGGTCCTGGCCCTGGTAGCGGCGGGCACCTCGCGCATTCGCGCTGGGCCCGATGATCACCCCGGTGCCGCGGCGGCGGCCCTGGAAGCTGGCCAAGGAGGTGACCACGCTGGACCTGCTCAGCGGCGGGCGGGTCATCCTCGGCGTCGGCCTCGGCTCGCCCGCCCAGGGCGAGTACGGGCTGTTCGGTGAGCCCACCGGTGCCCGGGAGCGAGCGGAACTCCTGGACGAGGGGCTGGACGTACTCGCCGGGCTGTGGACCGGCGAGCCTGTTCTCCTACGCGAGCAAGCACTACAAGGTCGGCCCGGTCCCGTTCTCCCCGGCGCCCGTGCAGCGGCCCCGGATACCCATCTGGGTGGGCGGGCAGCTGCCGGCACGGGCCCGCTGGCCAGTGCCGCCCGCTGGGACGGGTTCATCCCGATCCACAGCGAGCGCGCCGACGGAGTCGCCACCCCCGCCGACATCGCGGCTGCCCGGGACCGGATCGCGGCGCTGCGCCGCAGTACCGAGGGCTTCGACATCGCGGTCTGGGGCACCCTGGACGACGGCACGCTGGCGGCCAGGCTGCCCGGGTACGCCGTGGCCGGGGCGACCTGGTGGGTCGAGAGCGTGAAGACCCAGAGCCCGGCTGGCAGGAGGCCATCGTGGCGCGGGTCCAGGCCGCCTGGCCTGGCTGACCCGGCCAGCGGGGAGCCCAAGGTACAGTCCCCTCGTGGCTGAGCATTCAGATCTGGCCGAGGTGCGCGCCAGCATTGAGCGGGGCGGTGCGCGCAAGTACCACGAGTCCGCCGCGGCGGCGGGCAAGCTGTTCGCCCGGGAGCGGATCGCCCTGCTGACCGACGAGGACAGCTTCACCGAGGACGGGCGTTACGCCAACGTCCTCGCTGAGGGGCTGCCCGCCGACGGCGTGGTCACCGGGACGGCCACGATCGACGGCAGGCCGGTGGCGCTGATGGCCAACGACTCCACGGTCAAGGCGGGCTCGTGGGGTGCCCGCACCGTGGAGAAGATCATCCGGATCATCGAGAAGGCCTACGGGACCGGCATCCCCATGATCTACCTGGTCGATTCGGCGGGGGCGCGGATCACCGACCAGGTCGATATGTTCCCCGGCCGTCGTGGCGCAGGGAAGATCTTCCACACCCAGGTGCGCGCGTCCGGGGCGATCCCGCAGGTGTGCGCGCTGTTCGGGCCGTCGGCGGCCGGTGGCGCCTACATCCCCGCGTTCTGCGACTACGTGGCGATGGTGGACGGCAACGCGTCCATGTACCTGGGCAGCCCGCGGATGGTCGAGATGGTGGTCAAGGAGAAGACCACGCTCGAGGAGATGGGCGGGGCCCGGATGCACTGCACCGTGTCCGGATGCGGCCACCACCTCGCGGCAACAGAGGCCGACGCAATCGCCGCGGTCCGCCGGTACCTGTCCTACCTTCCCGCCAACTGGCAGCAGCAGCCCGCGGCGCACGCGGAGGCCGGCCCGGAGGATATCGACCTGGCCGGGCTGGTCCCGGACAGCGAGCGGCAGGCCTTCGACATGCGGCGCTATGTGCGCGGGCTGGTGGACGCCGGCTCGTTCTTCGAGATCCACGAACTGTGGGCCAGGGAACTGACGATCGGATTCGCCCGGCTGGCCGGCCAGGTCATCGGCGTGGTCGCGAACAACCCGCTGTTCAAGGGCGGCGTGCTGTTCGTGGACTCCGCCGACAAGGCCACCCGGTTCATCCAGCTTTGCGACGCGTTCAACGTGCCGCTGCTGTTCCTTTCTGACGTGCCGGGCTTCATGGTCGGTACCGCCGTGGAGAGGCAGGGCATCATCCGGCACGGCGCCAAGATGATCAGCGCGGTGTCCGAGGCCACGGTGCCGAAGATCTGTGTCGTGGTGCGCAAGGCCTACGGGGCCGGCCTGTACGCCATGGCCGGGCCCGGGTTCGAGCCGGACGCGACGATCGCGCTGCCCACCGCCAAGATCGCGGTGATGGGGGCCGACGCGGCGGTCAACGCGGTGTACTTCAACAAGCTGGCCGCCATCGACGACCCCGCCGCCAGGGACGAGGAGACCCGCCGGCTGCGCGAGGAGTACGACCGCGACATCGACGTGCTCCGCCTGGCCAGCGAACTGGTCGTGGATGACGTCGTGGAACCGGCCGGCCTGCGCGCCGAGCTGATCCGCCGGTACGCCGCCGCAGCGGGCAAGGACCGCTCGTTCTCCCGCCGCCGCCACGGCGTCACCCCCGTCTGAGCGGCCGCACGGGGGTCGTCCCCCGCGAGCGCCAGCAGGGCTTTTTACCATTCAGGCGCCCGGGGGCAATAACATCGGGTTATGACCAGCGTTCTGCTTGCCGAGGATGATGCCTCCATCTCCGACCCTCTTGCACGTGCGCTCCGGCGCGAGGGTTATGACGTGAACGTCTCTGCGGACGGTCCCACCACTCTGGACGCCGCCCTTGCCGGTGGGATCGACCTGATCGTGCTCGATCTCGGCCTGCCGCGACTGGACGGTCTCGAGGTCTGCCGCCGGTTGCGCTCCGAAGGCCAGTCGGTACCGGTCCTGGTCCTCACGGCGCGGGCCGATGAGGTCGACACAGTGATCGGCCTCGACGCCGGTGCGGATGACTACGTCACCAAGCCGTTCCGCCTCGCGGAGTTCCTCGCCAGGGTCCGTGCCCTGCTGCGCCGTGGCAGCACGGAGACCAGCATGGCCCAGGGGGTCCGGGTGGACACCGAGGCCCGCCGGGCATGGCTCGGCGACACCGAGCTCGACCTGACCACCAAGGAGTTCGACCTGCTGTCGGTGCTGGTGAACGAGGCCGGCAAGGTGGTCACCAGGGAACAGATCATGCGCGAGGTGTGGGACAGCAAGTGGTGGGGGTCCACCAAGACCCTCGACATGCACATCTCGTGGCTGCGCCGCAAGCTCGGTGACGACGCCCAGAGCCCGCGCTACATCACCACCGTGCGCGGCGTCGGGTTCCGTTTCGAGCGGGGCGACTAGGCAGGCGCACCCGATGCCCGGCCGTGACACCCAGCCGGAGCCGGGTGTGACTCCCGGCCGGAGCCGGGCGGGCTGACATGCGGCGCCGGCTGTTGTTCTCGACCCTGGCGGTGGCGGTCACCGCCGTCGTGCTGTTCGGCGTGCCGCTGGCCTTTGTGCTGCGCCAGCTCCAGGTCACCACCGCCCAGGACCAGGTCCAGCGTGATGCGACCACGGTCGCCAGGATCCTGCAGAGCCGGGTCCGCTCGGGGTTGAACGCCCGGCTCCTCGATGCGGAAGACGCGGCCAACTCGCTGCCGGATCGCTATGTCAACATCACCCAGAACGGGGTCCAGATCTACCAGACCGGTCAGCTGCCCCCGCGCGGGGGCGCGATCACCGGCCGCGCGGTGACCAGCAACTTCCGGGTGACCGTAGAGGCGAGCAGGTCGGTCGAGGACGCGGACGGGAAGCTGGCCCTGGTCGCCGCGCTCGCCGGGCTCGCCGTGGCGGTCGCCGTGGCGCTGGCGATCCTCCAGGCCCGGCGGCTGACCCGGCCGCTACAGGAACTCGCGGGCGCGGCCGACCGGCTCGGCTCGGGGGACGCGAGCCCGCTCGGGAGCAGATACGGCATACCGGAACTGGACCGGGTGGCCGAGGGACTTGACGGGTCCGCGCAGCGGATCAGCGAACTGCTCGCCGCCGAGCGCCAGTTCGCCGCGGACGCCTCCCATCAGCTCCGCACCCCGCTGACCGCGCTGTCCATGCGGCTGGAGGAGATGCTCGCCGCCGCCGACGAGCCCGAGGTGGTGCGGGAGGAGGGGGTGGCCGCGCTGCTGCAGGCTGAGCGGCTCACCGACGTGGTCAGCCAGTTGCTCGGCCGTACCAGCAGGTCCGCGGTCCGCAAGCCGGCCCGGGTGTCGGTGGACGACGTCGTGGCCCAGCAGGTGGTCGAGTGGGACCCGGCGTTCCGGCGCAGGAACCGCAAGCTGGAAGTGACCGGCGAGAAGAACCTCACCGCGCACATCACCCCGGGCACGCTGTCGCAGTTGATCGCCACGCTGCTGGACAACGCGCTCGTGCACGGGGCCGGGACCGTGGGCATCCGCACCTCGCTCACCCCAAGGTCGGTGGTGATCGAGGTCAGGGACTCCGGCCGGGGGGTGCCTGCCGACCTGGTGCCCCGGATCTTCGAGCGCAACGTCAGCGGCAAGCCGGGCGGCACCGGGCTTGGCCTGGCCCTGGCGCGCAGCATCGCCGCCGCGGAGGGCGGCCAGGTGGTGCTGGTCCGGCCCCGCCCCGCGGTGTTCGCGATCTTCCTGCCGCGGCTGCCGGCGAACGAGGAGGAGCCGCCGGTGGTCAGCGGGCCGGCGTGACCTGGGCCGTGCTAGCCCGGGGGGCGACTCCCTGGAACCCCCGCTGGCTCAAGGCCTCGTTCCTTCGTCACGAGGCCTTGGCCGTGCTAGCCCGGCTGCGTGCGCCGTTGCCGGCGATCGCATGCCAGGTCAGGTAGACCACGGCGGTGATGACGAACCCGACCTCGAACGTGATGTCCCCGAAGGCCGGCACGTGCATGGGAACCAGGCCGACGTACTCGGTCTGGTTGGAGAACAGCCAGATAGACAGGCCCATCCCGACGGCCATCGCTACCGGCCCCGCCCAGTTGGTGTGGCGCTTGTCGAACAGCATGGCTTCGGTCACAGCGACATCCCGGTTGCGGTACAGGAATTGGTCGCAGAAGAACACCGCCAGCCAGGGCGCGATCCAGTAGGCGATGATCAGCAAGAAGTTCTCGTACCTGGCGCCAGCGTCGTGCAGCCCGGTAAGCGCCACGATGAAGCCGATCACGCCGAACACCAGCGCGACGATCGCACGGCGCAGCGCCAGGGGCAGCTTGATGCCCATGGCGACGAACGACATCGCGCCCGAGTAGATGTTGAGCACGTTCGCGCAGACCGCGCCGACCGCGATGGCCAGCAAGGTGAGGTCTGCGACGGCGGTCGGCAGATGACTGGTGAAGGCCGCGGTTGGCGTGTCGTGGGGGTTGCTGGCCAAAGTGGCTGATGCGGCGCCGGCGAACTCCAGGACGACACAGGACAGGAAGACCCCGAAGCCGGCCCAGAGCCCGATCGCGGCCTTGCTCACCTTGGGCGGGAAGTAACGCGTGTAGTCGGCCGCGTACGGGTTCCAGCCAGCCGCATAGCCGAAGACCGCGCCGGTCGTGAGCAGGAAGCCGCCCACCTTGCCACCGACGAAGGGCGGGGCGGTGGGCTGGAAGCCAGGGTGTGACTTGGCCAGGATCACCACGGTGGCGATCACGAAGATCACCGCGAGGCCGGGAAATGCATACCGCTCGAACGCGTGCACCAGGTTGTGCCCGAAGAACGCAATCGCGATCTGCAACGCGACGATGATGGTCAGGCATGCGGCCGACGGCAGGTGAGTCAGCGTATTCAGGGCGAAGGCGCCGCTGACACTGTTGACCGCGAACCAGCCGATGCCGGCCGTGATCGAGTTCAGCCCGGCCGGCAGGATGTTCCCCCAGTAGCCGAAGCCAAGACGGGACAGGACCATCTGCGGCACGCCGAAGACCGGCCCACGTGCCGACAGCACGGCCTGGGAGATCGAGCCGGCCGCGGAGCCGACAATGATGGCCAGCAGTGCCAGCCAGAGGTTGAGTCCGAACACGGCGACCGCGAGGACGCCGACGAAGATCGTGGCGAACTCCAGGTTCGGCGAGGTCCACGTCCAGAACAGCTGCAGCGGCTTCCCATGCCGCTCATGCAACGGGATGAACTCGGCCCCGCCGGGCTCGACCGTGCCGATCTTGTCGCCGTAGTCACCCTCGCGCACCAGCACGCCGGCCGGCGCGTCTTCGGTGGCGAGTGCCGTGAGTTCCTGGTCTGATCCTGCCATCGCCTGTGCTCCTTATGGCTGGCTCTCATGGCTGGCCAGTTACCTGAGTGTTCAGCGTGATGCCGTGGCTGCGCAAGGCCCAGTTCAGGCCGGAATGCGGGGCCGCGCCGGGCGGCGGCCTCGTAGGCTACGCGGGTGACCGATGATCAGCGCCAGCCCGCGCCTCGCCAGTGGTGGGCATGGTGGGGGCGGGCCAGCTCGCGCGGATGACCTGTCAGGCGGCGATCAGCCTGGGGATCGGGTTCCGGGTGCTCGCGGCCTCACCCGGTGACAGCGCGGCCCTGGTCTGCGCCGACGTGGTGACCGGGGACTACACCGACTCCGGCGACCTGCTCGCGTTCGCCCGCGGCTGCGACGTGGTGACCTTCGACCATGAGCACGTGCCCGGCGGGCATCTGGCCGAGCTGGAGAAGGCCGCCGCGGGCCAGGCTGGCCCGGCGGTCCGGCCCGGCGCCGCCGCGCTCCGCTACACCCAGGACAAGCTGGCGATGCGGGAGCGGCTGCGCGCGCTGGGCGTGCCCTGCCCGCGGTACGCGCCGGTGACCGACCTGGCCGGGGTGCGCGCCCGCGCGGAGGAATGGGGCTGGCCGGTCGTGCTCAAGGCGGTCACCGGCGGCTACGACGGGCGAGGCGTCTGGGTGTGCGGCACACCGGAGGAGGCGGCCGCGGTGCTGGCCCATCCGGTCGCGGTGTTCGCCGAGGAGCATGTCGCGTTCCGTGCCGAGCTTGCCGCGCTGGTGGCCCGCTCCCCGCACGGGCAGGCAGCGGCGTACCCGGTGGTCCAGACCGTGCAGCGCGGCGGGGTCTGCCACGAGGTGCTGGCTCCCGCGCCGGGGCTGCCGCCCGGCCTGGCCGCTGACGCGCAGCGGATGGCGCTGGAACTGACCGGCGAGCTCGGCGTCACCGGCCTGCTCGCGGTGGAGTTGTTCGCGGCAGAGGCCGGCCTGCTGGTCAACGAGCTTGCGATGCGCCCGCACAACAGCGGTCACTGGACCATCGAGGGAGCCAGGACATCCCAGTTCGAGCAGCACCTGCGGGCAGTACTCGACCTGCCGCTCGGCGACCCGCGGATGGCCGCACCGCAGGCGGTGATGGCCAACGTGTTCGGAGCCGCTAGCCCGGACATCTTCTCGCGGTACGAGCACGTGATGGCGGCGGACCCGGGGGTGAAGGTGCACCTGTACGGCAAGCAGGTCCGGCCGGGGCGCAAGATCGGGCATGTCACCGTCCTCGGCGGCGACGTGGCCGGCCTGCGGGAGCGGGCCGTCCGCGCCGCGTCCTACCTCGCGACCGGGAACGAGGAGAGCGCATGAACCAGACCGCGGCACCCCTGGTCGGGGTGGTGATGGGCAGCGACTCCGACTGGCCGGTGATGCGGGCCGCGGCGCAGGCGCTGGCGGAGTTCGGCGTCAGCTACGAGGCCGACGTGGTGTCGGCGCACCGGATGCCGCACGAGATGATCCGCTACGGCACCGATGCCGCGGGCCGCGGCCTGCGGGTGCTCATCGCGGGCGCGGGCGGCGCGGCGCACCTGCCCGGCATGCTGGCGTCGGTGACTCCGCTGCCGGTGATCGGGGTGCCGGTGGCCCTGGCGCACCTGGACGGGCTGGATTCGCTGCTGTCCATCGTGTCGATGCCGGCCGGGGTGCCGGTGGCTACGGTGGCGGTGGGCGGCGCGCGCAACGCGGGCCTGCTCGCGGTCCGGATCCTCGCGGCCAGCGACGAGGCGCTGCGCGAGCGCATGGCCGCCTTCCAGGCGGAGCTGCGCGCCCAGGCGCTGGCCAAGGGCGCCGCATTGCGCGAGCGGGCCACCGGGGCGGACGGCTGAGGAGCAGGCGGACAAGGGCGGGGCGCCCGGTTGCCCGGGCGCCCCGCCTGCATCCCACCGCGGTGGGCGCGTGACTTCCTAGGACTTGTTCAGCGAGAAGTTGACGGTTACGGAGGATCCCCTGATGATCCGGGCCAGCTTCGCGATGGGCTGGTACCCGTCCTTGGCCGCGATCACCTGGAGCGGGTTGAAGCCCTGGTTGAGCCACAACTGGTAGTTGCCGGAGTTGTCGGTCTTCAGGGTGTAGGTCACCGGGCCGCACGTTCCGGTCTGCGGGCTGTACATCGTGCAGATCTGGACCGTGGTCCCGGGGATCGGGTTGCCGGTGCTGGCGTCCGTCACCGTGCCGGTGATCTTGCCCCAGGTTGAGGGCGGGTTCGCCTGCATGGTGACGCCGACGGGCTGAATCTGGTACGGCGTGTTCGTGTTGACCAGCAACTGTGCCGCGTAGCCGCCGGGCTGGGACACCGCCGAGGAGTCGGCCGTGACGGCGACGGTCACCGTCTGGCCGGGGGACACCGTGAACGTGGTCTGGCCCTCGGACAGCCACGGCACGTCCTCGGCGCCGCACTGGTCGTCCCCGGGAAGCACCTCGGCGAACGGCTGCGGCGAGAAGCCGCCGGTCGATCCTCCGATCTTGTACATGCCGCAGCTACTGCCGCCGCGGTACTCGGCGTTGTTCGCGTTGGGCAGCAGCGTCCAGGTGTTGCTCGACGGGTCGTACTCCGCGGCCTGGTTGGTGACCACGGCGCTGTTGCTGGTGACCCCGGCAGCGATCTGGAGCTTGCCGCCGGACCCGCTGTAGGCCATCGCCCAGTCGTCGAAGGGCATGTCCGCCCCCTGCGACCAGGTGTTGGTGCCCGGGTTGTAGATGTAGGTGGACGTGAAGGTCTGGCCGGTGTCGGCGTTGGTGCCGCCCGCGCAGACGACCTCGCTCGCGATGCCCGCGCAGGCGCCAAAGGCCACCGGCGTGGGGTAGTTCGCGAGCTGGGTCCAGGCGTTGCTGCCCGGGTCGTACCGGTACACCCCGTCCGAGGTGGGCGAGCAGTTCCCGGTGGTGCACCCGCCGACCACGTACAACTGGCCGTTCAGCACCGCTGTCGCGCTGGCGGTCAGTGCGGTGGGCAGGCTGGCGACCTGGGACCAGCTGTTCCCGCTCGGATCGTAGGCGTACACGCCGGTGGCGGCGTTGCCGTTGTTGTCCCAGCCGCCGAGGATGTACATCTTGCCGTTGACGAAGGCGCCCGAGGGTGCCTCCAGCGCCTGGGGCGCGTCGGCGATCTGGGTCCACTTCTGGGACGCAGGGTCGTAGGCGTAGCTGGTCGCCACGTTCGCCGACCCGTTGAACCCGGCGACGGAGTAGACCTTGCCGCTGCTTGAGTCAAACCCGGCCGCGTTGTCCATGACCGGCGTCGGGTAGTCGGCGATCTCGGTCCACGGTGGGTCGGACGGCGTGGGCTGGCGCAGCAGCAGGCCCTTGGCCGCCTTTGTGCCCGGTTTCACGCCGTGCACCGCGGCGATCGGCTTGTAAGTCCCCTTGATCCGCTCGAGCGGAGCGCCCGAGGCGCCGCCCTGGCCGGCCATGGGGGTGAACCCGCCGTCGGCCTCGCTGAGCTTGACCTGTACCGCCGCGGTGCCGTCGTTGGTGAACTTGACGTTGCCGGTCTTGGCGGCGCCGAGCGTCTGGGTGAACGAGAGGCTGCCCGGGGCGATCGTCAGGTGCCCGGCCTTCAGCACCCAGTTCTGCTGGGTGACGAAGTTGCTGGCCACGTTCACCGTCGCGGTAGCCGGGGTGTAGGCCCCGTCGCTCGCGGTGAAGCCGGTGTTGCCGGCCGGGGTGGCGAACAGCCAGTAGAACCCGTCGGACAGGTTCGGGTCATCCGGCGTGGCCGCGGACACCCCGAACTGGCCGGAGTTGGCGTTGCTGGCCACGGTGGCCCCGTTGACGGCGTTCCCGGTGTTGTTGTCGGTCACGATCCCGGCGACCAGGCCGCCGGGGGTGGGGGCACAGGTGCGGGTACCGACGAACACGTTGTCCAGTTCCCACCACCAGCCGAAATCGCCGGTGAAGTGGAACCGCACGCGCACGCTGGACTTTCCGGCCGCCTGCGGGATCGGGATGTCCACGTGCCCGGTCACCGAGGTGCTGGTCTGCTCCCACACGTTGGTCCAGGTCTGCCCGCCGTCGAGGCTCAGGTCCACGTCGGCGGTCTGGCCGGGGAACTCGTTGTAGAAGGTGTCGAAGCCGATCTCCGGCGAGGTCTGCCCGGACAGGTTGACCACCGGGGTCACCAGCGAGGTGTCCTGGCTGTTGCCTGGCCCGTAGTTGTCGGAGTCCACGATGGCGAAGTCGGCGTCACCACCCGGTGGCGGGGTGCGGCCGCCTGGGTTGTCGAACTCCCAGGTCTCGCCGTTGCCGGCGTTGTCCACGATGCTCCAGCCATCCTGCGGCGTGGTGCCGGTCCAGCCGGTGAACGCCTCGCTGGTGCCGCGGAACTTGTAGGCGTAACCCGGCGCCGTGCAGGTGCTCGAATCCACGACGGCCTTTGCGTTGACGACCTTGTCCGCGGTGCCGATGTGCACCGTCAGGCTCTTGGTCGTGTACCCCGGGTACACCGGGGTGACGTGCAGCGTGTAGGAGTGCTGCTGCGGCAGGCTGACGCTGTAGTGGCCGGTGTAGGGGCTGGTGTAGATCGCGCCGCCGGGAACGCCGTCGACGGTGATCTTGGCGTAGAGCGGCCAGGCGTGCCCGGACCCGTCGGTGATCGTGCCGGACAGGTTGCGGCTCGGCACGCTGTGCAGAGCGAAGTTCTCGGTCGTGGTGTTCCCCTGGGTGACCGAGACGCTGGACACGCTCGCCGACTTGAACCCGAACGCCTGCGCGGTCACGGTGTAGCTGCCGACGGGCACGGTCATGGTGTAGTCGCCGGAGGAGTCGGTAACGGCCGAGTAACCGCCGGTCGCCGAGACGGTCGCCCCGGCGAGCGGTGCGCCGCCGGAAGCCTTGGTCACCTCCCCGGCGACGATGCCCTGCGGCCCGCTGGTCAGCGCGGCCACGCCGTCCGGCGTGCCGAGCCCGGTCGGGCCGTCCCACCCGGGGCCGGCGTTGCACAGCACGTTGCCGCAACCGCCGTTGCTGCCCTGGGTGACGTCGAAGATGTCACTGGACTGGTTCGGGTCGTTGTAGGCGTAGCTCACCGGGAAGGTGCCGGTGGCGGGGGTGCCGCTCAGCGCGTACATCGCGGTGAGCAGCGGGGAGGACAGGCTGGTCCCGCCCACCTGCAGCCAGCCGCCCTGGCCGTTGGTGTCGAACACAGCCAGGCCGGTGTTCGGGTCGGCGTCGGCGGACAGGTCGGCGATGGCCTTGTTGTTCGGGCAGTCGGTGCTGATGTTGGTCTGGTAGCTGGGGCGTGGCTCGAACAGTGAGCAGCCCGAGCCGCCGCTGTCCCAGGCCGTCTCGGTCCAGCCCCGGGGAACCGAGGTGTCCTTGGTCAGCGTGGTACCGCCCGCAGCCGTCACGTTGGGGTTGGTGGCCGGCCAGTTGGTCAGGTTGCCGGTGTCACCGGTCGAGGCGACGACCGCCACGCCCGGGTGGGTGTAGTACTGGTCCAAGCTGGTCTCGGACGGATCCTCGCCGAGGATGCCATAGGAGTTGGACACGAACTTCGCGCCCAGGGACACCGCGGTGTCGACGGCGATGCCGAGGTTGAGGGTGCTGTTGTCGTCGCCCTCCACCAGCAGGATGTGGCAGTTCGGGCAGGCCGAGGACACCGCGTCCAGGTCGAGCGAGGTCTCCAGCGCCCAGCCGGTGTCGTCCGGCGGGTAGTTGGTGCCGCCGGTCTGGTCGACCTTCTGGAAGCAGCCGTTGGCTGTGGTGCACGGCGGCAGCCCGTAGAACGAGCGGAACGTGGCCAGGTCGGACTCGGCGCTCGAGTCGCCGAACGCGTCCACGATCGCGACGGTCTGGCCCGCTCCGGTGGCGGGCAGCTTGTAGGCGCTCTGGATGTCCGATGGCCCCAGCGCGCCGGTGGGCGGCTGGTCGGGGGTGGCCACGATCTTGTGGTTGACGCCCGTGTGCACGACGGCCAGGCAGCGGGCGTGGCCGGCCCTCAGGCGGACGGTATTACACGGGGCGTTCGTGTAGTGCGCGGCGGACGTCTTCGGGTTCTGGGCGGGGTGACCGCCGGTGCTTGCCTGGGCGGGCGCCGCGGCGAGCACGGCCATCCCGGCCAGCGTTACCATGCCCGTAGCGATCGCGGCGAGGGCGCGCCAGCGCTGGAGCTTTCGCCTCATTCCTGACCTCCGTGAACTTCGTGGGCGGGGGCTTTGCAAAGCGCATAGCGGCTCGTCAGGGTCGCGGTGGCGCGGGCGCAGGGCACGCCGCGCAGCCCGGGCGGGCCGCGCAGCCGGGCTACCTGCGAGCGTCGTGCCGGCGCCGCGCGCTGGCTATCCGGCAGGACACCTAATTTGGGAACGCCCGTACCCAATCTGGAAACACGCCAGCCCGTTTGAGCAGCTTAGCGGCATACCCCTGCCCCCCTGGGCTAACAGGGCCCAGGCTCCGTGACGGAGGAACGGGGCCTGAGGCCATCGGGGGGTTCCGGGGGGTCGCTCCCCCGGGCTAGCACAGCTACACGATGCCGTCCTCGACGGCCCGCACCGCCAGGGCGGTCCGGGAGGAGACGCCGAGCTTGCGCATCAGCGAGTCCACATGGTTGGCCACGGTCTTCGGGGACAGCACCAGTGCCTCGGCCACCTGCCGGTTGGTGCTGCCGTCGATGAGCAGGCGCACGACGTCAAGTTCGCGCGGTGAGAGCTGGTCGCCGTAGCTGCGCCGCCCGCCCCACCAGGGGCGCCGGGCCGGCACCCCGTGCTCGTTCAGGGTGCGGATCACGCGCATCGCGTCGCCCCGGGCACCGAGGCCGGACAGGCCGTCGAGGACCTCGGCAAGGACCGACAGGGCCGTCGGCCGCTGCCCGTCGGCCAGCAGGCAACGCGCCTCCCGCTCCCGGGCCAGCAATGCCTCGTAGGGGCGCGGCAGCACCCGCCAGGCCGCCGCGGCCCGGCCGAACAGCGCCCCGGCCTGCGCCCGCTCGCCCTGGCCCTCGGCCAGGACCGCACGGCACGATAGCAGCGCCGCCTTGGTCGCCGGGGCGTCACGGCCACGGTCCGCCGCGGCGAACACCCGGACCAGGTCGGCGGCCTCGGTGGCCCGGCCGGCCGCCACCAGCGCCTCGGCCCGCGCCGGGGCGAGATCCGCCGCCCAGGCCCAGGTTCCCTTGCTGGCCAGGATGCCGATCGGCTCGTCGGTGACGGCAAGCGCATCCGCCACGCGGCCGTCGGCGAGCAGCAGCCTGGCCAGCGCCGCCGCCGGCTCCATGCAAGCCTCCACCGCGGCCCGCCGGCGCACCTCGCCGAGCACCAGGCCCAGTTCCCGCTCGGCCTGGCCGCGGTCCCCGGCGGCGGCGTGCATCAGCCCCGTCACCAGGACCGCCTCCAGCCGGGTCAGCGGCTGGATGTCGGCGTCGTCGGCCAGCGACCGGGCCCGCTCGGCCAGGCCGTCCCAGGCGCCGGCCAGCCAGTCCAGGTGTACCTGGTTCACCAGGATCAGGTCGCGGTACAGCCAGTACTGGCCCGCCTCGGCCAGCTCGAGACCCTTGGCCAGCCGCCACCGGGCGTCGTCGTAGCGGCCCCACCACATCATCGCCATGGTGGCGACGTTCAGATGGCCCTTGACCACGTACTGCCGTTCTCCGGGGGACGGCGCCTCGTCGGGGATCTGCGCGGCGACCGACCACCCGGCCTGGTCGCCGAGCATCAGCAGGGCGCTCGCCCGGTCCACGGTGAGGTTCAGGTGGTCGGCGGGTGACATCGGCGCGGTCAGCTCGGCCGCGCGCTGCAGCCACTGGCGGTGCCGGGACGCCGGCCACGCAGCCCCCGCTGGCCAGCCGAGCAGGATCATTGCCCGGGCGGCCTCCACCGGGTCGTGCGCCAGGTGCGGGATCGCGCGCTCCACCTCGGTCCGGCCCGCTTCGCGTTCCTCCATCACCAGCAGCACCCGGCCGAGCAGCATCCGGGCCTCGGCCTGCGCCCGCTGGTCCAGCGCCTGGGCGTCCACCACGGACCGGAGCGTGGCGACCAGGTCGTCGAACCCGGACTGCCCGGTGAACGAGCCGAACGGGATCTTCTTGACCAGCCGGACCACCGCGTGTGCGGGCAGGTCTGCCTTGGTCAGCAGGTCAAGCAGCAGGACGCTGGCGGTGGCCTCGTCTCCCGCGGACAGCGCCAGGTCGGCTGCCTGCTCCGCGTACCTGCACCACTTGGCCGGCTGGCCGGCTTCCCGGAAGTGCCGGGTGAGCTGGGCGACCGGCCGGGGCGAGCGGCGTTCCAGCGCACGGCCGGCCCGGCTGTGCAGCGCCCGGCGCTCCGGCACGGTGATCCCCGCGTATACGGCCCGCGCCGCGAGCACATGCCGGAACGACACCATGCCCCGGCCTGCCTCGGTGAGCAGCCCGCAGCGCAGCACCTCGGTCAGGGCAGGGCCGAGCCGGGCGGCCGTCAGCCCGGCCACGGCGCGCAGCACCGGCTCGTCCGCGGGGTCGGCCAGCACGGCCGCCGCGGCCAGGATGGCCCGGGCGTCCGCGCTCAGCCGCCGGCCGCGTTCCAGCACGCCGTCCCGTATCGTCGCCGGGACCATGATCTCGCCGAGGCTCCGCCGCACCCAGCTTCCGTTGCGGTGCGCCAGATCGGCGCGGTCGTGCATGAGCCGTACCGTCTCCTCCACGGCCAGCGGGATGCCGTCGGTGCGCTCCTGCAAGAACGCGGCGAACGCGTCCGACACCCGCTCGCCGTCGAGCATCGAGGAGACCAGCCGGAGCGTCTCGGCGACAGCCAATGGCTGCAGCGCGAGCCGCAGTCCGGCCGTGCCGCCCGGCATCCGGGATGAGAGGCGGAACAACAGCGAATCGCCGGGCACGTCCTCGAGCCGGTAGGTCAGCACCAGGCTGGGCCGTGCCCGGTGCGCGGCGCCGAGGAACAGCAGGAACTCCAGGGTCGCCTCGTCCGCCCACTGCACGTCCTCGACGACAAGCACGCTCACCTGCAGGCCGGTCAGAAGCTCGTCCAGCGCGCGGAACAGCCGGTGCCGGGATGCGGTCGCGTCCTCGGCGGGCTCAGGCGCCGGGGGGAGTTCGGCCGACCATTCTGGGAACAGCGGCCGCAAGGCTCCGGCCAGGCCGCTCAGCCCGGGCTGCGGCGGGCTTGCGGTCGCGTGCCTGATCGCGTCCACGATCGGGCTCAGCGTGCACGGCCGCCGGAACGGCGGGCACCCCGCGACCAGGCTGACCTGCCCCTGGCCGTCCGCCCGGTCAAGGAACTCCCGGACTAACCGGCTCTTGCCGATCCCGGCCTCGCCCTCGACAAGCACGACCGCTGGCGGGCCCGCCAGTGCCCGGCCCAGGGCGGCCAGTTCCTCCTGCCGTCCGGTGAAGGCCGGCGCCGAAATCGCCGGCACCCGGCCCGCCCCGCCCCCCTCCCCATTCGCCCACCCGGGCACACTGGCGCCGTTTTTTCCCCGAACTCCGCCCACCGCCGCTCCTTTGCCCGACCGCCGTTGAAGCTGGATAGGTAATGCCCGGCTAATGGTTTCCTCAACCCGGATAAATCGCCCAACAGCCCCCTGGTGCCCCAGTCGGCCCAGTTTGAACGCATGCACCACTAATGGGTCTTTATGACCAGCCCCGGGCGGCGCCGGCGTCCCTGGCAGGCAGGCCGGCCACGGGACGCGTATCGCATGCAAAACTCCTGCAGCTCAGCGGTGCCGTTGCTGGCCCGCGGGCGGGACCGGGCGCGGCGGCGTGCCCGCTTACCATCTAGGGCTATGAGCCTTGACTTTCCCGCGTTCGAGCTGACCGAGGAGCATCAGGAACTGCGGGCCGCCGTGCGCGCTCTCGCCGATGACAAGATCGCTCCCCGGGCGGCGGAGGTCGACGAGTCGGGCGAGTTCCCCTGGGATGTGCACGACGCCCTGGCCAGGGCCGAACTGACTGGTGTGCACATCCCCGAGGCCTACGGCGGGCCCGGCGCGGACGCCATCGCGACCGCCATCGTGATCGAGGAGGTGGCCCGCGCGTGCGCCTCGTCCTCCCTGATTCCCGCGGTTAACAAGCTCGGCACGGTGCCGATCCTGCTGGCCGGGACCGAGGTGCTGAAGCAGCGGTACCTGCCGCCGGTGGCGCGCGGCGAGGCGATGTTCTGCTACGCGCTCTCCGAGCCTGAGGCGGGTTCGGACGCCGCGAACATGAAGGCGCGGGCGGTCAGGGACGGGGACACGTTCGTGCTGAACGGGACCAAGCGGTGGATCTCCAACGCCGGGGTGTCGGCGTACTACACGGTGATGGTGGTCACGGACCCGGCCGCGGGGCCCTCCGGGATCTCCGCGTTCGTGGTGGAAAAGGACGACGAGGGATTCTCGTTCGGCGCGCCGGAGCGCAAGCTCGGCATCAAGGGCTCGCCGACCAGGGAACTGTACTTCGACAACTGCGTGATCCCGGCGGACCGGCTGATCGGGGAGGAGGGCGCCGGTTTCCGCATCGCGCTGGCGACCCTCGACCACACCAGGATCACGATCGCCGCGCAGGCGCTCGGGATCGCGCAGGGGGCACTGGATTACGCGACCGGTTACGTGAAGGAACGCCGCCAGTTCGGCAGGCCCGTGGCGGAGCTGCAGGGCGTGCAGTTCATGCTCGCGGACGCGGCGATGAAGGTGACGGCCGCGCGGCAGCTCACCTACGCTGCCGCGGCCAAATCCGAGCGGGCGATGTCCGGCGAGACGGTCGGCGACCTGACGTTCTTCTCCTCGGCGTGCAAGTGCTTCGCGTCGGATGTGGCGATGGAGGTCACCACGGACGCGGTCCAGTTGCTCGGCGGCTATGGGTACGTCAAGGACTATCCGGTCGAGCGGATGATGCGGGACGCCAAGATCACCCAGATCTACGAGGGCACCAACCAGATCCAGCGCGTGGTGATGGCAAGGCAGCTCCTGAAGTGATCACCGCTGCGCGCCCTCGGCGTTTCTGCCTTGACGGCGCAGGTGCGCACAACGGTCAACAACCTGCAATGCTTGGTTAATGGCCGATAGAACGCCACCGGAGACACGGCGGGAGCGCCTGTGGCGCTCCTCCGAGTCGCGGGGCATCCCGCTGCGGGCGATCTTCGCCACGGTGGGCGTCGTGGTGGCGGCCTATATGGCTGGCAAGCTGCTCTACCGGCTGCGGGACGTGCTCCTGCTCATGGCGGTGTCTGGGTTCCTCGCCCTGCTGCTCAACCCGCTGGTGGTGTACCTGCAGCGGTGGAAGGTGCCCCGCCGCGGCTTTGCCGTCGCCATCGTCACGTTCTGGGCGGTGCTGGTCTTCGCCGGCCTGGCGGTGGCGTTCGGCTACCCGCTCGTCAACGCCGTCACCCATCTCGCCGACCGGCTGCCCTCCTACGTGGATCAGGCCCAGAAGGGGAAGGGCTGGATCGGCGAGGTGAGCCGCCACTACCACGTGAATACCTGGGTGCAGCACAACGCGTCGAAGATCGCTAACTTCGCGCAGAGCCTCGGCAAGCCCGCGCTCGCCCTCGGCAAGGGCGCCGTTTCGCTGCTCGTCGCACTGACCACGATCTTCTTCCTGGTGGTGCTGCTGCTCCTCGAGGGCCCGAAGATGCGCACCTGGATCCTGGGCAACATGACCCAGCAGCGGTCGGCGACGGTGACCCGGGTGGCCGCCCAGGTCAACCGGGCGGTCACCGGCTACATGGCCGGGAACATACTCACCTCCATAATCGCCGGGACCGTGGTGTTCGTCACCCTGCTCGTGCTCGGCGTCCCGTTCCCGTTCCTGTGGGCGCTGTGGGTCGCGCTTGTCGACTTCCTCCCGATGATCGGCGGGGCCCTCGCCGGGATACCCACCGTGCTGTTCGCCACGGCACATTCGCTCACCGCGGGCGTTGTGACGCTGGTCGTCTTCCTCGCCTACACCCAGATCGAGAACCACGTGCTCAACCCGGTGATCATGAGCAAGACGGTGCGCATCAACCCGCTGCTCGTGCTGGTGTCGATCCTGGTCGCGGCGTCCATCGGCAGCTGGATCGGCGGGTTCTTCGGCGGCTTCGTCGCGGCGCTGCTCGCCATCCCGGCCGCGGGAGCGGGCCAGGTGATCATGAGCGAGTTGTGGCGCGAGACCGCGCCAGGGGGGATGCTGGCCCTCCCGCCGGGGCCCAGCTCAAGCGAGGCCGGGCCGCCCCCGGCCGAGGCCGGGCCGCCCCCCGCTGAGACCGGGCCTGCCGAGACCGCACCGGCCGAAGCCGGGCCGGAGACGGCCGGAGCGGATCCCGAACCGGCGAAGCCGGCGAGCTAGCTGGTCACGGGATCGGCCCCGGTGCCGGTCCCATGCACCACAACGGCCGGCGAAATGACTGACGGTAATTGTGTCGATACATGTTGTCGTTCTGTGATCTGCACAGAGGGTGACGGTGGCGGTGCGACACAGCTTTTTCCGCGAATTCTCAGGAATCCCACCTGTCCTTCTGGCAAGGTATCGCCGATGGCCGAGGGCGGAAGGCCCGTAAGCCCGGGCACCGCCCGGCGTCGGGCCGGGGGAGCACCCGGAAGGCCATCACGCGACGCGCTGCCCTGTCCCGCAGCGGTCCGCACCCTGGGCGCCCCGCCCCGGAGTGCATGGCCGACGGAAGGACTGCCTTGTCACAACACCGGAGGCGGAGTCCCGGAAAGAGACGCGCCGCGCACCGGTCCGGTTTCCTGCTGCCGGTGGCGGCCACGGCCATCGCCCTCATCACCGGGACGACGGTCGCTGGCTATCTGGTTGTGCGGGCCG
This sequence comes from uncultured Actinomycetes bacterium, assembly GCA_963762735.1. Taxonomy (GTDB): domain Bacteria; phylum Actinomycetota; class Actinomycetes; order Streptosporangiales; family Streptosporangiaceae; genus DASXKD01. The sequence goes on along the minus strand of CAVXMG010000025.1, from coordinate 174,124 downwards.
ACCACACGAATGTAGGAGCCGCCTTCGCGGCTGCCGCGCTCCCAGGCAGTCGTGCCATGACCGTGCTGGAGGATGCGCGCCAGCAGATGATCGTCATGGACACCGCCACCCATACCATGCACCAGGTCGGCGCCCCCAAGCTCGCGAGCACGGCCAGTGCCATCGCTGCGACCAGCGGATCCACCGGCGCAGGCGGGGCCGGCGGGGCCGGCACCGCGGTGAACTTCCCGCCGCCCAACCCGGGCACCGCGCAGTCCACCGCCTACAACATGATGTCGTCGTTCGGCTTCGACCCGAAGACGCAGTTTGGCTGCCTGAATAACATCTGGACCCGGGAAAGCGGCTGGCGGTATAACGCCGAGAATGCCAGCGGCGCATACGGTATACCGCAGGCACTGCCCGGATCGAAGATGGCCAGCGCGGGCGCGGACTGGCAGACAAACCCCGCCACCCAGATCAAGTGGGGGCTTGGTTACATCAAGTCCATTTATGGCACCCCATGTAGTGCGTGGGCTTTCTGGCAGGGGCACGATTATTACTAAGCGCACTGGTTAGCTACCCTGCGTTGATCTTGCCCGTGATTCTTGTCACAGGCCTTATTCGGCCAATATCGGCGCAAGGCGGCCTGCTCAACCGGCACAATCGCTTGCAGACAGCCACCCGGCGTGTGTGATGGTTGCCCCGAGCGACGCGTCGCCCTGAACCTGCGTCACATCTGCGCGCCTCTGCCCCGGCCGGGCGTTTGTCGTCGGTCGGCAGTGCCGCGGGTGGGAGCCGAGCGCACAATGCGCCCGACCAAAGGTTATTCGTGTCTGCGCGACACAAAAAGAAGCGCATCCTGTTCACGCACAACCGCAAACTGTCCAAGATTACTGTCGCAACGGCGGGAGTCGCCATGGCCGTTCCAGCCGCGGTTTTCGCCGGAATCGCCACCTCCGGCGCATCCGCCGGAGACTCGGCCTCCTTGCTGGCGATGGCCGGGTCACAGCCCGGCGCCAGGCCTGCCGCCGCCCACCTCGATCGCGGGGAACCGCTGACGGGCGTGGCGCGCCGTGAGGTCGCCTCGCTCGGGGCCACCAGGGTTCGCGCCCAGCGCGCCGCCGAGCGTGCCGCGGCCCGCCGCGCGGCGCGGCGGGCCGCGGCACGTGCCGCCGCGCAGGCGGCCGCCGCGGCCGCGCCAGCGCCGTCACCAAGCTCGCAGGCGCCTGCGGGCTCCTGCGCCGTCGCCGTCAGGGAACCCCCAGAAGATCGCCGAGGCGATGCTGGGGTCCTACGGGTGGTCGTCGAGCCAGTTCGGCTGCCTGGTGAGCCTGTGGAACCAGGAGAGCGGCTGGGACGTCTTCGCCAGTAACCCCAGCAGCGGGGCGTACGGCATCCCGCAAGCGCTGCCGGGATCCAAGATGGCCAGCGCCGGCCCGGATTGGCAGAGCGACGCGGCGACGCAAATCCGCTGGGGTTTGGGCTATATCAAATCCACCTATGGCTCACCCTGTGCCGCCGAGTCTCATGAGCAGGCCGACGGCTGGTACTAGCCGCATCCGTCCTGGCCGCTGACCGGCCAGGACTGTGTCACCCTGATGGCCCTGCCGGCCCGCCCCGGCAGGGCCATCGGGCTTTCACCGGCCGTCCGGGGCTTCTCAGGACTGGGGGCGGGGGTGCGCTCAGGACTGGGGGGTGAAGGCGTTTATGGCTTCATCGAACGCGGCGCGGCTGGCCAGCCAGGCCCGGCGCGGCGAGGTCAGCGTCAGTTCGTACGGCTGGGCGCCGAGCTGGGTGTCCAGCCGGGCCACCAGTTCCAGCACCTGCTCGTTGCCGGTCCCCGGCCGCGCATAGGCGAACCGCCAGGCACCGGCCAGGGTGCCGTGGAACGGGACGGGCAGCAGCGCAATCTGGTGATAGCCGGGGAACGACTTGTGCGGGGAATTTGCCAGCAGCGCAGCCTCGCGCAGCGGCCCGGGCCCGCCCTGAGCCCCGCGCGTGACGGTGATGGTGGCGTGGGTCGCCGGGTTGCGCATCAGGGTGGTGTCGCCGTGCTGCCGTGTCCGCCAGCCGTCGGGCACCGCGATCGAGAACCCGGCCCGGCGCGGCGAGGACAAGGCCTGCGCGGCGTACCAGTGATAGCCGGCCGGGAGCGGCCCGGTGGGCCTGATCGGGCTGCTCGCGGCCGTGCGCCTCATCTCCTGGAGCCGCGCGGCGTGGGCAAGGCCCAGCGCGACCATGAGGGTGGCCAGCACCACGGCCGTTCCGCCGCCGCCGAACAGCAGCGCGCGCCGGTGCCGCCCCGGCCGCCGCCGCTGCCCGCCCGGCACCGGCATCCCGGTCCGCGCCGGCATCCCGGTAGGCCCCGGCATCCCGCCCGGCCCCGGCATCGCGACTGGCGCGGTGGCCGCGGTCGTGCCGAGCGAGGGCCTGGCGGCAACCCGGTCGTGGCGAACCTCGGCTCCAGCCATGCGGTGGCCCCGTCGTTCCCAGCGAGGGCTGAGCGGCCACGGTCGCGGCGAGCCCAGCTCCCGGCGAGGCCCGCCCCGGCTGAGCCCGCCCCGGCCAGGCCGGCCCCGGCGAACTCCGTCCCGTGCGGAGCCCGGGTTGCCGGGCGCGGCCGGGGCAGGTTCCGGCGCGGTGACCGTCTGCGGAAGCTCTGCCGCGGTCGGCGGTTGCCCGGCGAAGGCCGCGATCCGTTCCGGCGGTGAGGCGGGGAACGCGAGCGTGCTGCCGAGTCCGGTCGCGCCCCGGGCCCCGGTTTTGCCCGGGACACTGCCAGCGCCAGCAGGCTGCTCGCCCACAGCACCGGCCCCGGCCCGGAACCGGCTTGCACGCCGGAACCGGCCTGCGCGCCTGGGGCACTCTGCGGACCGGAGCCGGCCTGCGCGCCCGAAACGCTCTGTGCGCTGGAGCTTGCCCCTCCGTCGTAACCGGCGCACGCCGCGGCGAGCAGCCGGCGGGCGGTGATCGCGTCGGGCCGCGCCGCCGGGTCGCGCTTCATCAGTGCGGTGATCACCGGCTCCAGCGGCCCGGCGGACTTCGCCGGAGGCGGATCGCCGTGCACGATGTTGGCCAGGACGGCCATCGCGCTGCCCTGGCCCTCGAACGGGCCGCGCCCTTCGACGGCGGCGTACAGGGTGGCCCCGAGCGACCACAGATCGGAGGCGGGGCTGGCGGGCTCGCCCCGGATGCGTTCCGGGGCGCAAAACCCAGGCGTGCCCATGACCATCCCCGCCTGGGTCAGCCCGGGATCGCCGTGCAAGGTGGCAATGCCGAAGTCGGTCAGCACGGCCCGGCCCTCGGGAGTGACCAGGATGTTGCCGGGCTTCACGTCGCGGTGCACCACGCCCGCCGCGTGCGCGCTGCCCAGCGCTTCGAGCAGCGTCATGCCCATCATCGCGGCGCGCGCCGGCGGCAGCGGCCCGTCCTCGGCCAGGACCTGGGCCAGCGACCTCGACGGCACCAGCTCCATGATGATCCACGGGGTGCCGTCGGCCTCGATCACGTCGTGCACGGTGACCACGCCCGGGTGGCTCAGCCGCGCCGCGACCCGCGCCTCCCGCAGCGACCGCTCCCGCAGCACGTTCCGGTCCTGGTAGGTCATCGGGCCGGGGACCCGGACCTCCTTGACCGCGACCTCGCGATCGAGGCGCAGATCCCGGGCCCGCCACACGGTGCCCATGGCGCCGTGCCCGACGGAATCCAGCAATTCATAGCGCCCGGCGACCACGCGTCCCGACCCGGTCACTGACTGCATGGCCGGGAGATTACACCGACCGGCCGGCCTTTTTCCTGGGAGCTAGATAAGAATTCACCTAGTTTTGCTACTAACTACCCCTAGGGGGGCCGGCGGCCGCCTTGTCAATCGTGCGAATCGCAAAGCCAACGTTGATTCGGCATTCAGGCGGGAGCGCTCCTCAGCGGCGGCCGATGGTGAGCAGCGGGCCCGATGCACCGCCGCCCGCCGGACCAGTGAAGAAATCATTCCCCTTGTCATCGACGATGATGAACGCGGGGAAGTCGCGCACCTCGATCTGCCACACCGCTTCCATCCCCAGTTCGGGGTACTCAAGCACATCGACCCTGGTGATGCAGTCCTGTGCCAGCTTCGCCGCGGCGCCGCCGATCGAGCCGAGGTAGAACCCGCCATGCGCCTGGCAGGCCGCGGTTACCGGGGCGGACCTGTTGCCTTTGGCGAGCATCACCAGGGAACCCCCGGCAGCCTGGAATTGGTCCACATAAGAATCCATCCGCCCGGCCGTCGTCGGCCCGAACGACCCCGACGCATATCCATCCGGGGTCTTGGCCGGCCCCGCGTAGTAGACCGGATGATCCACCAAGTAGCGCGGCATCGGGTCACCCGCGGCGAGTCGTTCTGCAATTTTCGCGTGCGCGATGTCGCGAGCGACGACAAGCGGGCCGGTCAGCGCCAGCCTGGTCGCGACAGGGTGCCTGGAAAGCTCGGCCCTGATCTCGCTCATCGGCCGGGTCAGGTCGATGCGCACCACGTCCGCGGTGAGGTCCTCCTTCGACGGCTCGGGCAGGTACTGCGCCGGGTCGGTCTCCAGTCGCTCAAGGAACACGCCATCGGCGGTGATCTTGGCCAGCGCCTGCCGGTCGGCGGAGCAGGAAACGGCGATCGCGACGGGGCAGGAGGCACCGTGCCGGGGCAGCCGGATCACCCGCACGTCGTGGCAGAAGTACTTGCCGCCGAACTGCGCGCCGATGCCGATCTTCCTGGTGATCTCCAGCACCTGCTGTTCCAGTTCGTGGTCGCGGAAGCCGTGCCCGGACGGCGACCCGGCGGACGGCAGCGTGTCCAGGTAGCGGGCCGACGCGTACTTGGCGGTCTTCAGCGCGAACTCGGCGCTGGTGCCGCCGACCACAATCGCCAGGTGGTACGGCGGGCAGGCGGCCGTGCCCAGGGAGCGGATCTTCTCCTCGAGGAACGCGAGCATGCTGGCCTCGTTCAGCACCGCCTTGGTCTGCTGGTACAGGAACGATTTGTTGGCCGACCCGCCGCCCTTGGCCATCAGCAGGAACTTGTACTCCGCGCCCGGGGCCGCGTACAACTCGATCTGCGCGGGCAGGTTGCTCCCGGTGTTCCGCTCGTCCCACATGGTCAGCGGCGCAAGCTGGGAGTACCGCAGGTTGAGCTTGGTGTAAGCGTCGAAGACACCGCGGGCCAGGTGCTCCTCGTCGCGCCCGTCGGTGAGCACCTCGCCGCCGCGCTTGCCCATGATGATCGCGGTGCCGGTGTCCTGGCACATCGGCAGCACCCCGCCAGCCGCGATGCACGCGTTCTGCAGCAGGTCGCGGGCGACGTACCGGTCGTTGGGGGAGGCCTCGGGGTCGTCAAGTATCGACCGCAGCTGGCGCAGGTGCCCGGGCCGCAGCAGGTGGGCGATGTCCCGCATGCCCTCGCGCGCGACAAGAGTGAGCAGTTCCGGCGCCACTTCGACAAATTTTCTGCCGAACGCTCCCCGTGGAGTCACTCCGTCCGCAGTGAGCAGGCGGTATTCCGTGGTATCCGCGCCAAGAGGCAGCAATTCGGCAGGCGTGAACTCGGGCATTCAGGTACTTCCTCGTGCGGTGGGGCTGGACGTCTTATGGTAGGTCGCGTGCCGGGGCGCGGCAGAGGCATGAATGCATGCGATCCGGCGGGGAACTCCGATGGCAACACCGGCACCCCGGCTCGGTGTACCAGTTAAGGATGGCGGCCGATGAGCATTCCCGAGGCAGGCACCAGTCCGGTGGACATCGATGAGGCAGCCAGGCAACTGGAAAACGCGATCCATGACGCCCGGGTCGCCTTCGACTGCATCCAGTTGGGTGAGCTGGATCGCGCGCATACCAACGTGATCACCGCGCGCGCGGCTGCCGATGCCGCGGAGAACCTGCTGCGCGCCGCGCTTGGCGAGGGCACGCACCAGCCCGGCGAGGCCTAACCAAGGGCCCGGTCCCTGGCCAGGCCGTTCCGTCAGCGCAACTGGTCCCCGGCAAGGGGCAGTCCGCCGTTCCGCAAGGGGCGATCTGCGGGCCTTCCTTTCCCGCCTGTTAGTGTGTGACTCACACATCAATCTGTAGGCCGCGCGGTGCGGGGATCTATGGGATCGCGCGGTGGCGAGATTGCGCGGAGAGGAGCCAGCGATGACGGCACGGGCCGAGGGCACGTTCACGGTCGCGTCCTGGGACGAGGACACCTACCAGGAACTGGCCGGCAAGGGAAAGCTCACCAGGGCCAAGGTCGCCTACCGGCTGAGCGGCGACATCGAGGGGGAGGCGAGCTGGGAGGCGCTGATGTTCTACCGCGCCGACGGCACCGCCGAGTACACCGGCCTGCAGTACGTCTCCGCCCAGATCGCGGGCCGGTCGGGCACCTGCGTCATGGTGGCCGACGGCGCCTTCGCCGACGGCGCGGCCAGCGGCACCTGGCGGGTCATCCCCGGCTCCGGCACCGGGGACCTGGCCGGGCTGCGCGGCTCCGGCACGAGCGTCGCGACCAGCACGCCGCCCGGCACGTTCACGTTCGACTACGAGCTTGACTGAGCAACCGCCGGCGCCCGCGATGCAACCAGCCGCGCCCGCGAAGCAACCGCCTGCGCCCGCCATGCAACCGGCCGCGCCCCCGATCGACCAGACGGCGAACCTGCTCGGCGCGCTGTCGCTGATGATCGCCGATCGGATGGCCGACGTCATGGCAGGCGTGGGCGGCAGGCCGGAGTCGGCGGCTGCCGCGCTCAGCGCGTTGCTGCACTTCCTCGACCGGCCCAGCGTGGACCTGATGCGCCAGGTGCTCGGGCTGACCTCGTCGGGGACGGTGCGGCTAGTCGACCGGATGGCGGAGTCGGGCTATGTCGAGCGCGGGCCTGGCAGCGACGGCCGGTCCACGTCGGTGACGCTGACGCAGGCCGGCCAGGCCGCAGCGCATCGGGTCGCCGCGGCCCGGGCCGAGGTCCTTGAGGGCGCGCTCGCCGGGCTGTCCCGCGACGACCGGGACGCGCTGCGCCGGATCCTGGGCACGATGCTGGTCGGACTGATGCGCGGGCCAGGGGCGGTGCGCTGGATGTGCCGCCTGTGCGACACCGGAGCGTGCCGCGGCGCCGAGGGCGGCTGCCCGGTCGGCAACGCGGCCCGCGAGCGCTACCTGTCCTGAGCCTGCCCACCCGCATATCCGGGCGACATCGTCGCCGCATATCCGTGGACGCGTCCGCTGAACCTCTCGCAGCCGTCAGCGCCCCGGTGTTTGTGATGGGTGGCGCAACCACTACAAAAGATTGTGATGGGTGGCGCAACGACCACAAACGACTCAGCCGGTCGCGGAGAGGTCAGGCAATTCTTGGTTACTTGGCGAGCCGGGGGAGCAGGAGCGAAGCCACGGTGATGGCGGCCGTGGTGGCACCGGCCAGCACTCCGAAATCGAGGGCGAGGTTGGTGGGCAGGCCAATGAGCAGCCCACGGAGCGCGTTGACCTCGTAGGACAGCGGATTCACCTTGCTGATCGCCTGGAGCCAGCCGGGCATGAACCGCTCCGGGTAGAGCGCGTTGGAACTGAAGAACAGCGGCATGGTGATGGCCTGCCCGATGCCCATGAGCCGGTCGCGGGACAGGGCAAGCCCGGCGATGCTCATGGACAGGCAGGCGAAGAACGCCGACCCGAGGACCACGAACACGCCGACGCCGAGCAGCTTGACCGGGTTGGCGGTCATGGATACGCCCAGCAGCGCCGAGATCACGATGATGACCACGGCCTGGACGAGAGACCGTACTCCCGATGCGAAGGCCTTGCCGGTGATCAAGGCGGCCCTCGGCGTCGGCGTCACCATGAGCTTGGTGAGCACGCCCGCGTCCCGCTCCCAGATGATCTGGATGCCGTAGAAGATCGCGATGAACAGGGTGGACTGGGCGAGAATGCCCGGCGCCAGGTAGTCGAGGTAGGGGAGCCCGTTCGGCGCGGCGATGGCGTGGATGCGGGTGAAGGTCTCGCCGAAGATCAGCAGCCAGAGCGCGGGCTGGATGGCGCGCGTGTACATCTCGGTCCGGTCGTGCCTGATCTTGCGCAGTTCCACCCAGCAGAGGGTGACCATCCGGCTGAGCAGTTGGCGGACCGCGGCCAGCGGGGAGTCCTCGGGGAGGACGGGCTCAGCCGAGGCGCCGCGCAGTGCGCCGGGCGTGGCGGACGTCACGGATTCCTCCCTGGTTGGCGTTGTCGAGGGTGTCGCCGGTGTAGTGACGGAACACGGTGTCCAGCGTGGCCTCGCCGCCCAGTTCGGCCTTGAGGTCCGCCGGGGTTCCGGTAGCCCGCAGCGTGCCGCGGTGCATCAGCGCGATGCGGTCGCAGTACAGGTCCGCCTCGTCCATGTGGTGGGTGGTCATCAGCACGGTCATCGCGTTGGCCTCGCGCAGCCTGGTGATGAATTCCCACACGTCGGCGCGGGCCACCGGGTCCAGGCCGACCGTGGGCTCGTCGAGGACCAGCAGCCGGGGCGTGTTGACCAGGGCCTGGGCCAGTTCGAGCCGCCGGACCATGCCGCCCGAATAGGTCTTGACCAGGCGCCCGGCGGCTTCGTCCAGGCCCATCGCGCCGAGCACCTCGGCGACCCGCTGGCGCCGCTCCCGGCGCGGCACGTCGAACAGCCGCGCGAACAACTCCACGTTCTCCTGCCCGGTGAGCGAGGCGTCGGCGGACAGCAACTGCGGCACGTAGCCGATCATCCGGCGGACCCGCATGGGCTTGGATGCCGTATCGAGGCCGAAGACCCTCGCAATGCCCTCGGCGGGCTTGAGCAGCGTGGTGAGCATGCGGATCGTCGTGGTCTTGCCCGCTCCGTTCGGGCCGAGCAGCCCGAACGTCTCGCCCGGCTCGATCCGCAGGCTCACCTGGTCCACCGCGAGGTGCTGGCCGAAGCGGTAGCTGATCCCGGAGCACAGCACGGCGGGCCTGTTCCCTGGGCAGGCAGCGCTGTCGCCGGGGGAGGCGGCTCCGTTCCCCGGCAGGGGCAGGCTCTGCGTCACGGCCGCCCCAGTTCCTCGGCCAGCCGCAGCAGCACCGGTGCCGCGCTGGCCAGGGCCTCGACGTCGGCGGGTGCCAGCCGGGCCATGGCGCTGCGGGTGAGTTCCGCCCGCAGGTCCCGGTAGCTGGCCAGCCGCTGCCGGGCCTTGGCCGTGACGCTGAGGCGGACCGCTCGCCCGTCGGCGACGACCCGCCCGCGGGTCAGCAAGCCGTCGGTCACCAGGCGCCCGACCAGGGTGCTGACCGTGTTGGGCGCGAGGCGCAACTCGCCGGCCGCCTCGGCGACGCTGATGCCGGGCTGCGCCGCCACCAGCCGGAGCAGTTCGCCCTGGGCCATGGGGAGCGGCTCGGCGTGCCACCGTTGCCGCACGGCGCGGCGGGCCGTCCTGCGCACCGCGCTTATCGCGGCAAGCAGTTCTGCCGCCGTGTCGTCCCCGCCGCCCGCGGTCGCCGTCCCGGCCTGGCTGCTCGTGGTCCCTGCCCTGCCTCGGCCGCCCGTGGTCGCCGTCCCGGCCCGGCCAGCCATGGCCGTCGTTCCGAAAAACTCTTTCACAGAGCTAACTATATACCTGCCTCGCGCTTGCGCTGGGTTGCGCAGGAGCGTGGCGGCGGCCTGCGGCCAACGTGCAGGCGAAACGTGAAGTCTGCGCCTTGCCGTGGTGGCATGCGCCGGTTAATGCCGCCGCGGCGGCGGTCCGCCGGGCGACACGTCCCTGACCGGCCTGGCCCGTCAGGCATGTACCGAACGGGCCGGGCCGCCAGAGGTCAGGCGCGCCCGGTACGCTCCAGGGCGGCCTTCCCGGTACTCTCCGGCGTCGCCGCGGCGTCCTGCTCTTCGTGCACGTACCGGCCGCCGCGCAGCAGGGACACCCCGGAGGCGATGACGAGCAGGCAGATCGCCATGACGAACACGATGTTCAGGCCGTGGTGGAACGGGCCGGAGATGAGCTGCGGGAAGAACACCTTGCCGGTGAGCAGCGCGACGTGGCTGGCGCTCAGGTGGGCCAGGACGCCGGTCGGGCCGAGCAGCTGGGCGACCGGGTTGTAGCCGAGGAAGGCGGCGAACAGGCTGCCGACCGGGGGCAGCGATCCGATCTTGAACGCGATCGCGTGCGGCACGCCCTGGGCGGCCAGGCCGTGGGTGAGGGTGCTTGGCAGGGTGGCGGCCAGCCCGGCGATCATCAGCGTGAAGAAGATCCCGATCGAGAGCACAAAGCCGGAGTTCTGGAACGTGGCGAGCATGCCGGACGCGGCGCCGCGCTGCTTGGCGGGGACGCTGTTCATGATCCCGGCCGCGTTCGGCGCCGAGAACAGGCCCATGCCCGCGCCCGCCACGAAGATAAGCACCGCGAACTGCCAGTAGCTGAAGTCGGTGGGGATGAGCAGCAGCCCGGCGAACGCCAGCGCCGAGACCATCAGGCCGCCGGAGGCGAACCAGCGGGCCCCGTGCTTGTCCGACAGCCAGCCGGACACCGGCCCGGAGACGACGAAGCCGCAGGTCAGCGGCAGCAGGAAGATGCCCGCCCACAGCGGGGTGTCCTTGAAGTCGTAGCCGTGCAGCGGCAGCCAGATGCCCTGCAGCCAGATGATCAGCATGAACTGCAGGCCGCCGCGGGCGATCGAGGCGAGCAGGGTGGCGCTGATCCCGGCCGCGAAGGCCCGGATCTTCAGCAGGTGCAGGTCGAACATGGGCGCTGTGACCCGCGTCTCGACGAAGCAGAACACCGCCAGCATGGCGATGCCGCCGAATATGCCGCCAAGCACCAGCGGGCTGGTCCAGCCCATCGAGTGCCCGCCGTAGGGCAGCAGACCGTAGGTGATGCCCACCAGCAGCGCGATCAGGCCGATCGCGAACGTGACGTTGCCGAGCCAGTCGATCCGCGCCGGGGTCCGGATCCCCACCTCGCGCAGGCTCAGGTAGGACCAGATGGTGCCGATGATGCCGATCGGCACCGACACGATGAACACCAGTCGCCAGTCGACCGCGGCGAGGATGCCGCCCAGGATCAGCCCGATGAACATGCCGGAGATGCCGGCCACCTGGTTGATGCCCATCGCGGTGCCGCGCTGGTTGGAGGGGAACGCGTCGGTCAGGATCGCCGGGGCGTTGGCCATCAGCATCGCCCCGCCGAATGCCTGGATCACCCGGAAACCGATCAGCCACAGCGCACCGGACGGCCCGGTCAGCGGGTCGAACGGCAGGAACAGCGCGCCCAGCGCGAAGATCGCGAACCCGGCGTTGTACATCTTGACCCGGCCGTAGATGTCGCCGAGCCTGCCCAGCGTCACCACCAGCACGGCCGAGACGACCAGGTATCCCATCAGCATCCACAGCAGATAGCTGACGTTGCCCGGGGTCAGCGGGTCGAGCTTGATCCCGCGGAAGATCGCGGGCAGCGAGATGATCACGATCGACGCGTTGACCGTGGCGGCCAGCATGCCCAGCGTCGTGTTGGACAGCGCCAGCCACTTGTAGTGCGTACCTTGCATCCTCGCGGCGGCACCCCGGGGTGCGCTGGCGCCGTTCGGGCTGGCAATGGGCTCACCGCTGGGCGGCGCTCCGCCCGCGGCGGAGCCGTTGTGCCCGCCTGGACCGCCTTGCCCGGGTACCTTCGCTTGGCCGTTCGCCGACTCGCTCACCTGCTGTGGATCTCCTCGCTTCAGCATTAATTGTTATTAGCAAACTAACAGAGAAAGAGGATCATTCCCAACGTTAATACAGGCCCGCCAGGCTGGGCAGAGGCTGCCGCCGCCTACGCGGTCGCAGCCGGGCCAGCGGGAACAGCGGCCGGGTCTCCCGGTACCGCCGCGGTGCACCCCGGGCCGGGCGAGGGCGCGGGTCACGGCACGGTAGCCCATCGAGGCGGCCAGCGTGATGCCGAGCGTGAGCGCGAGCAGTGTGGCCAGGTTCGAGCCGACCATAGCAACGGTGTCAGCGCCCTTCCCACCCCCAGGCCGCACGTCAGCCTCGCCTCGTCTCCCCTGGCCCACCGGGACCGGGACCAGGAAGCGGATGAGGAACAGCCAGAAAGAAGCCGCGAATATCGACAGCCAGCGCCCGGCCGAACCGCGCGGGCGGCGGCACCGGAGGTGGGCCACCCGAACGCCCGTGGGGACGACGGCCGTCCGTGTCCGGTCTCCTGGGAGGCTCGCCGGCGCTGCTTGGGCGCCCTTTGGGCCAGCCATGGCACTGCCTTGGCCTTATCGTCCCGGCCGGTGCCCGCAGGCCCTCTGCGAGCCCGGTCGCGATCGGTTAGTTCATCGCCAGGCACCGGCACCTCTCAGCGCTGCGGCCACCCTATTAAGGCTGATCCGGGGGCCGAAGGAGGGAATGGCCAATCAATGACCACAATTCGGCAACATAAGCCGGATAGCGGCACGATCATGGTTGCCGCTGTGTCATCCTTCTGCGCGGAATCGAGGGGGGACGTCCGGCTGCCCGGCTGGTGTCCGGTCGGCCGGATGCGGCGCTGCCATGTGCTGTGCGACCGACGAAAGGACCCCGCCGATGAGTTGGCACTCGTGCGGTCGCCCCGGGGGCTGGGGTTCCTGAACCGCGGGGCGTGGCCGGTAGCAGGCCAGGCCGGATCCTTGTCTTCGTCCCCGCGAAAGACAACGGCGCAGATCCCCTAGCCGGACGGGGCCGCGACGGCACGTGGCTGGTGCGGCGCCTGCCGGCGCTCCGCGACGGCCCGCGGCCCGAACCGCGAAGGCCGGCCGTGCCGCGGGAGAACGGGCACCCGGGCCCTGTGGCCGGGCAGAGGGGCCCGGCCGCAGAGGAGAACCGGCAGCCGCCAAGCCCGCGCCCTGCAGGGGCCCGCACCGTCCAGCCGGCCGCGGCCGATCCGAGTTCCGATCCGGTGTTCGTGGTCTGTGCCGGCCGGTCGGGATCCACGCTGCTGCGGTTCCTGCTTGACGCTCACCCGGACCTGGCATGCCCGCCCGAGACCAGGCTCCCGGCCATGTGCGCGCAGATCGCCGCCGTATGGCTGCAACTTGCGGGCTCGTCACAGCCGGACTCCGCGGCACCAAAGGACCGGGGCGGCCAGCCGGCGGTCCCCGCGCCCGCGGTCGCCGGGATCCGGCAGGCCATGAACCTGATGGTCGGGCCCTACCTGGCGCAACGCGGCAAGCGGCGCTACTGCGACAAGAGCCTGGGGGCCGCGGAGCATGTGCCCGTCCTGCGCGAGGTCTTTTCCGGCGCCAAGTTCCTGTGCCTGTACCGGCATCCGATGGACGTGATCGCCTCCGGGATCGAGGCCTGCCCGTGGGGCCTGTCCGGCTTCGGGTTCGACGCCTACGCCGCTGGCTCGCCGGGCAACGTGGTGAAGGCGCTCGCCCAGTTCTGGGCGGACAACGCCACCCAGATCCTGGCGGCCGAAGAACAGCTCGGCGACCGTGCGTACCGGGTTCGCTATGAGGACCTGGTCGCCGAGCCGGAAGGGGTGAGCGACGGCATCTTCCGGTTCCTGGGGGCGCGTCCCGCGCCGGGAATCTCGGCTGCCTGTTTCGCGCCGGAACGGGAGCGGCTTGGCCCTGGCGACTACAAGATCTGGCATACCACCCGGATCAGCGCGGATTCGGTCGGCCGAGGCTGGACGGTCCCGGCGGAGATGATGGGCCCCGCGCTGATGACGATGGTCAACGAGCTGGCGGCCAAGCTTGGCTACGCACAGATCGACAAGGCCTGGGGGATCGCCGCGGTGGCACCTGACGTCCGGCTCCCCGGCACCGGGCCGGTCCCTGCCGGCCCTGCGTCCAGCGGAAACGGAGACGCCCCGCTAGGCCTGCGGATGATGGCAGCCAGGCTGCTGTCAGGGATGGCCCGGCTGGACGGGCAGTTCGCCGCGCTGTGGCAGCCCTGCTCGCGGGAGGCCTTCCTGGTCACCGTCACCGCGCCGGGCGGCGGGGGCATCGCGGCCCGCTGGCGGGTAGACCTCGCGGAGGCCGCCATCACCTCGGCGAGCGGGCTCGCGCCCGGCGAGACCGGCGGCGCTCAGTGGGACATCATCGGGACCGCCGATACCTGGAAACAGGTACTCGACGGCGGCATCAACCTCAGCGTCGCCTTCCGCGCCAGGCACCTGCGCTACTGCGACACCGGCGACGTCGCGGCCGCCGTACCTGGCATCCGGGTGGCCATGCTCGGCGAACTGCTCGGCATCACGGTCTGGCAGCCCGCCGAGCTGGACGGCCTGGGTGCGCTGCCGCCGGGTGGTGTGCCGTCCCTCACGGCCACCGGGCCCGCTGTGCCAGCGCATCCCGCGCCGACCGCATCAGCGCACCCCGCCCCTGTGGCGGAAGTGCGGCCCGCGCCCGCGGCGGAACTGCGGCCCGCGCCCGCGGCGGCAGCGCACCTCGCGGCCCCCGCGCGGCCCGCAGCCGCCCGGGAAAGGTGACGGCGCTGGCCAGAGGCAGATATTTTCATCAGGTGAGCCCGGCACGCAAACCCAGCGATCTGCGCGCCTCCGACGACGACAGGGAACGGGTCGTGGAGGTGCTCGCGGCGGCTGTGGGGGACGGGCGGCTCAGCCTTGAGGAGCATTCCCACCGGGTACAGCTGCGCCTACCAGGCGCGGACCCTCGGCGAGTTGGCCACGCTGACCACGGACCTGGTGCCGGCCGCTGGCCAGCCGCTCCAGTTGGACGATTCCCGGACGGTCTCCGCGTTCTTCGCCACCGTGCAGCGGGACGGGCGCTGGGTGGTGCCGGACCGGCTCACCGTGACGGCCGTGGGCGGTCAGGTGATCCTGGACCTGCGCGAGGCGCTGCTGCAGGGCATGCACACCGTCCTGCACGTGACCCTGGTAGGGGGCCAGTTGCACCTGGTCGTGCCGGAGCGGGTCCAGGTCATCGTCACCAGATCCCGGCAGCCGGGCCGGATCCGGCCCGATCTGGCTGCCCGCCAGGTGCCGACGCCGGCCGGATCGCCGCTGATCGAGGTCCGGTCCTACACCGTCGCGGGCCGGGTGCACGTGCACTCCCCGCGCCGGGGCGGCGCGTGGTGGCGCGACAGGTTCGCCCGGCGGGGCCCGGGCGCGCGCTGACCAGGTCACCGGGCGCCCGTATGCCGGTCACCCCTTCCCCGGTTTCCCGGTCCGCCATCGTCACCAGGCTGCGGTCCGCGGGGTGCGTATTCGCCGAGGACGAGGCGGAGTTGCTCATCTCCGCGGCCACCACGCCGGCGGAGCTCACCGCCATGGTGGACCGGCGGGTATCCGGCCTTCCTCTGGAACAGGTCGTCGGCTGGGCGGACTTCTGCGGCCTGCGGATAGCCGTGGATCCCGGCGTCTTCGTGCCCCGCAGGCGCACCGAGTTCCTGGTCCGCCAAGCTATTGGGCTCGCCCCGCCGCGCCCGGTGATCGTCGATCTGTGCTGCGGTTCCGGCGCGGTAGGCGCCGCGCTCGCCGCCGCCCTGGACCCCGCCGAGTTGCACGCCGCCGACATCGATCCCGCCGCGGTGGCCTGCGCCCGCCGCAACCTCGCCCCGATCGGCGCCCACGTCTATTCCGGCGACCTCTTCGAGCCGCTGCCCGCCGCGCTGCGCGGCCGCGTGGACATCCTGGTCGCCAACGTGCCGTACGTGCCCACCGGGGAGTTCGGGCTGCTGCCGGCCGAGGCCCGGCTGCACGAGCCACGGGTGGCGCTGGACGGCGGCGGCGACGGCCTGGACGTCCTGCGCCGGGTGGCCGCGCAGGCTCCGCTGTGGCTGGCCCCCGGCGGCAGCCTGCTGGTTGAGATCAGCGAACGGCAGGAATCTCAAGGCAGCGATACGGCCCGCCGTGCCGGCCTGGTCCCACGAGTCGCACGGTCTGCCGAGCTGGCTGTCACGGTGCTCATCGCCAGCATGGACACCGGATAGCGGCGACGGGGCAGTCAACCACAGCCGGTCCGGTGCGTCGCGTAGACGATCACCGACGGATTCTCGAACACCTGCTGGTAGTGCGCCGGGTCGGCGGCGAATGCCGGCAGGTCGGCGCCATTGCCGACCCGGTACAGCACGACATAACGCACGTCCTGGCGGACCAGGATGTTCGCGGACTGGCAGCTTTGCGGGTGCAGCAGCACCTCTTGCGAATCGAGCAGTGGGGTCTTGCCCGCCGTGGGCAGGGAACGCGGGTGGGCGATCCGGAACGGGCTGTAGGACTGCAGGCCGGTGTAGCCGCCCATGGCCAGGACGGCCCGGTTGGTGACCCCGGGGTTCAGGTAAGGCGTCGAGATGATCGTGCCCCCGGTGTTGTGCTGCGCCAGCCACTGGCCTGCCGCGGCGACCCGGTGGGTGAGCAGTTCGCCCGCGGACCGGTCGCTGGCCTTCACCGCGTGGCCCGCCTGGGCGAGGAGCATCACCGCGGCCAGGATGCCCGCCGTCGCGGCGGCCACCGCGGGCACCGTTCGCGACGCGGCCCCGCGGATCGGTAGCGAACGGACGATCAGCCCGATGCCGAAGGCCGCCATGACCGAGAGGGGCGCGCCGAGGTCGCGCTCGAACCGCTGCGGGAATCCATCCAGCGACGTCCGGCTGCCCAGGTACATCACGACGCACCAGGCGACGACGGTCGCCGCGGTGAGCACCTGGGCCGGGCGGCGCAGCCAGCGCAGGCTCGCCGCGAGCGCGGCGACCCCGAGTATGCCGAACCAGACGATCGGCGGTCCGAGTTCCTTGAGCAGCGCTCCTTGGGAGGCGGGGCCCTGGCTGCCAAGCACGATGGACACCGCGCCGCCTGTGGAGGACTTGCCGCCGAGGATTCCGCCTGGGTTGTAGACGTAGATCGCATAGCAGGCCGACAGCACCGCCACCCCGGCCAGCGACAGCAGCAGCGCCCGGGTCTCGCGGCGGTGCTGGCCGCGCAGCAGGTACGGCAGGCAGATCAGCGCCACCAGGACGAACAGCACGGCCGCATACAGGGTGGCGACCGAGTGATAGAACACCGAGGAGGCACCTACCACGGTGACCAGCACGGCGGAGCGCACCGTCGGTGCCTCGTAGACCGTGATCAGCGCCGCGACGGTCATCACAAGCAGGAAGAAGGCGGAGATGAGGTCGGGGTAGCGGCCCTCGGCGAACCCGTTGAACGCGCCGGTGAGCACCAGACCGGACAGCGCCGCCGCGCCGAGCCCGTACTCCCAGCCCCACAGCCTGGTGGCCAGTGCGTAGGCGCCCGCCGCGGTGACCACCAGCAGCATCGGCGCCAGCACGGGGAACAGCGCCAGCGGGGTAAGGCCCGCGAACCTGCAGACGACCGCGGTGAGCGCGGAGAACCCGGGCGGATAGACCAGGTAGCCGGGGTACTGGCCGTGCGCGAGCATCTGCTCGGCCATGACCGCGTGCGAGAACTGGTCCCCGCCGCTGAGGTAGGGCCACTCGAAACGGACCACGCCGGAGTAGACACGGCACGCGGTCAGCACCAGGATCACGGCCAGGCCGCCGTCCCGCACCACCGGCAGCGGCAGGCCGAACGGCCGCGGGCCCGGCGTGGGCCCGGCGGCCGCGGCCCGCTGCCGTTGCCGGCCTGGGCCTGCGGCGAGGACGCCGGGGCAGGTTCGCGTTGCCCGGCCGTGCCGGCCTCGGTTCGCTGCGGCCCCGTCGCCGACGTGGCCGGCGCCGGGACGGATTCACCGTGCCCGGCCGCGCCGGGTCCGGATCCCGCTGGCTCCGCCGAAGCGGCCGACGCCGCGGATGCGGGCTCCGGACCCGGTGGCGGCGCCGACAGGAACGCCGCTGTTCCCGCGGACGGCTCCGGTGGGGAGTCCTGCGACTCGGCGGGCCGATGCCACGCCATCAGGCGCACCACCGGCGATAAGCGCGACCGCGATGACCGCGAGCACCAGGACCGGTGGGCGGCGGGCCGTCATCATCAGCAGGCCGAGGGCAATCGCGACGGCGACCAGGCCGAGAACCCGCGGATCCCTGGTCGGTTCCGGCATCCGCAGCACCGGGGCCGCCGTCCCGGGGGCCGGGCCCCTGAGCCAGTACACGAGCAGGCCCGAGCCGAAGACGATGAGCACCGACGCCAGCGCCACCCAGAGCGCGATTCCGCCGCGGCTGACCCTGGCGAGGATCACCGCGACGGTCGGCACCGACGCCATCGAGATCCCGGTGGACCAGGCCAGCCGCTCGCCCAGCCCACCGGCCGGCCGCAGCACCGCGGCCCAGAAGTACCCGGGGAGCACGGCCCCGGCCGCGCCGGCCAGCAGCGCGCGGATCAGGTCCGCTACCACGAGACACCGCCGAACATTGAGTCGGGCGCCGGGCACGTGCCGGGCCCGGCAACCGATGAGCACCGAAGAAGACGCACCGTACCTTATGCGGTCAAGCTTGCGGCGGGAGCGCTTTTACCGCGCCCTTTGCGCAGGCCGCGCCCCGTACTCCCGCCCGCACCTGTCCCAGCCCCGCCACGCCCCCGCCCCTCACCCGCCACAACCCGCCGCTCACCCGCCGCTCGTGGCGCTCGGCGGGCATGAATGTGGCTTTGGTGCCCATAGAGGGGCATCGTTGTGACGTTCATGACCACGCGGGAACCGTGGGCCGGGGGTGCCGGCGGTGGCTCAGTCGGCAGTGTCGAAGTTGACCGAACTGTAGGCGCGCAGCTTCCAGAGCTGGTGCTCGCTGGTGATGGTCCTGGTGGTGCCCGAACGGGCCCGCATCACCAGGGAATGCGACGTAGCGCCGCCGGCCCGGTACCTGACCCCAGCGAGCAGTTCGCCGTCGGTGATCCCGGTGGCGGCGAAGAACGCGTCCTCGGAGGCGACCAGGTCATCGGTGGTGAGCACCCGGGACAGGTCGTGCCCGGCGTCGAGCGCCCGCTTCCGCTCGGCGTCATCACGCGGGGCGAGGCGGCCCTGGATGGTCCCGCCGAGGCACTTGATCGCGCAGGCGGCGATGATGCCCTCGGGTGTGCCGCCGATGCCGAGCAGCAGGTCAACCCCGGTACCGTCGCGTGCCGCCATGATCGCGCCGGCCACGTCGCCGTCGGTGATGAGCTGGATCCGCGCTCCCGCCGCGCGGACCTCGGAAACGAGGTCGGCGTGCCGCGGCCGGTCCAGGATGACCACGGTCACGTCCTGCGGTGAGCAGGCCTTGGCCTTGGCGACCTTGCCGATGTTGTGCGCGACCGGCGCCTCGATGTCCACCACGTCCGCCGCGGCCGGCCCGGTGACCAGCTTGGACATGTAGAAGACCGCGGAGGGGTCATACATCGAGCCGCGCGCGCTGACGGCGAGCACGGAGATCGCGTTCGGCATCCCGTTGGCGGTCAGCCGGGTGCCGTCGATCGGGTCCACCGCGACGTCGCAGGCGGGGCCGCTCCCGTCCCCCACCTCCTCGCCGTTGTAGAGCATCGGGGCGTGGTCCTTTTCGCCCTCGCCGATCACCACCACGCCGTTCATCGAGACCGTGTTGATGAGCGTGCGCATCGCGTGCACCGCGGCGCCGTCGGCACCGTTCTTGTCGCCCCGGCCCACCCACCGGGCGGCGGCCATGGCGCCGGCCTCGGTGACCCTGACGAGTTCCATGGCGAGGTTGCGGTCCGGCGCCTGCCGGGGCGGTTTCGGGGGCTCGCTTACCGTGACCCCCGGCTCGCCTGGGATGCCGTCGGTCTCGTGATCTGTCATGGCCGGCGCCTTCCGTCAGAAACGAACACCTCAGAACGGCGCGGCGGGCTCGCTCGGTCCCGCCTCGTCGGCCGATGCCGCGGTCAGCCGGGCCCTGGCGCCTTCGAGCCACTCTGAGCAGATAGTCGCGAGCCGCTCGCCCTGTTCCCAGAGCTCAAGCGACTCCTCCAGGGTGAGTCCCCCGCTTTCAAGCCGCCGGACCACGTCTGCGAGTTGATCGCGCGCCGTCTCGTAAGGGACCGGGGAAGCAGTCTCCGTCACTTGTGCCTAACCTAGCCGGCGGTGCCCTGGCCGGGCCTGAAGCTGGAGGTCAGGCCTCGGCGCCCTCGTCCGCGGTGACCGACAGCTGATCCTCGGCGAACCGCACGGTCAGCCGCTCCCCGGGGCTGACGCTGGTGGCGGTGCGGACCACGCCGCCGCCCGGCCGCTGGACGATGGCGTAACCACGCCGCAGGGTCGCCGACGGCGCCAGCGCGAGCAGCCGGGCCCGCAGGTGGCCCATGTCGTCGGCGGCGCGGTCAAGGTCGGCGGCCAGCACCCGGCGGCCGCGCTCGGTCAGCGCGGTCACCTGCTCCTGTCGCCGGTCGATGTCGCGTATCGGGTCGGCGAGCACGGGGCGGGATCGCATGGCGTCCAGCCAGGCGTGCTCCCGGTCCAGCCTGCCCGCGACGATCCGGTAGGCGCGGCCGCGCAACTGGGCGATGAGGCGAAGCTGCTCGGTCACGTCCGGCACCACCCGGCGGGCCGCGTCGGTCGGCGTGGAAGCCCGGACGTCGGCGACCAGGTCCAGCAGCGGGGTGTCCTGCTCATGCCCGATAGCGCTGACCACCGGGGTCCGGCAGGCGGCGACCGCACGGAGCAGCGTCTCGTCGGAGAACGCCAGGAGGTCCTCGATCGACCCGCCGCCCCTGGCGATGATGATCACATCCACGGCGGGGTCGGCGTCCAGCCGCGACAGCGCGTCGGTGACCTCGGCGACTGCGAAGGCGCCCTGCACGGCCACCTGTTCGACCCGGAACCGCACCGCTGGCCAGCGCCTGGCCGCGTTTTGCTGCACGTCGCGCTGGGCCGCCGAGTCGCGCCCGCAGATCAGGCCGATGCATCCGGGCAGGAACGGCAGCCGCCGCTTGCGTTCGGCCGCGAACAGCCCTTCGGCGGCCAGTGCGCGGCGCAGCCGCTCCAGCCGCGCCAGCAGTTCGCCGATGCCCACGGCCCGGATCTCCAGCGCGGCCAGCGAGAACGACCCGCGGGCCACGTTGAACTCGGGCTTGGCCCACACCACAACGCGGGCGCCCTCACCGGGCGCCGGGTCCGCGGCATCCAGCACCGCGCGGGCGCAGATCACCCGCACCGACACTGCGGCCACCGGATCCCGCAAGGTCAGGAACGCGGTGCTGCCGCGCTTGGTCAGTTCGGCGATCTGGCCTTCGACCCAGATCCGGCCCAGCCTGCCCACCCAGTCGCCGACCAGGCGGAGCGCGGTGCGGACGGGAACGGGTGAGTCAGCAGAGGTCTGCAGCGGCATGGCAACACCACAATGGCACTGCGACCGGCCCGGAGGCGCGTTATCCGGCGCTGATCTTCGCCAGGCGCCGTTCGAGCATGGCGATCACCGGCTCCCGGCGCGCGTGGGCCTTCTCGTAGGCCAGCATCTCCTGGATCGTCGCCGCGTCGAGCACCCGCAGCCGGGCACGCAGGGAGGCAATGCGAGAGGTCGTCGTAGCCGGGCAACGGTGGCGCCTGGGTGGCCGGCTCCGCTTCTGCCGCCCGCGGCGCTGGCACGGTCTTCGCAGCCCGCGGAGCCTTCGTCTGCGGCGTGGTCTTGGCAGCTCGTGGCTAGGCGTGGCCTTCGTGGCGGGCGTGGGCTTGGTGGCGGACGGGGCCTTCGTGGCGGGCGGGACCTTGGTATCGGGCGTGGGCTTGGCGGCGGGCGGGGCCTTCGCAGCGGGAGCGGCTTCGGCGGTCACCGGGCCCTGGCTCACCGGCGCCTCGTGCACGGCTGGACGATCCGCGACGGCGGGCTCGGTCCGCATAGTCCCGTTTCGTGGCGACTCTGGGAGCGGACGGCCCGCAGGCAGGCCGACCGGAGCTTGCGCCGGGGCCCGATCCGGCGTCCAGACCTGTTCGGCCGCCCGGGCACGGACCTTGTCGGCGGTCAGCAGGATCTGGCCGATCCCCGCGAAGACCGCGCGGAGCACGACCACCGGAGCCTCTTTGATGCGGTCATTGACCTGCGGGATTGGCATAGCGGTTCTCCTGGCGTGCGGGCCTAAAGTCTTCGCGGGCGGGCGTGCGCCGCCTGCGGTGCGTGAGTTCATTGTCTCGTCCCGTCCCGTTCACCGCAGCAGGGGGCCATGAGTTTGTACGGATAAAGTCCAGCCGACGGCATCCCCCGTGGCGGGGGACAGGGCCGCCGGAGGGCTCGCCTACGATGAGAGGCATGCCTGTCAAGACCCGGCGTGTCCTGCTTGCCAAGCCCCGCGGTTACTGCGCGGGGGTTGACCGGGCGGTGCAGACGGTCGAGGTGGCACTCGAGATGTACGGCGCCCCTGTCTACGTGCGCAAGCAGATCGTGCACAACTCCCACGTGGTCGCCTCCCTGGAAGCCCGCGGGGCGATCTTCGTGGAAGAGGCCGAGGAGGTGCCGGAGGGCGCGGTGGTGGTGTTCTCCGCGCACGGGGTGGCGCCGCAGGTCCGCGAGGATGCCCGCAAGCGCGGCCTGCACACCATCGACGCGACCTGCCCGCTGGTCACCAAGGTGCACAACGAGGCGCGGCGGTTCGCCGCCCAGGGCTACGACATCCTGCTCATCGGGCACGAGGGGCACGAGGAGGTCGTCGGCACCACCGGCGAGGCGCCCGCGAACATCCACCTGGTGGACGGCCCGGAGGAAAGCGCGGGCACGCAGGTGCGCGACCCGGCCAAGGTGGCCTGGCTGTCGCAGACCACGCTGTCGGTTGACGAGACACAGCAGACCGTCGCCGTGCTGCGGGAGCGGTTCCCGCTGCTTATCGACCCGCCCAGCGACGACATCTGTTACGCCACGCAGAATCGGCAGGCCGCGGTCAAGGCCATCGCCGGCCAGTCGGACCTGGTCCTGGTGGTCGGCTCCACGAACTCGTCCAACTCGGTGCGCCTTGTCGAGGTGGCCCGCGACGGCGGCGCCGGGGCCGCGTACCTGGTTGACGACGCCTCGGCGCTGCGGCCCGAGTGGCTGGAGGGCGTCAGCACGGTCGGGCTGACCAGCGGGGCATCGGTGCCTGAGGACCTGGTGGAGGGCATGCTCGCCCGGCTCGCCGAGAGCGGCTTCGACCAGGTCGAGGAGGTCGAGGCGGTGCCGGAGCGGATGCAGTTCGCCCTGCCGCACGAACTGCGCCGGGCCAAGGCGGACCGCGAGAACTAGCGCCCGCATCGCTCAGCCGGAGCGCAACTCGCGGCGCAGGTCCTGGATGCACCGCGGCAGGCCGCGGATCCAGGTGATGATCACCGTGAGGACCATGCCAAGCGCCAGCCACGGCGCCACGCTCGCGAGCGTGACCACGCTGCCCACGACGACGGACATGAACAGGCCGCCCGGTACGGTCACCGCGCTGACGAGAATCACCGCGGCCAGGAAAAGCAGCGGCGGGCTGACCACCACGGTGAGCAGGGCGGTGGGGGTGGCGTACCGCGCGGCGAGCACGCAGCCCGCCACGAAGGCCAGGCCGGCCAGCACGGCCCAGCCCAGCCATGCGGCCAGCAGCAGGCCGATCAGAAACATCCCGGCCATGGCCGCCACAGCTCCGCGCTCGGTCAGCCGTGCCGCGGGGCCGGCAGGCTGCTCGGGCGAACCGCTGATGCCTCCGCGCCCGGTCGGCCGTGCTGCAGGGCCGACCGGGCGCTCGGGCGAACCGCTGATGCCTCCGCGCCCCGTCGGCCGTGCTGCCGGGTCAGCAGCCTGCTCGGGCGAACCGCTAGGTAGCGGTGCCATTGCTGTGGACCATGAACAGCTCAGCCGGTGAGCCCTCGGCAGAGGTAGCTTCGGTCAGTTCGGGCGGAGCCGCTCGCGCCAGTTCGGCTGCGGGGGCAGGTGCCGCCGAGGTCAGTTCGGAAGGGGCAGCCTCTGCCGCGGGTGCGGGAACGACCGAGGCGGTCAGCTCCGGCGCGGACAGCAGCCGGGTAGTCTCCTCGACCATCCGCGGTGCCGTCTGGCGGTCCTCGACGAGGCCGAGTTCGGCGAGCCGGCGGGCGCTCACAAGCACCCGGCTCTCCAGGGAGCCGACGGTCTGGTTGTAGGCGGTCACCGCGCTGGTGAGCGCCTTGCCTACCCGGTCCACGTGCTGGCCGAGGCCGGAGATGCGCTCGTAAAGCTCCCGCCCTGCCTCGAAGACCGCCCGGGCGTTCTCCGACAGCGCCTCCTGCTGCCAGGCGTACTGGGCGGTGCGGAGCAGCGAGACCAGGGTCGTCGGGGTGGCGATATGCACCCGGCGGGCCATGGCATGCTCCAGCAGGCTGGGATCGTGCTCAAGCGCCGGGGCGAGGAATGCCTCGCCGGGAATGAACAGCACCACGAACTCCGGTGCCGTCGGCAGTGCGGCCCAGTATGCCTTGGCGGCCAGCCGGTCCACGTGCTCGCGCAGATGCCGGGCATGCGCGGTGAGCCGGTTCTCGCGCACGGTCTCGTCCGTGGCCTCGGCGGCTTCCAGGTAGGCCGCGAGCGAGACCTTGGAATCCACCACGATGTGCTTGCCCCCGGCCAGGTGGATCACCATGTCCGGGCGCAACTGCCCCTCGGCTGTGGTTGCGGTCACCTGTTCGTCGAAGTCGCAACGGGCGCTCATGCCCGCGAGCTCGACCACTCGGCGGAGCTGCATCTCGCCCCAGCGGCCCCGGGCCTCGGGCCGGCGCAGCGCCGTGACCAGGGCGTAGGTCTGCTGCTTGAGTTCGTCGGAGCTGCGCCGGGTGATGCTCATCTGCTCGGCCAGGGCCGCGTGCGACGCGGCGCGCTGCGCGTCCGACTCACGCAACTGCGCCTCCACCCGGCTCAGGGTCTCCTTCAGCGGCCCGACCAGGCCCTCCACGGCGGTCTTGCGCGTCTCCAGTTCACCCGCGGCCCGGGCGTTAGCGGCGCTGAACCGCCCCTCCGCCATCTCAAGGAACCGGCGGGTGCTCGCGTCGAGCGCCTGCGCGGACAGTGCCTGGAACCGTTCCGCTAGCTGCCCATCGACCAGGGCCGTCCGCTGCTCGGCGGCCCGGGCGCGCTCGTCGGCCGCGCTAGCCCTTGCCGCCAGGTCCGCAGTGGCGCCTGCCTCTCGGTTCCGTGCTACGAGGAACCCGATGACCGAGCCCAGCAGCACGCCGATGGCGAGCGTGAGCAGTGAGATCAGGGGCATGTCGCCATACTTGCAGCAAGCGATGACAGTTCCCATTCGCCACGCGGGCCGCCGCCCGGGCCGCGTGCTGCTTGGGAATGCCCCGGAATCCTCCTGGCCGACCCCGCCCGCGCCCGGGCTTCTGCGTTCCCCGGAACCCATCGGGCTCCGGGGAACCCGCTCGCGCCGGTTGTGCAGCGCTTCCCGGGTACCCCGGAATCCGGCCAGGTCAGGTCGGCGCGATCACTTTGTCAGCGTCACGAGGGTAAATTCGCCAGAGCCCGTAGTGGCCACCTTGAGCGTTCCGGTCAAGATCGTCTGTGCCTCGAACTGTTTGCTGCTGCTCCACGAGGCTCCGATGTAGCTGGTCGACTTCTGCGTGTACGTCGTGCCGTCCACGGTGCAGGTCTCGCTGCCGGGCGTGATCATCTTGGCGCCGGAGATCGCGCCCGCGCCGGTGACCGCGCCGGACGCCAGGCCCTTGACGGTCAGCGATTTCGCCTTCGAGTTGAACACCGGCGCCGTGGCCTGGACCTCCGCGCCGTCGGTGCGGGTCGCTCCGGCCGGGGCCGAGAGGGATACCTTCCTGATCACGTCCGAGAAGTGCACCAGGTGCCCGGGCATGCCTGCGGCGATCCCTGCCGCGATGGGCGCGGTCGGCGCACCGCCGAGCCCGCCGCCCCACGAGGCGAAGCTGCACGCGATCGGCGGCACGCAGGCCGCATCGACCTGGAGCGAGTTCGGCGTGCTGAACGTGGCCTTCGCGTTGCCGAGATTCAGCCCCTTCAGGCCCGTGGTGAGCGTCACCGAGCCGGTGAGGGTGCCGAGGTAGTCGGTTTCGCTGCCAGACGAGCAGGTGCCCGCGGTGTGGGAGGTCGGCTTGTAGGACAGGTTCAGCGAGGCAACCGGGGACAGGTCCGAGTGGGAGTTGATGGTCGCGGTTCCCGTGGTCTTGTCCACGGTGAAGTCGGCACCCGGCATCTGCATGCCCCAGTCGTGGATCTCGGTGCCGCTCAGGTGCGGGGTTTCGATGAGCACATCGATGATCACCGGGCCGCCCGAGGAGCCGCCGATCAGCGACACGTTCAGCTTCCAGGTATGGCCGCCGGAGGTGATGCCCACGGTGCCGGCGGTGAGGAAGTAGCTCAGGTTCGTCGCCGCCGAGGCCGGTGCGGCTGCGGCACCGAGTGTGGCCGCCGGCAGCGTCATCGCGAGGACCGTGCCGATGAGAGCACACGTCATGGTCATAGACGTTCCGAACTTGCGCATGAAAACCACCCGCCTGGTCCCGGATAGTGCAGGCACATTCTGGCAGCGATCGTGCGCCCGGTGCCCGGCCCGATGAATCCGTGAATCCCGCAGAGTTCTCACCCGGGACCCGTTCACACCGTGACCGGGCTCAGGCGCCTGGGCGTCTAGACTGCGCGGGTGAGCTTGTCCATCGGCATCGTCGGCTTGCCCAACGTCGGGAAGTCCACCCTTTTCAACGCCCTGACCAAGGCGGGCGCGCTGGCGTCGACCTATGCGTTCGCGACCGTCGAGCCCAACGTGGGCATCGTGGGCATCCCCGACCCGCGCCTTAAGGTGCTGGCAGAGCTGAGCGAGTCGGCCAAGATCATCCCGGCCACCGTGCGTTTCGTGGACATCGCGGGCCTGGTGCGGGGCGCGTCGGAGGGGCAGGGCCTGGGTAACCAGTTCCTGGCGCACATCCGGGAGACCGACGCGATCTGCCAGGTGGTGCGCGTGTTCGATGACCCGGACGTGAGTCACGTCAATGGTGATGTGGCCCCGGCGCGCGATGTGGAGATCATTTCCACGGAATTGATGTTGGCGGACCTTCAGACGCTGGACAAAGCCTTGCCCCGGCTCGCCAAGGAAGTGAAGTTCTCTAAGGATGCAGAACGGCTTCGCATGGCCGATGCGGCCGCAGCCGCACAGCGGCTGCTCAACGAGGGGACCACGTTGTCGCAGGGCGCGGCAGGAGCCGGCATCAGGCTCAGTGACCTGCGCGAACTGCAACTGTTGACGGCTAAGCCGTTCCTGTACGTGTTCAACACCGACATGACCGGCCTGCCGGACGACCAGCGGAAAGAGCTCACCGCTCTGGTGGCACCGGCCGAGCCGATCTTCCTCGACGTCAAGACCGAGGCGGAGCTCGCGGAACTGCCAGAGGACGAGGCGGCCGAACTCGCAGCCGAACTCGGGCTCGGCGAGCCGGGGCTGGACCGGCTGGCCGGGGCCGGGTTCGCCGCGCTCGGGCTGACCACGTTCCTGACCACGGGACCAAAGGAAACCCGGGCCTGGACGATCCGCGTCGGGGCGACGGCGCCCGAGGCGGCCGGGGTGATCCACAGCGACTTCCAGCGTGGCTTCATCAAGGCCGAGATCGTGTCCTACGACGACCTGGTCGCCGCCGGCTCGGTCACCGCCGCGCGCGCCGCCGGGAAGGCCCGCATCGAGGGCAAGGACTACGTCATGCAGGACGGCGACGTGGTCGAGTTCCGCTTCAACGTGTAGTCGTATTCCGTTCTGGCATCAGGGTGCCCTCGACTGGCGACTATCCGCACCACTCAATGTGTGGCATCATTGAGAGCATCAGATGATGCGAGTCTAGATGCGGAGGTCTCGATGAGGACGACGGTGACCATCGATGACGAGCTCTTGGCGCGCGCGACTGAATTGACGGGCATCACGGAGAGGTCCGCGCTCTTGCGCGACGGGCTGGAAACGTTGATCCGGGTGGAGAGCGCCAAGCGCTTGGCGGCCCTGGGTGGCTCGGACAGCCACGCAACCGCGGCGCCGCGCCGGCGGGACGGCGCCGCGTGATCCTGGTCGACACCTCGATCTGGATCGACCACTTTCATGCCTCCGAGCCTTCACTCGTTGCCCTTCTCCGTGACGACCAGGTCGGATGTCATCGTGCTGTGATCGAGGAACTGGCGCTCGGGTCAATCAAGCAACGCGCCCGTGTACTGGCCCTCCTTGAGAGCCTCCAGGGGTTCCCGGCCCTGACACACGAGGAAGTGATGGCGCTGGTGAATGGGCGTCAGCTCTGGGGGCGTGGACTGAGCGCGGTGGATGTACATCTGCTCGGAACCGTCATGCTGGTCGGCGGGGCACGGCTGTGGACGCGTGACAAGCGGTTGCTCGCCGCATGTCGGGACAGCGGAGCCGCCTATGTCAAAGAGTCTTGAGCTGCGTGGGGGTCCGGCGGCCCCGCACATGCGTATCGGTGGCGGAGCATGGCCGAGTTCCGCTTCAATGTGTAACTGGGTGGCCGGGGTTCCGGGCGTCCGTAAATGCCGCGGAGCCGCGCCCGTGCTCGCGCCGCCATGTGCCGGTCCGCATCTGCCGACCCGGCCGCAGCGGTCGCCCGCGCCGGGTTTGCCCGGGTTCGCTGAGCCGGAACGGGGGATATCACCAGGTATGCGGCCCATGATGCGGCGCACGGGATGGCGCGGGTTATCAACGTGGAGTCACCACGGAGTCACTAGGGGCTGGCGTCCCGTGACGGGTGACCCGGACACGAGGGCCGTTTTGGCGGTATCTGCCCTGTTCAGGCAACAATGTCCTAAGAATCTTAGGACAGAGTGGCGCGTCTGTGCTGGTTCCAATGGCTGGGATGGCACGCTGGGTGAGGTGGTCAAAGGCCTGCCCGAGCAGCGCCTTATAGCGCAGAATGGTGCCAACGGACACGGAGAGCACTGCACGTCACAGCGGTGCGTGCGCAGGAGCGGAGCGGAGGTGCGATGGTTCGCAGGTCGACCGTTGATCGCAGTCCGCAACCGGACCTGTACAACGCGAGCTGACAGATGAAGACGACCCCGTGCGCTAACACGGGGTCGTCTGGAGAGCCGAAGTCCCCTGGTGAAGGAAAGAAGGGCTCCTCCATGAGGATAAACGCTAGAGGTCAGCCTGTGCTGGTGAACCGCAGGGCCGACCGCCATGGTCTCGGCGCTGGGACGGCATACCTTGCCTCTCTCGATCAACAGACATCGTGAGGGGAACGCAAGCCGAATGCTGCCCATCTGGCATGACCTTCCCTGGATCCTCAGTCCTGTGCTCGCCGCTGGCCTGGGATTGTCCCGGCGAATCGTCCCCGCGCGGAATAAGCGGAATAACCAGCCCTCCAGACGCGGCCTAGGCCTGGTCCGCCTCATCACGGTGCTCACCGGCAACGAAGACCGTCGTAGGGCGGGCCTTGAGCTTGCCAGGCTATCCCGCGATGACCTCACCGGAACGTCAAGCTATATGGACCCTCCGCCGCCGCCTGTTCCTCCGCCCGAGCGTTCCTTAGTTGTGGCTAGCGGAGGCGTGAGGGAGTTCGGAGGAGCCAGCGATGGGCCAGTAGCCCCGGCAGGGCGAGGATCGCCTGGCTGCACCCGATGGCGCTGCAGTGATCCGGGCATCGGACGGCGACGGGAGGCCGCCCCCCCGGCTGAACCAGGCGGTTAGCGATGGCAGGCTCACACTCGGAGAGTTCAGCGAACGCCTGGATCGGGCATATCCCGCACGTATCCGCGGCCAACTGGCCCCGCTCACCGCCGACCTGTCGGCCATGGATCCGGTGCGCGGACCGGGCAGGCTGATGCTCGGCATCTTCTGGGACTCACGCCGGGCCGCATCCCCTCGAGGATGAGATCATCGCGATTGTGCTGCTGGGCGATGCAGTCATCGACCTGCGCGAGGGGAAGGCCACCTCCAAAGGGATCACGATCCGCGCCTACGCCCTGCTCAACGACGTCGACGTGATCATCCCGGAAGAAGTGGCCGTAGAGCTATCTGGTCTCGCTGTCGTCGGGGACCATCGGAATCTGGCCAGGCCCGTCCCCCAGGGCGACAGCGGGTTCGTGGTGAAGATCCACGGCCATGCCTTGCTGGGCGACATCCAGGTATGCCACCGCAACCCCCGAGCCATCCGCGGTGGGCGCCGCCGCTCAATCGAGACGCGATGATCTGGCTGCGGCTGGGCCACAACGGTCGCCCAGGGGTCTGGTTTGTCCGGTTCGCCGAGCCAGAACGGGGGATATCACCAGGTATGCGGCCCATGATCCGGCGCACAGGATGGCGCGGTTTATCCAACGTGGAGTCACCACGGAGTCACCAGGGGCTGGCGTCCCGTGACGGATGACCCGGACACGAGGGCCGTTTTGGCGGTATCTGCGCTGTTCAGGCAACAATGTCCTAAGAATCTTAGGACAGAGTGGCGCGTCTGTGCTGGTTCCAATGGCTGGGATGGCACGCTGGGTGACGTGGTCAAAGGCCTGCCCGAGCAGCGCGTTATAGCGCAGAATGGTGCCAACGGACACGGAGAGCACTGCACGTCATAGCGGTGCGTACGCAGGAGCGGGCGGAGGTGCGATGGTTCGCAGGTCGACCGTTGATCGCAGTCCGCAACCAGATCTGTACGGTGCAGGCTACGATCCGGGCGCTGGAAGCCAGCAGGCTGGTACCGGCAAGCGACCGCGATCTGGCCCCGGCTGGCGTGGCGCTGGAGGCCGCTGGCTGGTCTGGACGTTCCGCATGGTGGTCTGGGCGGTCCTGCTCATCATCGGTTACCGCGGCGTGATGGCGATCGTGCTGAACGAGACGCCGCCCAGCAAGACAGCCCCTGCCCCGGCCGCGTCGGCACCGGGCTTCCCGGTCCAGGAAGCCAGCGCGTATGCCCTCCAGTTCGGGCAGGTATATCTGAACGCCAGTCCGGGCACGGCCGGTCAGCGGCAGAGTGAGCTGGCGCCGTTCCTGCCGTCCGGTGCCGCCGATCCGCAGCTCGGCTGGAACGGAGGTGGCTCGCTCAGCCTTCAGTCCGAGCAGGTTGCGGGTGTCCAGGTGCAGGACACCAAGCACGCGGTGGTCACCCTGCTGGCCCGGGTGAACGGCAAGATGATGGAGCTGGGCGTGCCGGTCTACGCGGCCGCGGGCGGCCTGGGGATCTCCGGTGAGCCCGCATGGCTGCCGGCGCCGAAGCCCGCCGTGGCGCCCGCGGCGCCATCGGTCAATACCGACAGCAGCCGCCGAATCGGAGCTCATGGGGCAGCTTCCCGCCTTTTTCACGGCCTACGCGAGCGGGGATCAGTCCACGCTCGGCCGGTTCCTGGCGCCAGGAACTTCGGTGACCGGTCTGGGCGGCTCGGTTATGTTCAGTTCTGTCACTGGCGTCACGGCACCGGTCGGCGGCACCGTCCGTCACATTGTTGCTACCGTCGTCTGGGAAATCCCTGGGGCCGCGGCGAAGGGAACACGGGCGGGAAACACGACGGCTAACCTCGAGATGACCTATGCGCTGACCATTGTGAGGCAGCATGGTACCTGGTATGTCCAGAGGATTGCCCCATCCACACAGGCCGGGGGGCAACCGTGACCTCGCGCCGGGTTGACTGTTCTGCGACGCTCCTCACAAGCAATCCCCCCAACCCCGGAGTAGGACGATGTCGTTCCATTCGCTGATCGTGGCAGCTCCGCTGTCACTCAACACGTCCGGCCTGGTGTCGTACTTGCAGGGTCTCTTTGGCCCGTTGTTCCTGGGGATCGTCGGAATCGTGGCGCTCTTCTTCCTGTTCACGCGCGAGATCATCCGGTTCGTCCAATTCGTAGTCCTTGCCGTCGCGATCGCTGTGATCTTCTACACCCCAAGCATCGTGCAAACGCTTGCGCAGGGGATCGCGAAGGCACTGGGCGTCCACTGATCTCCGTCCGGGCATAAGGAGAGCGACCGGTGGAGCTGCCCACCTATACGAGCATCTGGCGGATCGAGAAAAGGCTGTACAAGCTCTACGATTTCCGCCTGCCAATGCCGCTGCCTGTTGGGCAGATCGCTGTCTTCACCGCCGTTACGGTGCCCTATGTAGTTCTTCTCACGCTGTTCGGACTTCCGTTTAACCACAGTTTGTTCTGGCTGTATGTGCTGCCGCCGGGCCTGCTCACGTGGCTGGCCACCCGGCCGGTACTGGAAAGTAAACGCCTGCCCGAACTGCTCATCTCCCAGGCCCGTTACCTGGGGGAACCGTCCACCTGGTGCCGCATGGCGCCGCTGGCCGAAAAAGACCAGGTCATGATGTTCGGCCGGGTGTGGCGGCGGCCCGCCGTTGCTGCCACGGCCGAGGCTGCCCAGGCCGAGATCGCCAGCGCCGAGCAGGACCAGGCCGTCGCCGAACTGCCGGTGACCGCGAGGCCTGCGTTGCCGGTCGCGACCCCGGTGGCACGGCCGGTCCCAGCACAGGCCGCCGCCGCGGATCCCGTCCTGGCACGGCGGGCCCGGGGCCGGCAGGCGCGGGGCCGGCTGATCCGGCAGCGGCAGACTCCGGAGGGGCTGGCGCCGGAGAGCGCTCCGGCCGGGCCGTCACGGGACGAGCAGGTCCAGCAGGCCGCCGAACCGCGGGAGAGGCGTTGGGCACGTGCGGCGGGCACATCGCGCCGGACATCGGCACCTGACCGGCCGTCGGCGCTGGGGCGGCCGTCGGCGCCGGACCCGGTCAGGGCGCTGGAACAGGCCGGGGAAACCCAGGGAACGCCGGTCGCCGGCGCCGGCTGGGCCAAAGACGCGGCTGCGGGAACCTGGCGGGATCCGGGCCTGGCAAGACCGGTCGGCCAGGGACGTCATGCGGCGCCGGACAGGCCGCCCACGTCGGTCGGCTATGGCGTTGTCGGCGGTGCACGGCCTGGGGCTCCGCGTACGAGTGGTGCGGACACCACTGGCCGGGGCGCTGATGGCCCCGTCGCTGGTGGCCGGGTCATTGGCGGCGCGACCAGGTTATTGGCGGTGCGGGCAGCGGCCAGCTATTCGGGAACCGGCGGGGATGCGGGCACCGGCTGGCCGATGATCGGTTACGGCACGGCTGCGGGCGCCCGGCTTGGCGATCCGGCTGCGGGTGTCGGTTCTGGCGATTCGGCTGCGAGCGCCCGGTCTGGCGAGCCGGCCAAGGATTCACGGCCCGGCCGAGATTACGGTCCGGACCGTAATGCCGGCCCGGGCGCGGACGAAGGCGCGGGCTGGACCGCGGGCACGGGCTGGCCGGTTGGTTATCCGGCCGACGTGAGCGTGCGGCGGCCGGGCGTGCCCACCCGGCCGGTTGGCTCGGCACCAGGCCCTGGCGTGGTTATGGGCCCGGGTGCGGTGCAGGGGTCTGGCCGGGCCGGGGACGCGAGGCCGGCCCGCGAGGTGGACCCTGCCCTGGGCGCGACCGATGGCGTCGGCGGGCGGCCGGGCATCGAGCGGGCGGCGGGCACCGTTCCTGGTGCTGGCGCGCCAGGGACGTCGGCTGCTGCGGCAGCCGGCCCGGGAATGCCAGGGACCTCGGTGCCGGCGGGTCCAGAAGCGCCGCCAGTAACGGCTGGACCGGGAACTTCGGTGCCGGCGGGACCCAGGAGCGCCGCCAGTAACGGCTGGACCAGGGACCTCCGTGCCGACGGGCCCAGGAGCGCCGCCACTGACGGCTGGGCCGGGTCGTACCGGGCCGCAGCGGCCCGTACAGCCTCCTGCCCCGCAGTCCGCCACCACATCGGAAACTCCCGCCCTGCAGGCACCCGCCCCGGAGGCACCTGCCCCGGAGGCACCCGCCCCGGAGGCACCCGCCGCGGAGGCACCCGCCGCGGAGGCACCCGCTAGGGAGCCTTCTGCCCAGGAGCCTCCCGCTCCGGACGCACCTGCCGCGCAGCCCCCGTCGCGGCCTGCCGCCCCGCGCCGGCCCGCGCCGGTGGTGATCGTCCCGGCGCAGCGGTCCCTGGCAGGTCCGCCGCCGGCCACCCCAGCCCGGCCACAGCCGGCTCCCGTGGAGCGCGCGCTGAGCGGTCCCGGCGAGCGGCGCACCACGGGCTGGCGCAGTCACGTCACCGTGGTTCCCGGCGGGCGCGGCCCAGGACGCCCCGACCACGTCAAGGAGGCCCGGGCGCGGGCCGTGCTGCCGCTGGACCGCCCGCGGCTGGTCGTGGTGCTCGGCTGCACGGTGGGTGCGGGCCAGACGGTGACCACGCTCATGCTGGCCGACCTGCTGGCCGGCCTGCGCGGTGAGCCCGTCGCTGCGCTCGACCTGAATCCAGGGCCCGCGTCCCTCACCGAGCTTGCCCGCGTCCCGGCCATCACCGTGAGCGCCCTGCTGGCCGACCGGGCACCGGGTGCGCACGCGGCGCACACCGGGCACCGGAGCCCCGCTCCGCCCCGCGGCACTCCCGCCCGCGGGGCCAGGACCCGGGGCCGCCTGGACGTGATCTGCCAGGACGTGGCACCTGACGGTGGCGCGGCGCTGCCGAACCTGCAGCATGACCGGCTGATCGGCGTCCTGGCATCCCGGTATCCGCTCACGTTGGCGGACCCGGGCGCCCCGGCGGTGGCCAAGCTGCTGGCCGAGGCCGGGCAGCTTGTCCTGGTCGCCCCGGCCAGCCCGGACGCCGCCCAGGCGGTCTCCATGACGTCCGAATACCTCGCCGGTCACGGCCACGGCGCGCTTGCCAGGCACTCCATCGCGGTGCTGAACGGGGTCAGCCAGCGCAGCGTGCGCCACGCCGAGCAGGCCGAGCATGTGCTGCGGGGCAGGTGCCGTGCCATCGTCCGGGTGCCCTGGGACGACCATTTGGCCGAGCCGGAGGCGGAGCGCGGCATCAGGGACAGCCTGGAGGCTGCGGATGGGCCGCCGAGGCTGGCCAGGTTGCGCCCGGCGGTGCTGCAGGCCTACACCGCGCTGGCCGGGGTGCTGGTGAGCTCGCTCGCGGATGACCCGGTGCGGCGCAGGGCGGCCCGGTGACCGCGCGCACCCGTCGGCGCAGCCGGATGAGCGTCCGCTACTTCGACGATTCCATCCTGCTGACCGAGACACACGCCTGGGCCTACTACCGGCTGCCCACGCACGCCTACGAGTTCACCACCCCGGCCGAGCGCGAGGCGCTGGCCATCAACATCACGGTCGCGATGGCCGCGATCCGGTTGCCCGAGGCGGAGGTGCACCTGCGGGTGGCGCACCGGTCCTACCCGGCCGCGCAATGGGCGGCGCGGCTGGATGCCACCTCCGACGGCGGCCCGGGCTGGCGTGACTACCTGGACGAGATGTACCGGCATGTGTGGGCGAAGGACTTCTGGTCCAAGGAGGTCTACCTGGGGGTGCGGCTGGGCCAGCGGGGGATGCGGGCGCAGCTATCCGGCGGGATGTTCTCCCAGTTCATCAACGCCTACCGGGCCAGCGAGCAGGCGCTGGGGCTGCACGACGAGGCGGTCTCGGCTGCGGAGATCGCTAAGTGGACCGACCAGGCCGAGCGGCTGGGCCGGGCCTTGTCCGGGAGCACGCTGCGGGCCCGGCACGCGACCGCTGACGAGATCGACTGGCTGTTCCGGCACGCCTTGTCCGGGACGGCCGGGGATCCGCCCGGCTCGGCGGTGCGGCGGCGTACCTGGGGGGCGGGGGAGATCGAGGCGCTGCTCGAGGGGCAGGTGCACAACGGCAGGACGCTGCTGCACCTGGAGCAGCCCGAGGGGGAGTCGTGGACGGCGTTCTTGTCGTTCTCCCGGTTCCCCGACGTGATGAGCTTCCCCGAGGGCGAGCCGTGGCTGCACTTCGCCGACTCGCTGCCGTTCCCGGTAGAGGTCAGCTCCCGGATGAAGCTCATCTCCCCGGCCAAGGCGAGCAAGGACGTGGGCCGGCGGCTCGCCCACGCCAGGGACATGGACGCGCACATCCGCGAGGCCGGGGTCGACCTGCCGCTGGCACTGGCCGAGCAGCTCGAGGCCGCGCGGATGCTGGAGCACGGGATCACCAAGGAACGGCTGCCGTTCGTCTACGGCTGGCACCGGCTGTCGGTGGCCGCGCCGACCAGGGAGCTGTGCCAGCGCCGGGTGGAGGCGCTGGTCGAGCACTACCGCGACATCGGCATCGACGTGGTCAACTCCACCGGCGACCAGTTCAGCCTGCTGCGCGAGTCGCTGCCTGGCGAGCGGGTGCACCTGTCGTCCTATGTGCAGCGCCAGCCGCTGTACACGATCGCCGGCGGCGTGCCGACCGCTACCGTCGCGCTTGGTGACATGCCCGCAGGCGGCACTTCCGGGCACGCGGGCGTGACCGAGGCCGGCGAGGAGGACCTGGGCTGGGTCGGCCCCTACATCGGGGAGACCATGGGCCGGGCCCGCTCCATCGTCCACTTCGACCCGTTGCTCGCCGCGGTCCGCAACCGGCCCACCGCGGTGGCCATCACCGGCGAGCCAGGCGGCGGCAAGACCACCCTGGCCCTGCTGCTGATCATGCAGCTCGCGCTGCGCGGGGTGACGATCGCGGTGATCGACCCCAAGGGCGACGTCGAGCCGCTGGTCGACGTGCTGCAAGCGCGGGGCCGCAAGGCGCGGGTGCTGCCGCTGGGGTCGGCCGCGCCCGGGCTGCTTGACCCGTTCTCCTTCGGCGCCGAGCTTGCCGCCCGGCGCACCATGGCCACGGAGACGCTACGGCTGCTGCTGCCCCGGATGTCGGAAGAACGCGAGAGCGCGATGATCCAGGCGGTGGCCGCGGTGGCCGCCCGGGAGAAGCCCAGCCTGGGCGGGGTGGTCCGGCACCTGGAGGCCTCCGCCGACCCGGCGTCGAAGAACCTGGGCGCGGTGCTGCACTCGATGTCGGAGATGCGGCTGGCCCGGCTGTGCTTCTCGCCGACCGCCGGGCAGCGGATCGACGCGGAGGGCTGGACCACGGTGTTCACCCTGGCCGGGCTCACCCTCCCTGATGCCAGCGTGAACCGGGAGGACTTCTCCTACGAGCAGCGCCTGTCGGTCGCCCTGCTGTACCTGGTCTCCCAGTTCGCGCGCAGGCTGCTGAACGGGATGGACCGGCGCATGCCGAAGGCCATCTTCCTTGACGAGGCCTGGGCGGTCACCTCGACCCCGGAGGGGGCGAAGCTGGTCCCCGAGGTGTCGCGGATGGGCCGGTCTCGCAACACCGCTCTGATCCTGGTCTCCCAGAACGCCGGTGACCTGCTGTCCGAGCAGGTCACGAACTGCATTTCCTCGGTGTTCGCGTTCCGCTCCTCCGAGCGGGTCGAGGTGGCCAACGTCATGGCGCTGCTCGGGGTGGAGGCCTCTGCCGAGCACCAGGCCGTGCTGCGCGGCCTGGGCAACGGGGAATGCATCTTCCGCGACCTGGAGGGCCGGGCCGGGCGCATCGGCATCGACCTCATCTCCGGGGAGATGCGCCGCTGGCTCGACACCAACCCCACCCGGGCCCGGCCAGTGGAGCCAGCGCCGGGCACCACGGTCGCCAAGCATGCGCGCACCGAACCGGGGAACGGCGCGCCAGGAGTCCCGCAGTCCACGGGGGACGTGTCAGGGACAGGGCCGCCCGCGGGCGCGGCGGGACAGGCCCTTTCGCCCACCGGGCACGCAGGAGGAAGCCAGCCGCCGGGAGGCGGGATACCTGATGCCAGGCCGCCGGGAGATCCAGCGCGGGGGACGCAGGCTGTTGGGGGTGAGTTACGCCGGTACAAGCCGCTCACGGGCGGGCCCCCGCATTGATCAGGAACCCGGATATGCCAACGCCCCAGGTCATCCCCCATGTCGCTGACTTAGCCAACCCCACGAGGTCCGGAGACCCGGATATGCCGACGTCGCCCCCGAAGTCCCCGCACGCCCCGCAGTTCCTGAGGTCCCTGAAGTCATCGCGGCCGGGCCGCCAGATCCGGCGTTG
This sequence comes from uncultured Actinomycetes bacterium, assembly GCA_963762735.1. Taxonomy (GTDB): domain Bacteria; phylum Actinomycetota; class Actinomycetes; order Streptosporangiales; family Streptosporangiaceae; genus DASXKD01. The sequence continues at coordinate 136,520 of CAVXMG010000025.1, read as the reverse complement.
CGGCCGTGCCGCCCGCCCGGCCTGGCGTGCGGTGCTGCTGGCTGGTGCGGTGGCGGCGATGCTCGGCATGCCGGCGGTGGCCCAGGCGGCGGTCAGCCCCGCCCGCGCCGAACTCCCGGCCAGCGCCGTGATCACGACCGCCGTCCAGGTCCCGGCGCAGCCGGCCGCCCCGTCCGGCGGGATCTGCTCGGTTCCGGGGATCGGTGACATCGGCGGCCTGTTCGGATTCTGCGCGGCCGGGTCCAGTGGCATCGTCGGCGACCTGAACAACATCTGCCAGCCGTCCGTGCCGACCCCGGAGCCCGCCACCGGCGGGATCGACGCCCTGATCCGGCCCCCAGTCGGCACCGGCAGCACCGGCAAGCCCACCCTCTACGACAGCTACGGCATGGCCGGGCAGTCCTGGAACGCCTTCGACCTGCAGTGCAGCGATATGGCCTCCCTCGTGGGGAACAACATCGCCGGGGTCGTGTTCGACGCGGCCAAGGCCCTGGACCGGGTCACGATCACCGTGTACCAGTCCGCCGCTGGCGAGGGCATCCTGTCCTGGCTCACCGGCGCCGTGGACAAGCTGGTCACCAGCCTGGGCAACGCCATCTACTTCCCCTACCTGGCGCCGGTGGTGATCCTCGGCGCGATCTGGCTGGCCTGGCAGGGGCTGATCCGCAAGCGGGCCAGTCGCACCATCGAGGGCACCCTGTGGATGGTCCTCGCCTGCGCCACCGCGATCTGGCTGATCGGGCGGCCCGCGGACTTCACCGGGGCCGGCAAGGCCGTGTCCGACGGCATCAGCCAGGCGCTCAACGTCGCGTTCGCCAAGCTGCCCGCGCCGCACCAGAGCAACTGCGTCCCGGTGGCCACGCACGACCCGCAAACCCCGCCGCAGGCCAACTTCAACTTCTCCTACGGCAACAGCATCGTGGACGCCAACGCCAACGAACTGTGGACCGTGCTGGTCTGCAAGCCCTGGCTGGACGGCGAGTTCGGCACCACCGCCTACACCACGGGCAAGCACGCCCCCACCGTGGTCAACGCCTACGGCCGGCAATTGCTGTGGGCACAGGCGATTGCCGCGAACGAGAAATCCACGGCCGGCGTCATCCAGGCCAAAGAGGACGCCTACACCGGCCTGGCGGCCTCGCTGAAACAGAAGGACCCCGGCGCGTACGCACTGTTCCAGGGCAAACAGTGGACCAGCCGGCTGGAGATCGGGTTCGCGGCGCTGTTCGCCGCGCTGCTCGCGGGCGTGCTCGTGCTGCTCATCGCGATCACCCTGATCCTGCTGAAACTTGGGTTCCTGCTGCTGCTCGTGGCCGGTCCGTTCTTCCTCATCATTGGCACCCATCCGGGCTTCGGCCGGGTAATCGCCCTGCGCTGGGGTGAGCTGCTGATCGGGGTGCTGCTCAAACAGGGGGCCATCGCGATCGTGCTGTCCGTGCTGCTTTACGCCTACTCGCTGATCATGGGCACCAGTGACGCGGTGCTGCCGTGGGCGCTGAAGATCCTGATGATCTCCCTGGTCACCGTGGCGGTGTTCATCTACCGCAAGCCGTTCACGCACCTGTTCTCCGCGGTCGGCTACGGCGTCATCGGCTCCCGGGAGCAGGCTGACGCCTCGCTTGCCCGGGCAGGCAGCACCGCGGCCCGCAACACGCGCGACGCGGCCACCGTCGGGGTGCCCGGGTTCGCCGCCTACCGTGCGGCCCGCTGGGCACGGCGCAACCCGGCCCAGGCGGCCGGCGTTGCGGCACAGGTCGCGACCGCCGGGGCAACGGCGGGCACGGCGGGCGCCCTGGCCGGAGCCGCGGCCGGGGGCGCGCCGGGCAGCCAGGGCGCCGAGGCCGGCGCCGCGGCCGCCGAGACAGGCCAAGATGCCGCAGGCGACCACAGCGTGAGCCCCGGCGCCGGGGCCGCCGCGATGGGGCGGGCCAGGGCCGGGGTGAACGGCGCACCGGGCCGCACCCCGCCGCCGCTGGACCTGCCGCCGCGATCCGAGGAGGGCACCGCGCGGCCGGCGTCCGGCTGGGCCAGGTCCGGCAGCAACGGGCCCCTCGTCGTGCCTTCCCAGTCCAGGGCCAGGGCTCCGGGCTCCGCGAGCCAGCCCGCTGGCGGGGCGCAACAGCAGCCGGCCCGGTCACGTGCACCCGGCCCGTTCGGCGGCGGCGGCCATCCCGGCGGCCACTCCTCCGGCGGCGGCCACTCCGGCGGCGGCCACTCGGGCGGCGGCTACTCGGGCGGCGGCCAGTCAGGGAACGGGCGGGCCCCGGCACGGGCGGCTCCTCCGCCCCCGCCGCCGCCCCGTACGGCGGCACCGCCCACGCGCCGGACGGCCCCGCCCGCCGCGCCGCGGGCCACGTCCCACGCGCCGCCTCCGGCGGCGGGCTCACCAGCGGCAGGCTCACCGGCGGCCGGCAACGGCAGCCGTGGTGCCGAGCCGGCCGGCCCGACCCCGTTCTGGCTGCGCCCGCTGCGGCGCCGGAAGTAGTGCGGCGGCGATGGATCTCACGTCGGCCCAGCGCAAGCTCGTCTTCGCCGGAGTCGTTGTTGTCCTCGCCGCGCTGGGCGCGTTCCTGATCCTGCCCGCCACGCTGGACCGGAGCGGCACCGGCCACGGCAGGTCCGTCGGGCTGTCCTCGCCACTGTCCAGCACGCCACCGTCCCCCCGCCCGGCCAGCCAGCAGGCCACGGCCCCCGCAGCCCCCGGCGGCCTGGGTTCCTCGCCGCAGCCGGGCACCGGGCCGGACATCTACTCCTGGCTGCCGTTCAGCCAGGCAGGCCTGACCGCTGCCGCGGACCTGGTGCACAAGTTCGCGGCGGCGTACGCCGGCTACACCTACACGCAAAGCACCGCCAGCTACGAACGGCAGTTCGCCGGCCTGGCCACCACGCAACTGGCGTCCGTGCTGGCCCGTGGCTTTGCCACCCCCGGCGTGGCCCAGCTCAGAACGCAGCAGAAACAGATCGCCACCGGCTCCGGGCGGATCACCGCCATCCGCGCCTTCGGGTCCAACAACATCACCTTCGTCGTCGCGATCACCCAGAAGGTCACCGGCACCACGGGCACCAAACGGACCACCACCAGCTACGCCGTCACGGTGACCGGTGCGGCAACGACCTGGCAGGTGGAAGACCTGGAACTTGCTTCGGCAGGGAACACGTGACCTGGCAGGCCAGCTGGCGCGTGTCGGGGCGTACTGCAGCGGTAGTCGCCATCGGCATGGTCGGCCTGCTCGTGCTCGCCCTCGCCCTCGCCGGTGCGGGCATTACCGGCGGCAGCATGCTGTTCGCCGCTGGCCAAGGCTGCGGTGCCGGTGGCGGCGCCGTGGTGACCGCGGCGGTCCAGCCCGCGCCGAGCAAGGCCGCCGGAACCGCCATTCCCGCCAACTACCTGCACCTCTTCCAGCAGGCCGGGCACACCTACGGGGTGCCATGGACGGTCCTGGCCGGAATCGGCGAGGTGGAGTCCAACGACGGCCGGTCCAGCCTGCCGGGCGTGCGCAGCGGGGCGAACGCGTTCGGCGCGGCCGGGCCGATGCAGATCGGCATCGACGGCGCGGCGGGGAACACCTGGGGCGGCGCGCCCGTCCACCCGGCCGGCGAGCGGGTCGGCGGAGTGGCCACCGACGGCAACGGGGACGGCGTGGCCAGTGTGTACGAGCCGGCCGACGCGATCGACGGCGCCGCGAAGTACCTGCTGGAGCACGGGGTGCTGACCAACCCCAGTGGCGCCATCTTCGCCTACAACCACCTCACCTCGTACGTGCAGGCGGTGCTGCACTGGGCCGGGGTGTACTCCTCAGGAGGCTTCACGGTCGCCGCGGCGGCTCCGGGCCCGCAGGCGTCCTGCCAGCCGGGCACCACCGCCATCACGGTGCCGAACCAGACCGTGGCCGCTGTGATCGCCTTCGCGCGGCAGCAGATCGGCAAGCCGTACCTGTGGGGCGGGACCGGGCCGGACTCGTTCGACTGCTCCGGGCTGATGATGATGGCCTACCGCTCGGCCGGCATTGACATCCCGCGCACGTCGGAGCTGCAGTGGCTGTGGGGGCCGAGGGTCCAGCCGGGCCACGAGGAACCCGGTGACCTGGTGTTCTTCGCCGGTTCCGATGGCACGACCACCTCGCCTGGCCATGTCGGCCTGGTCATCGGCCGCAACCTGATGATCGAGGCGTATGCGACCGGGTTCCCGATCCGGATCTCGCAATTCGGCACGACCAAGGCGGCCCCCGGCGACACGAACCCGGTCGGGTTCAGCCGCCCGTGGGCGCATTCCGGCGTGACGCTCACCAGCCAGGCCCAGGGAGGCTGACGTGCCATTGACGCGGAGCTTGCGTCGGCCCGATGATCTGATTACTACCAGTGACCGGATGGAAGGGGAGCCGTCTGCCATGCGCCTTGGGATCTCGCGCCACCGCTGCGCCCGCCTTGCCTCAGCGAAGACCGCCGCGCGCGGCCTCGTCGCCGCAGCGGGAGGATCTGTCCTGGTCATCGCGCTGTCCGGGACCGCGGGAGCAGGCGTGTCCGGCCCACTCGGCGCCGCTGGCCCGCCTCACTACGTGGCGCTCGGCGACTCCTACACCGCCGGGCCGCTGGTCCCCAACCAGACCGGGTCCCCGGCCGGCTGCCTGCGGTCCACGCACAGCTACCCGTTCCTGGCGGCCGCGGGAACCGCCGCGGCCACGTTTACCGACGTGAGCTGCCAGGGCGCGACCACGGCCAACATGACCCATTCCCAGTCCGTGCCGCTGGGCACCAACCCGCCGCAGGACAACGGCCTGTCCGCCAGCACCACGCTGGTGACGCTCCAGATCGGCGGCAACGACATCGGCTTCACCGACATCATCGTCCACTGCACGACGCTGAGCCTGACGAACCCGTTCGGCTCGCCGTGCAAGAACCACTACACCTCGGGCGGGACCGACAAGCTCCGGGCCAAGATCGACGCGGCGGCCCCGAAGGTCGCCGCGGACCTGCGGGGGATCCACGCCGCCGCGCCGAATGCGCGGGTGCTCCTTGTCGGGTACCCGGTAATCCTGCCCAACGGCGGCGACGGCTGCTGGCCCGAGGTGCCGATCGCCTTCGGCGACGTGCCCTACCTGCGCGGCGTGGAGAAGGCGCTGAACTCGATGCTCGCCGCCGAGGCCGCCGCGAACAACGCGACGTTCGTGGACACCTACACCGCGAGCATCGGCCACGACGTGTGCCAGGCCCCAGGGACCAAGTGGGTCGAGGGCCTCATCCCCACCTCGCTCGCGGCGCCGTTCCACCCCAACAGGCTCGGCGAGCAGGAGATGGCCCAGCAGGTGCTCGCCGCCCTGGGCTGACCGGCACGCCGCGCCGGCGGCCGGCCGCGGCCCCAGGTCCGGTGCGGGCCCGCGGCGGCTGGCGTCCTTATGCTGCCGAACGCTCCCCGGGGCCGCCCTACTCCGTCACGGAACCCGGGCCCGTGGCCGGCCAGGGGACGGCGTTCAGCGTGGCCAGCGCCGCCTGTGCCGCAGCGAACGTCTCGTGCAGCAAGAGCACCGCGCCAGGCCCGCTGGCCAGCGCCAGGGCCGCCCGCAGAGCCCCCGCCGGGCCGCTGGCCACCTCGATCGTGATGCCGGGGCGGCGGGCGGTCAGCGCGGCGCTGATCAGCTCGGTCATCTCGCCGGGCCGCCGGCCGCGCAGGTCGGAGTCCTCGTAGACGACCACCCGGCCGAACCAGGCCGCGACGGCGGCGGCCGTCGCGGTGACCAGGTCGTCGCGGCGGTCGCCGGGCAGGGTCACCGCGGCGACCGGGGTGCCGCCCCAGGCCTCATGCAGCAGCCGCCCCATGGCGGCCAGCGCCGCGGCGTTGTGCCCGTAGTCCACCACCACTGGCCGGCCGTAGATCTGGTACACGTTGCCGCGCCCGGGATTGGCCTGCTCGGGAGTGAACGTGACCAGCGCCCGCCTGATGTCCTTGGCGCTCACCCCGAGCGCACGGCAGGCGGCGCAGGCGGCCAGCGCGTTCGCGATCAGGTGCGCCGCGGAGCCGCCGAACGAGCCGGGCAGCCCGGCCACGGCCAGCAGTTCGTGCTCCTCGCCGCCGCGGGTCTCCACGATCATGCCGTCCCGCAGCTCACAGGTCATGCCGCCGCTCATCCGGTGCGCCAGGATGACCGGGTTGCGCCCGTCCAGGCTGAAGTACCTGACCACCGGGTTGCGGCCGCGCACCGCGGGCCGGGCGGCCAGCGCGGCGACCCGGCCGTCGTCGGCGTTGAGCACAAGCGTGCCGCCTGGCTGGATCTCCTCCGCCACCAGCGCCTTGACGTCGGTCAGGTCGTCCATGTCGTCGATGCCGTCCATGCCGAGGTGGTCGGCGGTGATGTTGGTGACCACGGCGACGTCGGCCCGGTCGTAGCCCAGCCCGCGGTGCAGGATGCCGCCCCGCGCGGTCTCCAGCACGGCCGCCTCGACCGCCAGGTCGTCCAGCACCAGCTCCGCGGACCGCGGCCCGGACGCGTCGCCGAAGTCCACCGGCCGGCCGGCCACCTGGACCCCGTCCGTGGTGGTCATGCCGACGGTCATCCCGGCCTGGCTGAGGATGTGCCCGATCATCCGGACCGTGGTGGTCTTCCCGTTCGTCCCGGTCACCGAGACCACCGGGATCCGGGCCTGGGCACCGGGCGGGTAGAGCCGGTCCAGGATCGCCCCGGCGACGTCACGGCCCTGCCCGCCGCTGGGCTCCAGGTGCATCCGCAGGCCCGGTGAGGCGTTCACCTCGAGCACGGCGCCGGTCCAGGTGCCGGGCTGGCCCGGCAGGCTGCCGCGCACCGGCGCCGAGATGTCGGCAAGCCGCACGTCCACCCCGCACACGTCCAGGCCGGTAACGGCGGCCGCCCGGCAGCACAACGCGGCCACGTCGGGGTGGGCCAGGTCGGTGACGTCGGTGCTGCATCCGCCGGTGGACAGGTTCGCGTTCCGGCGCAGCCGGACCGCCTCGCCGGGCCCTGGCACGCAACCGGGATCGAGGCCCTGGGCGGCCAGGCAGGCCAGCGCCTCGCCGTCCAGCGGGATCTTCGTCAGCGGCCTGGAGTGGCCCTCGCCGCGCCGCGGGTCGGCGTTCGCCGCCTCGACCAGCGCCGCGATGTCGTGCACGCCGTCGCCGGTCACCGCCGGGGCACGCAGCCGGGCCGCGGCGATCATGCGGCCATCGACCACAAGGACGCGGTAGTCGGTGCCAGGGACGTACTTCTCCATGATCACCGCTGGCCCGGCCTTGCTCGCCCGGCGGTAGGCCTCGGCGGCCTTCTCGGCCGTGGTGACCCCGACGGTGACTCCGCCGCCCTGGTTGCCGCTGCGCGGCTTGACCACCACGGGCGGCCCGAGCCGGGAGAACGCCTCGACCGCCCCGGCCGCGTCCCAGACCACCGTGCCGGGCGGTACCGGCACGCCCGCGTCGGCGAGCAGTTGCTTGGCCAGCACCTTGTCGCAGGCGATGTCCACGCCGACCGCGGAGGTCTGGTCGGTGAGCGCGGCCCAGACCAGCCTGCGGTGGCTGCCGTAGCCGAGCCGCAGCAGGCTCAGCTCGCCCACCCGGCGGACCGGGATCCCCCGGCGGCGCGCGGCCTGCGCCAGCGCCGCGGTGCTCACGCCGGGCCTGGTCCGCTCGATCTCGGCCGCGATCGGCGCGATGGCCTCCGCAAGGCCGGGGGAGCGCTCGGCGATCACGTCGGTGACCACGCCGATCGCGAGGCGGAGCAGGCCGCCGGGGACGGCGGAGTCCACGGGCTCGTCCTGCGGGCACTCCATCACCACGTCGTAACGGCCCTCGGCGCCGGCCCACACCGTCCGGCCGAAGTAGACATCCCGGCCGGCCAGCGCGGACAGTTCCAGCGCGACGTGCTCGGTGACGTGGCTGAAGTAGGTGCCCCGGGCCATCGCGTGGCAGAACCCGCCCGGCTCACCGGCCGCGCAGTGGTGGCCGGCCAGCCCCGGAAGCAGGGCCAGCAGGCGCGCGGCGAATCCCTCGGCGCCGGTGGTCTCCTGCCCGGTCAGTTCCTCCAGGTCCAGCCGGGCCACGGTGACCGGGCGCGAGGTGTAGATGTTCGGGCCGTACAGGCGGCGCAGGTTGGTTAGCCGCACGTCTGCTCCCTGGCGTGATTGGTGGCCGGGCCCGGTCTGGGCCCGGATCAGTACCTGGTGTGCCGCGGCCCGATGGCCGGGACCATGCGGCTGAGGTCGAAAAGGCACCCCGCGGGCATGAGGTGCAGGCGCACGTCGAACAGCGTGATCGGGTCGTAGTCGCCGGCCGGGTGGACCACGGTCGACCGCTCGGGATCCACCACGGTGGCCACCCCGGACCCCATCACCTCGAACCGGGTTCCCTCGACCAGGATGGCGGTGTTCTCGTCGATGCCGACCCCGATGTGGTCCGGGGCCAGTGCCACGGCCGCCAGCAGCCTGGGCAGCCGTCCCCGCTCGGCGAAATGCATGTCGATGAGCACGCCGCCGAGCAGCCCGAGGCCCGGCGCGGTCCGCACGGCAGCCGCCGAGACGTCGGCCCGCTGGCCGCCCAGGATCATCGTGCGGCCAAGCGCGGTCGCCCCGGCGCTGGTCCCGGCGATCACCAGCCCTTCGGCGAGCCGTTCGGTGAGGATCTCGTTCGTCCGGGATCCGACAAGCGCGCGGATCCGGGACTGGTCGCCGCCGCTGAAGAAGACCCCGGTGGCGCCGCGCAGCACGGACTCGGCCAGGTCGCTGTCGGCGTCGGCGCGGCCGCGCACCCGCAGTTCGGTGGTGTTCTCCACGCCGAGCTTGCGGAATACCTGCTCGTACTCGGCGTGTACCTCGTCGGGGACGCCCGTGGCGGTGGTCACCAGCGTGATCCGGGCCTGGTCCCCACCGGACAGTTCGACGAACCGTTCCAGGACCCCGGCGCCGCAGCACCGGTCCTCGCCCCCGCCGATGATGAAGAGCCGCCCACCAGGGATACCGTCGCTCACCTGGGGAAAGTTACCCAGAGTAAGACAGGACGAACCTAGAGCGAAGTAGTAGTCCACCACGGAGCGCCTGCGGCGAATGTGGGCGTTTACGCCAACGGCGACAAAAGAATGCAGGCGTTTACGCCAACGACGGCAAACGGCCCGGGTGGTCTCCGGCTAGCCGGGATCCGGGCCCAGCCGGCGACCGCGGCGGCGAACCACGGGCGGCTTGGCGAGTTCCTCGGGAATGCGCAGCAACGGGTTCGTGGCGCTGTCCACGACCTCGGTCGCCATTTCGAGAACGCGCCGTCCCTGGGCCCGCGCCACGGACCTGAGCAGCTCGAACGCCTGCCGGGGCCGGAGTCGGTGCCGTTCCGCAAGCACCCCGATGGCCTGCTCCACCCGGACCCGCGCGGTCAGCGCGTGTTCCAGCTGGGCGACGGTCTGCTCGAGCTTGCGTGGATCAGGGTCCTCGCTGCCCTCAAGGCTGGCGGCCTGGGCGGCGACCGTCGGCATGGCCTGCGTGGGCAGGTCGGCGGCCAGCAGGTCGGCGAGGACCATGGCGCTGGTGAGGTCGGAGACCTCTTCGTCACCGACCCGCCAGCCGGTCGCGGTACGGCGGGCCACCGGCGCATGCTCCGCCGGGGAGCCATCGCCGCGCGCCGAGCCCTGCTGGCCCGGGGGGCGACCCCCCTGGGACCCCCCGCTGGCCTACGGCCCGGTTCCTCCGTCACCGGGCCGGGGCCTGCGCCGGCGCTCTGGGCATGGCCGTCCGCGGCATGGGCGGCGTGCCTGCCTGCCTTCGTGTCCTGCCAGCCGGGCAACTCCTGCCCGGCTGTGCCGCCCGGCGGGGCGGCAGCCGTCCTGGATTTCCGGTCACGTGCGTGCCGGCCAGGACCCCCCGTGTCTGCCGTATTGCTTTTCATGTCCTAGTGCGAGGCGATGAGACGTTCCCTGACCTGTGCGGCTGACGGATTCGTCAATGCCGTCCCGTCGGGGAACACGACCGTCGGGACCGTCTGCATTCCGCCGTTCACGGACATGACGTAGTCCGCGGCGGCGGGGTCCCGCTCGATGTCGATCTCGGCGACCTCAATTCCCTCCCGCGCGAGCTGGCCCTTGAGCCTACGGCAGAAGCCGCACCACGGCGTCGTGTACATGGTTACCTGCTGTGACACCCGCGTCTCCTGTCCTCCTCCACAGTAGTTCCGCTGGTGCAACACCGCGCCCCGCTTTGAGCTTCCCCGCATGTCGGACGAATGCGCGAGGATGTCAGCGGTGAAGGAGGTACGCGGTGGACGACGGTCCCGAGGCGGTCCTCGCCGCGCTCGACCCCGAGCAGCGCGAGGTGGCGCTTGCCACCCGCGGCCCGGTGTGCGTGATCGCCGGAGCCGGGACCGGCAAGACCCGCGCGATCGCCCACCGGGTCGCCTACGCCGTCAGGACCGGCGTGGTGAACCCCGGTCATGTGCTCGCGGTCACCTTCACCACCCGGGCCGCGGGCGAGCTGCGCGGCCGGCTGCGCCAGCTCGACGGTCCGGGCGGCTCCGGGCTGGCCCAGGTGGCGGCGCGGACGTTCCACTCGGCGGCGTTGCGGCAGCTTGTCCACTTCTGGCCGGTGACGATCGGCGGCCGCCCGCCGGCCGTGCTCGACTCGAAGGTGGCCCTGCTTGCCGAGGCGGCCCGGGCGGCGCGGGTGCCCGCGACCGGCCCGGAACTGCGCGACCTGGCCACCGAGGTCGAATGGGCCAAGGTGCTGCAGGTGCGCCCGGAGGACTACGCCGCCGAGGCGGCCAGGCACGGCCGCACCCCGCCGGTGGACCACCAGGCGGCGGGCCGGGTGTACGCGGCGTACGAGAACTTGCGCCGGGACCGGCACCTGGTCGATTTCGAGTCCGTGCTTGAGCTCACCGCGGCGATCCTGGCCGGGCATCCGGCGGCCGCCGCCGAGATGCGCGACCGTTACCGCTACTTCGTGGTGGACGAGTTCCAGGACGTCAACCCGCTGCAGAAGCTGCTGCTCGACGTGTGGGCCGGTGACCGGGACGACGTGTGCGTGGTCGGCGACCCGCGGCAGACGATCTACTCGTTCACCGGGGCGACGTCCGGGTACCTGACGGGTTTCGCAGCGGAGTACCCGCACGCCACCGTGGTGAAGCTGGTGCGGAACTACCGGTCCACGCCGGAGGTGGTCGATTGCGCCAACCGGCTGGCGCAGGGCCGCACCGGCTGGGGGAGGGGCGGCCGGGCCGGGCTCGCCCCGCAGGGTGACGGTGGCCCGCCCCTGGTCGCGCAGCGAGCCAGCGGACCCCCGGCGGAGTTCTCCGAGTACGACGACGAGGCCGCGGAGGCGGCGGCGGTCGCCGCCCGGGCACGGCAGTGGATGGACTCAGGGCTGCCACCGCGCGATATGGCCGTCCTGGTCCGGGTCAACGCCCAGACCGAGCGGTTCGAGCAGGCGTTCGCCGACGCCGGGGTGCCCTGCCAGGTACGTGGCGCCCAGCGGTTCTTCGACCGGGCCGAGGTGCGCCAGGCGACCGGGCTGCTGCGGGCCGCGGCCAAGAGCGCGCGGGCCCCGGACGAATCGGGAGGATCGGGACCAGCGCAGCACGCGGCCGCCGAGGTGCGGCACGTCCTGGCCGGGATCGGGCTGACCAGGGAGCCGCCGTCCGGCCGCGGTGCCGCCAGGGACCGCTGGGAGTCACTGGCAGCGCTGGCCCAGCTTGCCGAGGACCACTGCGCGGCCGCCCCAGGCGCAAGCCTCGCCGACGTGGTCGCCGAACTGGCCCGCCGGGCCGCGGCCGAGCACGCCCCGCAGTTGGAGGGGGTGACGGTGGCGTCGCTGCACGCGGCCAAGGGCCTGGAATGGGACGTGGTCTTCCTGCCCGGGCTGACCGAGGGCAACCTGCCCATCGTGCACGCGGACAGCGACGAGGCGCGTGGCCGAGGAACGCCGGCTGCTGTACGTCGGGGTGACCAGGGCCCGGCAGCAGGTCCTGCTGTCCTGGCCGCTGGCGCGGCTGCCGGGCGGCCGCCGCAACCGCACGCCGTCCCGGTTCCTCGACGGGCTGCGGCCCGGGCGGCGGGAGGGCAGAGCCGCCCGTGCCAAGCCTGCCGCCAGCCACTACCAGTTCGCCGACGCCGATCCCGCGCTGGTCGAAGCCCTGCGGGAGTGGCGCCGCGGGGTCGCCAGGGACGCCGGGGTGCCCGCGTACGTGGTGTTCGGCGACGAGACGCTCAGGCACATCGCGGCGCGGCGGCCCGACAGCATCCAGGAGCTTGCCCGCATCCCCGGTCTCGGGCCTGGCAGGCTGGACCGGTACGGTGCCGCGGTATTGGCGTTGTGCGCGACAACGCCGCCGCGCGCTGGCGCGGACGAGAAGAAAGCAGGGTCCCGGGCATGAGGACTGCGTCGGACCAGCCGTGAGCGACACTCTGGGCAAGTTGCTGGACCTGCTCGACCTGGAGCAGATCGAACTGGACATCTTCCGCGGGCGCAGCCCCGACGACCGGCGGCAGCGGGTGTTCGGCGGGCAGGTCGCCGGTCAGGCGCTGGTCGCCGCGGGCCGGACCGTGCCGAGCGACCGGCCGGTGCATTCGCTGCACGCGTACTTCATCCGCCCCGGCGACCCTTCGGTGCCGCTTGTCTACATCGTGGACCGGGTCAGGGACGGGCGGTCGTTCACCACCAGGCGGGTGTCCGCCATCCAGCACGGCAAGGTCATCTTCACCCTGTCTGCGTCGTTCCATCACCCTGAGCCCGGGGCGGACCACTCCGTCGCCATGCCGGAGGCGCCGCCGCCTGAGTCCGTGCCGACGCACCCGGAACGGCTGGAAAAGGCATGGGGCCCCGAGGCCGCGAAGTACTTCAGGGACAACCCGATCGACCTGCGCGTGGTCGGGCCGCTGTCCGTCGAGGCGCAACGGGATCCGTCCCTGCGGACCGACCGCAACCTGGTGTGGCTGCGCGCCGACGGCGACATGCCCGACGACCCACTGCTGCACGTCTGCCTGATGACCTACGCCTCGGACATGACGCTGCTGGACTCGATCCTGCTCCGGCACGGCCTGTCCTGGGCGGACGGCAGCACCACCGGGGCGAGCCTGGACCATGCGATGTGGTTCCACCGCCCGTTCCGCGCCGACCGGTGGCTGCTCTACGCGCAGGAGTCCCCGTCCGCGGCCGGTGCCCGGGGCCTGGCCAGGGGGCAGGTGTTCCAGGACGGCAGCCTGGTGGTCTCGGTGATGCAGGAAGGCCTCATCCGCAGCATCCCCAAGCCCTCCTGACCCAGCGCCTCGCCTGGCGACCTTGATCGCGGGCACTTCTGGGGCTTCATACGCCAAAAAGTGCCCGCGATCAAGGAGCGTCGACCACCACCTCGCCGATCCCTATGCCGGCTGACCGGTCGGCCGGCCAATCGCCGGCCACCGGGACCGGCCAGCGCCCATCCCAGGGAATGCTCGACACCAACATCCTGATCTTGCGGCGTTGGGTGAACCCCGATGAGTTGCCGGACGCGATGGCCATCAGCGCGATTACTCTCGCCGAACTGTCAGCTGGCCCGCACCAGGTGGAGCCCGACCACGCACAGGCCCGGTATGACGAGCACGCGGAACGCGCCAGGCGGCTCGATGTGCTTCAGCGAGCCGAGCACGAATTCGACCCGATCCCGTTCGACTCCGAGGCTGCCAGAGCATACGGCCGGGTGACCGCTGCCGTGATTGGCGCTGGCCGCAACCCGCGACGCAGGACGGCCGACCTGATGATCGCCGCGACCGCGATCGCGGCTGGCCTGCCGCTATACACGACGAATCCCGATGACTTCGCCGGGCTCGATGACCTGTTGGCGGTGGTCCCGGTCACCTGCCCCGGGTGCACCGGGAGCGTGCGCGCCCGTGACGCCGCCGGGCGGGGTGGTAAGGCGGGGGATTCCCGCCGCGACAAAAACGTGTCGAAAAACCAGTTGCCCCGTTGGCCAGCCACTTCGTAGGCTGCATCCATGTCCAAAGAGTGGGCCAGCAACTCTGCGTGGAAGGAGGTGCCCACGGTGATCAACATCACGCCAGGTGGCTACGCCGTCGCGAGTTCCGCTGCGCGCGCAGCCATTGCCGTCGCGGGCACCCGTCCGCGGCGCGAGGCGTCGGCTCAGCTCGTCACGGACGGCAGCGGCTTCGTGGCCGCGTGCACCGCCCTGCCCGGCGATGTCGTGGTTATGCGACCGCAGACGCAGCTCAACAAGTACCCGTTCATGACCCACGGTGCCGCCATCAACGGCGCCAAGTTGGGTCCGCATAGGGCTTGGGATCCGGTCTAGAAAGACCGGCCTCGATCCCCTAGGCCGCGGACCCGACACCGGGTCCGCGGCCTTAGTTATGCCCGGGCCGCCGAATCAGCCGAGTGGAACACACGACGAGCAGATCGACGAGGACGAGAGGGGAACGGACATGTACTGGCCCGGCACCACCGTCGCGGGGGGCGCGGCGGGGTTCGAGGCAGCGCTCGCATTGCGGGTGACGAGGCAAGAGACAGAGCCGGTGGCGTCGCCGCCGGTGACCTCCAGGCCGGTAGGGCAGGCTCTCCCAGGCACCCAGGTGCCCGTGGCGCCCGCTGCCCGCAAGCTGCCCTGCGTGGAGGACCCGGACCTGTTCTTCGCTGAGTCCCCGGCTGATGTCGAGACGGCCAAGGCCCTGTGTGGAGGGTGCCCTATCAGGATCGCCTGCTTCACCGGCGCCGTGGCGCGCGGTGAGCCGTGGGGAGTCTGGGGCGGAGAACTTTTCCTGCGCGGCGAGGTCATCCCGCGCAAGCGCCCCCGGGGGCGACCGCGCAAGACCGAGGTCGCGGCCTGAGGCCGTGGCCGGCCACGGCCGGCCGCGGCCGCCCGGCCCACCAGCAGAACCTGTGGCGAGAGACAGACACGAACAGGACTGGCTACCGAGTGAACCGGCTACGAGCACATGAAGGGAGGAAAGCCATGTACGCCCATACCCGGCAGGCGTCGGAACGTCACCGTGCCCTCCTGGCACGGGCACACGAACAGCGGCAGGCGTATCGCGTCCTCGCGCTCAGGAAGGCGGCCCGCCGGGTCGCGCGCGCGGAACGTCGCCTGGTCGCAGCTCAGACCGGCGTCATGCGAGCCCGCAGTTACCTCGCGTCCTGACCGCACAGGGGTTCCGGGGGGCGCCCCGGGCCAGCACTAGTGACTTCGATGATGGGCCGGTCCCGGTGATGCCGGGGCCGGCCCATCGCCATGCCGTCACGGGCTGGTGATCGCCTGCTTCGGGCTCAGCGGGAACGTGCCGCTGATCGTTAGCGGGTCGTTGTTGTTGAACAGGCCGGCGCAGCCCGTGACGTTGTAGAAGTGCAGGTTGCCACCGGTGGTGAGGGTCGTGAGGCGGCCGGTGCCGTCGGTGTAGCTGAACTTCACATGGCCGTTACTGGCGGTGGCGCTGGTGCCGGAGATCAGCGTCGCGCAGCCCGGGCCGGCGAGCTGGATCCGCATGTGGCTGATGCTGCCCATCGCGACCCCACCGCTGTAGGCGGCGAGGTTCAGGTGCCAGGGCAGGTCCTTGGGCGTCAGGCCGAATGTCACACCCAGCGGGCCCGTGCAATGGGTGAAGGTGACCGCGGAGACCGAGCCGGCGCCCGAGCCGGGCAGCCCGCTGCCGCTCTTGAGCGTGCCGCTGACCGCTACGGACGAGCAGGTGAAGATGGTCCCGGTCTTGGTGTCCTTGAAGTTCACGTTGGTGGCAGTTGACGAGATGGCGCCGCCTGGCTTGATGGTCCACGTAGTCGCCGCCAGCGCGGCAGTGGCGCCCAGGGTGGCCGCGAGGACCGCGGCGGAGCCAGCGATCAGGGGGTGTGCGTAGCGCATGTTCATTCGTCTCCCGCCGCGCGGCTGCTGGCTGCGCTAGCCGCGCGGGGCGACGGCGTCGGGCAGGCGCTCGTCGTGGGCCGGGCCGTCCGGGCCGCCGTCCGGGCCCGCCCCATTGGTGTCCCCGTAGCCCGGCAGCCACTTGATCATTTCGGCCCGGAACGGGCCCTCCGCCTCCAGTTGGCAAAGCACCCCGGTGCCGGCCGTGGACACGCGGTGGATCAGGACGTAGGAGGGCGGCAGGTTGAGCCGGCGGCTCAGGTTGGCCGAGCGCGGATCGGTGACCCGTGCCGCCTCGCCGCGCAGCCAGTCGCGGCTGAACTTGAAGCGATCCTGGCGGGACGGTTCCGCCATCGGGGCCAGGAACGCGCGCAGCGTCTCCATGTCCACGCTCACGCTGTCGCGCAGGAAGCCTTGCTGGCGCAGTTCCTTCTCGGCGGGCCTCAGGTCCCCGCCATCGTGGACCATGCGCACCAGCCGCCCGATGAACGGGGGCATGCCGCCGGGCAGCCGGTCCACCGCGCCGAAATCCAGCACGCCCAGCCGCCCGTCGGGCAGCATGCGGAAGTTGCCGGGATGCGGGTCGGCGTGCAGCATCCCGACCCGGGCCGGCCCGGAGAACAGGAACCGGACGAACAGCAGTCCCATCCGGTCCCGCTCGTCCTGTGAGCCGTCGCTGATGATCTTCGATAGCGGGGTCCCGTCCATCCACTCCGAGATCAGGACGTGGTCGGTGGACGTCACGATGTGCGGCGCGGAGATGTCGGGATCACCCGCGTAGGCGTCGGCGAAGGCCTGCTGCGCTTGCGCCTCGAGCTTGTAGTCGAGTTCCTCCGCGATCCGGGCGCGCAGCTCGTCAAGCAGTGGCCGCACCTCCAGGCCAGGCATCAGCGCGGAGAACAGCCGGGCCACCCTGCTGAGCTGAGTGAAGTCGCTGAGCAGGGCATTGCCAGCGCCCGGGTACTGAATCTTCACTGCCACCCGGCGGCCGTCCTGCCAGATCGCCTGGTGGACCTGGCCGATCGACGCGGCGGCGGCCGGCTTGTCGTCGAACTCGATGAACTGGTCGCGCCAGTCCGGGCCCAGGTCCTCGGCCAGCACACGGTGCACGGTGCGGGCGGGCAGCGGCGGCGCGGATTCCTGAAGCCTGGTCAGCGTCGCCCGGTACGGCCCGGCGAGTTCCGGCGGCAGCGCGGCCTCGAAGATGGACAGCGCCTGGCCGAACTTCATCGCGCCGCCCTTGAGCTCCCCCAGGACCCGGAAGATCTGCTCGGCCGTCCGCTGCTGGATCTCGGCGGCGACCAGTTCGGCCGGGCGTCCGCCGATGCGCTTTCCGAGCCCCAGCGCGGTCCGGCCGGCCAGCCCAACGGGGAGGGTCGCCAGTTTGGCGGTGCGCGTGAAAGCGCGTCGAGGGAAGATCGCTCACAATATCCATTGTCCGTCAGCCTGCAAGACCAGTGCCACCACCCGTCATGGGTGATACGTATGAGGCCCCTGTGTGCCGCTGGCCGGGCGGGACTGTATGTCGCTGGCCGGCATGTCGCCGGGAAGCCGCTGGTGCGGGCGGCGGGCGAGTTCCGGCACGAAAGCCCGGCGTCGACGGTGGCATCTCCCCGGAGTTGACGATGCGCGTATGCGGCACTCGGCACACTTGTGGAGGCCTGACCGTTGGGCTGGCGGGGCGGCCGAATCGTTGGCTCGGTCTTACATCCCGCAGAGGGAGCACACCATGAGCAGGCGGGTGCTGGGCTGCGTGGCGGCAATCACGCTTCTGGTGACGGCATGCAGTAACGGCACGTCGGCGTCGGCTCCCGTGCAGTCCGGCGGCCCGTGCGCTGCAAGGACTTCAACGGGTGGTATCTGGCGCATCGAAGCAGGTACCTCACGTGCCCTGGCCAGCGTACGCTCACTGATTTCACTGCGGATGTTCCCAGGCGGCCGCGCTGGCCGACCTGAGCGGGACGGCTGCGCCGACCGTGGAGTACGGCCGCGGGTGGCCGACCCGAGTCAGCCGCGCAGGTCCAGGCGACGGGC
Source organism: uncultured Actinomycetes bacterium (assembly GCA_963762735.1). Classification (GTDB taxonomy): domain Bacteria; phylum Actinomycetota; class Actinomycetes; order Streptosporangiales; family Streptosporangiaceae; genus DASXKD01. The sequence goes on along the minus strand of CAVXMG010000025.1, from coordinate 118,669 downwards.
TTCAGGCCACCGTGCAGAAGGCATCGCTGTCCCTGGCGACGAGGGAATCGTGTATTACTAGGGCCGGGCACATTCGGAGCCCTCCCGGTTAGTCCGGGCGGTGGCAGCCGCACCGGGGGTGGGGTTGCCAGGTGCGGCGGCGCCACTGCCAGTCGGGCAGCACAAGTTCCAGCGTGCCGTTGGTCACCGCGGCCGCCTCGGCGCCCTGGTCGAGGAATGCCAGGGCCTGCGCGGCGGCCTGGGCGGCCACCATCGTCGCCAGCACGGTGTCGCAGGCCGGCGGGTCCGCGCCCGCCTGGCTGGCCAGTTGGGCGAGGATCAGCGGCCAGGCAGGATCGCGCTCGGCGCGGGCCAGGTCGAGGCAGCGCAGGCAGGCCGTGCGGCCGGGCAGGACCAGCGGGCCCACCACGCCGATCGCCTCGCTCGCGGACGCGGCCAGGTGCGGCACCACCCGCCTGACCAGCACGGCCGGAAGTTCGCGGCGGTGCGTGTCGGCCAGCACGACCAGATCGGGGTGCCGCCGGGTGTCCTTTGCGGGCGTTGGCGCAGGCGACCACAAAAGAATGTGGTCGCCTGTGTCATCGCCTGCAATCGGGGCCTGGCCCGGATTCGCCGGCCGGGTTCCACGCGGTCCGGCCGGGCCCGGCCGCGGCACGGCGGGGCCCGTGGACAGCACCAGTCCCACGCCTGCGGCGTACAGCAGGCCGGCGATCCATAAGCTGGCCCGGCTCGCGCCATGCACGCGCACCCGGGCCGCCTGGCGCCGGGCCAGGATGCGGGCACCGCCGTCGGCGTCCCGGTGGGCCAGCGACGAGGTAGCCAGTTCGGGCGCGAGCCGGTTCCGCGTACCGGCGGGCAGCCCCCCGTGACCGCCAGCCGGGAAGTCGTCGAGCGCTCCGGCCGCGGCCAGCAGGGTGAGCACCCGGTCCGCGGCGGCGGCATCCATGCCCAGATCGCGGGCCGCGGCCAGCACCTGATGCCGGTCCCGGCTGCCGTCGAGCAGGCGCAGCAGGCCGGCGGCACCCCGCATGCCGGTCAGCGCGATGGCACGCCGCGGGTCGATCCCGATCTGCACGGTGTCCCGGTTACGCCATACCGTCTCCAGGCCCGGTTTCAACGCTGGTCTCATAAGGAGAATGCTCGCGCGGCGGTAGGACAGTGGCGCGGGTGTCGTAGCGCAATAAAAAGGGGCATCCATTCCGGTCAGCGGAGATCTCCGGAGAAATGCCGAGTCCCCGGGCGGGAACCGGGCGGTCGCGCCAGCGGTTCCACAACGGACAGGTAGCCCCCCTTCCCCGTGGTGACTACGGCCCGCGCCCGGGGACTCATCTCGGCCGAGACTAGGCAGGACGTGCGGCGGGGTCAACCCGGCCGGTGGACAGCGTTGTGGACAACATGGGGAGCGGCCGGTTGATTGTTGTGGACACCCGTGGGAAAAGCCTGTGAATTCCGGGGTTGCCGTGGCGATAACGACCCGTTGCGCTGCCCGGCCGTTGCCCACCGGCTGTGGACAACTGTTATTTCGCGCCGTTGTCCGGCGTGCCGTCCTCGCCCGGGGTGCCGTCCGTGTCGTCTGCGCCGGGCGTGCCGTCAGCGCCCGGCGTGGCGTCAGCGCCCGGGTGTGGCGTCTAGCGCCCGGGGTGGCGTCAGCGCCCGGCGTGACGGCGGTCCCGGCCCCTCCAGTTCGGACATGTCCAGTTCGTTCTTGCCCGAGACGAAGCCGTCCGGGTCGTCGAAGTCCTCCGCGGTAGGCAGCAGGTCGGGGTGGGCCCAGACCGCGTCCCGGCCCTCGGTGCCGCGCGCCTGCGTCAGGCCCCGCCAGATCGCCGCGGCCTCCCTCGACCGGCGCGGCCGCAGTTCCAGGCCGACCAGCGTGGCGAACGTGTGCTCGGCGGGTCCGCCGGTTGCGCGGCGGCGCCTGACCGCCTCGGCCAGCGCCCCGGCCTGCGGCAGCCGGTCCCGCGCCGCCGCGTCGACTACCGTGTCCACCCAGCCCTCGACCAGCGCGAGGGCGGTCTCCAGCCTGGTCAGCGCCGCCTTCTGCTGCGGGGTGTCCTCCGGCTGGAACAGCGCTGCGCCGGACAGCGCCTCCTGGATGGCCTCCGGGTTGGCCGGGTCGATCTGCGGCATGGCGTTGCGCAACTGCGCCGCGTCTATCGTGATGCCTCTGGCGTAATCCTCCACCGCGCCGAGCAGGTGCGCCCGCAGCCATGGCACGTGCGCGAACAACCGGTGGTGCGCCGCCTCCCGGAGCGCGAGATACAGCCTGACCTGGTCCGGGTCCACCGACAGGCCGTCACCGAACGCGGCCACGCCGGCCGGCAGCAGGGCCGCGGTCCCTTCCGGGCCGAGCGGCAGCCCGATATCGGTGGAGCTGACCACCTCGCGGGCCAGCGCGCCCACCGCCGCCCCGGTCTGGCTGCCCACCATCATCCCGCCGATGCGGCGCATCATCCCGCCAAGGCCGGACAGGCCGCCGCTGATCGCCTTGAATGCCTCGCCAAGCTCAGGTGGCAGGCCGGACCCCAGTTCGGCGGGGTCGTCGGCGAGCATGCCGCCCATCGCGTCCACGGCACGGTCGGCGATCGGGTCGCACAGTTTGGACCAGACCGGCAGCGTGGCCTCCACCCACTCCGAGCGGCTCCAGGCCTGGGCGAGGCGGATGCCGGTGGGAAAACTGGTGGTCTCGTCCAGCCACAGGTCCGCGAGCCGGAGCGCGTCCACGATCTTCTGGCGGTCGACGTCAAGGACGCTAGGGTCGCCTTCGGCGGCCACCGCGTGCCGTGCCACGTTCTTGGCCAGGTCCCAGTTCACCGGGCCGCCCTGCCAGGACATAAGGTCGGCGAACTGGCGCAACGCGTCGGCGAACTGCTGCGGGTCGCCGAGGGGGCCGAGCGGCCCAGCCCCGCCCGTTTCATCCGGAGGGCCACCGGAGGAACCGGATCCGGACCCACCAGAACCAGGCTGCCCGCCGCCCGGCGGGCCAAAGCCGAAGGGACGATCAGCCATTGGCGTGGCCTCTCAGGCAGGATGGAAGGATCACACCAGCAACGTTATCTCGGGAGTAGCACACCTTGAGCACCGCACAGGCGCCGGTTCGCCAGGGGCGGACGTCTCCGGCCGTGGCCGTCACCGGTGCCGCGCATGGGCTGGGGCATGCGCTCACGGCCCGTCTCGCGGGCTCGGAGCGGGTGCGCAAGGTCATCGCCATCGACGAGCACCGGGGTGACGTCGCGGGCGTGATCTGGCGCCTGGCCGACGTGCGCGACCCGGCGCTGGCAGGCCGTCTCGCCGATGTGGACATCCTGGTCCATACCGACATCGACACCTCCGTCGACGCGGAGTCCCGGGCCAGGCGCGCGGCCAACGTGCGGGCCGCGCAGACCGTGCTGACCGCCGCGGCGGCCGGCCAGGTGCGCCGGGTGATCCTGGTCACCAGCGCCATGGTCTACGGCGCCCGGCCGGACAACCCGGTCCCGCTCGAGGAGTCCGCGCCGCTGCGCGCCGACCCGGACGGCAGCGTGGCGGGGGACCTGCTGGAGATCGAGCATCTGGCGCGCCGCTCGCCCCGGGTCCACCCGGGCCTGTCGGTGACCGTGGTGCGCCCGGCGGCGCTGGTGGACGGCTCCGCCGACTCCCTGGCCGCCAGGCATTTCGACTCCGCGCGGCTGCTCACGGTGAAGGGCGCCTCACCGCGCTGGCAGTTCTGCCACATTGACGACCTCATCGGCGCGCTCGAACTGGCCATCGCGGGCGAGGTGGCCGGGAACTTCGCGGTCGGCTGCGACGGGTGGCTGGAACAGGACGAGGTGGAGCGGATCAGCGGGCTGCGCCGGATCGAGCTGCCGGCCGGCCTGACGTTCGGCACCGCCCAGCGGCTGCACCGGGTGGGCATCAACCCGGCGCCAGTGAACGACCTGCAGTACCTGGTCTATCCCTGGGTGGTGGACTGCCAGGCGCTCCGCGCGGCCGGCTGGCATCCTGCCTGGGACAACGCCGCTGTCCTCGAGGCGCTGATGGAGGCCAGGGCCGGCCACCGCGCGGCCGGGCGCCGCCTGCCAAGCAAGGAAGTGACCATCACCGCGGCCGCGGGAACGGTCGCGGTGATCGGCACCGCGGCGGTGGTGCGCGCGGCCCGCCGCCGCAAGCGGGGCTCGTGAGCCAGGTACGGTGACTGGCGTGGAAGTGATCCGGCTCGCCGAACTGCGCGAGGACCCGCTGTCGGTGGAGGAGTTGCGCGCCGCCGTCAGCGATCCTGGCGCGGGCGGCATTGCCTTGTTCGCCGGCGCGGTACGGGAATCCGACCGCGGCCGCGACGTGACCCGGCTGTCCTACAGCGCGCATCCTTCGGCAGCCGCCGAACTGCGCCGGGTCGCGGAGAAGATCGCCACCGACTTCGAAGTCATCGCGCTGGCCGCGGTGCACCGTACCGGCGACCTTGAGATCGGGGACCTCGCCGTGGCGGTCGCCGCTTCCTGCGTGCACCGCGCGGAGGCGTTCCACGCATGCCACGCGCTGATCGACCGGCTCAAGCAAGAGGTGCCCATCTGGAAGCGCCAGTGGTTCCGCGACGGCTCGAGCGAGTGGGTCGGCGGTGCCTAGGCAGGCTCCCGCGACCCGCAGGCAGCTCACCCTGCTGATCGCGGCGGCCGGGATCGCGGCCGCCGTGGTGGCGGCCGCCCTGCTCCCGGTGCCCTACGTCATCCTGAGCCCGGGCCCGACGCTCAACACGCTCGGCAAGCAGTCCGGCAAGCCCCTGATCGAGATCTCGGGGCACCGCACCTATCCCACGAACGGGCACCTCAACATGGTCACGGTGTCCTACCAGGGCGGCCCCTCGGACGGCTTCAACCTGTTCACCGCGTTGCAGGCCTGGCTGTCCCCGCACGAGGCGGTGGTGCCGGAGCAGGAACTGTTCGGCACGGACCTGACCCAGCAGCAGGTGACGCGCCAGGACACCCAGCAGATGGTCAGCTCGCAGCAACTCGCCGAGGCGGCCGCGCTGTGCCAGCTCGGCATCGGCTTCGACGTGATTGACACGGTCACCCAGGTCGAGCCGGGAGCGCCCGCGGCCGGCGTGCTCAAGACGGGCGACGTCATCACCGCGGTGGACGGCAAGAAGCTGACCTGCCGCGCCGACGCTGGCACGCTGATCCGCGCCCGCAAGCCCGGTGCCCCGGTCCGGCTGACCGTCGACCGGCATGGGGTCACCCACCAGTTCCGGATGAAGACCACTGACGACAAAGGGAACGCCGTGGTCGGGGTCGGCGTGTCAGAGACTTACAAGTTCCCGTTCCCGGTCAAGATCGACATCGGCAACATCGGCGGGCCGAGCGCTGGCCTGATGTTCGCCCTCGGCATCATGGACAAGCTGACCCCTGGCGGTCTGACCGACGGCCGGTTCATCGCCGGAACGGGGGAGATCTCCGCCAACGGCGCGGTAAGCCCGATCGGTGGCATACAGCAGAAAATGGCCGGCGCCCGCGCGGCCGGCGCGACCGTCTTCCTGACGCCGGCGGCCAACTGCCCGGACACCAAGGGGGCGGTTCCGCAGGGGATGCGCGTCATCAAGGTGTCCACGCTGGCGGGCGCGGTCCGCGCCCTCAAGGCCCTCCAGTGCAGGCGGCAGCGTCCCGTCCTGCTAGCACCGGGTGCGCCGCCGGGCCGGAGTGCCGCCCCGGGGGGCCCGGGCCGGAGTGCCGGCCGGGCCGGGGCCGGGGGGCCGGAGTGCCGCCCGTGGGCGGGCTGGGACGCCGTTTGTGCTGAACCTACAGCCAGCCTTCAGAAACGGATTCCGGTGATCGCGGTAGATTGGCGGCTCATAGACGCCGATCCGCACCGCAGGCACGCCTGACGTGGCCGCGGGCACACCTGACAGGAGGGAGGCCGGATGAGCTTCCGGCCGTCCCCGGCCGACCGGCCGCCGCCCGGCCGTCCGGCGCTGCGCCTGCCTCGCTGGCCCCGTTATCTGGTGCCGGTCGTGGCCGGGCTGATTGCCCTCGGTGTGCTGGTCACGATCATCGCCGGAGTGTGGACCGACTGGCTCTGGTACCGCTCGGTGGACTACGGGTCGGTCTTCGGCGTGACCTACGGGACCAGGTGGGCCCTGTTCTTCGTGGTCGGGATCTTCATGGCGGCCACGATCGGCTTCAACGCCGTGCTCGCCTTCCGGTTGCGGCCGGTGTACCGGCCGGCCGCGGCCACCGAGCGGCCGGGGGTGGACGCGTTCCGTGCGGCGGTCGACCCGCACCGGCGGCTGCTGCTCGGCATCGTCCTCGGGCTGATCGGGCTGATCTCCGGGATCACCGCCTCGAGTGCCTGGCGCACCTGGCTGCTGTTCATCAACCAGGTCCCGTTCGGCCGCAGGGACCCGCAATTCAACCTCGACATTTCTTTCTTCGTTTTCACCTACCCGTTCCTGCGCCTGGTGCTGAGCTACCTGTTCGCGGCGGTCTTCCTGTCGCTGCTGGCCGCCGTGGGGGTGCACGTGCTGTACGGCGGGCTGGGCTGGCAGGCCAGGCGGCCGCGGGCGACCATGGCCACGCAGGCCCACCTGTTCGTCCTGCTCGGGGTGTTCGTCCTGCTCAAGGGCGTGGCCTACTGGGTGGACCGGTGGGGCATCGACTTCTCCCAGCGCGGCGCGGTCACCACCGGCGCGTCCTATACCGACGTCAACGCCGTGCTGCCGGCCAAGACCGTGCTCGCCGTCATCGCCATCCTGTGCGCCCTGCTGTTCTTCGCCGGGCGCGCTGCGGCGCAGCGCGCTGCTCCCCGCGGTCGGGCTGGGCCTGCTGGTGCTGTCGGCGATCCTGATCGGCGGCGTCTACCCGGCGATCATCCAGCAGTTCGTGGTCAAGCCGAACGAGCTTGCCAAGGAGTACCCGTACATCCACCGGGAAATCACTCAGACCCGGCTGGCCTACGGGGTCAGCAACGCCGTCGTGCATCCCTACAACGGGATCAGCAGCCAGACGGCGGCCACGGTGCACAACGAGTCGTCGAACCTGCCCGGGTTCCGGCTGATGGACCCGGCCGTGGTCTCCCGTGCGTTCCAGCAGCTCCAGCAGGTCAAGGGGTTCTACCAGTTCCCCGGCACGCTGTCGGTGGACCGGTACGTGCTGCCCGGTGAAGGGCCCGTGCCGCAGGACCTGACGCTGGCCGTCCGCGGGCTGTCCGGGCCGCCGGCCGGCCAGGGCAACTGGATCAACACCCACCTGGTGTACACGCACGGCTTCGGGCTGGTGGCCGCCAGGGAGAACTCCGTGGCCGGCGGCGGCACCCCCGACTACGTGGAGAGCGACCTGCCGCCGCGGGGCCTGCTTGGCAGCTTCCAGCCGCGGGTGTACTTCGGCGAGGGGCAGAACAACTACGCCATCGTCGGCGGGCCGAAAGGCAGGCAGGGCGGCGAGGAACTCGACTACCCCTTCCCGAACGCCAGCGGGCAGAGGAACACCACCTACACCGGCGGCGGCGGCGTGCCGGTGGGCTCCCCGCTCGCCCGGCTCCTCTACGCGGTCAAGTTCCGCGAGCTGAACATCCTGCTGTCCGGCGCCATCAACAGCAATTCGAAGATCCTCTACGACCGCGAGCCGCTGGCCAGGGTCGCCAAGGTCGCGCCGTTCCTCACCCTGGACGGCACCCCGTACCCGGTCGTGGCCCACGGCAACATCTACTGGGTGGTGGACGGCTACACCACGACCGACCTGTACCCGTACTCACAGCGGCTGAGCATGCCCGCGGCCACGAGCACCAGCCAGACGCCGGCCGGGAACGTGGCAGGCCAGCCGACCGGGGCGATCAACTACATACGCAACTCGGTCAAGGCGGTGGTGAACGCCTACACCGGTGCCGTGTACCTGTACCGGTGGGGCCCGCCGGATCCGATGCTCCAGGCGTGGATGAATGCATTCCCCGGCGTCATCAAGCCGAGCAGCCAGATCCCGAGCTATCTGCTGCCGCACATGCGCTATCCGCCGGACCTCTTCGAGGTCCAGCGGGAAGTGCTCTCCGAGTACCACGTGCTCAATCCGCAGGCGTTCTACGGCGGGCAGAACTTCTGGACAGTTCCAAACGATCCGACCGGGGCTACGGCCAACAGGTTCAGCCAGCCGCCGTACTACCTGACCGAGGCGATCCCCGGGTACCGGCAGCCGGAGTTCTCGCAGACCACGACGTTCGTGCCGCGCAACCGGGCCAACCTGGCCGCGAACATGGTGGTGGACAGCAACCCGACGCAGCCCGGCTACGGCACGATCCGCATCCTCCAGTTGCCGCAGGACGCCGTCACCGAGGGGCCGTCGCAGGTGCAGGGCGCCTTTGAAAGTAACGCGGCCGCGTCAGCGGAACTCACCCTGCTGCGCCGGGGTGGCTCGATCGTGACCCTCGGCAACATGATCACGATCCCGGTGGGCGGCGGCCTGCTCTACATCGAGCCCGTGTATGTCACCGCCAACGCGGCCGGGTCCACCGGGTCCTACCCCTCGCTGCAGCGGGTGTTCGCCTACTACGCCGGGCATCCGGTGGGCTTCCAGCCGACCCTGGCCGCCGCGCTCAGCCAGGTGTTCAACGGCACCACGCCAGGCCAGAGCGCACCCGGGGGCACCTCGGGCGGTTCGGTCAACACCCAGGTGATCGCCGACCTGAAGCAGGCGCAGCAGTTCTACGCGCAGGCGCAGGCCGCCCTGCACAACGGTGACCTCGCCACCTATGGCCAGGACATCGCCAAGATGGAGAAACAGATCGCCAACGCGCAGGCGGACGCGAAGGCTGGCCAGGCGCCGAAGACCTCGCCGAAGCCCAGCCCGACGCCCACCGCCTCGCGATAGCGCGCGGCATGCTCACCGGGACCCCGGCTGAGGGCGTACGCTCGGTTGTGGCGGGAGATCCTGGACGAGGTACGGTCCTTAGTGAGCGTTCACATTTGGGCCGCTGCCCGGATCGAGAGGAGCGAGACTGGTTGTGGCGCCTCGGGTACTAGTTGATGCGACCGCGGTCCCCGCGGATCGCGGGGCGCTGGGACGCTACGTCGATGGGCTCGTGATCGCTCTCTGCCAAGCCGGAGCGGACCTGGTGGTGGCCTGCCAGCGCGCCGACGAGGAGCGGTACAGCCGGATGGTGCCCAATGCGCGCGTCGTCGCCGGCCCCACCGCCATCGCGCACCGCCCGGCCCGGCTGGCCTGGGAGCAGACCGGGCTCCCGCTGGTCGCACAGCAGACGAATTCCGACGTCATGCACATCCCGCAGTCGACGATGCCGTTGCGTCCCGGCGTGCCGGTCGTGGTGACCATCCACGATCTGACCTTCTTCACCGAGCCCGACGCGCACAGCCCGATCAGCGCCACCTTCTTCAAGTCCGCCATCCGGACCGCGGCGCGCCGGGCCACCCGGCTGCTCGTCCCGTCCAAGGCCACCCGCGACGAGCTGGTGCGGGTGCTCGGCGCCGACCCCACCAGGATCGACGTCGCCTACCACGGTGTGGACCATGACCTGTTCCACCGGCCCGATCCCGACGCGGTACGGCTGGCGTCCGACCGGCTCGGCCTGCACGGCAAGCCGTACATCGCCTACCTGGGCACGCTGGAGCCGCGCAAGAACGTGCCCTCCCTGATCACCGGGTGGGCGGCCGCGGTGACGGACATGGAGGAGCCGCCAGCGCTGGTGCTGGCCGGTGGCACCGGGTGGAGCGAGGAGGTCGACGCGGCCATCGCCGCGGTGCCCGCCCGGTTGCGCCTGGTCCGGCCCGGTTACCTGAGGTTCCGTGACCTGCCCGGTTACCTCGGCGGGGCGCTCGTGGTCGCGTTCCCCAGCATTGGCGAGGGGTTCGGGCTGCCCGTGCTTGAGGCCATGGCCTGCGGTGCCCCGGTGCTCACCACGCACCGCACCTCCCTGCCCGAGGTGGGCGGCGACGCGGTCGCCTACACCGAGCCGGACGTGGACAGCATCCGCAGCGGGCTCCGGGCGCTGCTCGACGACCCGGCCAGGCGCGCCGCCCTCGGCGAGCTGGAACAGGCCAGGGCGCGCGAGTTCACCTGGGCCGCCTCGGCCGAAGCGCACATGGCTTCCTACCAGCGTGCGGCGGCGCAGCAGGCAGAGTAGCCTCCGTCTCTATGCCACAAGACCAGCCCGGTCCCGGGCCGTCCAGCGCAGGGCTCGAAGCCATATTGCTCGTCGGCGGGCAGGGCACCCGGCTGCGCCCGCTGACCATCGGCATCTCCCAAGCCGCTGCTGCCCACGGCCGGCGTCCCGTTCCTCGCCCATCAGCTCAGCCGGGTCGCCGAGGCCGGCGTCAGCCGGGTGGTGCTCGCCACCGCCTACCGGGCGCAGATGTTCGCCGACAGCCTCGGCGACGGGTCCGCGTTCGGGCTGGAGATCTGTTACATCCAGGAGGACACCCCGCTGGGCACCGGCGGGGCCATCCGCAACGCGGCGGCCGGGCTGCGTGGTGGCCCGGGCGACGCGGTGATCGTGCTGAACGGGGACATCCTGTCCGGGCATGACCTCACCGCGCAGGTGAAGGCGCACCACGAGGCGCGGGCGGCGGTCACCCTGCACCTGGTCGAGGTCGACGACCCGTCCCGGTTCGGCTGCGTGCCCACCGATGCCGAGGGGCGGGTCACCGCCTTCCTGGAGAAGACCCCGGACCCGGTCACCAACCGGATCAACGCGGGCTGCTACGTGTTCCGGCGCGAGGTCATCGACGTGATACCGCCCGGGGTGGTCAGTTCGGTGGAGCGCAAGATCTTCCCGGAACTGATCGCCGCGGGCGAACTCGTCTTCGGTTATGTGGACGGCGCCTACTGGCTGGATGTCGGGACTCCAGAGGCGTTCGTCACGGGGTCGTGTGACCTTGTCCTCGGCCGGCTGACCTCGCCGGCGCTGCGTGCCGCCGACGGGCTGCCGGGCGAGCGGCTGCTGCTCGCCGGAGCGGTCGTGGAACCGGGAGCGTCGGTGGCCGGCGGTACCGTGGCCGGCGCGGGCTCGGTGATCGAGACGGGAGCACAGGTGACGCGGAGCGTGCTGTTCGACGGCGCGCGGGTCGGCCGGGGCGCGCGGATCAGCGACAGCGTGCTTGGCCGCGGCGCACAGGTCGCCGCCGGCGTGGTGCTGGAGGGTGCCGTGATCGGCGACGGCGCGGTCATCGCCGAGGGCAACGAGCTTCGGGCGGGCGCCCGGGTGTGGCCGGATGTCACCCTCGGCCCCACCTCGGTGCGCTTTTCCACGGACGTGTAGGCCGCGATGCCCCGGCGGTCGGTGTCCCGTGTGCTGGCGGGGATCCCCGGGGGGCCGCAGGTGGTGCCCTACGCCGGGCACGGCCCCCGGGCCGGGCACGCCGGGCCGCCCCCCGGGGTGGCCGTCCCGCCGTTAGCGGGCGCGCTGACCCGGCAGTGGCAGCCGCCGTTCCCCCTGGACTGGTCCCGGACGCTCGGCGTGCACCGGCGTGGCCGGGGCGATCCCGCCTACCTGGTCGACGAATACGGTGCCGCGTGGCGCACCTCGCTCACGCCGGACGGCCCGGCCACGATGCGGGTCCACGCCGTGCCCGGCGCAGAAGCGGGCGCGTGCCGGTTGCCGCGGCGGTGAAGCGGGGCGTGCCGTGGCCGGAGGCGCCGTGCCGGTGGACGAGGACGGGCGGCTCACCGTTCATGCGTCCGCGTGGGGGCCTGGTGCTTCGTGGTTGCTGGACAGCCTGCCCGCCCTGCTGGGGGCCGCCGACGACCCGTCAGGGTTCGAGCCGGTGCACCCGCTGCTGAAGGAGATGTCCCGGCGGCATTACGCGCTGCGGATCGGCCGCTCGGACCGGGTGTTCGAGGCGCTGATCCCCGCCGTGCTTGAGCAGAAGGTGGTCGGCGCGGAGGCGAAACGCGCCTGGCGGCTGCTGTTGCTCCGGTTCGGAGACCCGGCTCCGGGGCCCGCGCCACCGGGGATGCGGGTCTGCCCGCCGCCGCAGACCTGGGTGCGGATCCCGTCCTGGGAGTGGCATCGCGCCGGGGTGGAACTGGTCCGCGCCCGCACCATCATCGGCGCGGCCCGGGTCGCCGAGCGACTCGAAGAGGTGGCCGCGATGACCCCGGCGGAGGCGGACCGCCGGCTCCAGACGATGTCCGGGATCGGACCATGGACCTCCGCGGAGATCCGCCAGCGTGCCATCGGCGACCCCGACGCCCTGTCGGTCGGCGACTACCACCTGCCCTCGATCGTGGGCTGGGCGCTGATCCGGCAGAAGGTGGACGACGCGGGCATGTGCGAACTGCTCGCCCCCTACGCGGGGCACCGGTACCGGGCCGCCTGGCTGCTGGAGATGAGTGGGCAAGGGCCGCCCCGGCACGGCCCGCGCAACGCTCCCCGCGACTACCGGCACATCTAGGAGCATGGGCCGGGACTCCCGGCCTCTGCGGCACGGGAGCCCTCAACTGGCGGTCTGCCGTTCCATGTCGGCGGCATCGAGATCTTCGTTGCCAACCTATGGTTGTCGCTTACCGGCTCAATGGAAGCGGCACTTGCTTGCGAGGCGCACCCTTCGGCGGTGGCATCGTAATGGTGCCGTCAGCCGGGCGCCTGGTGAGCCGGATGTGCGCCCGTCAGGGCCCGCGTGGTGTCTTCGCCCCGCTGGCGGCGATGTGCATGCCCCAGGCGCATTCGCATGGCACCCGCCAGCGACCGGTCGTGGCCGGGGCGGTCAGCGCCAGGGGAAGGCGGCGAGGTCGGGTTCCACCCAGCCGGTCCTCGCCGCCTGGGAGGCCAGGGTCCGCGCGGTGTAGTGCCTGGTCAGCAGGCGCTTGTCGAGCAGGGCCGGATACCTTTCCGCGAAGCCGGTGAAGTCCGTGCTGGGTGGCGCGGCGGCCATGTGGTGGGCGACGATCTCCGTCCAGGCCCGGGTGACCGTGGCGTTGAACTTCTGCGGCGCGCGCTGGTAGGCCGCAAGGTGCCGGATCCAGCCGGACACCTTGTCCGCGGCCCGGCCCGCGCCATGTCGCCGCACCGCGAGATAGGCAAGGTGGATGTGCTCGCGGTGCCGGAACGCGCCGCCCGGCGGCACGATCTCCGCCAGCAACCCGGCGAGTTCCTCAGGCAGGACGTCCGACCGCGGGTCACCGGGACCATGCGCGGCGGCATGCGAGCCGTGGGGAGCATGTGCGCTGTCGGCAGCATGCGCGCCGTCCGGGTCTTGAGAGGTATGTGCGCCATCCGGGCCCGGGGCGGCGTGCGCGCCATGGTGCGTCATCGGGATACCTCCGTCAGCGCGTCGATGACGGCATCGAAACCGGCACGTTGCCCCGGGGTGACCGTAGCCAGCGCCTGCCGTTCCAGGTCGGCGATCGCTTTCGGCGGCGCGCTGTGCGGCGGCCAGGCCGTCCGGGGTCAGCAAGACGACGAACGAGCGGCGGTCGGCGGTGTCACTGTCGCGTACCATGTAGCCGCGCCTGGTCAGCCGGTCGAGCAGGCTGGTCAGCGTGCTGGGTCTGGTAGCGGTGGCGGTGGCCAGTGCGCCGACGGTCCGGCCTGTGCCGTCGGCGAGGTTGGCCAGCACGTTGATGTCGGCTGCGGGCAGGTCCAGGTCGGCCAGCCGGGCGGTGAGTTTGTGCAGGGTCGCATGGGTGGCCCGGTGCAGGGCGAGGATCGCGCTGCCGGGCTCCTTGGCAGGTATCACGATATCGGATTATACGATATCGCAGTGACTGCGGTGCGACCCAGGGACGCCGCGCACCGGGGCGCTCCCCGAGCCGTGCACGAGGCGCCCCCGCGCCAGCCCGCGCCAGTCCGCCGCCCCGCGCCAGTCCGCCGCCCCGCGCCCGTTCGCCGCCCCGAACCCCGACCCCACCCGGGCTGACGCCTCGCTTGCGGGTCATGAACGTGAAGTTGATGCCCCTAGAAGGGCCTCGTTGTGACGTCCATGCCCCAAAACATGGGCGGCGTCTCCCGGAGCCGGGGCGCCGAAGAGGACCCGGGAGCGGCTCGCTCCCGGGCACCGGCCCGGCACAGGGTGCAAAGTGGCCACGCCTATGGCGCACCGTAGGGTGACGGAATGAGCCTTGACGCGCGTGGCCCCGGCGCGCAACCCGCCCAGCCTGCCGATGACGCACCGCCCAGCACCGCGCTGCGGCGGGCACTGGCCCGCGCCAGGGACGGCAAACCACTTGACCAGGGTGAGGCGGCCACGCTGCTGCACGCCCGTGGCGACGACCTGGACCGGCTGCTGGCGTATGCCGGCCGCACCAGGGACGCCGGGCTGGCCGCCGCCGGGCGCCCCGGTGTCGTCACCTATTCGCGCAAGGTCTTCATCCCGCTGACCCGGCTGTGCCGGGACCGGTGCGGGTACTGCACGTTCGCCACGGTCCCCGGGCGGCTGGACAGCCCGTACCTGTCCCCGGACGAGGTGCTCGCCATCGCCCGCCAGGGTGCCGCCCTCGGCTGCAAGGAAGCCCTGTTCACCCTCGGCGACCGTCCCGAGGACAGGTGGCCCGCGGCCCGCGACTGGCTCGACGCCAACGGGTACGACGACACGCTCTCCTACGTCCGGGCCATGGCCATCCGGGTGCTTGAGGAGACCGGCCTGCTGCCCCACCTCAACCCCGGCGTGCTGACCTGGCGCGACTTCCAGCGGCTCAAGCCGGTCGCGCCGTCCATGGGCATGATGCTTGAGACCACCGCGGCCCGGCTGTTCACCGAGCGGGGCGCCCCGCACTACGGCAGCCCGGACAAGGACCCGGCGGTCCGGCTGCGGGTGCTGGAAGACGCCGGCCGCTGCTCGGTCCCGTTCACCACGGGCATCCTCATCGGCATCGGGGAGACCCGGGCCGAGCGCGCCGAGTCGTTGTTCGCCATCCGCCAGGTCGCCCGGGAGTACGGCGGCATCCAGGAAGTCATCGTGCAGAACTTCCGCGCCAAGCCGGACACCAAGATGCGCGGGGTCCCGGACGCGGAACTGGCCGACCTGGCGGCGACGATCGCCGTGGCCAGGCTGGTGCTCGGCCCGTCCGCCCGGATCCAGGCGCCGCCGAACCTCATCGGCGACCAGTACGGCCTGATCCTGGCGGCCGGCATCGACGACTGGGGCGGGGTGTCGCCACTCACCCCGGACCACGTCAACCCGGAGCGGCCGTGGCCGCAGATCGAGGAGCTGGCCCGCCGCACGCAGGACGCGGGGATGCGGCTCGCCGAACGGCTCACGATCTACCCCGGGTACCTGCGCGAGCCGTGGCTCGACCCGCGCGTGTCCGCGCACGTGGCCGCGCTCGCCGATCCGGCGACCGGGCTCGCCCGTGAGGGCGCAATCCCGGACGGCCTGCCGTGGCAGGAGCCAGACGGCGGCTGGGGCGGGTCGTCCGGCCGTACCGACCTGCACGTCACGATCGACACGACCGGGCGTACCACCGACCGGCGCGACGACTTCGCCGAGGTGTACGGCGACTGGGACGAGGTGGCCAACCGGATCGACCCGGCGGCGCGCCGGGGGAGCGCGGCCCCGGAGCGGTTGCGGCCCGAGGTGGCCGCGGCCCTGCGCGCGGCCGAAGCCGATCCCGCCGGGATCTCCGATGCGCAGGCACTGGCCCTGCTCGACGCCGACGGCCCGGAACTCGACGCCCTTGCCGCGCTGGCCGACACCCTGCGCCGCGACGTGATGGGCGACGACATCACCTACGTGGTCACCAGGAACATCAACTTCACCAACGTGTGCTACACCGGCTGCCGGTTCTGCGCGTTCGCCCAGCGGCGCACCGACGCCGACGCCTACACGCTCTCGCTGTCCCAGGTGGGGGACCGCGCGGAGGAGGCGTGGCAGGCCGGCGCCACCGAGGTGTGCATGCAGGGCGGTATCCATCCCGACCTGCCCGGGACCGCGTACTTCGACCTGGCCGCCGAGGTCAAGCGGCGCTGCCCGGAGATCCACGTGCACGCGTTCTCGCCGATGGAGGTGAGCAACGGTGCCGCCCGCACCGGCCTGCCGGTGCGGGAGTGGCTGGTCCGGGCGCGCGAGGCCGGGTTGGGCTCGCTGCCAGGCACCGCGGCCGAGATCCTCGACGACGATGTGCGCTGGGTGCTCACCAAGGGCAAGCTGCCCGCCGCGGCCTGGATCGAGGTGATCACCACCGCGCACGAGCTGGGCATCCCGACGACCGCCACGATGATGTACGGGCACGTGGACACGCCCGCGCACTGGGTCGGTCACCTGCGGGTGATCCGCGGCATCCAGGACCGCACCGGCGGGTTCACCGAGTTCGTGCTGCTCCCGTTCGTGCACGCGAACGCGCCGATCTACCTGGCCGGCCTGGCCCGCCCGGGCCCCACCAGGCGGGAGAACCGCGCGGTGCACGCGGTGTCCCGGCTGATGCTGCACGGCGCGATCCCCTCGATCCAGTGCTCGTGGGTCAAGCTCGGCGACGACGGCTGCCGCGCGGTGCTCGCCGGTGGTGTCAACGACATCGGCGGGACCCTGATGGAAGAAACGATCAGCCGGATGGCCGGGTCGCAGAACGGCTCGTACAAGACGATCAGTCAGATGTCCGCCATGGCTGGCCCGCTCGGCAGGCCCATCAAGCAGCGCACCACCCTGTATGAAAAGCCTTCTGCTGAACGACAGGCCGCGGCTGCCCTGAGCGACGGAGTGTGCACCTCCGTCCGTGGCGGGCCCACCCGGCTGCCCTTGGTGTCCCGCTAGCCCCTGGTGCGCCAGGCCCGCCGGGAGCGCGCTCCGGGCCGGACCGGTCTGTCGCGCCCGCCTGATTCCCGGAGACCGCCCCCTCCGTCCCGGCCGTCACAATCACGACACTCTTTTAGGTCGTGGTTGCCACAAGCCCGCCAGGACAAGAGGCTTGGTAGCGCCGCGGCAGCCCAAAGCAGGGCGAAACAAACCATAGGAGGGCCTGCATGACAATACGCCGTCGATCCGTGGTGCTCACGGGCATGGCTGCCTTCGTGCCAGTGCTGGCAGGCCTTGCGCTTACCAGTACGCCGGCCGCGTCCGCGCACCCGCTCAGCCCGGCCCGCGGCAGGTAACGGGTCCGGGCGAACAGCGATGCGACCCGACCCCCCGCTGGGCCTGCCGAAGCCGTCGCCGGTGAAGCCGTTTCACGGCCCCCCGGGCACGGTCTCACCGTGGACGCCGCTGAAGAACCCGCCGCCGTTCAACACGCCCGGCACGATGCTGCTGGAGAGCGACGGGACGGTGCTGGTTCACGACGAGCCGGACAACAACAAGATTGCCGCCACGAGTGCGTGGTACAAGCTCACGCCGGATTCGAAGGGCAGCTACATCGACGGGACGTGGAGCAAGATCGCGTCGATGCCGAACAACTATGCGCCCCTGTATTTCGCGTCGGCGATCCTGCCCGACGGGCGCATGATCGTCGAGGGCGGCGAATACAACGGGTCGAAAGCGGAGTGGACGAACCAGGGCGCAATCTACAACCCGCTGACCAACGCCTGGGCTTCCGTCGCACCGCCACCGGGCTGGGCGAACATCGGGGACGCGGCGAGCGAGGTCCTGTCCAACGGCACCTTCATGCTCCAGCAGGCCTGCCAGAACTGCCTGACGAATCCCGAAGCGTCCGTCGCTGATGCGCTGCTCAACGCGAAGACCATGACGTGGAGTGTGATCCCGGCGACAGGCAAGGAGGATCCCAACGACGAAGAAGGCTGGACCCTGGAGCCGAGCGGCCAGCTGCTGTCAGTCGAAGTCTGGGCGCTGCCTCAGGCCCAGCTGTTCAACCCGAGCACCGTGTCCTGGTCATTCGCGGGCGCCATGGCCCCGAAGGGCAACCCGGTCAACCTGTTCCCGGTCGTGGAGGTGGGGCCGCAGGCCGGGATGCCCGGCGGCAACACGTTTGTGGTCGGGGGCGGGGTGAGCACCCAGGAGCCGCCCACGAAGTGCACCACGAACGCGAGCACGGAGAACGCGCTGTATCACTTCAAGGCCGGGACGCAGGGCACGTGGACCGCCGGGCCGATGATCAAGCCGATCGGCGGGCTGGAGTACGCCTCCACCGACGGGCCGGCGGCGACCCTGCCGGATGGAAACGTGCTGTTCGACGCGAGCGCGTGCGTGTACAACGCGCCGACTCACTTCTTCCTCTACCACGCGAACTCGAACGCGATTGCCCAGATCCCGGACGTGCCCAACGCTCCGAAGGACACCTCGTTCGCGACGCGGATGCTGGACCTGCCGAACGGGCAGGTGCTGTTCAATGACGGCCACCACGTGCTGCAGGTCTACACGGCCGGCGGAACGCCGAAGGCGTCCTGGCGGCCTTCGATCACGTCGCTGAGTTCGACGACGCTGGCCCCGGGGAGCACCTACACCCTGTCCGGCAAGCAACTCGCCGGGCTGGACCAGGGAGCCGCCTACGGTGACGACGTCCAGGACGCCACCAACTTCCCCGTGGTCCGGATCACCAACGCCGCCACCGGCGTGGTGACCTACGCCCGGACCAGCAACTGGACGTCGGTGTCGGTCAGTCCCGGCAGGCGTTCCTCGACCAAGTTCACCCTGCCGCCGGGCACGCCGGCGGGCAAGAGCACGCTGGTCGTGGTCGCCAACGGGATCGCCTCGGCGCCGTCTGCGGTGAAGATCTCCTAGGCCCGATAGCGCGGCCGTTCCGCGCGAATAACGCGGCGCTTTCCAGGCCCGTCCCGGGCATTCGGGGCGGGCCTGGAAATTGGATAAGCCGGGGTGGCGCCGGGGCTGGCGTGGCGGCGCACGGTCAGCGAGTGATCATGAAGGCGGACGGGTCCCGGGGCGGGCGATCCGGAGCCGGGGCCGCTGGATGGCCGACGCCGATTGCGCCCATGGGCTCCCAGCCTGGCGGCAGCCCGAGGGCCTTGGTGACGACCGGGCGGCAGAACATGGTGCTGGACACCCAGCACGAGCCGAGTCCCTCGACGGCCAGGGCGACCAGCAGATTCTGCACCGCCGCGCCCATGGCGACCAGGAACATCTCCCGTTCGGCGGCGTTGCGCCGGTCATCGGGGTACCGGTGCGCGGCCTCGGCGTGCAGGCACGGCACGACCAGCAGCGGTGCCCGCCGCAGCGGTTCGCCGCGCCGCACCCGGCGGGCGATCTGGTCCTCGGTGAACCCGTCGCCGCGCAGGTCGGCGATCCAGGCCGCGAGCATGTCGTCGAGCAGCGCGGTCCTGGCCGCGGCCGACTCCAGCACCGCGAAACGCCACGGCGTGGAGTGATGCGGCGCGGGCGCGGTGATCGCGGCCGCGACCGCGCGCGTGACCGCGGCCGGGTCCACCGGGTCGCCGGTGAAGTCACGGACGGTGCGGCGCGCCGCGAGCACGTCGGCGGAACCGTACCGGAACATGTCCTCGGCCGCGGGCCGGATCAGCGCCTGTGCGCCGGGCCCGTCCGCCTCGGTGACCAGGTCCGCAATGCCGCGGACCACGGCGACGGGGATCCCGGCCGCCTTCCCCTTGACCAGGTCGGCCGCGCCGGCCAGCTCGTCCGCTACCGCGGCGACCGAGACTTCCAGTGCCACGCCGAACGTGTCCGGCGTGCCGCGGTAGTCCCGCAGCGGGGCTACGCCCGCGGCGCCGATCGCCGCGTCCGTCTGCCCCGCGCGCCACGGGCGGCCCAGCGTGTCGGTGATCAGCACCCCGATGCGGACGCCGAGGCGGTCCATCAGCGCCTTCCGCAGCCTGCGCGCGGAGCCGTCGGGATCCTCGGGCAACAGCACTACCGTGCCCGGCGGCGTGTTGGAGGCGTCCACGCCGGCCGCGGCGAGCACCAGCCCGTGCCGGGTCTCCACGATCCTGGTCGCCCCGCGGCGGGCGACCACGCGCACCGACTCGGCGTCGATGGCCTGCTCCCGGTCCACCTGGACCACGCGGCCCTCCGCCTTGCTGACGATCTTGGAGGTGATCACCAGGATGTCCCCGTCGGCCAGGCTGGGACCGGCATCGGCGATCAGCCCGGCCAGTTCCGCCCCGGCAGTGATCTCAGGCAGCCCCTCGAACCGGGAAAATCGTCACGAGGCCCATGTTCATTGCCTTCCTCGCGGACGAGTGATGGCCACGGCCCGCAGCCGGCCGAAGTGCGATCTCGGATTGTTCATTTTCGTAGTGTCTGCGGCCAGGTCGAGGGCGGCGCGGGCGATGGCCGCCGTCGCCGCGGGGCTGCTCATGTACAGCGGGGTCGCGCGGATGGTGATGCCGGCCAGTTCCGGGGCGTCGGCCGCGGCCTTGTCCTGCTCATCGACCAGCCAGCCGTCGAGCAGTGCGGGCCCGTAGTGCGCCGCGACCCCTGCCGCGGAGGCATCCAAGCCGAGCGCCGCGAGGCATTTGTCGGCCATGCCGCGCACCGGCGCGCCGCCGATGATCGGTGACACCCCGACCACGGTCTTGGCGCGCATCGCCTCGGCGATCCCGGGCACGGCGAGGATCGTGCCGATGCTCACCACGGGATTGGACGGCGGCATCAGGATCACGTCGGCCTCGGCGATCGCCTCCAGCACCCCCGGTGCCGGGGACGCCTGCGCCGCCCCGGCGAACACGAAGCCGGTCGCTGGCACTTGTGCGCCCATCCGCACCCACCACTCCTGGAAGTGCACCGTCCGCTCGCCCTCGTCGCCGGCCAGCACGACGTGGGTCTCCACCCGGTCATCGGACATCGGGAGCAACCGCACTCCCGGCTGCCACCGCTGGCAGAGCACCGTGGTGACGGCCGAAAGCGGCAGCCCGGCCGCCAGCATGCTGGTCCGGTGCAGGTGCGTGGCGATATCCAGGTCACCCAGGCCGAACCAGCCCGGCCCGGCGCCGTAGGCGGCAAGCTCGGACAGGACCGTACGGGAGTCGCCGGCCCGGCCCCAGCCCTGTTCCTCGTCGATGCCGCCACCAAGGGTGTACATGACGGTGTCCAGGTCGGGGGACACATGCAGGCCGAATAGCGTGATGTCGTCGCCGGTGTTGCCGATGACGGTGATCTCGGCATCGGGCACTTCCGCCTTCAGCCCGCGCAGGAAGCGGGCGGCCCCGACTCCGCCCGCGGGCACGGTGATGCGCATGCCGGTAAGTCTGACAACCGGCTGGCACCCGCTACCGCTCACCCCCGCAAAAGCGGCCACAGCGCCGTCCGGCGGGCCCCGCGAGCCCCAGTTTTCTGGGCCGGATTTACCCGTCATCCGGGGCAAGCCGGAGTCAATATCACGGATCCCACTTGACGCGAAGCAAGACACGCGCGTGTAATTTCACTTGTGTAGTTCGCGTCTGCCCCGGGAGGGCGCGCACGGAACGGGGTTCCCGGGAGGGAAGGGAGGTGCGCCGTGACTGAGGTCGTCCCACTCGGGCTCGACATCTTTGGTATCGGCGAAGACGATGCCGGGGGGATATCCTGGCAGGACACTGCGCTGTGTGCCCAGACGGACCCGGAAGCGTTCTTTCCGGAAAAGGGCGGCTCCACGCGAGAAGCCAAGAAGGTCTGCCGCTCCTGCGACGTCCGCACCGAGTGCCTTGAGTACGCACTCGAACACGACGAACGGTTCGGCATCTGGGGCGGCCTGTCCGAGCGCGAACGCCGCCGCCTAAAGCGCGGCGCTTAGCCCAGAGAGCCCCGGCCTGCTCGCTGACCTTGCGGTCAGCTTCGCCATGGCTCTGGGCCCGCCATACCAGCCCGGGGGCCCGAGCCCCCGGACCCCCAACGCCCCCGGCTCGCGCAATCTCTCCAGCTCACGCCGATCCGGCCGACCCGATGTAGACCTAGCCGGGGCTACCAGTTTCCCTGGGGAGCCGAATCCCCCGAACCCCCTCCCGCTTCCCCCTTTCACGTCGGTGGCGGCCGTCAGCCCTACCTAAATCTCGGGTCCCGCCCAGGATCGGCAGGAGGTCATCCCGGCGCGGGTTCTGTCCGCGCGGGGTCACCTCCTGGCGACATCGACCCAGCAGGAGCCAGCGCAAATGGTGACTATCTGTAGATCAACAACAACCCCTGCCTGACCAGCCAATCAACCAGTTTCCCCAGGAAATACCCCCTGACTAGCCCCGGGCTATCTTCAGCCGTCTGCCCAACCGCCAACCCGACGTTCGCGTATTGTTCACGGCGTGCCCCAGCCTCGCCGGGACGCCAGGGGGCGGCCCCGCGTGCCTCGGCAGGTGACCACTGCGAGCAGCTAGCGGGACCGTGTCACCAGACAGCACGCACAGCCCAGACATCGTTACCGCGGTGATTGTCGCCCACGACGGAGCCGCGTGGCTTCCGCGTGTCATGGATGCGGTGGCGAAGCAGACCAGGTCCGTGCAGCGGGTGGTGGCCGTGGACACCGGCAGCACCGACCGCAGCGGCTCGATGCTCGCCCAGGCGTTCGGCCGTGCGGCCGTGTTCGGCATGGAACGCGGCACGGGATATGGCGTCGCCGTCGCCAAGGCGCTGCGTCACCGGTCCGCGAACGCCCACGTCCCGCTGGCGGGCACCTCCCGGGAGGACCGCACCGAGTGGGTCTGGCTGCTCCACGACGACAGCGAGCCGGCCCCGGATGCGCTGGAGCAACTGCTGGCCGGGACGCGGGAGGCACCCGCGGCGGCGGTGTTCGGCCCGAAGATCATGGACTGGTCCGACCGGGATGTCCTGCTCGAGGCCGGCACCACGATCGACCGGGCAGGCCGCAGGATCACCGGCATCGAGCCGCGCGAGGTCGACCAGGGCCAGCACGACGGTAACCGCGACGTGCTCGCCGTGAGCAGCGCCGGAATGCTGGCCCGCCGCGATGTCTGGGAGCAGGTCGGCGGCTTCGACCCCGGGATGCGGCTGTTCCGGGAGGACACCGACTTCTGCTGGCGGGTGCAGGCGGCCGGCTACCGGGTCCGAGTGGTGACCGACGCCGTGGTCTTTCACGTCGAGGCCACGGCCCGGAACCGCCGTGACGCCTCGGCGGCCCAGCATCGCCGGCGCCAGGACCGCCGCAATGCGCTGCTCGTGCTGACCGGCAACCTGCCGGCCAGGCCCATGCTCTCCGCCCTCGCGGGCAACCTGGTGCTCTCCGCGCTGCGGACGGTCTTCTTCCTGTTGGCCAAGCGGCCCGCGGCCGCCGGGGACGAACTGGCCGCCTACACCTCGGTGGCCGCGCACCCACTGCGGCTGATGGCCGCCCGGCGGATCCGGGCCCGCGGCCGCCAGCAGGCCTTCGCGCGGCTTGGCGCGCAGCTACCGCCCGGCCGGTCGTTCCGGATGCTCGCCGAGTATGCGACGAGCACCCTGTCCAAGACGCTGCCCGTCGATGTCGTGGGCAGCCACCACGCGACCGAGGACCCCTCCGACGACGACTCGATGCTGGTCGACACCGGCCTGGCGCAGCGCCTGCTCACCAGCCCCGGGGTGCTGGTGTTCCTGACGCTCACCGTGGTCGCCCTTGTCGCGGAGCGGGCACTGCTCGGCTCCACCCCGCTCGGCGGCGGCACGCTGGTCCCGGCCTGGGGCGGGGTGTCCGCCCTGTGGCAGGAGTACGTCCAGGGCTTCCACCCGGTGAGCATCGGGACCAGCGCGAACGCCCCGCCCTATGTCGCGCTGCTCGCCCTGCTGGCGACCGTGCTGGGCGGTAAGCCGTGGCTGGCGGTGGACGTGATCCTGCTCGGCTGCGTGCCACTCGCGGGGGCCACGGCCTATCTCGCCACCCGCCGGGTGACCTCGTATGTACCGGCCCGTGTCATCGGGGCGCTTGCTTACGCGCTGCTGCCGGTGGGAATGGGCGCCGTGGCGGCGGGCAGGGTCGGCACGGCCGTCCTGCTCGTGCTCCTGCCGCTGGTCGCCGTGCTGGTGGGGCGGATCTTCACGGCCCCGCGCCGCAGGGCCAGGCGGGCTGCCTGGGTCGCGGGGCTGCTTACCGCGGTGGTGGCGGCGTTCGTGCCACTGTTCTGGCTGATTACCGCCGTGGTCATGGCCGTCGGCCTGATCGCACTGCGCCGCCGTAACCGGGCGCTGGACGCACTGATCGTCGTGGTCGTCCCGTTGTTGCTGCTGCTGCCGTGGACCCTGGACATTGCCGGGCACCCGGCCAGGATCTTCCTTGAGGCCGGGCTGGCCCGGCCCGGGCTGGCCAGCGCCAGCCTTGCCCCGCGCTCCCTGCTGCTGCTGTCTCCGGGCGGGCCTGGATTGCCACCGTTCTGGGTGACCGCAGGCCTGGTCCTCGCGGCGACCGTCGCCGTCGTAGCCAGCGGTCGTCGGCGCTTGGTGCTGGCCGGCTGGGCGGTCGGCGTGACCGGGCTGCTCACCGCCGCGGCGGTGAGCCGGATAGCGATCAGTCAGGCGGGCAGCACCGCTGTGGTCCGTGCCTGGCCGGGCCCGGCGCTGGCCATCGCAGGGGCGGGCCTGCTGCTCGCCGTGGTGGCCGCCGGCGAGCAGGTGCCCGGCCTGCTGCGGGCGGGCCGGTGGCGCAGCCCGGCCGGGCTGGCCGTGATCGGGCTCGGTGCGGTGGCCTGTTCCGCCCCCGCGCTGGCCGCCGCTCACTGGGTCACCTCAGGGGTGACGGGCCCGGTGCGCCCGGCGGCCGGGACGCTGCTGCCGGAGTTCGTGGCGGTGTCCTCGGACACCGGTCAGCGGCTGCGCACGCTTGTGCTCCAGACGGCACCGCATGGTGGCGTGACCTACCTGGTGCTCCGCGACGGCGACCCGCTGATCGGCTCCCAGGAACTGGCCCTGCCCACAGCGGCCGACAAAGCCCTCAGCCAGTCCGTGGCCACCCTCACCGCGCCGTCGGGCAGCGCCGTCACCGATCAGGGGCGCGCCCTGGCCGGGTTCGGCATCGGCTACGTGCTGCTGCCCGCCCCGGTCAACGCCGGCCTTGCCCGGCTGCTCGACGATGTGCCTGGCCTGCGCTCGGTGAGCGCCACCTCGGACTTCCAGCTCTGGCGGGTCGTGGACACCACGGCGCGAGTCACCGTGACCGAGAGCGGCGGCACCGTGGTGCCCGTGTCCTCGGGGGCGGTGAGCGTCACCGGCGCGCGGGTCCCGTCCGCTGGTGGCACGCTCATGCTCGCCGAGCCGGCCGGGGGCTGGAGCGCGACCTTGAACGGTCATCCGCTCACCCCCCTCGCGGCGCCGGTGAACGGCTGGGCGCAGGGGTTCCGGCTGCCGGCCGGCGGTGGTTCTGTGTCGGTCAGCCACAGCGATGTCGGCCGTACGGCAGTGGTGCTGCTGGAGGGGCTGGCCGTGCTCGCGGTGATCGGCCTCGGGCTGCCCGGCTCCCGGACGGCCGCCGGAGCCGAGCAGGCGGAAGCGGCCCAGGATGACGAGGCGCCCGACGCGCAGGAACCTAGCCGCCACCGCGCCGGCCATGGCAAGGAGCCCGAGGAACGGTCCAGGCGCCGGCGCACGCCGCGCCGCGGCCAGGACGAGCCAGCGCTGCCGCCCGGCACGGAGGTACCCCGCCCCGCCATCCCGGCCGTGGCCCCGCGCGCTGCTGCCGTGCCCGCCGGTGTCCGGGCAGGCTGGCCCCGCAGGGGTGGGCCGCCTGGTGCGGATGACCCCTATTCCGGCGACGGGGGGCGCCCGGATGGCCCGTCCTATCCCGGCAGCGACTCTTTCCCCGGTGAGGACTCCCGACCCGGTAGTGCGGGCTACCCGGGCTCGCCGGTGCCGGAGCAGCCCGCCCGCGCAGGCCGGGGCCGACCGCGCGGCGGCGGACCTGACCAGCGAAACCGTCGCCTATCGCGCGCCCAGCGGCGACACCACCGGGCGGCACAGCCATCGCGCCGGGCCCGATCAGGCCGGGCGCGGTCCCGCGACGGAACTGGGCGGGCCGCAGCAGGACTACGGGCCGCCCGCTGCTGGCCCTGGCCGCGATGCCGGACCGGGCTACGACACCGGGCTGCCACCCCGCGGGGACCAGGGCGCCGCGCGCGGACGCGGCATCGGGCGGCGCGCCCGGCGGGACTACGGGCTCCCAGGCGGCCAAGGTGACTACCCCGGACGGCGCCGCACTTCCGGCGGCCGCGGTGCTCCGGAGGCCAGCCCAGGTGGCGGGTCCGGCGACGAGCCGCAAGCCGACCAGGAGACGCGGGAGCGCTTCTCCCTGCCCATCCGGCGCGGTGCCGCCGGCGCGGACCGGGCCGGCCGGTTGGGCCGATTCGGGCGCGGCCCAGCACGGGCGGCGCCGGGCGGCGGTGCTGGCGGGGGGTATGACGCGGCGGCGCATTCGAGCGGCCCGTACCCCACCGGCTCTTATGAGGGCGGCCAGCCGGCGGGCGGCAGCGCGGGCGGGGGTCATTCGAGCGGTCCCTATCCGAGCGGTTCCTACCAGGGCGGGCCGTCTTCGGGCGGAGGTTACGACGACGCCTCGCATCCGAGCGGCCCGTTGCCCACCGGTCCTTATCAGGGCGGCCCGCCGGCGGGCGGCAGTGCCAGCGGAGGTCATTCCAGCGGCCCCTATCCAGCCGGTTCCTACGAGGGCGGGCGGTCGGCGGGCGGCGGTCCTGGCGCGAGTTATGACGCGGCGGCGCACCCGAGCGGCCCGTACCCCACCGGCTCCTACGAAGGCGGCCAGCCGGCGGGCGGCAGTGCCAGCCGGGGTCATTCCAGCGGTCCTTACCCGAGCGGTTCCTACCAGGGCGGGCGGCCCGGCGGCAGGCAGTTCCGGCGGGGGTTACGACGACGTTGCGCATTCGAGCGGCCCGTACCCCAGCGGTTCCTACCAGGGCAGCGGGCCCGCGGGCGGCGGTCCGGCGGGGGTCATTCCAGCGGCCCCTATCCCACCGGCTCCTATCAGGAAAGCGGGTCCCAGGCGAGCGGTTACGACAGCGGCGGCTATGACAGCGGCAGCTACGGGGGCGGCGACGGAAGCAGCGAGGCCGGCCAGGCACCAGACCGCGACAGGGGCCGCCGTGGCCGGTCGCCGGGCCATGCACGGGCCTGGCGACCTGGGGCCGCCAAGCCAGGCGCCCCGGGGCCTGCCGGGCCAGCCCAGCAGCCGGGACGAGGCGGCCCGGCGGACGACGACGCTCTGCTCTCGCCGCTGCCACCGCTGCCGCCCCGCGTGCCAAGGCGCGGCCAGTGGGACGACCCGGACGCGGGCCAGGGCCACGAGCCAGGCGACGACCAGGGAGAAGCTGACTGGTGAGGAGCGGGATAGCGAACCGGGCCATCGCGCTCGCGGTGCTGCTCGTGGCCGTCGGCGCGGCTGCGGGACTGGCCGTATGGAAGCACACCGTGACGTTCGCCGCGGCCGCGCCGCAGCCACAGCCACGCAGCGCACCGGTCAACACCGTTCTCCGCGCCTGCCCGGCTCCGGGCCTGGCCGGGGCGCCGGGATCTCAGGTCGCGCTCATCGCGGGCCCGGGCACGACGGGCGCCGGCCGCGCGGTGGTGACCAGGATCGGCGCAGGCACCGGCGCGCCCCTGGCCAGCGTCACCCAGCCCGGGGCCCTCACGGTGACCGGTGTGCATGCGGTCCAGGTGGCCACCCACGGCAAGACCGCGCAGGGCAAGACCGCGCATGGCAAGACGCGCAGGCAAGACGCCGTCCCCCGCGAGCACACCGTCCCCGGCACCGACCAGCCAGCCCGTGGCCACCGTGCCCGCGTCCGGGGGCGTGGTGATCCAGGCGAGCGGGGCGATGGCCCGGGGCCTTGAGGCCGAGCAGATCCTGCCCGGTGGAAAGGTCTCCGCGCGCTGCGGCGGTCCGGGCACCGACTTCTGGTTCGTCAGCCCTGGTGCCTTCTCCGTCCCCCACATCCAGCTTTTCCTCATGAACGTGGGCAGCCAGCCTGCGGACGTGGACGTTCAGGCCTACACCGATGCCGGGCCACTGCAGGGCAGCACCGACACGGGCGTGCCCGTGGCGCCGCACGCCATGGTCACCCAGTCCCTGGACAAGATGCTGCACGGGACCAGGATGGTCGCCCTGAACGTCCGGACCAGCGTCGGGCAGATCGTGGCGGCGGTTGAGGAGACCAAGGGCGCCGGACACAGCGGGGCCTGGCTACCGGAGTCCGGGGCACCGGGGACCCGGGTCGTCATCCCCGGCATGCCCCCCACCGCGGGCACCCGGCAGCTGTTCGTGACCGTGCCCGGCACCCAGGACGCGCACATCACCCTGAGCGCCGTCACCAGCAAGGGCTCCTACCACCCCACGGGCGGCGGCGGCCTGGACATCCCCGGCGGCTCGGTGGCCCAGCTCTCGCTGTCTTCGCTGTCGGCCGTCTACGGCGCGCTCGAGATCTCGTCCAACGTGCCGGTCACCGCGTCGCTGCTGGCGCCCGGCGGCCAGAAGGGAACCCCTGGCGCATTCACCGGCGCCACACCCCCGCTGCAGGAGCAGGGCGTGGTCGCCGCGAACGTGAGCGGGGGCGGAGCGGTGTCGTCCCTGGTGCTGTCGGCACCATGGCGTGCCGCCCGGGTGCGGGTCACGGAGGTCGGCGCGGGCGGCGGCCAGGGTTCGGCGGCGCCGGGCAAGGTCATCCTCGTCCAGGCCCACCACAGCCTGCTGCAGCAGCTCGCCGCGCCCGCAGGGACGCGCCGCGGGTCGCCCTTCGCCGTGATCGTCACGCCGCTGCCGGGGTCCGGCCCGCTTTACGCCGCGCGCGTCCTCATGGGCAACGGAAGGGGCGGGGCGCTGCAGTCGGTCCTGCCGGTGTCCAGCGCGCTGACCGTGGTGCCGCTCCCCATCGTGCGGGACGAACTCGTCACCCCCGGACGGTAGGCCGCTGCCCGGCCTGCGCCGGGGCGGTCACTCGCCGCCCGCGTAGCCGGGATCGACGTCCGCGGGGTCGATGCCGAGTATCCGCGCGAACTCCTCCACTACTACGTCGAAGACCAGTTCGCCGAGCTCCTCTTCGCCGTCCGCCCGGGCCATCAGCGGCCGCCGGTACACCACGATGCGCGGCGGATTCTCCCCGGCCTCCTCGTCCGCCGTCCCCGGTGTCCCTGGCGCGTCCGGTCCCGGGCTTTCACCGCCCGGCCTGGCCGGGGGCGTGCCCGGCTCCAGCCGGGACAGCGGCACCGGCCCGTGGGGCCCGGTGACCGGGGACTCGGCCGGCGGGATCTCCTCGACCGCGAACTCGATGCCCGACAGGTGTGCCTCCCACTGGGGCTCCAGCCGGGCCACGGCCTGCAGCACGAGGTCGTCGAACCGCTCCCCGCGGGTCCGGTGCAGCGGTACGTCCGGCGGTACCAGCACCCCGCGCAGTCCACGCCCGTGCCGGTCCCGCCGCCTGATGCGGGCGGGGCGCTGCGGGCGGTCCCCGTCGGCGGCTTGCACAGCTCCCGAGGGTATCCGGCCTGGGCGGTCGTGCGTATTGCACTGTGCCAGTGAACTTTCGAATGCACCGCCGCTACCGGCGCCTTTCCACGGGAGCGCGAGACACGATCACACCGAGTGGCGGTGGTGGTGGCGTTAGCCGGCGCATATCGGTACGGTCTGCCCTTGTGAGTATGTGCGCGGTCCAGCCCTCAGCCGGCGCCGCGCTGCCGGGTTCCGCGAGTGAGGCTGGCTGATGGCGCGTCGGTGTTCCAGGCCGGGATGCAAGCAGGACGCCGTCTACACGCTGACGTACGTCTACCGCGATTCCACCGCGGTGGTCGGCCCGCTGGCCGCCTACACCGAGCCGCACTGCTATGACCTGTGCGAAGGCCATGCGGGCAGGCTGACGGCCCCCCTCGGCTGGGATGTGGTCCGGCTTCCTGTGCACGTGGCGGAGCCGCTGCCGGCCCAGGCCGACGACCTGGAGGCGCTCGCCGACGCGGTCAGGGAAGCCGCGCCAGGCGGCACTGCCGCCGAGCCGGTGGGTCAGGGCGTCGAGGTGGGCCGCCGTGGGCACCTGCGCGTCCTCCGTTCGTCCCCGAACGAGCCGGGCAGGCGCTGAGCCGAACCGGGCCTTGCGGCAGGCCCGACCGGTAGGCTCGGTTCTCGTGCATCGCGGGGTGCTTGCCGTGGTGCCGGCGCAATGACGTGCCCTCGGGCTGACACGGGAGGCAAGGGCCAGCGTGGGCCAGTATTCGAAGATCTTCAAGCCTTACGACATCAGGGGAATCGTCCCCGACGAACTGGACGAAAGCGTCGCCGAAGCGATCGGCGCCGCCTTCGCCCGGCTGACCGGGGCGCCGTCCGTCGCGATCATGCACGACATGCGCACGTCCTCGCCGTTGCTGGCGGAGGCGTTCGGCCGCGGGGTGGCCGGCCAGGGCGCGGACGTGGTCGCGGGCGGGCTCGGCTCCACCGACATGCTCTACTACGCCAGCGGCAGCCTGGGCATCCCGGGGGCCATGATCACGGCGAGCCACAACCCGCCCAAGTACAACGGGATCAAGCTGTGCCGCAGCGGGGCGAAACCGGTCGGGGAGGACACCGGGCTCGCCGAACTGCGGGATGCGGCCGAGCGCGGGGTGCCCGCACACCAGGGGCCCGCCGGCACCGTCGCCGGCCGCGACCTGCTGCCGGAGTACGCGACCTTCCTGAAGTCGCTGGTCGACCTGTCCGGCATCCGGCCGCTGAAGATCGTGGCCGACGCGGGCAACGGCATGGCCGGGCACACCGTTCCCGAGGTCTTCGCCGGGCTGCCGGTCACGGTGGTACCGCTGTACTTCGAACTGGACGGCACGTTCCCCAATCACGAGGCTAACCCGATCGACCCGGCGAACCTCGCCGACCTGCAGCGGGCGGTGCTGGAGCACGGCGCGGACGCGGGGCTGGCCTTCGACGGCGACGCGGACCGCTGCTTCGTCGTGGACGAACGGGCCCAGATCGTCTCGCCGTCCGCCATCACCGCGCTGATCGCGGCCAGGGAACTGGCCCGCGAGCCCGGCGCGACGATCATCCACAACCTGATCACCTCCCGGGCGGTGCCGGAGATCATTGCCGAGCACGGCGGCAAGCCGGTGCGCACCAGGGTGGGCCACTCGTTCATCAAGGCGCGAATGGCCGAGACCGGCGCGGTGTTCGGCGGGGAGCACTCCGGGCACTTCTACTTCCGCGACTTCTGGTTCGCCGACTCGGGCATGCTCGCCGCCCTGCACGTGCTGGCCGCGCTCGGCGGGCAGGACGCGCCGCTGTCGCGGTTGCTGGCCAGCTACGGCCGGTACCACGCCTCGGGCGAGATCAACAGCGAGGTCGCCGACCAGCGCGCGGCGACCGAGGCGGTCCGGCGTGCCTTCGCCGACCGCCCTGGTGTCAGCATGGACGACATGGACGGGCTGACCGTGACCGCCCAGGACTGGTGGTTCAACGTCCGCCCGTCGAACACCGAGCCGCTGCTGCGGCTCAACGTGGAAGCATCCGACGAACCGACCCTCGCCGCCACGCGTGACGAGGTCCTGCGCATCGTGCGCGGCGGCTGACCTGCGCCGCGCATCCGGAGGAGACGCCGTGAAGATAGACAACTGGCTGCTTGAGATCCTGGCCTGCCCGGCCTGCCACGCCCCGCTTCGCGAGGACGACGCGGCCAGCGAACTGGTATGCACCAACCCCGAATGCGCGCTCGCCTACCCGGTGCGCGACGACATCCCCGTGCTGCTGGTGGACGAGGCGCGCCGCCCCGGCCAGCCGAAGGCCGGGGGAGTCGGGGAGGATGCGGGGTGACCCTGGCGGCAGCCGAGCGCCTCGACGACGTGGCGCTCCTGGAGACGGCCGACCCGTCCAGCATGCTCAGGCAGGTCGCCTCGTCCGCGGCTCAGGTGCGCGAGGCGGCCCGTTCGGCGGCGGAAGCCAGCCTCGGCGGGCTTGCCGCGGACGGGCGCCCGCGGGCCATCGTGGTCACCGGGATGGGTGGATCCGGGATCGCCGGGGAGGTGCTCGCGGCCGTGGCCGGCCAGGGCTGCCCGGTGCAGGTGACCACCGTGCACGACTACCGGCTGCCCGGCTGGGTGGGTGCCGCCGACCTGGTGATCGCGGTCTCCTGCTCGGGGGCCACCGAGGAGACGCTGTCGGCCGCGGAGGAAGCCGTGCGCCGTGGCTGCCGCCTGCTCGGCGTGGGCAGCCAGGGCTCGCCGCTCGCTGGCGTGGCCGAGCAGGCCAATGCCCCGTTCATCGGGGTCAAGGCGTCGGGCATGCCGCGGTCCATGCTGTGGGGCCTGTCGGTGCCGCTGGTCGTGGCCGCCGCCCGGCTTGGCGTGCTGGACATGCCCGAGGATGCCTACGAGTCGGCCGCCGCGGAACTGGAGCGGGTGGCGCACCTGTGCCGGCCGGACAGCGAGGCCTTCGTCAACCCGGCGAAGACGCTCGCGCTCGAGCTGTCCGGCACGCTGCCCATGATCTGGGGTACCTCCCAGCTGACCGGTGTGGCCGCCGCCCGGTTCGCCTGCCAGCTGCACGAGAACGGCAAGTACCCGGCGATCGCGGGCGTGCTGCCCGAGGCCAACCACAACCAGGTGGTCACCTTCGACGGGCCCTTCGCTGCCGGGCCGCATGCGGCGGGCCTGGACCCGGCCGTTCCGGCCCGTCCGGCCGAGGCGCCGCCGGTGCCGCTTCGGCTGATCCTGCTGCGGGACACCCAGGAGCATCCGCAGGTGGCCAGGCGGCGGGAGGAGTCCGCGCGGATCGCGGCCGACCGCGGTATCGAGGTGACCGAACTGGCCGCGTCCGGCGACCAGCCGCTGGAGCGGCTTGCCAGCCTTGTCACCCTGATCGACTACGCGTCCGTCTATCTCGCGATTGCGAACGGCATCGATCCAGCGCCGATCGCGGCGATCCAGGAGCTGAAGGCCCGGATCGCATAGGAGGGAACCGGACATTACCGCTGACTCCGGGCAGGGGACGCCCGACAAGGCCGGGGAGCGGTCCGCGGCGCCGCGCGGCCCGTGCCCGCGCGGCCCGTGCCCGGGCGGGCGGTACCTGCGGCGGCGCCTGCGCCGCGCGGGCCGTCTCCGGAGGCCGCGCATTCGGTCGGCGTGACCTCCGTCGTCGCGGCGCTCGCCGCCAACCTGGGAATCGCGGCCACGAAGTTCGTGGCGTTCTTCATCACCGGCTCGGCGTCGATGCTCGCCGAGGGCGTGCACTCGGTCGCCGACAGCGGGAACCAGCTCCTGCTGCTGCTCGGCCGGAACCGGGCCAGGCGCGACCGGACGGAGGAACACCCGTTCGGGTTCGGCAGGGAGCGCTACTTCTACGCGTTCGTGGTCGCGGTCGTGCTGTTCACCGTGGGTGCCCTGTTCTCCATCTACGAGGGCATTCACAAGATCACCCATCCCGAGCCGGTGCACTCCCCGGCCGTCGCGTTCGTCGTCCTGGGGATCGCCATCGTGCTGGAGAGCCTGTCACTGCGCACGGCGGTGCGGGAATCGAGCGAGCAGCGCAACGGGGGCAACTGGCTCGCGTTCATCCGCCGTGCCAAGGCCCCCGAGCTGCCAGCGATCCTGCTGGAGGACATGGCCGCGCTCGCCGGGCTGTTGCTCGCCACGGCGGGCGTGGCGCTCACGGTGATCACCGGCAACGACGCCTGGGACGGAGCCGGGTCGCTGGCGATCGGCGTGCTGCTTGGCGGTGTCGCGGTCATCCTGGCCGTGGAGATGAAGAGCCTGCTGATCGGCGAGTCCGCGGGCGACGAGGTCGAGCGCGACATCGTCACGGCGCTGGAGGCGGGACCGGAGGTGGAGTGCGTCATCCACCTGCGGACCCTGCACCTGGGCCCCGAGACGCTGCTCGTGACGGCGAAGATAGCGGTGCGGCCATCCGCCCGGGCGGATCAGCTCGCGGCGGGGATCGACGCTGCCGAACGGCGGGTCCGGGCCGCCGTCCCGATCGCGAAGGTGATCTACCTGGAGCCCGACCTGTACCGCGAGTCCCGCGCCGATGCGACCGACCCGGCGATCCGCGCCGTCCGCCGCAGGCCGCACCGGTGACCTCACCGCCCGCGCCGCCCGCCGCGCCCGGGGGAGGCCCGTTCCAGCCGGAGTACCCCATCCGCACCGAGCGGTTGCTGCTGCGGCCGTACGCTCACGCCGACGTCGACGCCTTGTACGCCTACCAGCGGCTGCCGGAGGTCCACCGCTACCTGTACACCGAGCCGCGGACCCGGTCCGAGATCGAGGCCCTGGTGACGGAGCGGGCAGGTTCGGCCGTGCTCACCGAGGCAGGCCAGGCGATCACCCTGGTCGCCGACCTGGCGCAGACCGGTGAGCTGGTGGGCGACTGCGTGTTGTTCTGGCGCAGCCAGGAGCACAGCAGGGCGAGGTGGGGTATGTCTTCAATCCCGCCTACCACGGCCGCGGCCTGGCCACCGAGGCCGTCGGCGCGCTGCTGCGACTTGGCTTCGAGGGGCTGGGCATGCACCGGATCGCCGGGCATCTCGACGCGCGCAACACCGCGTCGGCGCGGGTCCTGGAGCGGGCCGGCCTGCGCCGCGAAGCGCACCTGGTGGAGAACGAGTTCATCAAGGGCGAATGGACCGACGAGCTGATCTACGCGATCCTGCGCAGCGAGTGGGCGGCCAGGCAGGCCCCCGGCTGAGGTCAGCCCCGCCGTGGCGTGCCGCCCGCCGGGGGTGTCACCGCGCGGCCGCTGGGTGCGCGCCCCGGGGGCAGGCGCAGCAGCCGCAGGGCGCGCTCCTGCTCGAACTCCAGCGCCCGGGCAGGCGGCGGTGCGATTCTCCCGATACGACGGCCCAGCTCGGCCACCTCCGCGCGGACGCCCGGCTCCGTCAGGACCTTCAAGCCAAACGCCAGCGCGGCGGGGCTGATGTCGTAGCGCTGCTCGATCCGCAGTGCATGCGCGACCGCGGCCAGGTCTTCGTCGGCGAACCGGCGGTGGGCCCGGTCCCGGGTGCGCCAGGGGCCAGGTCCCGGGGTGCGCCAGCCCGGTCCCGGGGTGCCCCAGCCCGGCCCCGGGCCGGAGTGGCCCCGCGCACCGGCGGCAGCAGGCCGAGCATGTCCCGGTACCGGAGCATCCGGGGCGACGTGCCGAGCCGCTGAGCCGCCTCCGTGATACGCATGGCAGCGAACTTAACATTTTCGTGTCAAGAACTCACGCCAGCGCGTGCGATGCGGGCCGATATCGCCTACCGTCGGTGTGTCGCCATGCCGATCGGTTCCGCCAGCCATTCGTGATCATGACTTACGGGGGCCTATAGCACCCCGTAAGTCATGATCACGAAGCGGTGAGCGCCGCCTGACAGCCCAAAAACAGGACAGGAGCGGACATGCCCGCGGAAAACCTTCCGTTCAAGGTCGCCGATCTCTCGCTCGCGGAGTTCGGGCGCAAGGAGATCACCCTCGCCGAGCATGAGATGCCCGGGCTGATGGCGGTGCGCGCCGAGTACGCCCGGACGCAGCCGCTGCGCGGCGCCCGCATCACCGGCTCGCTGCACATGACCGTGCAGACGGCGGTCCTGATCGAGACGCTTGTCGCGCTCGGCGCTCAGGTGCGCTGGGCAAGCTGCAACATCTTCTCCACCCAGGACCACGCGGCCGCCGCGGTGGCGGTGGGCCCGGACGGGACTCCCGACGACCCACGGGGCGTGCCGGTCTTCGCCTGGAAGGGCGAGACGCTGACCGAGTACTGGTGGTGCGCCGACCAGGCGCTCAGTTGGCCCGGCGAGGACGGGCCCAACATGCTGCTCGACGACGGCGGCGACGCGACCCTGCTGGTGCACCAGGGGGCCGAATACGAGAATGCCGGGGCAGTGCCGGTCGCTACCGATGAGGACCCCGAGGAACTCGCCGTCATCCTGGACCTGCTACGGGCCAGCGTGGCAGCTAGCCAGGAGCGGTTCACCAGGATGGCCGCTGGAATCATCGGCGTCACCGAGGAGACCACCACCGGGGTGCACCGCCTGTACGAGCGCGCCACCGACGGCACTCTGCTGTTCCCGGCCATCAACGTCAACGACTCGGTCACCAAGTCCAAGTTCGACAACAAGTACGGCTGCCGCCACTCGCTCATCGACGGCATCAAGCGGGCCACCGACGTGCTGATCGGCGGCAAGGTCACGGTGGTCTGCGGGTACGGGGATGTGGGCAAGGGCTGCGCCGAGTCGCTGCGCGGCCAGGGGGGGCGGGTGATCGTCACCGAGATCGACCCGATCAACGCGCTCCAGGCGGCGATGGACGGCTACCAGGTCGCGACCCTGGAAGACGTGGTGGCCACGGCGGACATCTTCGTCAGCGCCACGGGAAACATGGACGTCATCACCGCCGAGCACATGAGCGGGATGAAGCACCAGGCGATCGTGGGGAACATCGGCCACTTCGATAACGAGATCGACATGGCGGGCCTGGCCCGGGTGCCCGGCATCCGCAGGGAAAACATCAAGCCCCAGGTCGACGAGTGGGTGTTCCCCGACGGGCACGGTGTGATCGTCCTGTCCGAGGGGCGCCTGCTCAACCTGGGGAACGCGACCGGCCACCCGAGTTTCGTCATGTCCAACTCCTTCACCAACCAGGTGATCGCGCAGGTGGAGCTGTTCACCCGGCCGCAGGACTACCGGGCCGGCGTGCATACCCTGCCCAAGTACCTGGATGAGAAGGTGGCCCGGCTGCACCTGGACGCCCTCGGCGTCCGGCTCACCGAGCTGACCAAGGCGCAGGCCAGCTACCTCGGTGTCCCGGTGGAAGGGCCGTACAAGCCGGACCACTACCGCTACTGAGCCGATGCCTCCTCCCGCTGATCCTGGCCCGCTGTCCGACATTGCGGACGAGGGCCTGGCCGAGGCCGGGCGGGCCCGGATCGGCTGGGCGGAGCGAGGCATGCCCGTGCTGCGGCTGCTCACCGAGCGCTACGCCGGTGAGCAGCCGTTCGCCGGGCTGACCGTGGCGGCCTGCCTGCACGTGACGCCTGAGACGGCGGGCCTGGTCGGTGCCCTGCGCGCGGGCGGCGCGCGGGTCTTCCTTGCCGCCTCGAACCCGCTGTCCACCCAGGACGACGTGGCAGCCGCCCTGGCGGACGCGGGCACGTTCGTGTTCGCCCGGGCGGGCGTGGACGCGGTCACCTACGGCGAGCACATCCACCGGGCCCTCGACTCGTGCCCGGATCTGGTCGTCGACGACGGCGGGGACCTGGTCGACACGCTGTCCGGGCAGCGGCCTGAACTGGTCCCCGGCGTCCTCGGCGGATGCGAGTCCACCTCCACCGGAGTGCTGCGGCTGCGGCGGATGGCGGCAGCGGGCGCGCTGGCGTTTCCCATGGTGGCGACCGACACGACCACAACCAAGCGGATGTTCGACAACACGGCGGGCACCGGGCAGTCGGTCATCGACGCGGTCCTGCGCGCCACCAACATCCTGTTCGCGGGCCGGACGGTCGTGGTGGCCGGGTTCGGACCGTGCGGGCAGGGCATCGCGGGCCGCGCCAGCGGCCTCGGGGCGCAGGTCATCGTCACCGAGGTGGACCCGGTGCGGGCGCTGGAGGCGGTCCTGTCCGGGTACCAGGTGCTGCCGATGCGCGAAGCCGCCGCGGCGGCCGACGTGATCGTCACCGTGACCGGTTCCAGGGACGTGGTCGCGGCCGGGCACCTGGCGGTGCTGCGGGACGGCGCGATCCTGGCCAATGCGGGGCACTTCGACGCCGAGATCGACGTGCCCGCGCTGGCTCAAGCGGCGGTGAAGGTGACCAGGGACGTCCGCCCGCACGCCGACGAGTACACGCTGGACGACGGCCGCCGGGTGGTGCTGCTCGCCGAGGGACGAGTGGTCAACCTGGTCGCGGCCGAGGGCAACCCGCCCCAGGTCATGGACGTCTCCTTTGCCGGCCAGGCGCTCGTGCTGCGCTGGCTGGCCCGCGACCACGCGGCGCTGCCCCCCGGCGTGCACGGCGTACCGCCGGAGATCGACGAGGAGATCGCCCGGCTGACCCTGGAGTCCTCGGGAGCGCGGATCGACACGCTCACCGATGCGCAGCGCGACTACCTGAACTCCTGGCGCGCCGCCCCCTGACGGGCATCGCCGGGCCCCGTGGCAGCCGGGGCGGTGGCGGTGCCGCGGCGGCGGAGGTTACTGGGGACGGTCGGCGGTGGAGGGCGTGGTGCGGTCGGCCGCCGCGTCGGCACGCGACCGCGTCTGGTCATCGATGCGCGGGAAGACGCGGACCCGGTTGCCCCGGAGCCGGAGGAAGATCAGCGTGACTCCGCCGCCGAGCAGGATCATCCAGAAGTTGACCAGCCGGTAGGCGAGCACCGCGGCCAGCGCCCTGGCCGGCGCCATGCCCGTCGCCGCCAGCGCCGCCGTCAGGGTGGCCTCCACGATGAGGAACCCGCCCGGGGTCACCCCCGTGCTGCCCGCCACCGCACCGGCCCCGTAGGCCAGCAGTAGCCCGGCCCACGGCACCGGCTCGCCGGTGGCCCTGATGGCGCAGGCCAGGCAGGCGCAGTCGGCCAGCCAGTTCACCGCCGCCAGGGCGAACACCTCGCCGTACTGGTGCCAGCGGAGCCGGATGCCGGCCAACTGCTCGAGGAACTCGTCCAGGACCGCCGAATCGAGCCCCGGCTTGTGGAAGATCCGCCGCACCCACCCGAAGGCCCAGGCGATCACGCGGTTGGCGAGGACCCTGGCCTTGGGGTAACGCACCGCGAGGATCACCGTGATCCCGGGCAGCGCGAACACGGCGGCGCCCAGGAACCCCACCGCATTCGCCACTGGCGCGCCGCCGACGAGCGCGCCGACAACCAGGACGATGGCGAGCGCCGAGGACGATGCGATGGCCGAGACGCCCAGCGCCCACCCGGTGACCGCGGGGTCCAGCCCCCGGCGGCGGAACTGCTGGTAGGAGAACACCACGGCCAGCTGGGCCCCGGCGAACGGTATCGACATCGACAGCGCGTTGCCCGCGTAGGTGATCGCCATCACCGAGCTGAACCTGGCCTGATCGCCGTCGGCCCGCAGCAGCCGCCGGCGGCTCAGCCCGAACGCCACCAGTGAGATCAGCTCGCAGACGATCGCCAGCAGGAACCAGCGCAGGTCCAGGCCGCCCAGCGCGGACACCGACTGGCCGAGCGCGTGCCGGTCCAGGATGACCACGGTGACGATCACCCCGGCGGCCAGCAGCACCAGTACGGCGCGGACCCACCGGTGCCGCCGCGACCGGGGATGCGCCGCGCCGGCCTCGGGCCGGTCTGGCCCGGTCTGGCCGGGCCCGGCCCCGCCGTCCGGGGGTGTGGCTGCACTCATTGACATCCTCGGCGATATGCCCTGCCGGCCCGATGGTCAGACCGGGGGAACGAACCCGCCCGTGGCGGGTGGTTCGTTCCCAAGGGCTTCCCCTTCCCTTGCTGCGCCTGTCGCCTCTTGGAATGCTGCCCCCGCTGGCGGCCTCCATGCCGCGACCGCCTCGGACGGGACCGCGGTCAGCCGGGCCTGCTCCCGGTTGCGCCGTTCGGCGAGGACCGCGCTCAGGTAGGCGACCGCCGGTGTGCCTGGCGGCGGCAACGGGCTGACCTGGGCACGGACCGCGCCCGCGATACGCTCGCCCAGTTCGGCCTGCGCGGCCGGGGTCAGCTCGGGAAGGCGGGCCAGGTACCGGCGGGCCGTCTCGGCCGTCTGATCGGTCAGCCCGGACATCTCGAGCTGGGCGCCCCAGGACGCCAGTTCCGGGCTCACCACGGGCAACCAGGCCCCGCCCCGCCCGGCGGGCAGCCGCCGCTGTATCACGAAGGTGCCGGCGAACAGGTCGCCCAGTCGCTTGCCCCGTTCCGACAGCAGCGAGCAGATCAGCGCCGGGAAGCCGAGCAGGAGCCAGATCTCCACCACCTCGGCCAGCCCGCGCACGAGCGCCTGCCGGAAGCGCTCCGGTCCGCCGTCATCGCTGACCACGCGCAGGCCAAGTGCGAACTTGCCGGGGGAGCCGCCCCTGGTCAGCGTCTCCCAGAGCACCGGGTAGCCGACCACGATGAGGATGCTCACGGTCAGCGCTATGGCGCCCCCGGCGGCGCTGTCCACCCGGTCGCCGGTGATCGCCAGCCCGACGATCACGAACAGGATGAACAGCAGGATCACCTGGATGAACAGGTCAAGGGCGAGCGCGAGCAGGCGGCTGGGGAAGCGCGCGCACGGCACCTCGAGGACGACAGCCTCGCCGGTGACGACCTCAGCCAATGCAGTCCCCGCTCCCTCACGCCCGGGCCATGCTTCGATCACGCCCGCACCAAGGCTAACGCCCGGTGGCGAAACGGCCATCCTCTACCCTTGGCATGTGGATCTCGCTGTCTACGCCGCCGCCCACGAGGCGGAATGGCGGCGGCTGGATGATCTCGTCAAGCGGCGCCGCCGGCTCTCCGGTGCGGAGATAGACGAACTGGTGGCCCTGTACCAGCAGACCACCACGCACCTGTCCGTCGTGCAGTCGGCGGGGCAGGATCCGATCCTGGTGGCCACGCTGTCCAGCCGCGTGGCCCGCGCCCGCGCCGCTGTGGTCGGCGCCAGCACGCCCGGGTGGGGCATGGTGGCCAGGTTCGCCCTGGTCTCCTTCCCCGCCATGGCCTACCGGGCGCGCTGGTGGTGGCTGGGCACCGCGGCCGGCTCGCTCGCGCTGGCCTTCGTGATCGGCTGGTGGGTCGCCCGGTCCGCCCAGGTGCAGGCCGCGCTGCTGCCACCGGCCCAGGTCGCGCAACTGGTCCAGCACCAGTTCCAGCACTACTACTCCCAGTACGCGGCCACGTCGTTCGCGGCGCAGGTCTGGACGCACAACGTCTGGGTCGCGGCGGAGTCGCTGATCTTCGGAATCCTGCTTGGGCTGCCCACCCTGTGGGTGCTGTTCCAGAACGCGCAGAACGTCGGCATCGTCGGCGGGCTGATGATCGCCCACGGCAAGGGAGTGCTCTTCTTCGCGCTGATCCTCCCGCACGGCATGCTGGAACTGTCCGCGGTGTTCCTGGCGGCAGCCACTGGCCTCCGGCTGGGCTGGACCGTCATCGACCCAGGACCCCGCCCGCGGGGCAGGGCGCTCGCCGAGGAGGGGCGGGCGTCCATCACGATCGCGCTCGGCCTCATCGTGGTGCTGCTCACCTCCGGCCTCATCGAGGCCTTCGTCACCCCGTCGCCGCTGGCCACCTGGGCTCGCATCC
Organism: uncultured Actinomycetes bacterium; assembly: GCA_963762735.1. Classification (GTDB taxonomy): domain Bacteria; phylum Actinomycetota; class Actinomycetes; order Streptosporangiales; family Streptosporangiaceae; genus DASXKD01. The sequence continues at coordinate 77,767 of CAVXMG010000025.1, read as the reverse complement.
TCATCGGCGTGGTCGCGGAGGCGGCATTCCTCAGCTACGTGATCGTGGCCGGCCGCCGCGCGCAGGCGGCCGGGCTGACCGCGGACATGGCCGAGGCGCCCGACGTTGCCCCCGTGGCCGGCTGACCGCATCCTCGCCGCCTGGCCAGCGGAAATCCGCTGGCTACTTGTAACCATATGAACACAATCAGCGATTTAGAAGCGTGAGGCGGCGGTGTATCTGACCCTGCGCTGGCGTCTCTGTCGGGTGTGGCGCGGGGCTGCGCCTGCGGCTCGGGAAGAGGAGACCGGATGGCGGCCGGGTTGGCGATACCGCATGGCCAGACCAGGGATCCTGACCTGGTCGGGCGGGATGCCGAGGTCGCCGAGATCGGCGCCTTCCTCGCGGCGACCGCTGGGGTGCCGTCGGCGCTGGTCATCGTGGGGGATGTCGGGATCGGCAAGACGGCGGTGTGGAAGCACGCGATAAGGTCCGCCGCGCGCACCCACCGGGTGCTGTCCTGCCGGCCGGCCCGCGCGGAGGCGCCGCTCGCCTTCGCGGCGCTCGATGACCTGTTCGGCGCGGTGCTCGGGGAGATACTGCCCGGGCTTCCGGAACCGCGCCGGCGGGCGCTGGAGGCAGCGCTGCACGGCAGTCCCGCCGAGCCCTTCACGATCAGCCAGGACGCAACGACCATCCAGGCGCCCACGGCGAGCCCGCAGCCCGGGGCGGAACGACCATCCGGCCGGGAGCCCGCAGGCCGGGCGGACCGGCAGCCGGGGCGACGAGAGGCGGAGGCCCGGCCCAGGACGGCTGGCCGGCCATGGCCGGAGCCGCGCGTGCTGGCGCGCGCGGTCCTGGACGGCCTGCGGATCCTGTCCAGGGACACGCCTGTCTTACTGGCGGTGGATGACGCGCAGTGGCTGGACCGGCCGTCGGCGGAGGCCCTGGAGTTCTGCATCCGCCGCTTGGACCAGGCGGCGGTCACGATCCTGCTGACCCTCCGTGGCGAGGATCCGGTGTTCCCGCTCGGGCTGGAGCAGGCGCTCTCCCCGGCCTGCCTGGCGTGCGCGCAACTGGGCGGGCTGGGCCCTGGTGCCATCGGGGCGATCCTGCGGGCCCGGCTCGGCGTCACCTTCCCCAGGTCCACCTTGAGGCGGCTCTACGATGCGTGCGGCGGTAACCCGCTCTACGCCCTGGAAAGCGGGCGGGCGCTGCTGGAGCGGGGGCGAGCGTGCGCCGCTGGCGAGCCCATACCCATCCCCGCCGGGATCAGCGACCTGGTCCGCCCCCGGCTGCGCGGCCTGTCCCCGGACGCGCTGCGCGTCGGCCGGCTGATCGCCGCCTCCGCCGACCCGCGCGAGCACGTGATCCGGGCGGCGCACGGTGACCAGGACTCCTGGGTGGCGATGGACGAGGTCATCGACGACGGCCTGATCCGGCGCGACAGCGACGCGCTGCGGTTCACCCATCCGCTGCTCGGGCCGGTCCTGTACGCCGAGATGACGATGAGCGAGCGCCGGGACGTGCACCGCCGGCTGGCGCGCAGCGCCGGGGACGTCGAGGAACAGGCGTGGCATCTGGCGCTTGGCGCCGATGGCCCCGCCGGGGAGATCGCCGGCCTGCTCGACGCCGCGGCGCGGCACGCGGCCGCCAGGGGCGCGCCGGAGACGGCGGCGGTGCTGGCCGAGCAGGCCATGCGGATGACGCCATCCCGGCCATCCCCCGAAGGACCTGCCCGGATCCTGCGCGCCGCCGACTATCACTTCCGTGCCGGGGAGATCGGCCGCAGCCGGGAACTGGTCGAGTCCGCCCTCACCGGCTGCCCGGCCGGTTCCCGGCGGGCGGCGCTGCTCATCCGGCAGGCGACGATCAGCTACCACCAGTCCGGCTGGGCGCGGGCGGAGGGCCTGTTCCACCAGGCGGTGCTGGAGGCGGCCGGCGACCCGGAACTTCGCGCGCACGCGGAGGGCGAACTCGCCCTGGCCAGGCTGGCCGCGGGCGATCTGCCCGCCGCGTCCCGCTGGGCGGCCGTGGCACTCGGGTCGGCCGAGCAGGCCGGGCGGCCGCGGCTGCTGGCGCATTCGCTTGCCCGCCTGGCCGCCGTGGAATTCCTCGGGGGCGGCCCGGCGCGGGCGGATCTGCTGGACCGGGCCGGTCAGCTCGGCGCCGGTACGGGTGACGAGCCGGTCGAGTACCTGGCCCTCTGCGGCCCCTCCTTCCTCGCCGGTGCCATCCTCAAATGGTCCGACCGGCTGGACGAGGCGCGGCGGTGCTTCGCCGGCTGTTACCGGCGCACCCTGGACCGTGGTGACGACGCGTCGCTGCCGCATCTGCTCGCCCACTTCAGCGAGCTCGAATGCTGGGCCGGGAACTGGGATGCCGCCGCCGAGTACGCGCGGGAAGGCTGCACGGTGGCCAGCGAGAGCCACCAGCAGGCCATGCTGCCCGCGCCGATGTACGCACTGGCGCTGGTCCGGGCACACCAGGGCGAGGTGGACGAGGCCCGCGGCCTGGCCACCGAGGCGCTCACGCTGGCGGAAAAGAGCGGCAACGTCCCGCTGGTGTCCAGCGTGCTGGCCGTCCTCGGGTTCATCGCCGTGTCGCTCGGCGACTATCCGGCCGCGCATGCGCACCTGGACCGGCTGACACGCCTGGCCACCGGCGCGGGCCTGGACCAGCCGGGCGTGGTCAAGTTCCTGCCGGACGAGATCGAAGCGCTGGCCGCCCTGGGAGAGACCGGCCTTGCCGAGGCGCACCTGCGGCGGCTGCACGCACGCGGGCAGGCACTGGGCCGCCCGTGGGCGCTGGCGACCGCGGCCAGGTGCCGCGCCCATCTGGCCGGCATGGCCGGCGATCACGAGGGTGCCAGGGCGGCCTGCGCAGAGGCGCTTGCCGAGCATGAGCGGCTGCCCATGCCGTTCGAGCTTGGCCGGACGTTGCTCACCAAGGGGATCACCGAGCGGCGGGCGCGGCGCAAGTCGGCGGCGGGGGAGTCGTTCGGCCAGGCGCTGGCGATCTTCGAACGGCTCGGCGCCACGATCTGGGCGGCCAAGGCACGCCGGGAACTGTCGGCGAGCGCGCCCCGGCCGCTCGCGAGCGGGCTCACCCAGACCCAGCAAAGGGTGGCCGCGCTGATCGCACAGGGCCAGACGAACCGGGAGATCGCGGCGGCAATGTTCATTACCGTGAACACGGTGCAAACGCATGTCCGGCATATCTTCCAAAAGCTCGGCGTGCGTTCCAGAACGGAACTGGCCGCGGTCCTATTGGGCACCCCTGCACGCACCGGCGTATTTCAGGGCGCGGGCGACCGCGACGGGGCTCCCGGCTAACCCGCGCGCCGCCCGTATGGCGTGATTCCGGGGTACCCACTTCACTGGTTCGGGGGATTCCACGGCCCTGGCCTGGACGTACCGTGAGCGTTGTCGGCTGGGACCTTATGCCGTGGGGGTGATGCCCGCCAGTTCACGCTCCGACGTCGTAAAGGCATTTGGAAATGACGTGCTCAGGCCGTCAGAAAGGAAGACCTCTATGGGAATCCGACCGATAAGGGCCAGTCGCCGATGGTTCGCATTAATAGCCGTGGCCGCGGTGCCGCTGATGCTTTCCGGGCTCTATGCGGCGGTGCCAGGCAATGCGGCAAGCACCGTTCCGGCGGGCGTGCAGGCCGCCGCGGCCCGAACCGGCCACATCGCGGCCGGCACCGTGATCCACGCGGCCACGAGCAACAAGCCGTTCGTGCCGACCGCGGCGCAGCGGGCCGCGCGCGCCCGCGACATGAAACTGCTTGACTCGCTCAAGAAGCCGCCCCTCGGCCCGCACACAAGCGCGGCCAACGTCGCCACGCTGAAGGGCCCGCAGACCAGCCCGGTCCACAGCAACGGGCCGACCACGTTCACGGTCTTCAAGGACGCCACGGTCCCGGCCGCGTGCTCGGGTAGCTGCGCCCAGTCGGCCGTCAACGAGCCCGACACCGCCAACTCGGGCAAGTACATCGTGCAGACCAGCAACTGGGACATCGCCTACACCTCGAACGGTGGCGCGAGCACGCCCACGTGGAGCTACCAGAACCCCTACAGCCTGTCGAGCGGCTTCTGCTGCGACCAGACCGTCACCTACGTGCCCAGCCGGGACCGGTTCGTGTACGAAGGGCTCGACCTGGGCAGCGGCAGCACCGAGGGCATCACGGTGGCCACGACCAGGTCCACGGCGCCCACCTCGTGGTGCGTCTACCACTTCAGCGCGGCGAACTTCGGGGCGACCGCGGGCGACCTGCTCGACTACCCGAAGATCGCGTACTCGAACAACAACATCTACCTCACCTGGAACCACTACAACTCGTCAGGAGCCTGGGTGGACACCGGGCTGGCGCGGTTGCCGATCGATCCGATGGCCGCCTGCGCCGGAGTCAGCTACAACTACCTGACCAGGACCGACACCTTCACGTTCGGGCTGACCTACGGCACCAGTTCGCTGGACACCTTCTACTGGGTCTCCAACTGGTACACGACGTCCAGCGGCAGCGGCACCGAGGAGCGGATCTACTACTGGCCCGAGAACGGCACCTCGTACTTCTTCGTGGACCGGTCGGTGGCTTCGTACAACTTCTCCGGCGGTAGCTGCGCCAGCCAGGACGGCAAGGTCACCAACTGGTGCACCCGGCTCGACCCGAGATGGGAAACGGCCTGGATATCCCGGGCCGAGTACAACGCGGAGGCCAACTCGGCGTTCGGCGGGGACACGATCCTCGGCGTGGCCATCACCGCGGGGCCGGGCGGAGGCGACCCCTTCCCCTACGTCATCTACGAGTACTTCAAGCTCAACGCGCTGACCTTCATCCAGACCAGCGACACCTTCAACGACGGGTTCGCGTTCGCCTACGCGGGCTGCGCGCCGGATGCCCACGGGTATGTGGGCTGCACCATGTCCTGGGGCGGCGGCACGGGCTCCGGCTCGAGCGCCGTGGACTACTACCCGGGCGGGCTGATCCTGCTGCAGGACAACGTCAACCCGACCCAGCCGTGGGCGTACGACTTCAACCTGTTCGGCAGCGGCAACGCCAGCGAATGGGGCGACTACATGGTCACCCAGCCGTTCGAGCCCGATGTGGGGCCGTTCCTGACCACCGAGTGGGCGGTCAACGGCAGCGGGGTCGTCGTCCCCCACGTGGTGATCTGGGGACGGGGCAACGAGTACGGCTACTCCCGGTTCAAGACGACGTAGCCGTCGCGGGTGCGGCCGAGGCCGGGTGAAAGCCCGGCATGCACCCAGGTGCGGCACCGGCAGCGCCCCGGTGCCGGTACCGCACCCTCCGGCACGTCCCATCGGACGATTTCCCGTGAGCCCGCGCGGGGAGGTCGCCCGTGATCATGGACCCGGACGGCCGCCCGGGCTCTCCGGTGCCCAGCGGCCTGCCGTCAGAGCCGGCCGGCCGCCTTGAGGCCCAGGTAGGCGTCGGCGAGCGCGGCGGGCAGCCGCTCCGGCGGGGCGTCCACCACGTGCGCGCCGCGCCGCTGCAAGAGCGCGGAGACCTGCCTGCGCGCGGCCAGCGCCTGCAGCGCCGCTGCCGCGTCGTACACCGCGGCGGCATCGCTCCGGTCCGCGGACATCGCTTCGAGCGCCGGATCCGCCACCGCGGCGACCACCACCTCGTGCCTTGCCGCCAGCAACGGCAGCCGGGGCAGCAGGCCCTCGCTCACCGCGGCCGGGTTCAGGTCGGTGAGCAGCACGATCAGGCAACGGTGCCGTGCCGTGGTGAGCGCGGCGCTGCCCAGCGCCGCGGCGTCGGTCTCCACGAGCTCGGCCTGCAGCCCCGCCATCGCCTGGGCCACCGCGGACAGCACGGCCGAGCGGGGCGCGCCCACGACCCGGGCCCGTACCCGCCGGTCGAAGGCCATCATGTCCACCCGGTCGCCCGCCCGGGAAGCGAGGGCGGTCAGCAGCAGGGCGGCATCCATGGCGGCGTCCAGGCGGGGGACCCCGCCGACCCGGCCCGCGGACGTGCGGCCGGTGTCCAGCATGATCAGGAGCTGCCGGTCCCGTTCCGGGCGCCAGGTGCGCACCATGACGTCGCGGCAGCCGCGCGGTGGCCCGCCAGTCGATGGACCGCACGTCGTCGCCGATCACGTACTCGCGCAGCGAGTCGAACTCGCTGCCCTGGCCGCGGAGCAAGGCACGGTGCTGGCCCTCGAGCTGGCGCAGCCGGGACAGCTTCTCCGGCAGGTGCCTGCGGCTGTGGAACGGGGGCAGCACCCGGACCGTCCACGGAGCTCGCCGCCTGCCCTGCCGCGCCGCGAGCCCGAGCGGCCCGAGCGAGCGGATCGTGACCGCTGCCGCGACCTTGTCCCCGCGACGGTCCGGGCACAGTTGCGTGGTCAGCCAGGCCCGGCCGCCCGCCGCCACGGTGAGGCGGGCGTACGGGGGAGTGGCGCCCGCGCTCGGCTGCCAGGCGTCCCTGACCACGGCCCGCAGCGCACGCCGCGCCGGGTTCGCGATCTCGAGCACGACCGACGCGCACTCGCCGAGCAGCACCCGGGTATCCCCGGAGCGGCCCAGCCGGACCGCACGCACCGGTGCCGCGAGCGCCACGTCGGCGGCGATCGCCGCCACCAGCGCCAGGTTCACGAAGACGATCATGGCTGCATTCCGGAACGCCAGGATCAGCAGCGCGCCGGCCGCCGCGGCGATGGCGGCGCGCCCGGTCAGCGCCATGGCGCGCCCCGGGCGACACCGGCCCAGGTCACCGGGAAACCAGCCGGGCCTGCCGATGACCAGGTCACCGGGGAACGAGCCGGGCCTGCCGATGACCGCGTCACCGGGGGACCGGCTGAGCCCACCGCGGCACCGGCCCGGCTCAGCGGGGCGCAGGTCACCGCGGGACCGGGACCGAGCCGAGCACCGCGTCGATCACGCCGTCGGCCGTGGCCCCTTCCAGTTCGGCCTCGGGCCGCAGCTGGATCCGGTGCCGCAGCGTCGGCCTGGCCAGGGCCTTCACGTCGTCGGGGATGACGAAGTCCCGGCCGGCGAGCCAGGCCCAGGCCCGGGCGGTGGCCTGCAGCGCGGTCGCGCCCCGGGGCGAGACGCCAAGCCGCAGCGAGGGGGACTGCCGGGTGGCCCGGCACAGGTCCACGATGTACCCGGTCACCTCGGGCGCCACCTGGACGCCGCGCACCGCGGCCCGGGCCGCGGCCAGGTCGGCCGCGCCCGCCGCGGGCCGGATCCCGGCGGCGGCGAGGTCACCGGGATCGAAACCGGCCGCGTGCCTGGCCAGGATGGTGATCTCGTCGTCCCGCCCGGGCACCGGCACGGTCAGCTTCACCAGGAACCTGTCGAGCTGGGCCTCCGGCAGCGGGTAGGTGCCCTCGTACTCGATCGGGTTCTGGGTCGCCGCGACCAGGAACGGCTCGGGCAGCGGCCGCGGGGTTCCCTCCACCGAGACCTGCCGTTCCCCCATCGCTTCGAGCAGCGCGGCCTGCGTCTTCGGCGGTGTCCTGTTGATCTCGTCCGCCAGCAGCAGGTTCGTGAACACCGGGCCCTCGCGGAACTGGAACAGGGCGGTCTTCGCGTCGTAGATCAGCGAGCCGGTCAGGTCTCCTGGCATCAGGTCGGCGGTGAACTGCACCCGGGTGCTGCGCAGCGACAGGGTGCCCGCCAGGGCGCGCACGAGCAGGGTCTTCGCCACCCCGGGCACGCCTTCGAGCAGGGCGTGGCCGCCGCAGAGCAGGCAGATCACCAGGCCGGTGACGACGGAGTCCTGGCCGACCACGGCCTTGGCCACGCCCGCGCGGACCGCCTCAAGCGCGGCCCGCGGGTCCGTCCCCGCTGTCACAGGGTCAGCACCTGCCCCTCCAGAGCGTCCAGGTCGGCAGCCAGCTTCACGAGCGCCGCATCGTCACCAGGGACCGGCCCGAACAGGATGGCCCGGATCTCACCGGAGTCGCGCCCGGTCCGGCCTGGCCAGTTCCTGGCAGGCCGCGTCGGCCGTCACGTCGCGCGGGAGCCCGAGCCGGATGACGATCCGCCCGAGCGCCGCGTCCCGCAGCGCGGCGGCGGCCCGGTCGCGCGCCCGCCGGGACCGGTACAGCCTGCCATGGCCCTCCACAGTCTCGCAGGCGCGGACCACGACCGGCAGCGGCTCGGTCACCAGCGGGCCCAGGCGGCGCATCCGCCACAGTGCCAGCAGCACCACGACGACGCCGAGCTGGATCGCCACGGCCCACACCTGGCCGGGGATGAGGCTGGTCAGGGAGTGCTGCCCGGAGTGCGCCACGGCCGGGACGGGCAGCGGGCCAGGCACGAGCCACACGATCCGCGGGCTGGCGGCGAGCAGGTTCAGCGCGAGCGCCGCATTGCCGGTGGCACCGAGGTTCGCGTTGGCCAGCGGGGCACCAGTGCCCAGCACGGTGACCACGTGCCCGGGGGCTGCGTAGCGCACCAGAAAAGAGGCTGTGCCGGAAGCCGGGTAGCAGCGCCAGGCTCCGGGCGCGGCGGACCGCAGTGGTTGCCCGCCCAGGTCCGCCGGGCCGGCCGCAACTGCGCCGGGCAGGCCGCAGCGCGGCGCCAGGTCGCCGACCGGGCCGGTCGGCCCGGCCAGGTCTACCTCAGGGGCCAGCCTGGCGAGGGCGGCGCGGTCCGGCGCCACCAGCACCAGCCCGGCCGGGACGCGGGCGAGCTGGGCCAGTTCCCGGCCGGATAGTTCCTCCGGGCTGGTGACGACCAGGATGGTGCCGCGGGCCTGGGCCTGCGCGGCCGCGGCGGCCGCGGAGCCGGCCCGCAGCACGGTCTGGCCGCGGTTGTCCAGCAGCGCCACCAGCGCGTGCACGCCGTCCGGGCCGGTGTCGTTGGGATCCAGCGGCCCGGCCACCGGCGGCCGCACCTGGAGCAGGGCGACGACCAGCCCGCCGAGGAGGACAAGCAGCATCACCGCGACCGGGGCGCGCCACTGGCGCCAGCCGGTCAGGACCGGGCGCCGGTCCGGGCCCCGGGCGCCCGGGGCTTCGTCGAACGGCCGGGCCTCGGGTGCGCGCTGGGCCGTGCTGGTCACGGTGCCCCCACGGCGGCCGCGGCGCGGCGCCCGGCGCTGGCCGCGATGCGGGTGTCCAGCTCGGTGACCCGGTCGTAGCCCGTCCGGGTGCCGGGGCGCCGCCCGTACCTGACCTCGTCGAACAGCCGGGCCGCGCCGAGCAGGCCGGCCGCGTGCGGCGGCAGGGCGCGGCCAGCCTCGGCGGCGAACTCATCCGCGGTCCGCCCGATGCGCGGCATCAGCACACCGCGTTCGTCGAGTTCCGCGGCGATGGCCCGGACCCGCTCGCAGATCGCCGCCGCGTAGTCGCCAGAGCCGGCCAGGCGGGCGGCCGCCTCGCGGTGCTCGCGCGCGGTGCGGCCCAGGGATGTGGCACCTGGTTCGCCGCGCCGGCGCCGCGCCCTGGCGACCGGGCCGGTCCGGGTCAGCACCACCGCGACAAGCAGCACCGCCAGCGCGATCAGGACGACGAATCCCCACCACCCGCCGGGCAGCCGCTGGGTGGCGCGGAACAGCCTGTTCAGCCACTCCAGGACGAACTGCACGGCGCGCTGCGCGAGGGACGGCTGAGGGTGGTAGATCGCCTTGGACAGCTCAGCCCGGGCGAGCCGTTGCCCGGCCTGCCTGCCGACCACCGGGGTACCACCGGCGGGCGCCGCGAGCAGGGATGCCGCGCGGATCACCACGCCGGCGGGCCGCCGGCGGGCGGGGCGCCCGGACCCGGCGGGACACCCTGGCCCGCGCCCGCGTCCGGCCCCGGTCCCTGCCAAGGGCCCTCGCCCGGCCCGGGCTGCGGCGCCGTGGCCGTGGGCGCCGTCGGCGCGCCGGGCCGCCACAGGGAGGCGAACTCGTCCCCGGTCGGCGCGCCACTGCCGCCCGCCGCCGTCTGCAGGACCAGGTCGAGGCCCTCCCGGCGCATCCGCAGGTCGACGTAGAGCAGGACGGCCACCCCGGCGGAGATCGGGCGCGCCACGGCACCGGCCACGACGCCGCCCACGGCGCTGATGAGAATGCCCGCCACGTTCCCGCCCGTGCTGGGCAGCAGCGAGTTCCCGCCCCCGGCCATGGCCGCGAACAGGCTGAACGGGATCTGCAGCACCCCCGCCGTCACCACCACGATCAGGCCGGCCAGCAAGGTGATGCCGAGCACCCGCCAGAAGCTGCCGCGGACCAGCCGCCAGGACCGCCCGAGCGCCCGGACCGGGCCCTCCCGTTCCAGCACCACTGCCTGCGCCGCCATCCGGAACATGATCGTGAACCAGATCGTCAGGATGATCCCGGCGATCGCGCCGAGCGCGGCCAGCGCGCCGATCAGCGCCCCCGGTGCGTGCAGCACCGCGAGGATGACCAGCACGATCGCGTAGACCGCCCACAGCCCGACCAGGATCAGCGGGATGAGCAGCGTGGCGCCGATCAGCGCGGCCATCCGCGGCCGCGCGATCTGCCACGCCTCGCCCTGCGGTGATCTTTTGCCCGAGCACGCTCCGCCCGATGACCACGGTGAGCAGGCCGGTCAGCACCGTGTCCACGATGAACGCGAGCACGATGGACACCGCGGCGGTCGGCGCGAGCACCTCCCCCATCCTGGTCAGCAGGCGGGTGGCCTGCGCGGTGGTGAGCTGCTGGCCCGGCGTGGGCAGGTTCACCGTGCCCACGTAGTGGACCAGGATCAGCGAGAGCGTGGTGGTGATCACCGCGGACGCGGTCAGCAGCAGCGCGGCGATGCCGAGCGTGGCCCTGGGGTTGCGCCTGATGGACGTGAACGCCCCGTCCAGGATCTCGCCGACGCCCAGGGGCCGCAGCGGGATCACGCCCGGTTTCGGCGCCTGGGGCTGCTGGCTCTGCCAGCGGGGATAGGACGGCGGCGGCCCGGCAGGCGGCCCGTACCCCGGCTGGCCGAATCCCCCGGGCTGGGCGTGCCCGGGCGGCGGCTGGCCGAAGCTCCCCGCCGAAGGCGCCTGGCCGGGGTCGAACGGCGGTGGCTGGCCGTATCCTCCGGGCTCGCCCGCTGGCGGGAACCAGGGCTGGGGCCGTTCCTCGCCCTGCCCGGCGCCGTTGCTGCCCGGGGGCAGGTTGTCTGTCATGTTTCTCCTTACCGGCACAGCGCACGAGTGCCAGCCCTGACCCCGCCACCCCGCCCAAGCCGGGCCCGGCCCCGCGCTGGCGCCCATACTCGCACGAAGCAGCCGGCCGGGAAACGGCGCTCAGCCATTCCGGATTACCCCTCCTTTTCTGCCCCGCCCAGGTGGGGGCATTCGACCTGGTGGCTGCGATGACGCACACTCGGGCTGTGGATACCCGTGCGCTGCGCTGGCTTGACCCGCCGGACGGGCCGGCGGTCGTGCTGCTTGACCAGACCCGGCTGCCGGCTGAGGAGGCCTGGCTAACCTGCCGCGACATCCCGGCCTTGGATCATGCAATACGCACGCTCGTGGTCCGCGGGGCCCCACTGCTGGGCCTGGCCGGGGCTTATGGCGTCGCGCTGGCCGCCTACCGCGGCGACGACGTGGCAGCCGCGGCTGACCTGCTGGCCAGGTCCCGGCCGACCGCGGTGAACCTGAGCTGGGGCGCCGCCCGTGCCCTGGACGCCTACCAGGCAGCCCACCGCACCGCGGGGGACGCCGATCCCGGGGCGGCGCGGCGTGCGGCGGACGCGGCACTGGCGCAGGCACGCGCGATCGAGGCCGACGATGCCGCGGCCAGCGCGGCCATCGCCAGGCACGGGCTGAGCCTGGTGGGGGAACGGGCCCGCATCCTGACCCACTGCAACACCGGGGCGCTGGTCTCGGCGGGCGAGGGGACCGCCTTCGCGATCATCCTCGCGGCGCACCGGGCGGGGCGGGTCGCCCAGTTGTGGGTGGATGAGACCCGCCCGCTGCTCCAGGGCGCCCGGCTGACCGCCTACGAGGCGGGGCGGGCCGGCATCCCGCACGCGGTGCTCGCCGACTCCGCGGCGGCCTCGCTCATGGCCGCGGGGGAGGTCGACCTGGTCATCACCGGGGCGGACCGGATCGCGGCAGACGGCAGCGTCGCCAACAAGGTGGGCACCTACGGGCTCGCCGTGCTCGCGCACCACCATGGCGTGCCTTTCGTGGTCGCCGCGCCGGTGTCCACGATCGACTTCGCGGCCGCGGGCGCGGCCGACATCAAGGTCGAACTGCGGCCCGGCGAGGAGGTCACCACGTTCGCCGGGACCGCGGTCGCCCCGCCGGGGAGCGCGGCCCACAACCCCGCCTTCGATGTCACCGACGCCGCGCTGGTGACCGCCCTGGTGACCGAGCACGGGGTCGCGCGGCCCGTCAACGCAGGTACGCTGCAAAGCCTAGGCGCCGGCCGGGGATCGCGAGAAGGTGCCCCAACCGATGTTTCCGTGGAACGATGAGGTCCATGAAAGGTCGTGTGCTGGTCGTCGATGACGACGCCGCCCTCTCCGAGATGATTGGCATCATGCTCCGGGGGGAGGGTTTCGACCCGATGTTCGTCGCCGACGGCGATCACGCCGTGCAGGCGTTCCGGGACACCCGCCCCGATCTGGTGCTGCTCGACCTGATGCTGCCTGGTCTTGACGGCATCGACGTGTGCCGCCAGATCCGCACAGAATCCGGCGTGCCGATCGTCATGCTGACGGCCAAGAGCGACACGGTCGACGTCGTGCTCGGGCTGGAGTCCGGTGCCGACGACTACATCGTGAAGCCGTTCAAGTCGAAGGAACTGATCGCGCGCGTCCGGGCGCGGCTGCGCCGGACCGAGGACCCGGTACCGGAGATCCTCCAGATCGGCGACGTGACCATCGACGTGGCCGGGCACTCGGTGAAGCGCGACGGGCAGCCGATCAACCTCACCCCGCTGGAGTTCGACCTGCTGGTGGCGCTGGCCCGCAAGCCGCGCCAGGTGTTCACCAGGGAGGTCCTTCTTGAGCAGGTCTGGGGTTACCGGCACGCCGCGGACACCCGGCTGGTCAACGTGCACGTGCAGCGGCTGCGCGCCAAGATCGAGAAGGATCCGGAGCGACCGGAGATCGTGGTGACGGTCCGCGGCGTGGGCTACAAGGCGGGACCGGCCTGACGGACACCCAGACGGGCGGCACAGCGCCGGTGACCGCGGAACGTACGGGGTCGGCGGCCTGGCCGGGTCCGGCTGCGCGCGTCGCGCACCGGTTCGCGCCCGCGCTGCGTGCCATGCTCCGGGTCGCCCGGAGGCAGGGCGGCTCGCTGGCCGGCCTGCTGGCCCGCCGCTGGCACCGGTCGCTGCAGTTGCGCGTGATCGGCACCACCCTGGTCGTCTCGGTGGTGGTCGTGGCGGTGCTCGGCATCTTCCTGGTACAGCAGATCGCCAGCGGGCTGTTCAACAACGCGCGTAAGGCAGCCCTCGTCCAGACCTCCGACGGGCTGACGTTCGCCCAGAGCGACCCGGACGTGCAGAGCCCGGGCGGGAGCACCACGTCCGCACTGATCTCGCTGGTCACCGCGCTCCAGTCCGGCAGCGGTCTTGGCAACATCTACGACGTGCTGGTGCTGCAGCGGGGCACCAATTCCGGCCTGGCCGGCGTCACCGGCAACCAGGCACTCGCGCCGAGCATCCCCCCTGGGCTGCAAGAGCGGATAACCGACGAGCAGCTCAACGGGTCTGTCACCTTCTACACCGCGCCGACCACACTGATGAGCACCACGGGCAAGAAACTGGGGCCCGCGCTCGCGGTGGGCGTGCCGATCTCCAGGGACGGCACAGCTGTACTACCTGTTCCCGCTGTCACAGCAGGTGCAGGTGCTGCGGCTGGTGCAGAACACCCTGATCATTGCCGGTGTCGGCCTCGTGTTGCTGCTGGCGGTGATCGTCTCGCTGGTGACCCGCTGGGTGGTGGTCCCGATCCGCCAGGGAGCCCAGGCGGCGAGCCGGGTCTCGGCCGGGAACCTCGACGAGCGGATGGCCGCCCGTGGCACCGACGACCTCGCCGCGCTGGCCCATTCCTTCAACGAGATGGCCGCCAGCCTGCAGGAGAAACTCCGGGAACTTGAGGAGCTGTCCAGCGTCCAGCGGCAGTTCGTGTCGGACGTCTCGCACGAGCTGCGCACCCCGCTGACCACCATCAGGATCGCGGCGGACGTCCTGTTCGGGACCAAGGACACCCTGGAGCCCGCCGCCAAGAGGTCCGCGGAACTGCTACAGAGCCAGATCGACCGGTTCGAGGCGCTGCTGGCGGACCTGCTGGAGATCAGCAGGCACGACGCGAACGTGGCCACCCTGGACGCGGAGTCCGCCGACGTGTGTGACCTGGTCCTGCGCGCGGCGGCGGACGCGGAGCAGCTCGCCGCCCAGCGCGGGACCAGGATCGAGTTCCGGCTGCCGCCGCAGCAGTGCATTGCCGAGGTGGACCGGCGCCGGGTCGAGCGGGTGCTGCGCAACCTCCTCGACAATGCGGTCGAGCACGGTGAGGGCCGTGACGTGGTGGTCACCGTCGCGGCCGACCGGGACGCCGTGGCGGTCGCGGTCCGCGACCACGGGGTGGGCCTCGGCCCTGGTGAGCACCAGTTCGTCTTCGACCGTTTCTGGCGTGCCGACCCGGCCCGGGCCCGGACCACCGGCGGTACCGGGCTCGGCCTGGCGATCGCCCTGGAGGACACCCGGCTGCATTCCGGGTGGCTGCAGGCCTGGGGGGAGCCGGGCCGCGGCTCGGTTTTCCGGCTCACGCTGCCGTGCGCCGTCGGCGGCCAGCTCGCCGGGTCGCCGCTGCCGCTGTGCCCCGACGAGGCCGAGGTGCCCGCGCCCGGTGCGGTCGTCAGCGTGGACTCGGTGACCTTCTCCGCCGACGGTGGCGCGCCGGGGCGCATCGAGCAGGGCAGCACCGATGCCTGACCCGCGAACTGCCCGTTCCCGCCGCCCCGGCCGCCTGACCGCACTGGTCACGGCGCTGGTCGCGGCGGTCACGGTGGCGAGCGGTTGCTCGGTCATCCCGTCCGGCAACGGCGCGCAGCCCGCCTCCGCCCCGGGGCCCCCGGCAGGCGCGGGGCCATGCTGCGGGCTGCTTGTGCGGTCCCCGCAGGTGGGCTGGAGTGCCCAGGAAGTGGTCAAGTACTTCCTGCTCGCCAGCGCTATCGTGGCGCACAACTACCAGGTGGCCAGGCAATACCTGATGAAGCCCGCCATCGAATCCTGGCATCCGGGCGCGTCGGTGACCATCCTGGCCAAGGAACCTGAGGTGTCCTATCAGGGCGGGCGGGGCATCACCGGGCCAGGCGGGCAGGCAGAGCGTGCTGGTGACCGGGCAGGAACTGGCCAGGCTGAGCAGCACCGGGCAGTACATTCCGGCCCCGGGCGGGGCGCAGGCGCCCACGGAGGAGTTCACGCTCAGGGACGACAAAAGGGGCATCCTCAAGATCGACGGACTACTGTCCGGCGCCGGCAAGCCTTCGCAGGAGCTGCTGCTGACCAGCGACTTGTTCCGCCTGGTCTACGCGCCGCGGAACCTCTACTACCTGGGCGGCCGGAACGGGACATTGTTGCCCTACCCGGTGTACGTGCCCATCCAGGGCACCGGCCCGGCGGAGACGCTGGTCCGCGATCTCATCAACGGCCCGAGCGGATGGCTCCAGGGTGCGGCGCGGACCGCGTTCCCCGCCGAGTCGCACCTGGCCGGCCCCATCCAGGTGTTCCCCGGCCCCTCCGGCGGGCGCACCGCGCTGGTGAACATCGACGTGCCGCCGCACTCGGTGGGCCTGAACGAGCGGGCCATCGCGTTCCAGGTGGTGGCCACGCTGACCAGTTCGGCCTACGGCGCGCCGCTGTTCCGGGCCGTCAAGATCGAGATCAACGGGCGCCTATGGCCGCCGCAGCACCCGGGACAGGCGCTGGGCCAGAGTTTCTACCAGAAGTACATTCCGCACGCGCCGCCCGGCACGAAGGCCTACTACCTGTCCCAGGACGGTGGCCTGCGCACTCTGGCGGCCGGCTCGGTGCGCGGCACGGCGGTGCTCCGGGCCAGCGGCACCGGCCAGGTGGCGCTGAGCCGGATAGCCATCTCACCCAAGGGCAACGAGCTGGCCGGCCTCGGCGGACCGGCGAACATGCTGTACACCGGCAGCCTGGGCACCTCCAGGGACGGCAAGCAGACGCTTGGGCAGCTCCACGCTCAGCCCACCGGGATCTCGTTCACCTCGCTGAGCTGGGATAATCTCGGCGATCTCTGGGTTACCGGCCAGATCAGGCGCAAGCAGGGCGTCTGGGTGCTCCCCGGCGGGCAGGCCCCGGCCGTGCCGGTGCAGCCCCCGCCCGGGGCTGACCAGGTCACCGCCCTGCGGGTCGCCCCCGACGGCAACCGAGTCGCGATGATCGTCCGCGCGGGCACGAGCGTCCAGCTGGAACTCGCCGCGATCCGGCACGACAGCAACGGTTTCTGGCTGACCTCCACGACCCAGCTCGGACCCAGACTGCCGTCGCTGACGGCCCTCACCTGGTTCGGTGAGGACCACCTGCTGGTGGTCACCGGGGCCGGATCGAGCAGCCAGTTGTGGGAGGTGCCGGTGAACGGGGACAACCCCACGTCGCTGATCAAGACAGCCGGGCATCCTCACGGTCACCGCCGCGGGCCCCGGTAACCCGATGTATCTGGGCCTGGCCGGCAACCGGCTGGAGGAGCGCTGCCGGGCCTAATCAGCCTCTAGGCGGCATAACGGCTGGCCAGGCCATCATCTATCCCGGATAACCGGCCCCAGCGTCCTGACATACAGCCTTCGTCAAGCTACGTTCGAGGTATGGCACCCGCCCGGGTCCGTGGTTGCGCCAGGCTGGGTCACCTGCGAGGAGCGGGTGGTCCGTCCCGGCAAGCCGATGCCAGCCGCAGGCTAAACGGCCCACGTAAGGCGACTTCTCGTCGACCGATCACGGTGCGGCTTAGAAGTAAGTCCTGCCCCGCCGGGAGATCGGATGTCTCCCGGGCCGGGAGAAGGGCAGTAGTGGCGACAGGCCGCGAACCCCTCAGCAGGCGGATGTGGGGTCGAAGACCAGGTCGGCCGGGCGGGTGCCGAGACCTGGGACCTTACTCGGGATGAAGGAGGTTTCCGGTATGGACATCATCTTCAAGGGCCGTCGTACCGATGTACAGGAGCGGTTCCGCAGCTACGCGTCGGCGAAGCTCAGCAGGATCACGAAGCTCGCTCACAAGGCGATCAGAGTGGATGTGGAGGTAACCGCCGAGCGGAACCCCCGGCAGTCGGGGCGCCGGGAGCGCGTGGAACTGACCATCCTGTCCCGCGGCCCCGCCATCCGCGCCGAGGCGGCCGCCGACGACAGGTTCGCCGCGCTTGACCGGGCCCTGGCCAAGCTCGAAGAACGGCTGCGCCGCTCGGGAGACCGGCGCAAGTCGGCCAGGCACGGCGCACCGCAGGCGGGCCGGATACCGAGTCCGCGGTCGGCGGGTGCCGCCGCGGGCGCGCCCGCCGGGCAGGCCGCCGCCCCGTACGCCGAGCCCAGCCCCTGGGACCTGGGCGCGCCGGGGCCGTCGGGCAACGGCGCGGAGCCGGACCGGCCGGCCGGGGCGCAGTGGGCCGAACCTGCCGCCGATGACGACCTGGCCGAGGAAGCCGCGGGCGTCGTCCCCATCCAGATGGAGGGGGACGGTCCGGTCGTGGTCCGGGAGAAGTTCCACGCGGCCGCGCCGGTCAGCGTCGACCAGGCGCTCCTCGAGATGGAACTGGTCGGGCATGACTTCTACCTGTTCCGGGACGAGCAGTGCGGCCTGCCGAGCGTCGTCTACCGCCGGCACGGCTATCAGTACGGGCTGATCCGGCTGGTGGAACAGGCGCAGCAGGACGTTGCGCCAACGGTGGCCTCAAGGTCTGGCCGAGCCGGGGCGTAAGCGGGCGGGCGCTCGGCCGTCAGCCCAGTCCGGGGGTAGCCGGCTGAGCGCCTGAGCGAGGCATTCGTGCGTATCGATCAGCGCAGCCTCCTGCGGCAGCTCGGCGCCGAAGGCCGGTGCCGAGCGCGGGTCCCCGGGGGCGGTTTGTACCCCGCGACACGGTCGCAGTTTGCGAGTCGGCGCCCGCGTCGGCCAGAGTGTGTTCGCAAGGCACTGGCTAGGGCCTGCGGCTTGATCGGCGGCGTGCTGACCGATGCGCCACCGCGGCGGCGGATACCTCGCCAGTGACCCGGAACCGCCCGGGTTCCGGGCGGGCGGACTACAGCGGGCAGGGTCAGGAGGACGCGATGGCCGGCGATGCCGGGGCCGTCAGCGGGGCGCAGGACGCCGCGCGGCAGCCCGAGCCGATCCGTGTGCTGATCGTCGACGATCACGCGCTCTTCCGGCGCGGCCTGGAGATGGTGCTCGCCGAAGAGGCTGATATCGAGGTGGTGGGGGAGGCCAGCGACGGCGCGGAAGCCGTCGAGAAGGCTGGTCAGGCACTGCCTGATGTCGTGCTCATGGATATCCGGATGCCCCGCAGCAGCGGGATCGAGGCCTGCCGGGCCATGAAGGAACTGTCTCCCAGCGCGAAGATCGTCATGCTCACGATCAGCGACGAGGAGGAGGATCTCTTCGAGGCGATCCGCGCCGGGGCCAGCGGGTACCTGCTCAAGGACATCCCCTACGACGAGGTCGCCGACGTGGTGCGCGCGGTGCACGGCGGTCAGTCCCTGATCAACCCCTCGATGGCCGCCAAGCTCCTGGCCGAGTTCGCGGCGATGGCCAGCCGCGACGGGACCGAGCCGGCCGAGCAGGTACCGGCCCCCCGGCTCACCGAGCGCGAGATCCAGGTGCTCAAGCTGGTCGCCCGCGGCATGAACAACAGGGACATCGCCAAGGAGCTGTTCATCTCCGAGAACACGGTGAAAAACCACGTGCGGAACATCCTGGAGAAGCTGCAGATCCACTCCCGGATGGAAGCCGTCATGATCGCCGTGCGGGAGAACCTGATCGAGTTCGGCTAGCCCCGGGCCCGGGCTCAGTCGTCGATGGCCTGGTAGGCGCTGGTCCAGAAGTCCCGGTACACGTTCGGTGGTTTCGGGGAGGTCATCTCCCGCTGGGTCAGCAGGATCCCGATCAGCTCTTCGGCCGGGTCGGTGTAGACGGAGGTCCCTGTGCCGCCGGTCCAGCCGAACCGCCCCGGGGTCGAGGCGAGGGTTTTGCGCCGGGTGAACACCTGGAAGCCGAGGCCCCAGCCGCTGTTGCCGCCGAAGAAGACCGGGTTCTCCGCCTTCTGCTGCTCGGTGATCAGATCGGTGGTCATCAGCTCGACCGTCGGCCGGGCCAGCAGGCGGCCGTTGCCGTGCCTGCCCTTGTTCAGCATCATCGTGCAGAACGCGAGCAGGTCGTCGGCGGTCGAGACCAGCCCGCCGCCCGCGGAAGGGAAGGCGGGCGGGGCGCCCCACCGGCTGCTGCGCGGATCGTCGGAGAGCACCAGCGCCCCGGTCTTCTCGTCGGGGTGGTAGGCGGCGGCCAGCCGGTGCTGGCTGGCCTGCGGCACGTGGAACCCGGTGTCGGCCATGCCGAGCGGTCGCAGCACGCGCTCGGCAAGCACCTCAGCCAGCGGCTGCCCGGTGAGCCTGGCCATCAGCACGCCAAGCACGTCGGAGCCGGTGTGGTACAGCCACTTGTCCCCGGGCTGGTAGGCGAGCGGGAGGCTGCCGATCCGCTTCATCCACTCGTCCGGCCCGATCGGCGGGCCGCCGGGTCCTGGCGCCAGGCCCGCCTCATCCATCGCCCGCTGGATCGGGTACTGCCCCGGCGGCGCCATGATCGCGCCAAGGCCCATGACGAACGTCAGCAGATCGCGCAGGGTGATCGGCCGCTGCGCCGGGACCGTGTCGTCCAGCGGCGCGTCGATCCGGGTCAGGACCTGGCGGTCGGCCAGTTCCGGCAGCAGGTCGTCCACCGGGTCGTCCAGCCGCAGCCGGCATTCCTCCACCAGGGTCATGGCCGTCGCGGCCGCGATCTGCTTGGTGACCGACGCGATCCGGAAGATCGTGTCGCGGCGCATCGGCTCGCTGCCGCCGGCCTCCAGAGTGCCGATCGCCTCGACGTGCACTTCGCCGCGGCGGGCCACCAGCGCGACCAGGCCGGGCATGTCGCCGGATTCGACGTGCCGGGTCAGCGCCTCGCGCAACCGCCGCAGCCGCGTCGCAGAAAGACCAGATGCGCTCATGGGCGCTCCTCCTCGTCGTGGCCGTTCGTCTCCGCCCCGGTGACTAGACGGGGCGGCGGCATCGGATTCATCGGGCCCGGTGCCCGGCGTGCTGCGCGGCAAGCAGCGGGATGGCGGCGATCTTCTCCTCGGTCAGCTCCGCCCAGCGGATGGCGGCCGCCGGACGCGGGCCCCGCCGGTGCCGGCAGTCGATCACCCGGTCGGGCGTGATCACCAGGTCGACAGGGACGTCATGCTCGGACAGCGGTATCGTCCCGGCCGGCTGGAGCTGAATCTCGTGCACGGTGGTGACGGCCATGGTGCCCGGGCCGATCAGGCCCGCCGCACCGGCCAGCGCGAACTCCAGGTCCGCGAACCCGCCGCCCTTGCCGAGCCGCGCCCCGTCCTCGCCCACCGCGACGGAGCCCATCACCACCAGGTCTACCGGAGCCAGCTCGGCCAGCGTGACCCTGCGGGCCGACCGGGTGGCGCCGCTGATGGAGGCGGCCTTGCGCGGGGGGTCGCTGAGGTGGTCTGGGTCCAGGGCGAAGAACGGCTCGGGCCCGGCCAGCCGGGGCACGGCCATGTACACGGTCTTGCCGTCCTGGAGGGCGCGCTGGCGCACCGGAAGCTGGGCCGAGTCCGGGTTGGCCTTCACCGTGCGGGCCCGCTGCCACTCCGGTAGCTCCCGGAGCCGCTCCGCGGCCGCCTCGGCGCCGGTGAAGTTGGGAATCCGCCCGGCCGCGCCGGGGAACCTCGCCACCCGCGCCGCGCTCATCGCGGCCCAGACCTGTTCCCGTAGGGCAGCCTTGGCGGCCAGCAGTTCCGCTGGCCCGCCGGCATCGTGGTCGTGGCGCGGCGCGTGACGGGGCACGCCCCCATCCTGCCCGACCGCCGGCTCGGCACCGGCTGCTCCTGCCGACCGCCTGGCACCGGCTGCTCCTGCCGACCGCCTGCTTCGGCACCGGCTGCGGCGGCGACGACCGGCGGCGCCCAAGGGACGGTCAGCCGGCCGCCCATTCGGCGGCCTCATGAAGCTCCGCGAGCGGGAAAGTCTTCGTCTCCCCAGGCGTCATCCAGCCGAACAGGCTGGTCAGGTCGCGCATCCACGCGATGTCGGTCACCAGCGCGATGCGCTTCCACGCCCGGAGGTGCTCGATGCCCACCTTGAGGTCCTGCCACACGGCCCCGCCCGACATCCCGTCGAAGTCACGCATCACGATCACGAACCGGACCTCGCCGGTCGCCGCCGCGCGCTCCAGGGCGGGCAGCACCACGTCCCGGTAGTCCTCGGCCCGGATCCGGCCGCTTGCCTCGAACCCGATGACACCCGCGGGCAGATCGCTCAGTTCCCCGATCATGGTGCCCTCCTGAGCTTCCTCGGCCATCTCCGCTCGACGCTATCCAGCGGCCGCCGTGCGAGGATCACCCGGCAGGTGTGTTTCACGACATTGCGAGGCGGCGGTGGTCGGAGCAGGAGACCAGGCAGAGCCCGGGCAGCAGGGCTGGATGCCGGAGATCGAGGAGATCCGCAGGCGCCGGGAGGCGGCGCTGGCCATGGGCGGCCCGCAGAAGGTGGCACGGCAGCGGGCCACGGGCCGGCTCACCGTCCGTGAGCGCATCGAGCAGCTGGCCGACCCCGGCAGCTTCACCGAGATCGGTGCCCTGACCGGGTTCGCCGACTACGACGGCGAAGGCCGCCTCACCTCGGTCCTGCCAGCCAACTTCGTGGCGGGAACCGCGCGCATCGACGGGCGCCCGGTGCTGATCGGCGCCGACGACTTCACCGTGCGGGGCGGCTCAGGCGACGCGGCCATCCACGCCAAGCAGGTCTTCTCCGAGCAGTACGCGAACCAGATGCGGCTGCCCGTGCTGCGCCTGCTCGACGGGGCCAGCGGGGGCGGCAGTGTGAAGATGGCCCAGGACGCCGGGTACACGTATGTGCCGGTCAACCCCGCATGGGACGCCGTGGTCGACAACTTGTCTGTCGTCCCCGTGGTCGCCTTGTGCCTGGGTCCCACGGTCGGCCTCGGCGCCGGGCGCCTGGTTATGTCGCATCTGGCCGTCCTGGTCGAAGAAATCGGCCAGCTGTTCACGGCGGGGCCACCGGTAGTGCTCGGCGGTACCGGTGAAGACCTGACCAAACAACAGCTTGGCGGCGCGGACGTGCACCGCCGCAACGGCACGGTCGAGCGGTTCGCCGACTCCGAGTACGCCGCGTTCGCGCTGGCCCGGCGTTTCCTGTCGTACCTGCCGGGCAGCGTGTACGAACTGCCGCCGGTGCTGGCCTGCACCGACCCGGCGGACCGCCGGGAGGAGGCGCTCGCCGCCGCGATCCCGCGCAGCCCGCGCACGCCCTACCGGCTGGAGCCGATCCTGGACGCGGTCTTCGACCGCGGCTCGGTGCTGCGGTACGCCGAGTACGGCGGCGCGACGGTGACCGCGCTGGCCCGCCTGGACGGCCACCCGGTCGGCGTCATCGCCACCGACCCGTACCGCGGCGCCACCATGTCGGTCGAAGGAGCCCTGGCGGTCACCCGGCTGGCCGACCTGTGCGAGACGTTCCACCTGCCGATCGTCAGCCTCACCGATCAGGGCGGCCTGGCCATCGGCCGGGTCGCCGAGGAGCGCGGCACGATCCGGCACGGCGCCCGGGCCATCGCCGCGGTGTACCAGGCCCGGGTCCCGCAGGCCGAGCTGATCGTCCGGCGGGTCTACGGAGTGGGCGGCGCGGGCATCGTCAACCGGCACCGGGCCGGCCGTAGCTGGGCCTGGCCCTCGGGGGACTGGGGTTCGCTGCCGGTGCAGGGCGGCGTCGAGGCGGCGTTCCGCGCGCAGCTCGACCAGGCCGCGGACCGGGAGGCGGAGATCGGGCGGATCCGCCGGGAGCTGGCGGCGGTCAGCTCCCCGTTCCGGACGGCGGAGCACTTCGGCGTGCAGGACCTGATCGACCCACGGGACTCCAGGCCGCTGCTGTGCGCGTGGGTCAGGGACGCCTACCGGGTGCTGCCCGAGCTGACCGGCCGCCCCTCCTTCGGCACCCGCCCCGTAACCATCCACGCCATCCCCGAGCCCCGCGCCGCCCCGCCGCCGCCCCGCCGCCGCCCCCAGCCCTGCGCCCGCCCCGCCCGCGCCCGCCCGCCCCGCCCCGCGCCTCCGCCCGGCCCCGCGCCCGCCCCGCCCAGCCCCGCGCCCGCCCCCCGCCCCGCGCCGATGAATGTAAATCTGGTGCCCCTAGCCGGCCTGACTGTGCCATCAAACCGGACAATCAAGGCATTATCGGCCGACATTCCTCGTGCAGCGTTCGTGATCATGGTGTTTTGGCTGCGCTGCGCAGCCAAAACACCATGATCACGAACCGGAGAAGATCGTTAGCTGATGGCACATGTTGACAATGGCGCCAGGGAGGCATCGTTGTCACGTTCATGCCCTATCGGAGGCGCGGGCGAAGGCCGCGGCGAGCGAGGGCGGTGAGTTGCGGGCCCGGTCAGCGAGGGCAGTGAGTTGCGGGGCCCGGTCAGGGGGGCGGTGGGCCCGGGCGGGCCCGGTCAGCGAGGGCGGTGGGTGTAGCGGGCCTGGTCAGGCGAGGGCGGTGGCCAGGCGGGGGGCAAGGTGAGCGGGGCTGACCTGGCCCAGCTCCACCGAGGTGCAGCCGACCCACTCGGCGGCCTCGCGCAGCGCCCGGGCCATGGGCTCGACCGCGGCGGCGGTGTCCACCGATAGCTGGCGCGCCACCAGGGTCTTCCCGCGGCGCACCGGGTCGACCCGGCCGACCAGCCGCCCGCCGGCCAGCAGCGGCATGGCGAAGTAACCGTGGATCCGCTTGGGCTTGGGCACGTACGCCTCGAGGGAGTGCTCGAAGCCGAACATACGCAGCGTGCGCTTGCGGTCCCAGACGAGCGAGTCGAACGGGGACAGCAGCACGGCCCGGTGCCTGCCCCGGGGGGCGGCCTGGGCCTGGGCGAGGGCCTCGGGGTCGGCCCAGGCGGGCACCGTTGTCCCGCCTGCCCTGCCGATCGCCACCGGGGTGAGCCCGGCTGCCAGGGCGGACTCCTCGACCCGTGCGGCGGGCCGCGGCGTCAGCAGGCCGGTGAGGTGATTCAGCCGCTGGTAGTCCACCAGGTCCGCGCGGGTGGCCACGCCCAGCGCCCGGGCAGCCACCGCGGCGAGGTGGATCAGGCATTCGGAGTCCGACGGGTCCTGGCCGAGCAGTTCGCCGGGCAGGACCCGCTCGGGCAGGTCGTAGACCCGCCGCCAGCCCTCCCTGCGCACGCAGATCACGTCGCCGACGTCCAGCAGCCACTCGGCGGCGATCTTCGTGTCCGACCAGTCCCACCAGGGGCCGCCGGCCTTGGCGCCGCCGAGCTGGGTGGCGGTCAGCGGGCCCTCGGCCCGGATCCGGGCCAGCACCTCGGCGCAGGTCTGCTCGTGCGCGGTGTGCCAGCGCCTGCCGCGGGCCTGCAGCGCGCGGCGGCGGAACGCGTAGTACGGCCACTCCTCGATGGGCAGCACGCAGGCCGCGTGCGACCAGTACTCGAACGCCGCGCTAGTGCGCGGGTGCCAGTAGGCGCGCTCGATGCGCTCCCGGGGTATCGGGCCGAGCCTGGCGTAGGCGACCAGCTCATGCGACCGGGCCAGGACGCTGATCGTGTCCAACTGGACCGCCCCGATCCGGCGCAGCATGCCGTGCACGCCGCCGCGCCGTCCCTCGGCTCCCAGAAAGCCCTGGGCGCGCAGCGTCATCCGCCGTGCGTCGTCGGGGGAGAGGACGATTTCGGGCGCTACCACCGCGGCACTGACCACAACCCCAGGAGCTTAACCCCGCCCCCCGACATTCCCGCGGGCCTGCCGACGGCCCGGAATGGGAGGTTTAGTACCAGTCGTCGAAGATGTTGGTGGCCAGGGCCAGCAGGCCGCCGACCGCGGCCATCGCCGCGCCCACCCAGAACAGCCACCAGATCGGGCCAAAGACCAGGCCGAACCCGCCGACCAGGAACGCCGCCATGATGGTGGACACCGCCACCCAGGACACCGGCCGGCCGTGGTGCGACACCGTGGCGGGCCCGCCCGCAGCGACCGGGCTGAGCTGGCCGCCTTCCGCGGACTGCCCGGCCACCATGTCCGAACCCAGCTGGTCCGCCATGCAGCCTGCTCCTCTCCGGTGCCGCGGCGGCGAACCGCCGCAGCAGGGTAACCGTCCGGCCGCGAGTGCCGTAGCCGTCACCATATTGTGGCGAAGCCAGCTTAGTGGTGTGCACCCGGCCCCGAAGGCTCGGCATCACCGGCCGGCTCGCCTACCATGACTGGAAGACGCATACGCCGGGCACGATAACGTCCCGGTGCCCGTTGCCAAAAGTGGCGGGCCAAGGGCAGGCGGGCCGCGATCTATTACCGCTAACGGATCCGCAAGGAGCGCGACGAGAAGTGCCAGTCATCATCGATAGGGTCCTGCGCACGGGCGAAGGCAAGATCCTGCGCCAGTTGAGGCGGATCGCTGACCAGGTCAACTCGATCGAGGAAGATTTCGCCCCGCTGAGCGACGCGGAACTGCGGGCCATGACCGGCCACTTCCGCGAGCGCCTGGCCAACGGCGAATCCCTCGACGATCTGCTTCCCGAGGCCTTCGCAGCCGTCCGCGAGGCGGCCAGGCGGACCCTGGGCCAGCGGCATTTCGACGTCCAGATCATGGGCGGTGCCGCGCTGCACGGCGGGAACATCGCCGAGATGCGCACCGGTGAGGGCAAGACCCTGGTCGCCACCCTGCCCTCCTACCTCAACGCGCTGACCGGCAAGGGCGTGCACGTCATCACGGTCAACGACTACCTGGCCAAGCGCGACTCCGAGTGGATGGGCCGGGTGCACAGGTTCCTCGGCCTGGAGGTCGGCGTCATCCTCGCCCAGATGACCCCGGAGGAGCGCCGCAAGCAGTACGCCGCCGACATCACCTACGGCACCAACAACGAGTTCGGTTTCGACTACCTGCGCGACAACATGGCCTGGGGGCTGGAGGAGTGCGTCCAGCGCGGCCACCCCTACGCCATCGTGGACGAGGTCGACTCGATCCTCATCGACGAGGCGCGGACCCCGCTGATCATCAGCGGCCCGGCCGAGCAGAGCGCCCGCTGGTACACCGAGTTCGCCAAGATCGCCCCGCGGCTGCGCAAGTCCGAGGAAGAGGACGACGGCGGCGACTACGAGGTCGACGAGAAGAAGCGCACCGTGGGCGTGCTGGAGTCCGGGGTGGAAAAGGTCGAGGACTGGCTCGGCATCGACAACCTCTATGAGTCGGTGAACACGCCGCTGGTCAGCTTCCTCAACAACGCCATCAAGGCGAAGGAGCTGTACAAGCTGGACAAGGACTACGTCGTCATGAACGGCGAGGTCCTGATCGTGGACGAGTTCACCGGCCGCATCCTGCATGGCCGGCGTTACAACGAGGGCATGCACCAGGCCATCGAGGCCAAAGAGGGCGTGACCATCCAGAACGAGAACCAGACGCTGGCCACGATCACGCTGCAGAACTACTTCCGCCTCTACGAGAAGCTGGCCGGGATGACCGGCACCGCGCAGACCGAGGCGAACGAGTTCCACCAGATCTACAAGCTCGGCGTGGTGCCGATCCCCACCAACAAGCCGATGATCCGGGCCGACCACTCCGACATGGTGTACCAGACGTCGCAGGCCAAGTTCGACGCGGTGGTGGACGACCTGGCGGAGCGCTACGAGGCGGGCCAGCCGGTGCTGGTCGGCACCACGAGCGTGGAGAAGTCCGAGGTGCTGGCCCGGCTGCTGAAGCGCCGCGGCATACCGCACGAGGTGCTGAACGCGAAGAACCACGAGCGTGAGGCCGCCATCATTGCCCAGGCCGGGCGCAAGGGCGCGGTCACCGTGGCGACCAACATGGCCGGCCGTGGTACCGACATCATGCTCGGCGGTAACCCGGACTTCGTCGCCGACCTGGAACTGCACCAGCGCGGGCTGTCCCCGGTCGAGACGCCCGAGGACTACGAGAAGGCCTGGCCCGAGGCCGTGGAGAAGGCCAAGCGCGCGGTGGCCGAAGAGCACGAGGAGGTCGTCGCGCTCGGCGGCCTGTACGTGCTCGGCACCGAACGGCACGAGTCCCGCCGGATCGACAACCAGTTGCGCGGCCGGTCCGGCCGCCAGGGCGACCCCGGCGACTCCCGGTTCTACCTCTCGCTCGAAGACGACCTGATGCGGATGTTCAACTCCGACAAGGTCGCGCACTTCATGGAGTGGCTGAAGACGCCGCCGGAGGTGCCGATCGAGTCCAAGGCGGTCTCCCGCTCGATCAGGTCCGCGCAAACCCAGGTGGAGCAGCAGAACTTCGAGATCCGCAAGGACGTGCTCAAGTACGACGACGTGCTGAACCGCCAGCGCAAGGTCATCTACGGGGAGCGCCGCGAGGTCCTCGAAGGCGCCGACCTGCACGAGCAGGTCCGGCAGATGATCGACGAGGTCGTCACCGCCTACGTGACCGGCGCGACAGAAGAGGGCTTCCCCGAAGAGTGGGACCTCGACCGGCTGTGGACCGCGTTCCGCGAGCTGTACCACCCGAAGCTCACCGTGAACGACGTGATCGAGGAGGCCGGCGGCGAGCGGGCCGGCCTGTCCAGGGACTTCCTCATCGAGGTCGCCAAGGAGGACGCGCAGAAGGCCTACGACGCGCGCGAGGAAGAGATCACCCCGGACCGCATGCGCGTGCTGGAACGCCAGGTCGTGCTCGCGGTGCTCGACCGCAAGTGGCGCGAGCACCTCTACGAGATGGACTACCTGCGCGAAGGCATCGGCCTACGGGCGATGGCACAGCGGGACCCGCTGATCGAGTACCAGCGCGAGGGCTACGACCTGTTCAACAACATGATGGAGGGGATCAAGGAGGACTCGGTCGGGCACCTGTTCAACATCCAGCCCGAGTTCCAGCAGAACCCGATCGTCGAGGACGCGGAAGACGCAGATGCGGCGCTCCTGCCCGGCATGCGCCAGGCCCTGCCGACTGCCCCCGCGGGTGCTGGCGGTCCCGCGGCCGGCAACGCGCCAGGCAACGGCGCCCCGCGCGGCAGGCATGCGGCAAGCGGCCGCGGCGCGCAGGCAGGCCGTGCCCGCGGCGCGCAGGACGGTGCCCAGCCCGGCGCCCAGCCCGGTCGTGCTCAGCCCGGCGGAGCCGGCGAGCCCGCGATCGTCGCACCCGGGCTCAGCCGCCCGCAGCGGCCTGCCCGGCTTTCCTACAGCGCGCCGAGCGCGGACGGCGGCGGCCAGGTCGAGCGGCGCACCGAATCGGCCGGCGGCGACAAGTTCGCGAAGGTCGGGCGCAACTCCCCATGCCCTTGTGGCTCGGGCCGCAAGTACAAGCTCTGCCACGGCGACCCGCGCAACCGCGCTAACGGCTGACGTCCCGGAGCACCTGCCCGCCCGCCGTCCACTTTCACTGCGCCGAACGCTCGCGCGTGGCTGGCGCCGCGGGTAGCGCCGCCCGGTCGCGAGCGCCGCGGGCTCGCTGGCGGCGGTCAGGCGGCCTCCACGGCCGTGCACACCCAGCGTGCGGCCGTCCGCGCACCCGGCAGGGCGGCCGGGCGCGGCGCGGTGTGCTCCAGCCGGACGGCCAGCGCCTTGACCCGCGGCCCGAACCCCACGACCACGGTCATCTCCATCACGTCCGGGGCGGGCAGCGAGGTGAGCACCCGGCGGACCCTGGGCCGCTGCTCCGACGCGAGCCGTGGCCCGAGGCGCTGGATGCGCCGGAGGGCCTCTTCGGTGGTCCAGGGCACGATCTGGCGCGGCGGCCGGGCCCCCGCCAGGGTTTCGGCCAGCACCTGGGCGAAACGGTTCTCCCAGCCGGGCGGTAGCCCGTCCGCAGCCGGCACCTCGTGGGCACGCCGGCACCCCGTGGCGCGGCGGCCGGCACCCCAGGGGCAGCGCCCGAGCGGCCGGGGCGCGTCCCGCGTCTCGTCGCGCGCCGGAGGGGCCGCAGGCCTGCCGCCGCCCCGCCGCCGCCCGGCCCCCAGTTCCGCACCGTGCGGCGGCCAGGCCGGTAACCTCCCGCCGACCGTTTCCCCGGCAGGAACGTCCTCGTCGTAGGGCGGGGCCGACTCTGGAACCAGGAACAGCTGGATCGCTGCCGGGTCGGGCAGTGGCCTGCGCCCGCCTGGTGCCTTCGGGCATCCAGGCCGTTCGGGGGGCAGTGCGGGCATGGAAACCTCCCGTTGAATGGGCGACACCGGGCTGTGCGGGCGATTCGGTCGGCTCACGCTCACCGCCCCCGAACGCTTTCCGCCTGTCCCTTGTTTTACCGGCCCACGCTGACATTTCTGGCCGCCGTGGGATTCAGCCAGGCGGGGCCGTCGTAGCGCATGTTGTGCCGCTCAGCCTGGTGATGGCGGCCACCTGGGGGGAATGCCGCTTGGGAGGCCCTGGTTGACTCTGGGGCGGGCAGCAACGTGCCCGCATGTTACGACTTAGGAGACAGACCTGCCGTGTCGCTGCCACCGCTGGTTTCCCCAGCCGATGACCTGACCGTCGAAGAGGTCCGGCGCTACTCCCGGCATCTGATCATCCCGGACGTGGGCAAGACCGGCCAGCGCCGCCTGAAGAACGCCAAGGTGCTGTGCGTCGGCGCCGGCGGCCTCGGCTCGCCCGCGCTGATGTACCTGGCCGCGGCCGGCGTCGGCACGCTGGGCATCGTCGATTTCGACGTGGTCGACGAGTCGAACCTGCAGCGCCAGATCATCCACGGCACCTCGGACGTGGGCAAGTCCAAGGCGGTTTCGGCCAAGGAGACGATCGCCGAGATCAACCCGCTCGTCACGGTGAACCTGCACGAGGAGCGGCTCGACTCCGACAACGCGATGCGGATCTTCGCCGACTACGACCTCATCGTGGACGGCACCGACAACTTCGCCACCCGCTACCTGGTCAACGACGCCTGCGTGCTGCTGGGCAAGCCGTACGTCTGGGGCTCGATCTTCCGGTTCGACGGACAGGCGAGCGTGTTCTGGGCCGAGCACGGCCCGTGCTACCGGTGCCTCTACCCCGAACCGCCGCCGCCGGGCATGGTGCCCTCCTGCGCCGAGGGCGGCGTCCTGGGCGTGCTCTGCGGGACGATCGGGTCCCTGCAGGTCAACGAGGCCATCAAACTCATCACCGGGATCGGCGAGCCGCTGGCCGGCCGGCTGATGATCTACGACGCCCTGGACATGACGTTCCGCACGGTCAAGGTCCGCAAGGACCCCGAATGCCCGGTCTGCGGCAAGAATCCCACGATCACCGAGCT
This sequence comes from uncultured Actinomycetes bacterium, assembly GCA_963762735.1. GTDB lineage: Bacteria > Actinomycetota > Actinomycetes > Streptosporangiales > Streptosporangiaceae > DASXKD01. The sequence goes on along the minus strand of CAVXMG010000025.1, from coordinate 47,364 downwards.
CATCGACTACGAAGAGTTCTGCGGTGTGGTCTCCGAGGACGCCCAGCAGGCCGTGGCGGGCTCGACCATCACGGCCACCGAACTGAAGGGCATGCTCGACCGCAACGAGGACATCTTCCTGGTGGACGTCAGGGAGCCCAACGAGTACGAGATCGTGTCCATCCCGGGCGCGACGCTGATCCCCAAGGGGGAGTTCCTGTCCGGCGCCGCGCTGGAGCGGCTGCCCCAGGACAAGCGGATCGTGCTGCACTGCAAGAGCGGGGCGCGGTCGGCCGAGGTACTGGCCGTGATCAAGGATGCGGGCTTCTCCGACGCGGTCCATGTGGGCGGTGGTGTGCTCGCCTGGATCAGCCAGGTCGATCCCTCACTACCGGCCTACTGATCGGCAACCGGTGCGGGCGGCGGCCTCCTGCGGGGCCGCCAAGCCTGCGCCGGGCAGGCGCACCGGGCGGCCAGGCCGTACGATTCCGTTGTGACGATGCGGGACGAGCTGGAGAACGGGGGCCCCGGGTCGGGCAGACCGCCAGCCGTGCCGCCGTGGGCTCCGCCAGGTCCCCGGCAACCGGACGGCGCGGTTCCTGACCGCACCTTTGCAGGCCAGGCGGCTGGTGCTGGCTACGGCGCCCGTCCACCCCAGCCACGTGAGGCCCCCCAGCCACATGACGGCAGCCCGCCGGCCAGGCCGCGGTCGCCGCGCGCTGCTGGTGATCGGCCTGCTGGCCGCGCTGGCCGGGCTGGTCCTGGCCGCCGGAGCGGCCGCCGTCCAGTTCCTGCCGCGCAGCTTCAGCCAGGCACAGCGGCAGCAGATTATGGCCTGGGAGATAGGGAAGCGCTGGCGGGACTGGCCTGCCGGGCGGATCTTCCCCTCAGGCATCGGCTATGAGCTGCGGGGATCCGCATTCGGCGGCGGCCCGTCGCTGGCGCTGCGCGCGGAGCGGGTCGGCATCGCCAAGCAGGCCTCCTGCCGGGATGCCACCGGCCCCGCGGCCGGGCCGCTGCTCACCAAGCAGGGCTGCCTGGCCGTGCTCCGGGCGACCTACCAGGACGCCACCCAGACGTTCGCGGTGACCGTCGGCGTCGCGGTCATGCCAGCCTCCTCGGCCTCCTCGGCCGGCAAGGCGTCCACGGCGCTGCGCCACGGCGGCGGCTCGCAGCCGTGGCTGCGGGCCGTGTCGTTCCGCCACACCACGACCGCCCACTTCGGGGGCCCGGGCCACAAGGTCGGCTCGAGCAGCGCCGCGGGCCCGTACCTGGTGCTGGCCACCGTGGGATACGCCGACGGCAGGCCGTGGCTCAGGCAGGGGCACGACAACTACACCAACGCCGAGATGCGCAGCCTGGCGGCCGGGGTCGTCCACTGGGTGGCGTCCCGGCTCGGCGCCTCTCCGCCGGTGCCGCACTGCCCGGGCAGTCCCGGATGCTGAGGCTGGCTCCCCGCGGCCGCCGGTGGCGCACCCTCGCCGGGGTGCTGGCCGCGCTGCTGGCGGCGCCCGCCTTCGCCGTCGGCTCGGCGGGCACGGCGCAGGCCGACCCCGTACGCCAGCAAGAGCTTTGGGTGCTGAACGCAATCGACGTGGCTGGTGCGTGGCAGCACACTCACGGGTCCGGGGTGACCGTGGCCTTGATCGACAGCGGGGTGAACGGGCAGGTCTCCGACCTGAGTGGTTCCGTCACGACCGGGCGCGACTTCTCCGGGGTGAACACGCCGCCGACGGACCCGAACTGGGGGGTGCACGGCACCTGGATGGCGTCCCTCATCGCCGGTCACGGGCATGCCGGCGGGTCGAGCGGGATCATGGGGGTGGCGCCCGCCGCGAAGATCCTCTCCATCCGCGCGGTCACCGATCAGGGCGATCCGGGCTACCGCCACTACCAGCACGAATCGGAGTCCCGGGTGCAGGGGCACCTCGCCGACGCGATCCGTTACGCGACGAGCAAGCGGGTCAGCGTGATCAGCATGTCCCTGGGATACCAGGGCGCGAGCCGCCAGGTCCGGGCCGCGATCTCCGCTGCGCTGGCCCAGGGGATCGTGGTGGTCGCGTCCTCGGGCAACTCCGGTGGCGCCTCCAGTGGCACGCACGGGAACGCTCCCTACTCCTTCCCCGCCGACTATCCCGGGGTGCTCGGGGTCGGTGCCGTGGCGCAGAACGGCCTGCCCGCGGGGTTCTCCAGCGACAACCTGTCGGTTCAGGTGGCGGCGCCCGGGGTGCGCGTGCCCGCGCAGGGCAGGGACGGGCAGTACTGGCTGGTCAGTGGCACCAGCCCGGCCTGCGCACTGACCGCGGGGGCGGCCGCGCTGATCAAGTCGGTTTATCCGGCGCTGGCCCCGGCCCTGGTCGTGCAGGCCATCACCTCGAGCACAAGCAACAAGCCGCACGGGAGTTATGACGAGGAGGTCGGGTTCGGCACGGTGGACGCCACGGCCGCGCTGAAGATGGCCGGCCGGCTGGCCCGCGACCGGGGCACCGGACGGGGACTGGTCGCGGCCGCGAAGTTCGGCGGCGGCACGGCGGCCATCCCGCCGGTTCCCGTGGCCGCGCGGACCAAGCGGCAGTTCCTGGTCGACTCGCTGATCGCACTCGCCTGCCTCGCCGTCGTGCTGATTGTGGCGTTCCGCCTGATCGTGACCCGCAGGCCCGCCGCTGCCGGGGTGCCCGGCCCCGGCCCCCAAGAACCTGGCCTGCCAGACCCCGCCGCCTCCAGCGCGAGCGGAGCCTGGTCAGACGGCAGCGAGACAGGTTACGGGCGCTCGGCGGGTTACTGGGCACCTGGGGGCTATAAGCCGTCGGCCGGATACCCGTCGCCCGCGGGATACGGGTCATCCGATGGCTTTCAGCCGCCTGCCGATCCCGGGCCGCCCGGCGGGCTCCGGGCCGGCCGGCGGGCTCCGGGCCGGCCGGTGGTCACGAGTGGCCGGCGAGCCCGGGGTCCGCTGGAGGCGATGTGTGGTCGGCGGGTTCCGGGCAGCCGACGGGATTCGGGGCATCGGGGGGTTACCAGCCCTGGGCCGGCACCGGATCACAAGCGGATCCCCCGCCGCCCGCGGGCTATGAGCTGCCGGGAGAGCCAAGGCCGTCGGCAGGTGACGGGCGGCCTGTCGGCTATGGGCTGCCGCAGGATCCTGGGCTGCCGTCGGCGACGGGCGGCCCGCGGGCTATGTGCCACCGCCCGCCAGCGATGGACCGGCCGCGGGCAACGGCCTGACCGGGTATCGCCTGCCCGCCAGGCCCGCACCGCCGGCTGCGGGGATCTCGGGGGCGTTCGAGGCCCCGGCCAGCAGTTCTCCGGACGCGAAGACCGGGCCGCTCGCCGAGTTCGGAGCACCTGCGGAGCCACAGGACCTGGGCAGCCACGCGGGAGATCCGCCCGCCGCCGACGATGACACCTGGCCCGCGTCCGGCCAATGGTGACCGTTCAGCCTCCCGACTTCGCCGAACGGGTGCTCGGGGTCACCGAGACCATCCCGCCTGGGCGCGTCATGTCCTACGGGGACATCGCCGAGTTCCTCGGAGAGGCGGGCCCGCGCCAGGTCGGCCGGGTGATGTCGCAATGGGGCGGCGGCGTGGCCTGGTGGCGCGTGATCCACGCCGACGGGTCGTTCCTGGCTGGTCACGAGCGGGAAGCGCTGGCCCGTTACCTGGAAGAGGGCACGCCGCTGCGCCGCGCCCCCGACGGCGCGGTGCGCGGCGTGGACATGCGCCGGGCCCGCTGGCTCGCCCCGGACTGCTGACCACCGGGCCCAGCACCCCGCCGAACCGGTCGCCGAACGGCCACGCGCGGAACGCTCAACTGCCCGGCCGATCCGCCCACCCATCCTTCCCGCGCAAACTCAGGCGTCCGGCTGGGCGGCCCGTCATCTTTCGTGCGCAGGCAGCCTGGCGTTGGACCGGCTCGCTGCGCCGGCCTTTGCGCAGGTAAGCGGCGCGATGTATCAACGGGCGACCTGCGCGCTCTGCTCTAGCGAACACACCAACGATGACGGGGGAGCCATCCAGGCTGCCGCTTTCGAACGGGGAACTGATCATGAACCTGCGCACCACCGCGGCCCGGCGACTGCTCGCCGCCGGGGCGCTCGCCGGCGCCGCCGCCTTGCTTCCGGCGGCAGCGTACGCCGCGCCCAGCGCCGCCACCCATGCGGGCCGCACCGCCACGCCCGCCTGCACCACGTCCGGCCTGGACGTCTGGCTGAACACCCAGGGCAGCGGGGCCGCGGGCACCATCTACTACAACCTGGAGTTCACCAACCTGTCCGGCAGCACATGCACCCTGTTCGGCTACCCCGGGGTCTCCGCGACCAACCTGACCGGAACGCAACTGGGCAGCGCGGCCGTTCGCATCGGCGCCACCCCGCAGACGGTGACCCTCGCCAACGGCGCGACCGCCACGGCGCTGGTGGGCATCGTCGAGGGCGGGATATTCCCGCCAGCACAATGCGGACCGGTGACCGCGGCCGGACTGCGGGTGTACCCGCCGGGCCAGACCCAGTCCAAGCGGGTGCCGTTCCCCTTCGCCGCCTGCTCCAAGACCGGCCCGCAGTACCTCAAGATCATGCCCGTCCAGTAAGGCCGCCGGCCGCCTGCCGCCCGCGGTCGGTCGCCCGGGCATGTCCGTGATCATGACTTACGGTGGCCTATCGCCCCCTGAAACTCATGATCACCACCGCAGGAGGCAGGTAAATGCAGATGATCATGGCGTTTTGGCTGTCAGGGCAGCCAAATCCCCATGATCATCTTTGGGTGATGGGGGTATCCGTGAGCCTGAACATCCCGTGAGCAACACCAGCCTCAGGAGTATTTGGGTTGCGAACGGTTCGTTCTGGCCGGGCCACACCGGCTCTGCGGGCGGGCGCGAGGGCTGCGGGTTATCGGCTGCGGCCAGGCTGTGCCAGTTCTCGGCAAGGGCGCGACGGTGGTGGTTTCCTTTTCCTGGGCGCCGCGCCGGCGTTAGAGCGGCAAAGGAGCGCGGGATGTCAGAGGGGTCTGCTGGAATGCCTAATTGATATGAGCGAGCATTCCCCGGCCTATCACCTCGTCCGCCCGCCCGCACGGGCGGCCGGGGCCCCGGTCCTCGACGCGGCGCAGCAGGCCGTCGTGGACCACGAGGGGCTGCCCCTGCTCGTCCTCGCCGGACCCGGCACGGGGAAGACCACCGCGATCGTGGAGACCGTGGTGGAGCGCATCACCAGGCGCGGCATCGACCCGGAACGGGTTCTCGTGCTGACGTTCAGCCGCAAGGCCGCGGAGGAACTGCGCCAGCGGATCACCGCCCGCCTGGGCCGGACCACCCGCGAGCCTCTGGCGCTGACGTTCCACAGCTACGCCTACGCGCTGGTGCGCCGCGAGTTCACGCTGGCCGGCGACGAGCCGCCGACCCTGCTGTCGGGCCCGGAGCAGTTGCTGGAGGTGCGGCGACTGCTGCGCGGCGAGGCCGAGGACGGCGGGGCCCGCTGGCCGGAACGGCTGCGGCCGGCGCTGGGCACCCGGGGCTTCGCCACGGAACTGCGGGACTTCCTGCTGCGCGGCGCGGAGCGCGGGTTCGACGGGCGTGGGCTCGCCCGCCTTGGCCGGCAGCGGGACCGGGACGACTGGGTCGCCGCGGGTGCCTTCCTCGCCCGCTACGACGCGCGGTTCGACCTGGCGCCGGTTCCCGCCTACGACTACGCCGAGATCATCAGGATCGCCGCGGCGCTGCTGTCCCGCGGTGCGGTTCGCGAGCGGGAGCGGAAAGCCTACGACGTGGTCTTGGTCGACGAGTACCAGGACACCGACCCGGCCCAGGAGGCGCTGCTGCACGCCCTGGCCGGCGACGGCCGGGAACTGATCGTGGTCGGGGACCCGGACCAGGCGATCTACGCGTTCCGCGGTGCCGACGTCAGCGCGATCATGCGGTTCCCCGACCGGTTCCGCACGCCGGACGACCGGCCCGCCCGGATCGTGGCCCTGGGCACCTGCAGGCGCAGCGGCCCCGTCCTGCTCGCCGCATCGCGCCGGATCGCGGCCAGGCTCCCGGCCCCGCCCGCTGTGGTGTCTGCCAGCCGGCCCGCTGCCGGTCGGCGGTCCGCCGACGGCCGGTCCTCCGACGGCCGGTCCTCCGACGGCCGGTCCTCCGATGCCGGGCCCGCTGATGGCCGGGCCGCTGATGGCCGGGCCGCTGATGGCCGGGCGCGCTGATGGCCGGGCTGCTGATGGCCGGGCTGCCAGTAGCCAGCAAGGCGGCCGGCCCCGGGGCAGCCAGCAGCCGGGCGGCCATCGCGATCTGCGGCCGGTGCCGTCCGTGCCGCCAGGCGCGATCCGGGTCGTGGTCGCCTCCAGCGCCAGCCAGGAAGCCACGGTGGTGGCCGATGCGCTCCGCCGGGCGCACCTGCACGACGGGGTGCCCTGGTCGTCCATGGCGGTCCTGGTCAGATCGGTGATCGGCCAGGTGCCGCTGCTGCGCAGGGCGCTCGCCGCGACCGGGGTGCCCTCGGTGATCGCCGGCGACGAGCTGCCGCTTGAGGCCGAGCCCGGGCCGCGCCCGCTGCTCCAGCTGCTGCGCTGCGCGCTGCACCCGGAGACCCTCGACGAGGAGGCGGCGATCGAGCTGCTCGCCGGGCCGCTCGGGGGCACCGACGCCCTGGGCCTGCGGCGGCTCCGCCGGGCGCTGCGGGTGGCGGCGCGGGACGCGGGCGAGGACAGCCCGCCGCAGCCGCTGGCCGCCGTGCTGCGCGACCCGCGCGAGCTGACCCTGATCCGTGCTCCCGCCGCGGATGCCGCCCGGCGGGTGGCCGATCTGCTGGCGCTGGCGCGGCAGACGGCCGCCGACGGCAACGCGCACGACGTGCTGTGGGCCGTGTGGGACGCGTCCGGCCTGGCCTCCGCGTGGCAGGCGGTGTCCGCCGCAGGTGGCGCCCGCGGTGCCGCGGCCGACCGTGACCTGGACGCGGTGTGCGCGCTTTTCGACGCCGCGGCCAGATTCGTCGTGCGGCTGCCGCCGGGCTCGGCCTCGCTGTTCCTGGACAGTATGTCCGGCCAGGAGATCCCGGGCGACACCCTCGCCGGCCACGCCCCGGACGGCGATGCCGTCCGGATCCTCACCGCGCACCGGGCCAAGGGCCTGGAGTGGGACGTTGTCGTGGTGGCGGGGGTCCAGGAGGGCATCTGGCCGGACCTGCGGATGCGCTCGTCGCTGCTCGGCATGGACGAGCTCATGGACGCCGCCGCGGGCGTGCTTGTGCCGGGCACCGGCATCGACGCTATGGCCGCGGCCCTGGCGGCCAAGCTGCTCAACGAGGAGCGCCGGCTGTTCTACGTCGCGGTCACCCGCGCCCGCCGCCAGCTTGTCGTCACCGCGTCCGGCAGCGACGACAGCCAGGAACGGCCGTCCAGGTTCCTGGCCGAGCTGGCCGGTGACGAGGTCGAGATCGAGGACGTCGCCGGGGCCGCGCCGCGGTGGCTGTCGCTGCCCGCGCTGACCGCCGACCTGCGGCGGGCCGCGGCCGACCCGGACCGCCCGCCGGCACTGCGCCGGGCCGCCGCCGCCCAGCTCGCCCGGCTGGCCGCGGCCGGGGTTCGTGGCGCCCACCCGGGGCAGTGGTACCAGCTCACCGAGCTGTCCGATCCTGGGCCGATCCCCGCCGCGGCGGACGGCCTGCTGGTCCGGCTGTCGCCGTCCCAGGTCGAGTCGTTCCACCGGTGCGGGCTGCGCTGGCTGCTCGAGGTCGCCGCGGGCGCCGGGTCCTCGGACGTGATCCGGCACTTCGGGATCCTCATCCATGCGGCCGCCGTGCTCGCCGCTACGGGCGCCGACGAGGCCATGATCGGTGAGCGGATAGATGAGATCTGGCATCACCTGGACTTCGGCAGCCACTGGTACAGCGAGAAGCAGCGGGAGCGGGCCAGGGTCATGGTGGACAAGTTCCTCGCCTGGCACCGGGACAACCCGAGGGAACTGGTCGCGGTCGAGCAGAAGCTGCGGGCCCAGGTCGGTGCCGTGGAGATCACGGGGCGGGTGGACCGGCTGGAGCGCGACCCCGACGGCCGGGCCATCGTCGTGGACCTGAAGACCGGGTCCACCCCGGTGCCGTCCACCGACCTGGACCGGCACCCCCAGCTCGGCGTGTACCAGCTCGCCGTCCTGCTCGGGGCGTTCGAGCGGTTCGGCCTGACCGAGCCGGGCGGCGCGGAGCTGATCCAGGTGGGCAACGCGAGCCTGTCCGCCCGGGTCCGGGTGCAGCCGCAAGCGGCGCTGCCCGACGACCCGGAACCGGGCTGGGCGCGGGACCTGGTCGAGACCGTGGCGGCGGGCATGGCCGGCCCGTTGTTCGAGGCGCGGGTGAACCCGGGGTGCCGGACCTGCCCGGTGCGGTCCTGCTGCCCCGTGCACCCCGACGGTGAGCAGGTGACCCGGTGAGCCCGCCGCGGCCGGCGTGCCGGGCGCCGTGGCGTCAGCCATCGCGCCTCGCGCGGTACTGCCTGGCGCGCCTCTGGCGCGACGTTTCGCGGGGGACGCCATGAGCACGGTTCGCTACGAGCCCGGGCAACTGGCACGCCTGCTCGGGCTGCCCGAGCCCACTGCGGAGCAGGCCGAAGTGATCGCCGCGCCGCTGGAGCCGCTTGCGGTTATCGCCGGCGCCGGGGTCTGGCAAGAGCGAGACGATGGCCGCGCGGCTGGTCTGGCTCGTCGCCAACGGCATGGTGCGGCCGGAACGGGTTCTCGGCCTCACCTTCACCCGCAAGGCAGCCGCCGAGCTTGGGCAGCGGGTGCGTACCCGGCTCGCGGGCCTGCGCCGGGCCGGCCTGGCGCCCGGGCGGGCACCCGGCGGCGGCCTGGCGGTACTCCGGTGAGCGGCGGTCTCCGGGCGGACGGCCCTGCGGTCGGCCGCGGGCGGCCTGCAGGGCGGCCGCGCGGGCGGAGACGCTCCGGCGGCGGGCTCGCGGGCGGCCGGCAGCCCGGCCGGGCATGAGCTGGGCGGCGGCCCGGCAGGTGGACGGCTGGGTGGCCGCGCCGGGGCCGACCTGGCCAGCGGCGCCGTGCTGGGCAGCCTGGACGGCCGGGTGCCGGGTGACCTGTCCGTCGCCGTGGCGCCCGGGCTCGTGGCCGGTGAGCTGCCCGGCGACGACCTGCTCGACGGCGAGCCCATCGTGTCCACCTATCACTCCTACGCCGCCCGGCTCGTCGCCGACCATGCGCTGCGCGAAGCCCTGGAACCCACCGTGCGCCTGATCACCCCGGCGGTGGCATGGCAGATCGCGGCCCGGGTGGTGGCCGCCTACGCCGGGCCGATGGACGCGGTCCACTGGGCCCCGCAGTCGGTGACCGCGGCCATGCTCGACCTCGCCGGGGAACTCGCCGAGCACCTGGCCGACCCCGCCGACATCTACCAGATCGGCGACTGGCTGGAGGCGGCGTCCCGGGCGCTGCCCCGCGTGCCCAGCGGCGCCCGCAAGATCCTCGACTGCCAGCGCACCAGGGAACAGTTGCTGCCGCTGGTCTCCGGCTACGCCGCGGCCAAGAAGGCCAGGGAGGTCATCGACTACGGCGACCAGGTGACGCTGGCCGCCCGGATCGCGACCCGGCACCGCGAGGTCGGCGCGATCGAGCGTGCCCGGTACCAGGTGGTGCTCCTTGATGAATTCCAGGACACCAGCTACGCCCAGCTGGTCCTGTTGCGGGCGCTGTTCGGCGGCGGGCACCCCGTGACCGCCGTGGGCGACCCCTGCCAGTCGATCTACGGCTGGCGCGGGGCCAGCGCGGGCAACCTGGCCCGGTTCGCCCGTGAGTTCCCCGCGGCCACGCACCCGGCCAGGGTCGTCCAGCTTGCTACTAGCTTCCGCAACACCGGCAAGGTCCTCGACGTCGCGGCAGCGATCCAGCGGGACCTGCGAGACCAGGTGTCCCAGGTTCCCCGGCTGGTGGCGCCGCCGGGGCGGGCCGGGCGCGGCGCCGTGGTCTGTGCGCTGCTCGAGACCGCCGCCGCGGAAGCCCGCTGGGTGGCCGAACAGGTCGCGGGGCTGATCCGGCTGCCCGCTGGCATCGCGCCCGACGGCGAGCCCTGGGACCGGCCTGGCGTCCAGCCGTCCGATATCGCCGTGCTCTGCCGCAAGCGCTCCCAGTTCGCCCTGCTGCGGGCGGCGATCGAGGCGCAGGGAGTCCCGGTCGAGGTGGTCGGCCTCGGCGGGCTGCTCACGGTCCCAGAGGTCGCCGACATCGTGGCCACCCTGCGGGTACTGCACGACCCGGCGGAGTCCGCCGCGCTGGCCCGGCTGCTCACCGGGCCACGGTGGCGGATCGGGCCCCGCGACCTGGTCGCCCTCGGCAGGCGCGCCAGGGAACTGGCCCGCGACCCCCGGGACCCGGCCGGCCCCGGTGCGCACCGCACCGGAGAACATGCGCACGGGGGCAGCCAGGCCGGCCCCGGCGCAGCCGGTTTTCGGGGCGGCCCCGGCGGCGGGGATGCGGCGGGGGCCGGGGATGGTGGCAGCCGCGTAGCGCATGACAACGATGCGCTGGCGCAGGCGGTCACGGATCTGACCGCGCTGCCCGGCAGCCTGGTGGAGGCGCTGGACGACCTGGGGGACCGGAGCGCCTACTCGGCGCGGGGCTACCAGCGGTTCGCCGCGCTGGCCGCTGAGTTGCGGGCACTGCGCACGCATGTCAGCCGGCCGCTGCCGGACCTGGTCGGAGAGGTCGAGCGGACGCTGGGCCTGGACGTCGAGGTGGCGGCGCAACCGTGGCGGGATCCCGCCGTCGCCCGCGCCGACCTGGACGCTTTCGCGGACGCGGCGGCCGCCTTTGCCAACGACGAGGAGGAGCCCACGCTCGGCGCGTTCCTCGCCTACCTGACCGCGGCGGAGGCGGAGGAGTTCGGCCTGGAGTCCGGCCAGCCGAGCGGGGCCAACGCGGTCACGCTCACCACCGTGCACGCCGCCAAGGGCCTGCAATGGGCAGCCGTGGTGGTGCCCGGCCTGGCGGCCGGCCCGCGGTCCTCGGTGTTCCCCGCGAAGCCGAGGGTCACCACGCGGTGGACGGAGAACCCCCGGCTGCTCCCGTTCGGCCTGCGCGGCGATGCGGAGGATCTGCCGGTGCTGCGCGACCTGGAGGAGGTGTCGCGGGAGAAATTCACCGCCGCCTGCTCGGCGCGTGAGCTGGCCGAGGAGCGGCGGCTCGCCTACGTGGCGGTGACCAGGGCCGCGTACTGGGTCGCCTGCTCGGGCTACTGGTGGGGCGAGGCCGCGTCGCCGCTTGGCCCCTCGGCGTTCCTGGAGGAGGTCCGTGCCGCGTGCGCGGACGGCGCGGGCACCGTGGCGCACTGGGCACCGCCGCCGGACGACGGCGCGCAGAACCCGGCGCTGGCCGAGCCGGCCGTCGTGTCGTGGCCGCCGGCCGAGGAAGAGCAGCGGCATGCGGCGGTGCGGGAGGCGGCGACGCTGGTGGAGCGCGAGCTCGCCCGGCTTGAGGAGCCGGACGAGGCGGAGAGGGATGCGGACGGTGCCGGCGGCGAGCTGGGCGAGGCGGACCGTGAGCTTGCCCGCGCCTGGTCCCGGGACACCGGCCTGCTGCTCAGAGAGCTTTCGCAGCGGCGCGCCGGTGCCGGGGGGGCGGTGCCGCTCCCGGCGCAGCTGTCGGTGTCCTCGCTGATCACGATGGTGGCCGACCCGGACAGGCTGGCCCAGCAGATCCGTCGGCCGATGCCCCGCCCACCGGCGCCACAGGCCCGGCGGGGCACTGCCTTCCATCGCTGGCTGGAGCAGCGGTTCGGGCAGCAGCGGCTGATCGACCCGGCCGACCTGCTGGGGGCGGCCGACGACCCGGCCGACGATCCCGACGACGCCGACCTCGCTCTGCTCAGGGAACGGTTCGAAGCGGGGGAGTGGGGCGACCGGTGGCCGGTGGACGTGGAGGTGCCGTTCGAGACGCTGGTCGCGGGCCGCACGGTCCGCGGGCGGATCGACGCCGTGTTCGCCGACCCCGTCAGCGGCGGTTACGACGTGGTCGACTGGAAGACCGGGGAGCCGCCGCGCTCGGCCGCCGACCTGCGCGCCGCCTCCGTCCAGCTCGCCGCCTACCGGGTGGCCTGGGCGACCCTGGCCGGGGTGCCGCTGGACCGGGTCCGGGCGGCGTTCTACTACGTCCGCCACGACCGGACGCTGCGGCCCGCGGACCTCGTCGACGAGGCCGGGCTGGCCGCCCTGATCGAGGAGGTCCCGCTGGCCGGGCAGGAGCGCTGACGCGTTCGGCAGCGCCGATGCGCGGGCGCGGGTCAGCCGGCCAGGTGGCGTTCCAGGCTCTCCATCTTGGCGGTGAGCGCACCGGTCGCGCCGGGCCGAATGTCGGCCTTGAGCACCACGCTCACCCGGGGTGCCTTCGCGGCCACCGCGTCAACGGCCTGTTTGACCACGGCCATCACGTCGTCCCAGTCGCCCTCGACCGTGGTGAACATCGCGTCGGTGTGGTTCGGCAGCCCGCTGTCACGGACCACGCGCACCGCGTCCGCGACGTACTCGCCGACGGCGTCTCCCACACCGAGCGGGGTGACCGAGAAAGCGACAAGCATGGCTCCTCCTGGGTGCCGCGGGCCGGGCCGGGAGCGGGGGGTTCGGCCCAGCCCGCGGCACCGGTCAGGAAACCGGGAAATTGAAGTAGTGGACGCTCACATACGGCGGGTCACCCGAGGCGCCCGACGAGAACTCCAGGTACACGGTATGGGTTCCGGTGACCTTCGTGATGTTCGCCGGCACGGTGCGCCAGGAGGACCAGCCGCCGGTGTTGCCCACCGCGAAGCTCCCGACCGGCGCATTCGACGGGTTGTCGAGCACCACCTCCACCAGGCCGCTCACGCCGCCCGCCGCGCCGGAGGCCACCCGTGCGTCGAACTGGCTGGAGCCGGAGCCGAAGTTGATCCCCGGATATTCCAGGTAGTCGCCGCTGGCAAGCTGCGCCGTCTGGTTGCCGTCGACGCCCGATGGATTGGTGTCCCCGGTCGCCGCGGTCACCGAGATGGAACCTTGGGAGCCCGAGTAGCAGTCGGCGGAGATGTCGGCGGTCGCGGTCGTGGTGCACTGCCTGCCGGTCGGCGTCGGGCTCGGGGTGGGTGTCGGCGTGGGGGTCGGGGTGCCCGTCGGGGTCGGACTTGGCGACGGGCTGCCGCCGCTGGTCTGGTAGACCGCGACATAGCCGACGCTCATCGCCGCCCCGGAACTGGTCGACGCCGAGGGCGAGGTGCACCCGCAGACGCCGTTCGGGAATCCGCCGCCGATCGCCAGGTCGAGGATCAGGAAGAACCCGTGATCCACCGCTGCCTGCCAGGTGGCCGTCCCGACCTGGCTCTCGGTCGCGGTGAAGTAGGCGTTCCCGTTGAGATACCAGGTGAGCGACTCGTTGCTGGTGTTGGTCCTGTTGATGATGACGGAGTAGGTGTTGTAGCCGGTCTGGCAGCCGGAGCACGACTGCAGGCCACTGCCCAGTCCGGTGGTCTCGTTGCAGGGGCCGCCGGGATCGACCCCGCAGTGCAGGGTCCCGGAGTGCTCCGACAGCGCGTTGACGTCCTCCATGACGTCGATCTCGCCCGTGGACGGCCAGTTGGAGCAGGTCATCGTCCCTGACGTGCCGGCGCCGCTGGCCCGGAACCCGGCGCCCAGCATCCAGAACGCCGGCCAGTAGCCGAGGCCGCTGGCCGGATTGGGCTGCCTGACCGAGGCGCTGACCTCAAGCTCGCCGCCGGCGGGCGCGGCGAAGTTGTCGGCGACCGTCTCGATCCGGCCCGAGGTCCAGCTTCCGCCGGAGTTGACCGGGGTGATGTTCAGATGGCCGCTGCCGTCCAGGGACACGTTCGCGGTCGAGTTCGTGTTGCTCTCGACCTCACCGGTGCCCCAGTTGGCGGTACATCCGCTGCCGTTGTACTGGGTGCCGGTGTCGTAGGTCCACTGCGAGTCTGCGTGTGAGCCTGCCGCACCGGAGAAGCTGTCGCTGAACACCGTCGACCAGCCGGGCGGTGCCGGTGGCACGGTGCTCGCCGAGGCGCGCCACGCGGACGGGACGACCGTGACTAAGACGGCGAGCGCGGCGAGGACCAGCATCGTGAGCCCGATGCGGGCAGAGCGGGGGCGGGCGCGGAGCGCGGGGGCGGGAAAGGCAGAGCGGGGACTCCGCAGTGAGCGGGGGGTACTGCGCATGGTGTTCTCCTTTCGGGGCGGGGTGGATCACCTTTCGCAGACCTGTATCGATCACCTCTGCAGGCAGCCGCAGCTGGCCCGGATCACGAGGTGGGTGGACAGGATTTCCGCCCGCGGCGGGAGCCCCCGGTCTTCGATGCGGGCGCGCAGCCTGGCGGCCGCCTTGCGGCCGAGGTCCCTGAGTGGCTGGTTCACTGTGGTCACGGCGGGGGTGACGATCCGGCTGGCGTAGATGTCGTCGAAACCCGTCACCGCGACATCGCCGGGAACGGCGCGGCCCGCCCGCTGGAACTCCCGCATCGCGCCGATCGCCATCTGGTCGTTGGCGCAGGCGACCACCTCGGGCAGCGCGGCGCGGGCCAGCAGCGCACGCGCCGCCGCCGCACCGCTGGCCTCGGAGAAGTCGCCGTTCAGCACCGGGCCCAGGTGACAGCCGGGCTGCCCGGCGACGGCCTGCCGGAATGCGGCCAGCCGCTCCTGCGCGTCGGGTGAGTCGGCCGGGCCGGCCAGGAAGCTCAGCCGCCGGTACCCGTGGCCGTCGATGAGGTGCGCGGCGAGCGCACGGATGCCGGCCGTGTTGTCCACGGCGACCATGTCCAGTTCGCGTTCACCGGGACGGCCCGCGATGACGACGACCGGGATCCGCCTGCCCAGCGCGCGCAGCCTGCTCGCGGGCATGATCTCCTCCGCCACGAGCAGCCCGTCGACCTTTCCCGACAGCGACCAGACCCGCCGCTGGAACTGCTCGCCGGCCTGGCCGAACGTCAGCAGCAGCGAGCACTCGGTGCCGCGCAGCACCGACTCCACGGCGTGTACGACCTCGTCCACGAACAACTGGCCCGTCTGTTCGATGTCGATCTCGTCGGTACCGCGTTCGAGCGCGGCAAGCCCGATGATGTCCTTGCGGCGCCGGCTCAGCCCCTGGGCGGACCCGTCGGGCACGAAGCCGAGCTGGTCGATGGCGGCGCGGACGCGCAGCTGGGTGTCGGGGTGGACAAGCGGCGAGCCGTGGATCACCCGGGACACGGTCGCGGTGGAGACGCCGGCCAGGTCCGCGACGTCGTACACCGTGGTCATGCCGTCTCACCAGCTCTCCAGGCCGGGCTGCCGCGCTGGGTGGTTGTAAGCGGTTACAAGTGCCGTTGAATGGCACGCTAATGGTCGATGTAAGCGCTGTCAATGGCGGCCTCATGGGGAACAGGGGCGGTTCTGCGGGAAACTGAGATGAGCCCGCCGGGGCAGCCGGGCTAGCCTGGCCCGATGACGGCGGGCCACGGGCTGCGGCTGCGGCCGCCATGCCCGGACGACGAGGCGGCGTTCGTGGCCGGCCACCGGGCCATGGCCGCCGAGGGTTTCACGTTCGGCCCCGGATACCAGCCGGGCAAGCCGTGGGCTACGTACCTCAAGGAACTAGAGGACCACCGGCACGGGCGCAACCTGCCCGCGGGCCATGTACCGGGCACCTTCCTGGTGGCCGCCGTGGCGCAGGAGATAGTCGGCCGGACGTCCGTCCGGTTCATGCTCAACGCCTTTCTCGCCGAGCGCGGCGGCCATATCGGTTATTGCGTCCTGCCACAGCACCGCCGCCGCGGGTACGCCACCGAGATCCTCAGGCAGAGCCTTGTCATCGCGCGGGCGGCCGGAGTCGGCCGGGTGCTGGTGACCTGTGACCAGGACAACGCCGGCTCCCGGGCCGTCATCGAGTCGTGCGGCGGGGTGCTGGATTCAGTGGTGACCCTGGACGGCAAGCCGCCGGTGCTGCGGTTCTGGATCGACTGACAGATCGCCGGGCAGTTCCGGCCAGCGGGACAGCAGCAGCCAGGCGGCCAGGCCCAGCGGGTACACGAAATAGCCGACCCGGCTGGCAGGCGCCAGCACGAACAGCAGAGCCAGCCCGAGGGCCAGCCGCCAGCCCGCCATGTGCGCGTCCCTGGGCGGGCGGACAATCATCCAGGCGCCGACTGCCGCCCCGGCCAGCACCATCAGCATCAGCGCAGTCCAGTGGCCCAAGGTTCCGGTGTTCGCGAGCAGGTGACCGGGCAGCAGGCTCGCGGCCGGGCTCGCGACCTTGGCCAGGCCCAGCGGGTAGAGCACGGTGTTGGCCAGCGCGGCGGCGGGATTGGCGGCCACGGCGGGGCCGTCGGTCACCAGGGCCACGCCGAGCACCGCCGCGGCGAACCAGGCGGTGGCGCGCCAGCCCTGGCGGGCAAGGAGCAGCACGGCCACCACCGCCACGGCAGGCCAGGCGGTCGCCTTCATGGCCGCGGCCAGCCCGAGTGCCAGCCCGGCCGCGGCCGCCCAGCGCCACTGGCTCCGCGATCCCCGGCTGGCCAGCGCCAGGCCGAGGCACATCAGGCCAAGCACCGGCAGGTCGTCACCGCCGACCGCGAGCGGCAGGGCGACCACGGGGGTGGCAGTGACGAGCACGGTGCACCATGCTGGCCGCGGTACCCGCGCGATCCGGGCGGCGGCGCCAAAGGTGGCAGCGAACGCGATCCCGAACCAGATCCGGGGATCGCTGAGCAGCCCGCCGGCGAAGACCCGCGGGACGCCGAACACGACCAGCGCGGGCAGGTAAGGGTCGTACGCGCGCCAGCTATGGGCCGCGGCGAGTGCCGCCGGGCTCGCGTACGGCGTGCCGTAGTGCACAAGCATCGCGGCGGAACGGATGATCACCGCGACCTCTGGCTGCATCATCCCGGCGACGGCCATCCAGGCCAGTGGGGCGGCCACGGCGCCGGCGAGACTGATCAGCACCGCGAGGCTGACGCCCCGGCGGCGCACCACGGCCGCGGTGACGGCGGAGACCGCGTAGCTGATCGCGGCGAATGCGCCCCACATCCGTTCCGGTGCGTAGAAGCTGGTCAGCGCGGTGACGAGGGCGAAAACGGCGGACGCGGCGAACACGCCGGCCACCCATTCCCGGCGGATCACGGCGAACGCCGCCCTGGCGCGGTCCCCGCCCGGAAGCCAGCCGGGAGCGCGGCCCGGGCGGCCGGGCGCGGCCTTTCCGGTGGCGGCCGGGGCGCTCGTGTGCTCCAGCACCTGGGCCAGCGGCGGCGTCATGGGTCCCGAGGTTAGGCCCTAAGCCGGGGCGAAATCGTCATCCTCGGGGCTGATCTCGGCCTAGCCATCAGGCGGATCCCGGCGCGCTCATGCCGGCGACTGACCGCGAGCCCGCCCGCGGGACGGCCTGGCCGGTGCGAGGATGGCCTCCGTGGCCACCATGATCGGGCAGCCGTCGCCCGTGCCATCCCCGGACGGGCCGCCCACCGCGCCCGGCGCGCCTGGGGCGAGCGGGGCGCCCGGGGCGAGCGGAGTGCCCGGGGTGCCCGGGTCGGCGGAGGTGCTGCGCCGGGCCGGTCAATTTCCCCGGCTGCGGTACATGGGTTCCAAGTACCGGCTGATCCCGCACCTGGCGAGGGCCTTCACCGAACTGGGCGGCGCCACCGCGCTCGACGCCTTCTCCGGCAGCGGCGTGGTGTCCTACCTGCTCAAGACCTGTGGTTACCAGGTCACCGCCAACGACTTCCTCGCGTTCCCCGCCGTGATCGCGCAGGCCACCGTGGTCAACCAGGATGTGACGCTCGGCGCGGACGACATCGCCGAGATCTGCGGCCCGCCCGCCGACGGCCGAGACTTCATCCAGCGCACCTTCGGCGGGATCTACTTCACGGACGCAGACCTGCGCTTCCTCGACTCCGCGTGGTCGCATATCGACCGGATGAGCGGGCACCGGCAGGCGCTGGCCATCTCCGCGCTTGTCTTGTCCGCGGCCCGCCGCCAGCCCCGGGGCGTCTTCACCGTCACCGGCCACCGCTACGACGACGGCCGCCGCGACCTGCGCCTGTCACTCCGTGAACACTTCGCCGAACGCGCCGCCGAGTACAACGGCGTGGTGTTCGACAGCGGCCGGTCCTGCGCCGCTACCTCGTGCGATGTGTTCGACCTGCCCCCCGCGGACTACGACGTGGTCTACCTGGATCCGCCCTATGCGCCGCCGCGCGACGACAACTGCTACATCAAGCGCTACCACTTCCTGGAGGGGCTGTCGGGCTACTGGCGCGCCCAGGCGCCGCTGGAGAACACGCGCACCCGGAAGCTGCCCAAGCGCTACACGCCGTTCTCCTACACCCGCACGGTCACCGATGCCCTGCGCCGGATGGTCGGGCAGTTCGGCGATTCCGCCCTCGTGCTTTCTTACTCCTCCAACGCCGTGCCTGACGCCGCGACCATCGAAGGGATCCTGCGCGAGGTCAAACGGCACGTGGAGGTGCGGATGATCGACCACACCTATGCGTTCGGCACGCACCAGGCGGCCCGCAGGCGCACCGCTTGCGAGTATCTGTTCATCGCCCGGTAGCCCGGGCTCCCGGCACCAGGCGCGGCCGGTGGTCTAGAGTGCCGGGGGCGGTCAGGTGGGAGGCGATCACAGACATGGATGTCCGTAGCTACATCGCACAGAACGCCGGAAGCTTTTTCGATGACCTGAAGCAATGGCTGAGGATCCCGTCGATCTCCGCGGATCCTGCCCGCCACCCCGACGTGCGCGCCTCCGCGGACTGGCTCGCGGCGCACCTGCGCGCGACCGGGTTCCCCGAGGTGGAGATCTGGGGGACAGGCACCGCAGAGTCGCCCGGGCTGCCGTCGGTGTACGCGTACTGGCCCGCGGCGGACCCCGCCGCGCCCACGGTCTGCGTCTACGGGCACCACGACGTCCAGCCGGTGGAACCGCTCAGCGAGTGGGACTCGCCGCCGTTCGAGCCTGCCCAGCGGGGCGGCGTGCTGTTCGGCCGTGGCGCGTCCGACGACAAGGGCCAGGTCCTGCTGCACACGCTGGGCTTGACCGCCTGCCTGGCCGCGGCCGGGGCGACCGCGCCCCCGGTCAACCTGAAGCTGCTGGTCGAAGGCGAGGAGGAGTCGGGCTCGCCGCATTTCGCCGCGCTGCTGCGGGACAAGGCTGACCGGCTCGCCTGCGATGTCATCGTGGTCTCCGACACCACGATGTGGGCGGCAGACGTGCCGTCGCTGTGCACCGGGATGCGCGGGCTGGCAGCCGCGGAGATCACCCTGCGGGGCCCGCAGTCCGATCTGCACTCCGGCTCCTTCGGCGGTGGCGTGCCGAATCCGCTGCATGTCATGGCCGAGTTGCTCGCGGGCCTGCACGACGCCAGCGGGCGGGTCACGCTGCCCGGGTTCTACGAAAAGGTGGCGAGCCTGACCCCGAAGGAGCGGGAACTGTTCGGGCGGCTGCCATTCGAGGAGAAGGCGTGGCTCGCCAACGCCGGGCACAGCCAGGCCACCTACGGCGAGGAAGGGTATTCCACCCTGGAGCGCGTTTGGGCCAGGCCCACGGCCGAGGTCAACGGCATGTGGGGCGGGCACACCGGCCCCGGGCCGAAGACCATCGTGCCGCGCCAGGCGCACGCCAAGCTCTCCTTCCGCCTGGTCGCCGATCAGGAACCGGCCGAGGTGCTTGCCGGGCTGCAGGAATACGTGGCGGCGCGCACGCCACCGGGGATCGAGGCGATCGTCATGCCCGAGGGCCCGGGGGTGCGGCCCACCATCGCGCCGATCGACTCGCCCGCGGTGCTGGCGGGCAAGCGGGCCGTGGAGCGCGCGTTCGGCCTTGAGGCGCTGTTCACCCGGGAGGGCGGCAGCGGGCCCGAGGCCGACCTCACCGAGATCCTCGGTGCGCCGCTGGTGTTCATCGCCTGCGGGCTGAATTCCGACCGCATCCACGCGCCGAACGAGAAGGTCGACATGGCCATGCTGCTCAAGGGAGCCGAAGCCGTGGCCTACATGTGGGATGAGCTAGCGGAGGCCACTCCTGGCGCAGGCGGGTGGTGATGCCGGACGGCGCCATCGCCCCGGAGCCCGGTGCGCCCGCCCCGGAGCCGGCCGGCCGAGCGCCGCCCTGGAGCCGGGCGTGTCGCCGTGGCAGCCGGGGTGCCCGCCGCGGACCGGGGGGAGGGCGCCTGGGCACTCCGCGACCTCAGCCTGGCCCGCAGTGCCGTGGACCGCGCCAGTCACCACCGCACCGACCAGGCCTGGCTCGCGGCCGCCTGGGCGGACGAGGGCACCCGGGTGCTGGTGCTCGACCACGGGCAGGCACTGATCCGCTTCGCCGGCGACGCGGCGGCGCTCGAGCTGACCTCGCCGGGGCAGGCACCCGAGGGCGTCCGGTTCCTGCTGGGCGTGGACGACGCCGGGATCGCGTATTTCGGGGTGGACGGCCCCCGGGGCGGCCTGGGCGCGGGCCCGCTGCCTGCCCCGGGCTCAAGCCCCGCGGTGCCGCCGGAGCCCGGTGTCCACGTGGCCGGGCTGCGCCAGGCCGGGCCGCTGCTCGGCGACCGGGATGCCGGGCTGTTCACCCAGGCGGTCGCGCTCGCCAACTGGCACGCGACGCACACCCACTGCCCGCGGTGCGGGGCGGTCACCGAGCCGATTCAGGCCGGCTACGCCCGGCGCTGCCCGGTGGACGGCAGCGAGCACTTCCCCCGCGTGGATCCGGCGGTGATCATGCTGGTCCGCGACGATGGCGACCGCTGCCTGCTGGCGCGCAACCGCAACTGGCCGCCCCGGCGGGTGTCCATCCTGGCCGGCTTCGTGGAGCCGGGGGAATCCCTGGAACAGGCGGTGATCCGCGAGGTCGGGGAGGAGACCGGGCTGCGGGTCAGCGGGCTGCGTTACGTCGGGAGCCAGCCGTGGCCGATGCCGCGCAGCCTGATGCTCGGCTTCGTGGCCCGCGCCCCCGGCGAGCAGGAGATCGTCGTGGACGAGGAGGAGATCGCCGAGGCGCGGTGGTTCACCCGGGAGCAGCTTCGAGCGGCGGTGACCACGCGGGAGGTGCTGCTGCCGCCTCCGGTGTCCATCGCGCACCGGATCATCGAGTCCTGGTACGGCGCTCCGCTGCCCGGCTCCTGGTGATCCCGGCGCGGGGGTCGTCGTTACGCAGGGGCGAGCTGGCGGACCGCTGCGGTCTCGTCCACCCCAGGCGCGGGAACGATCATGATGACCGGGGTGTCCAGCCCGGTCGCGTGGTACTCGGCCACCCGCTCCCGGCAGGCCTCCGCGGGCCCGTGCACCACAAGCTCGTCCACCACCTCATCGGGGATCAGCTCAAGTGCCTTCTTGCGGTCCCCGGCGGCCCACGCGTCCTGCATCGGCCGCAGTACCTCGCCCCGGCCGAGCCAGACATGGAACGCGGCGTAGACCGGCACGGTCAGGTAGGCGGCGATCATGCGGCGGCCGATGGCCCTGGCGGTGGCGGCATCGTCGGTGGGGACGACGAAGATCCTGGCGATCAGCTCGCAGTCCGGCCCGGCCACCGCGCGCACCGTCGGCACGTCCGCGGGAGCAAGCCAGTTGGTGATCGCCCCGTCCGCGAGGCTGGCGGCAAGCCGCACCATGCCCGGCCGCAGGGCGGCGAGCGCGAGCCCCGGCGGCTGTGCCGGGGGCGGGTCGAGGCGAAACCCGCGGACCGTGAACGTCTCGAACTCTCCGCTCACCTTCTCCCCGGCCAGCACGGGGCGCAGGAATCTCAGCGTGTCCCTGGCCCGCTGGTAGGGCCGGTCCAGCTCCAGCCCGTTCCAGTCCGCCACGATCACCGGCGAGGAGGTGCCGATGCCAAGCACGAACCGGCCGGGAGCCAGGCTCGCGCAGGTGGCCGCGTTCATGGCGAGCAACGCCGGCCCGCGGGTGTAGATCCCGGCGATCGCGGTGCCGAACCGCAGCCCCGTGGTCCACTGGGCCGCGGCGGCCAGCGGGGCGAACGCGTCCGAGCCGTTGACCTCGCTCGACCAGGCATCGGTGTAGCCGAGGTCGGGCAGCGCGGCCACCAGGTCGCGCTGGTCGGGCAGGGGCAAACTACGGAGCGGGAGCGTGATGCCCCACCTCGGCGTTGATTCCATCCGCAACCTCCTCCAGGTGCAGCCCATCATGCCGTGGCGACCCTGCCTCAGTCCTGCGGCGCCCCTTTCGCCCCCGCCACCCTCGCTCCACCTGCGGCTTCACAACGTAACAGAAGCAGTTGTTCAAAACGAGAGCACTGCTCTTGACAAGTTGAGCCTGAAGGAGAACACTAGTAATTGAAAAGAGCACTGCTCTCTAACTTAGCCCGAGGAGCTGTCATGAACGCCGAGAGCCAGCCGCGGTACGTAGAGCCCACCCGCTCGACCCGCATCTTCAACTCCGCCGTGGGCCGGCTGACCAGGATGGGCGTCAGCGTCTACGGCTCGCGGGTGCTGGCCGTGCGCGGCCGCAAGTCGGGGGAGTGGCGGACCACCCCGGTCAACCCGCTGACCATCGACGGCCAGCGGTATCTGATCTCCCCGCGCGGCAACACCCAGTGGGTCCGCAACATGCGCGTGGCCGGCGGCGGTGAGCTGCGGATTGGGCGGCGGGTCGAGAAGTTCACCGCAACCGAACTGCCCGTCGGGGAGCGGCCTGCCGTGCTGCGGGCCTATCTGAAGAAGTGGAAGTTCGAGGTCGGCATGTTCTTCCAGGGGGTCGGCCCAGACGCCCCCGACGACAAGCTGCTGGCCATCGCCCCCGACCACCCGGTCTTCCGGATCCGGTCATGAGCGTCGGCCCGGGCGCCATGGGCCTGCTCTGGCTGTGGGCCAGCGTGGCCCAACTCGGGCCCGGCGACCACCCAGGGCCCCATCCCGCCCCGCGCCCGATCGTGATCATGACTTACGGGGGCCCATAGGCCCGCCGAAGTCATGATCACGATAACGAGAATGGGTTGGTGCCCGGCCATTGGGGATCCATGACTAGCTCCAGCCGCCTTCAGCCACGATTTCGGTGGGTTAGGGTCGGCGGCGGCAAGGACGGGTCAGCCCGGGTCAGCCCGGTTCTTGCCCGCAGAAGCCTGGCTGGGAAGCCGCCGCAGGTCTTTGGCGGTCAGCTCACCGGTCGAAATTAAGAGCATCGCAAGTTCTTCCAGGGCACGCGGCCCGCGCAGCCCGGGAACTCCCAGCCGTGAGTACCGGTCGCGGATGTTCTCACACCGCTTGGCCACCGTGTGCGCTTGCCAGCCGCTCCGCTCCGCCGTCTCCTTCGCTGACCGGGGCGCCGCTGGGCCGGTGTGCCGCCAGTCGAGGTAGTCCTCGAACCGGGCCGCCAGGATGAGCCGGTCCGAGCCGGACAGCGGCGGGCGGCGTCGGGTGCTGGTGACCAGGTGCTCCCCAGTAGGGCTGGCCGGAATCCTTCCGCCCTGGCCAGTTCCGAGATCTTGCTCGGGCACGTCATCCAGGTCGGGCAGCCGCAGCCGCAGCGTGTAGGAGCCCAGCACGCCCTGCAGCCGGATCTTGGCATGCCACTGCTGCACTGGCGCCCGCATGCCAGGCGGCAGGTCGACCCGGAAACCCCGGTCGCCGGACACATATAGCACCGAGGAAGAACTGTCGTTGCGCAGCCACCACGTCCCCCGCTCGAAGACCAGGCTGCCCGCCGACCGTGACACTCCACAGTCGGCGGCGGGAAGCGTGATGGTGCACTCGGCGCTCCGCCCGAACGTAAGGATCTGCCCGGGCAGGATGCGCCAAGTGCCCGACTCATGCATCACGATCAAAAGCACCGGCCCACAACCCCGCTGATGCGACGGTAGATCTAGCCCCAAGAAGAAGTCAACGCTCGGTCAGGTGAACCGAGTGTGCCCTTTTGACGCTTCACGACCCGGAATCGTTGCATCGCGAGCCTTCCCGTCGGCGGTGATGCGCACCGGCGCCGGACCGGGCAGCGGAATCGGCGGGTTACTTCACGCGACGGTGACCTCGGGACCATTCAGCCCGCGGTCGGCGTTCATCTCGGAACCCGGCGAGGCGGCCGGTTAGTGGTTGCACCCGCAGCCACCGGGGGAACCCCGGTAGATCGATGTATGCCGAGCCATTGCCGTGGCGTAGATGTCATTGCCACTGCCGCCAGTGCCGTACATGAGCAAGATCACGGCGTGGCGGTAGGCGTTGGGCGGGGTTACCTCCAGATATGACGCCCACGGTTGCCCTGGCCCGCCGCCCTTGAAAGCGACGCTGGAGGTTGCTGACTGCTCAGGTGCCAAGATGATCAGGCTCGGGCCGGGGTCGTGGGCGAAGTAGGTCGCTCCCCAGTGCGTGTGCGAGGGCATGACGTGATGGCTCGCGGCTTCCAGGCCCAACCCAGGGTACCCATGCAGGGAGCAGGATGCGCTGCCGGTGTTGGTCAGCTTGAGGGTGATCCCGTATTGGCCTCCGCCGACCTGGTATCCGCTGACCGTCGTGGCCAGGTTTGCTTCCAGACACCGCGGCAAGGCCACGGGCGCGGGCGCGGCACTAACCGGAGCCGGCGCTGACGGGGCCGCCCTGGCTGCCGCCGTGGCCGGTGGCCTGCTGTGTACCGCCCGCCGGGGCGGTGCAGAGACCGCGCTGGAACAGGCAGAGACCACAGCCACCAGGCATACCGCGGTGGCCACGCCGCCTGCTAGCCGGCCCGGCCGCACTGCCCGGTAACCAAGGCCCGGATCTCCCCGTTCCGTGCCCGTCGCAGCGGCGCTGCGACGCGAACCGGATCGGCGCCTCCCATCCGGTGTGCTATGACGCATGCGTGAGGTGTTCATCAGACTTCCCCCGTATCTCGGTGCGCGGCATTCCCCCGCGCTGCGCTCCAGGGTCGCCCGGCCCGAAGGCGCTGCGAAAGGGGAGGGTTCCCCAGTTGGGGAACCCTCCCCATCAGCCCTGCGGAAGTCACCGGCCACCATCGCAGCCCAACGAAGTTCGGCATCGTCAGGCCCTTAGCCAGGCATCATGAAGTAGCGGCGGTGGCTGTCGGTGTGAGCGAGTGGACCGGTGCGATGGGGTGGCTGGTGCGGCGATACCGCTGCGGCGGTCAGCCGATCAGGGCGAGGGTTGCGCCGGAGTCGTCGAGGAGCCGGTGGTGACCGGGCGCGGCCGGGAAGGCCTGGCGCGGCGCGGTGACCCGGGCACGCGGCCCGTCCGGCCCGGCCAGCGTGGTTCCCTCCGCGGCCACGGCGATCAGTTCGTCCCCGCCACGCAGCAGCACCGGCCCGTCCCGGCGGGCGGAGATCGCCACCCGCCCGGCGCGCAGCCCGTCGAGCACCGCGGCGGGATCCGCTGCCTCGCACTCCACCCAGGTGGTCGGGGTCCCTACCGCGGCCAGGTCGCTCGGCCGGTGCCAGTCGCTGCCGCCGACCGGGATCGAGCCCGGATCCCATGCCAGCCACCAGGCCAGCGGGGTGGTCCAGCGTAGGTCCAGCCAGCTCCAGTGCCAGACCTCGGCGAGCGGGGGGCGCCGGGTCATCGGCAGTGTCCAGCTCAGCTCGCCGCCGATCGGATGGTTGACCGACAGCAGGCCGCCCCGCTCCTCGGTGTGCGCCAGCCACGCGTCGGGCGGCTCACGGAAGTCCACCCAGCCGATGTCGCCGAGTGCCCCGGCGTGCCCGCCGTTCGTGGTGACCTCCTGCCCGGGCAGCAGCGTGATCCCGTACCGGCCGCTGGCGGCGGGCAACTCGGCGTGGTGGCTGACCGTGTTGTGGTCGGTGATCGCGAGGAAGTCGAGCCCGTTGCCCGCCGCGAGCAGCGCCAGTTCGGGCACGGTCAGCCCGCCGTCGGAGTGCACCGTGTGCGTGTGCAGGTCGCCGGCGAGCCAGCGCCGTCCCGGCCCCGCGGGCAGGGCCCTGAGCGGCGGCCGGTCACCATCGGCCAGCGGCGGCGGCGCGGCGGGCGGGGACGGCGGCGCCAGCCGTCCCGGGGTGCTGCTGGCCTCGGCGGTCACCTGGTACTCGGCCCCGCTGGCGGGCAGCCGGTAGAGGCCGATCATCACCTGCCAGGTTCCCGGCTCAAGCTCGCCCGGCAGGTAGCCGGGGGTGGCCGCCGCCGGGGTGATGACGAACTCCCGCCGCGCCCCGCCGGACCAGCCGCGGAACCCGGCCGGCCCGAGGCAGCCGAGATCCAGGATGCAGCCCGGCGGACTGTAGGCCAGCTCCACCCGCAGCGCGTGCGAGCCCGGTGGCACCTCCACCGGCAGGTAGTGCCAGGCGGAGGCAAAGCGGTCGGCCAGGGTCCACCGGCCTTGGTGCGTGGTTCGGGCCATGACTCCATCCGACCAGATGGCCGGCAGTGCCCAGGCCGCCCCCGGCCTGGCGCACATCCGCCTGACGACACACCGGCACCGCAGGATCACCAACAGTTGCAATTTGTTTGCAGGTGCGGTTATCTCGCGATTAGGATCGCGGTCATGGACCTGCCCGTGCTGGCACCCCGCCGCGGGCTCCGGTCCCTGTTCCGCCGGGGCCCGCACGACGCGGAAATCCTCGGGCTGGCCGTGCCGGCCTTCGGTGCCCTGGTGGCCGAGCCCCTCTTCCTGCTCGGCGACTCGGCCATCGTCGGCCGGATCGGCACCATTCCCCTCGGCGGCCTGGGCGTGGCCAGCCAGGTACTGATCACCCTGGTGAACATATCGATCTTCCTGGCCTACGGGACCACCGCGGCCGTGGCCAGGCAACTCGGCGCGGGGAACCGGCGGGCCGCCATCCAGCAGGGGATCGACGGGCTGTGGCTGGCCGCCGGGATCGGCGCGGTCGTGCTCGGCGCCGGCTGGCCGCTCGCGCCTCTCCTCGTGCACGCGTTCGGCGCGTCCCCGGCGGTCACGGCCGGGGCCGTCACCTATCTGCGGATCAGCCTGTTCGGTGCGCCGGCCATGCTCACCGTGCTGGCCGGCACCGGCGTGCTGCGCGGGCTGCAGGACACCAGGACCCCGCTGGCCGTCGCGGTCTGCGCCAGCGCGGTCAACATCGTCGTGAACGCAATTTTCGTGCTTGGCCTGCACTGGGGCCTGGCCGGATCCGCCTCGGGCACCGCGATCGTGCAAAACGCGGCGGCGCTCGCCTACCTGACCGTGGTCGCCCGGGGTGCCCGGCGGGCCGGGGTGGCGCTGCGGCCCGACGGCGCGGGGGTCCGCGGCGCGGCCTTCGCAGGCGTGTCGCTGGTGGTGCGGACGCTCGCGCTGCAGGTGGTGCTGGTGGTCACCACCGCGCTCGCGGCCCGGATGGGCAACGCTGCGATCGCCGCGCACCAGGTCGCGTTCCGCATCTGGTCGCTGCTGGCGCTGGCCCTGGACGCGATCGCTATCGCCGGGCAGGCCATCACCGGCAAGTACCTGGGCGCCGGTGACGTGGCCGGGGCCCGGGCGGCCACCGCCCGGATGACCACCTGGGGCGCGGTGTACGGGGTCGTCTTCGGTGTCGTCGTCCTGGCCGCGCGCCCGTTCCTGCCCGCCGTCTTCGCGACGGCGCCCCCGGTGACAAGCCTTCTGCTCACCGTCCTGCTGATCGTCGCGGCGCAGCAGCCGGTGGCCGGCGTGGTCTTCGTGCTCGACGGGGTGCTCATCGGTGCCGGGGACCAGGACTATCTCGCGCTGGCCGGGCTCGCCACCCTCGTGGTGTTCGGCATCGCCGCAGCCTGCGTGCATGCCTGGCACGGCGGCCTGGTTGCCCTCTGGCTCGCCTACAGCGTGTGGCTGGTCGCCAGGTTCGTCACCCTGACGCTGCGTGCCAGCGGCTCCGCCTGGCTGGTCACCGGCGCCGTCCGCTGACCCACCACGATTCTGCCGCCGAAAGGCCCAGCCCTCCGTTGACCGGAAGAATTCAACGTCCGTAGAATTCATCGACCGTTGAAATCGCGGCCAGCCGCCAGGGAGCAGCCATGTGGGCGATGATCGTGAAGGAGTTCCGGCAGCTACGGCGTGATCGCCGCACGCTGGCCATGATGATCGTGATGCCGGTCGTGCTGCTCATCGTGTTCGGTTACGCGGCGAGCTTCGACGTGACCACGATCCCCGCCGTTGCCGCCGGGCCGCAGGCCAGCCAGGCCGCGCACATCATCGGCAAGCCGTTCGAATTGGTCGGCGTGCAGCCGTCGGAGGACCGGGCCTGGGCGGAGCAGCAACTGCGGGACGGTCACGCCGCGGTGGCCGTGGTCACCGGGGGCGGCCGCCCGGAGGTGCTGATCGACGGCAGCCAGCTGTTCACCGCCAAGGCGGCGATCGCGTCCCTGTCCGCCACCGCGGCCAAGGCCGCGGTCGCTGGTGCGGCAGCCGGCGGCGCCCAGGCGACCCCGCCAAGCACGGCTGCTGCGCCAAAGGTCACGGTGCTCTACAACCCCGGCCTGAAGACCTCGGACATCATGATCCCCGGCCTGGCCGGCGTGGTGCTCGTCTTCGTCGGCACGATCATCACCAGCCTCGGGGTGGTCCGTGAGCGCCAGTCAGGAACCCTGGAACAGCTCGCGGTGATGCCGCTCAAGCCGCGCGACGTCTTCCTCGGCAAGATCGTGCCCTATTTCGCCGTGGCAACCCTGGACCTGGCGATCGTCGTGGGTGTCGGCGTCACCCTGTTCGGGGTCCCGTTCCGCGGCTCGGTCGCGGTGTTCGCGCTCGGCGCGCTGTTGTTCCTGTTCGTCACCCTCGGCCTCGGGATCCTGATCTCCAGCGTGTCGGAGAACCAGGGCCAGGCCATCCAGCTCTCGCTCATGGTCACGCTGCCGCAGGTGCTGCTGTCCGGCCTGATCTTCCCGCTGTCTTCGATCGCGGCCGGGGTGCGGTGGATCTCCTACCTGCTCCCGCTGACCTACTTCAACGAAATCTCCCGCGGGGTGATGCTCCGCGCCGAACCGCTCACCTCGCTCTGGCAGCCGTTCCTCTTCCTGGCGCTGCTCGGCGCGATTGTGTTCACCCTGGCCAGCCTGCGGTTCCGGGCCTACCTCGCACCGGCCGCGCCGCGCGGTGGCGCCGGGAGCCCGCACAGTGCCCCGAGCCCGGCCGGCGCAACGAGCGCGGCTGGCGCCCCGGCCTCCGGGAGCGCCGGGTGACCGCGCCGGGCGCGGTCCACAGCGCGGCGGACTGGTGGGGCACGCAGGACGTGTGCGTCAGGTACGGGAGCACCCTGGCCCTCGACCATGTCTGGTTCCGTGCCGAACCAGGCCAGGTGAGCGTGGTCGTCGGCGGCGACGGAGCGGGCCGCACCACCTTGCTCCGCTGCCTGGCCGGCGCGCTCGCCCCGACCAGCGGCCGGGTCCGGCGGCCTGCCCCGCTGGAGACCGGGTACCTGTCGGCCGGCTCCGGTACCTACCCGGACCTGTCGGTCGCGGAGAACCTGGCGTTCCGCGCCACCGCCTACCGGATCCCGCCGCAGACGGCCCGGCAGCGCAGCGCGGAACTCCTCGCCCGGGCCGGGCTGGACAAGGTCACCGGAAGGCTTGCCGGGCAACTGTCCGGCGGCATGCGGCAGAAGCTCGGCGTGATCGCGGCGATGCTGCACCGCCCGGACCTGCTGGTACTCGACGAGCCGACCACAGGTGTGGACCCGGTCAGCCGGGCCGGCCTGTGGTTGCTGATCGCCCGCGCGGCCGCCGACGGCGCCGCGGTGGTGCTGGCGACCAGCTATCTCGACGAGGCAGAACGCGCCCATCACGTGCTTGTCCTTGACGCCGGCAGCGAGCTGGCGAGCGGGACGGCGGACCAGATCGTGGCCGCGATGCGGGGCACGCTGACGGTGGCGGACACCCGTCCCGCCGGGGAGGCAGGGCAGCGCGCCTGGCGGCGGGAGGGGCGCTGGCGCATCTGGGACCCAGGCGCCGACGGCCGCACCGACCGCGGCCGCGGCGCGGTCCGGCCCGACCTCCAGGATGCGGTCACCGTGGCCGCCCTCGCCCGCGAGCTGGCCTACGCCGGTGCCGAACGGGAGTCCCGATGACCGAGTTGCCCGCCCACGCCGTCGCGGTGACCCGCGCCTTCGGGCACTTCGTGGCGGTAGACCGGGTCGACCTGGCGGTGCGCCCGGGTGAGGTGGTCGGCCTGCTCGGCGCGAACGGTGCCGGGAAGACGACCCTGATCCGGCTGCTGCTCGGCCTGCTCCGGCCCACAGGCGGTGAGATCCGGCTGTTCGGTGAGCCGCCGTCGCGCGGCACCCGGCGGCGGATCGGGTACGTGCCCCAGGGCCTGGGCCTGTACGACGACCTCACCCTGGCGGAGAACCTCGCCTTCTCGGCGGCGGTGTTCGGCGAGGGACCGGCAGCGGCCAGCCTGCCCGAACCGCTGCGCCGGTACGGCACGACGGTGGTCGGCTCGCTGCCGCTCGGCGTCCAGCGCACGGCGGCGTTCGCGCAGGCCCTCGCCCACCAGCCCGACCTGCTGGTCCTGGACGAGCCGACGTCGGGCGTGGACCCGCTGGCCCGGGCCCGGCTGTGGGAGACCGTGGCCGGAGCCGCGGCGGCCGGGGCGGGCGTCCTGGTCACCACCCACTACATGGATGAGGCCGGCGAGTGCGACCGCCTGGTGATCATGGCGGCGGGGCGCGTGGTGGCCCGCGGCACCGTCCCGGAGATCGTCGGCGACGCCCGGGTCAGCGTGGTGGAGCCGGGTGCCTGGGCGGAGGCGTTCGGGGCCCTGGAGGCGGCGGGCCTGCCGGTCGCCCTGGTCGGGCGCACGCTGCGGGTCCCGGGCGCCGCGCCGGACGCCGTGCGCCGCGCGCTCGGGGATCTGTCCGCCACGGTGACGTCCGCGCCGGCCACCCTGGAAGAGCGCTTCTTCCAGCTCACTCTTTCTGCGGACACTACGCAGGTCCATCCGTGACCGCAGCCAGCCAGAACCCACCGCCCGGGGCGGGCCAGGAACGCAACGGGGAGCCCGGTGTGACCGAGGTCCCCGGCCAGGCCCGCCGCCGGGCAGCCCAGGCTCAGCGCACCGGAGGTCCCGGTGCGACCGGGTCTGCCGCAGCGGGCCGCCGCCCGGGGCCGGCCAGGCGCAGCGGCCGCCGTGGCGGCGACAGCGGCACCAGGGAGGCGATCCTGGCCGCGGCCCGGGCCCGGTTCGGGGACCTGGGCTACGACCGCGCGACGATCCGCACGATCGCGGCCGACGCCGGCGTGGACGCGGCCCTGGTGCACCACTTCTACGGCACCAAGGATCAGCTTTTCGCCGCGGCCATGCGGCTGCCGGTGAACCCGAGGCAGGTACTGGCCGCCGCGCTCGCGCCGGGCGCCCGCGGCGAGGATCGGACCCTTGGGGAGCACCTGCTGCGGACCGTGCTCGGGGTCTGGGAGGTGGCCGAGATACGCGCCACCTTTCTGGGGCTGCTGCGCTCGGCGCCCACCAGCGAGCAGGCCGTCGTCATGCTGCGGGAGTTCCTCGCCGAGGCGATCCTCGGCCCGCTCGCCATGGCGGCCGGCGAGACGGCTTCCGGGACGGCTGGGGAGACGGCTTCCGGGGCGGCCGGCCAGGACGCGGGGTACCGGGCGGCGCTGGTCGCCAGCCAGGTGCTCGGCCTGGGCCTGACCAGGTACGTCCTGGAGGTCGAGCCGCTGGCCCGGGCCAGCTTCCGAGGACCTGATCGCCGCGATCGCGCCGAACCTGGACCGTTACCTGTCCGGCGACCTGCGCTGACCGCAGCCAGCCGCCTGGCCACCGGCCCGACTGCCTTCCCCTCCGGCCCGTGCCCCTCGGTCGGCCAGCCGGGTTTGACTCTGCCCTTGGGGCAAACCCCAGCATCGGGTAGACCGGGCATGGTGCCCGGTGCGAGGAGGCTGGCGTGAGGTTGCTGTCGATCGGCGCGTTCGCCCATGCCACCCGGCTGTCGCCGAAGGCGCTGCGGCTGTACGACGAACTCGGGCTGCTCCCGCCGGCGTTCGTGGATCCGGCGTCCGGTTACCGGTTCTACGACCCGGCCCAGCTTGAGCGGGCGCGACTGGTCGCCTGGCTGCGCCGGCTCGGCATGCCGCTGGCCCGGATCCGGGTCGTCTGCGACTCCGAGGCGGCGCGGGCCGCCGACGAGGTCGCCGCCTACTGGGCCCAGGTCGAGGCCGACACCGCGAGCCGGCGCGACCTTGCCGCCTTCCTCATCGCAACGCTGTCAGGAAGGAAGACCACGATGCCTGGTGCCCAGGAGGCTCTTGCGATCCACTACGCGGCCCGGACCGACATCGGCAGGGTCCGCGAGACCAACCAGGACTCCGCCTACGCGGGCAGCCGCCTGCTCGCCGTGGCCGACGGGATGGGCAGCGGCGGGGCCAGGGCCAGCGCCGCCGTGATCGACGCGCTGAAGCCGCTGGACGATGCCGTGCCCGCCGGGGACCTGCTCAACGCCCTGGAGCAGGCGGTGGAGCAGGCCAGCGCCGCGGTGGGCGGCCTGGAAGGCGCTGGTGAGGACCGCGGCCAGACCGGGTCGACGGTGACCGCCATGCTCTGGTCCGGCTCCCAGCTCGCCCTGGTGCATATCGGGGACTGCCGCGCATACCTGCTGCGCGACGGTGAGCTGTTCCAGATCACCCACGACCACACGGTGGTCCAGTCGCTGCTGGACGAGGGCCGGATCACTCCCGACGAGGCGGCTTCGCACCCGCAACGGTCGCTGCTGCTGCGTGCCATCGACGGCACCGCCGTGGAACTGGACACCTCGCTGCACGACGCCAGGGCCGGTGACCGGTACCTGCTGTGCTCCGACGGCCTCACCGGCGTGGTCGGCACCGAGACGATCCGCGACACGCTGCGCGGGACCGGCGATCCCGAACGGGCCGCCGCACAGCTGATCGAGGCCGCCAACGCGGGCGGCGGCCCGGACAACGTCTCCTGCGTCGTCGCCGACATCGTCCCGCTGGCCGCCCCTGCCGCCCGCTGACCCCGTCCGCGCGCCGGGCACGTCACGGGCACGTCCGTACCCGCCCAGGCGGCCCCTTGCGATCCACCTATCAAAGTGATATCATTTTGATAGGTGGATCGGGTGGCCGACACCATAGCAGACAGGAGGCGCCCCGATGAACGCACACAATGACAACACCGCTGCGAAAGGCCTGCGCGGGTGGTGGGCATCTCCCCCACGCACCGGCATGCGTCGCCTGATCTATCCATTTGAGTACCGCCACCTCCGCTTCTTTGGGGCCGGGCGTATTGCCGGTGGCAGTGTCGCGGCCGCCGCGGGCGTCATATGCCTCTCGTACGGCGTCTACGCATGGGCAGCCTTCTTCCTGGTTATTGGGGCGCTGAACCTCGCGGGTGGCTCCTGGTATCTCAGCATCGCTCGCTCCGAGCATGCCCGAACCTGACCCTGCGCTGCCCGCAAGTCTGCGGCCTCCAGCGACCATGGAACTCCGGCGTCTGCGGGCAGCCGCCACCCCCGATTTCAGCCGGCACGCCAAGGCCCTTCCGCTGCCCTGGGGCACGGCGGTTAGCATGCGTCGGTGGACCCGCTGCTTGGCACCTGCTCGTTGACGGAACTGCGGCAGCGCAGGAGTCACAAGTGGCGGAACTTCCCGCCCGACGTGCTGCCTGCGTTCGTCGCGGAGATGGACTTCGACCTGGCCGCCCCGATCACCGCGGCGGTGACCTCGGCCCTGGCCATCGGCGACTGCGGCTACGCGCACATCGGGCAGCTTCCCGACGCGTTCGCCCAGTTCGCCGCGCAGCGGCTGGGCTGGACGGTGGAGCCGTCCCGGGTCTTCGCGATCCCGGACGTGATGACCGGCCTCGCCGAGGTGGTCCAGGCCATCACGCCGCCGGGCTCGGGCATCGTCGTCAACCCGCCGGTGTACCCGCCGTTCCGGTTCCGGTTCGGCTTCTACGGGCGCCGGCTCATCGACGCCCCGCTGGCCCGCGGCTCCGACGGCCGTTACGCCCTCGACCCGGACGCGATCGAGGCGGCGCTGAGCGAGCCGGACGCCGCCGCGTACCTGCTGTGCAGCCCGCACAACCCGACCGGGAACGTGTGGTCGCCGGCGGACCTGGCGATGGTCGCCGACGCCTGCCAGCGGCACGGGGCCGCGCTGCTGGTGGACGAGATCCACGCGCCGCTTGCGCTGGCCGGCGCGCGGTTCGTGCCGTTCCTCGCCATCGATCACGAGCTGACCCGGGCCGAGACGACGTTCACGTTCACGTCCGCGACCAAGGGCTGGAACATCGCCGGGCTGAAGTGCGGCCTGGCCGTGGCGGGTGCCCCGGCCGGCATCACGCTGCTGGAACAGCGGTGGGAGGCGCTGCTGGCGAGCCACCTCGGCGTGCTGGCCTCGGTGGCCGCGTTCACCGAAGGGCTGCCGTGGCTGGACGCCATGCTCGGGCAGCTCGACGAGAACCGGAAGCTGCTGGCGGGCCTGCTCGCCGAGCACCTGCCCCGGGCAGGTTATGCCCCGCCGCAGGCCAGCTTCCTGGCCTGGCTGGACTGCCGTGGCCTGGGCCTGGGCGACGATCCGGCAGCGGTGTTCCTGGAAAAGGGCCGCGTGGCGCTTGGCCGTGGCCCGGACTTCGGCGCCGAGGGAAGCGGGTTCGCCCGGCTCAACATGGGCACCTCACCTGAGCTGCTCGAAGAGATCGTGCGCCGGGCGGCCTCGGTCCTCTAGCCCGGGGCAGCGGCGGCGCGCAGCACGTCGCGGGTCAGCTCGATCTGCCCCAGATGCTGGGTGACCTCCTCGAGCACGTGTAGCAGCGTGTGCCCCTGCGAGGTGAACTCCAGTTCGTCGGGGTACTTCTTATGCCCGGCCCCGCCGCGGGGCGGCCCGGCGAAGTCGGCCGTGCCCGCGTCGGCGCGGAACTGGTCCAGCGCTCTGTGCGCGGCGGCGGCCAGATCCGCCACGGGGCCGTGAGAGCGGAACTCGGCGGGCCGGTCCCGAATTACCTCACGCCCCGCGACTACTTCTCCGCCCCAGAATTCCATGACGCCAAGGCAATGCCGCAAGATCGCATAAGGCGAATTCGCTCCCGGCAGTGCCGGTTTCCGGTTCGCCAGATCATCGCCGAGCCCGATGACAATTTCCGTCATCTGGTCCACCGCGCGGTCGACGTAACTCACCACTGCGTCCACTGAGATGTCCACCAGGACATCATGACCTACCCCGGCCGAGACCTGGGCAGCCCCGGCAAAACCACCCTCCGGCGGGCCCGTCTAGCAGCGACTTTCCGTAATGCAGCAAATGTCCTGTCTATTCACGACGAGAACCGCATGTCAGTCTGTTGATGAGGCCAGCCCAAGCTTCAGGATGTGGAGGGCCGGATGGGCAGGGATGTTCCTGCAATCGTTGTCAGTCAGGCCGACCGGCGCCGGTACCGCGAGAAGGTCCGTAGTTGCCTGGATGTCCTTGCCCGCATGCTGCGGGAGTCACGGTTCACCGACGGCCCCGAACAGGTTGGGCTTGAGGTCGAGTTCTACCTGGTCGACGAGGCAGGCGAGCCGTCCATGCGCAACGCCGACGTGCTCGCCGCGATCGACGACCCGGACTGGAGCCCGGAACTGGGGCGTTTCAACATCGAGGTCAACATGGCGCCGCGGCTGCTGGCCGGGGACGCGCTGGCCACGATGGAGCGCCTGATGGCCGACAGCTACAACCGGGCCGACCTGCGGGCGCGCCAGGCAGGTGCCCGCCTGGCCATGATCGGCATCCTGCCCAGCCTGGGCGAGCGGCACGCCACCGAGGCGGCCATGTCGCCCAACCCCCGCTACCAGTTGCTCAACGAGCAGATCTGCGCGGCCCGCGGCGAGGAGATGCAGATCTCCATCGAGGGCCGTGAGCGGCTGCTCACGCACGTGGCGAGCATCATGCCGGAGGCCGCCTGTACCAGCGTGCAGTGCCATCTCCAGGTCAGCCCCGAGTTGTTCGGCAGCTACTGGAACGCGGCGCAGGCGGTGGCCGGGGTACAGGTCGCGCTCGCCGCCAACTCGCCCTACCTCTTCGGCAGGGAACTCTGGCAGGAGACCCGGATCCCGCTGTTCGAGCAGGCCACCGACACCCGGTCGGAAGAACTGCAGGTACAGGGGGTCCGGCCCAGGGTCTGGTTCGGTGAGCAGTGGATCACCTCGGTGTTCGACCTGTTCGAGGAGAACCTCAGGTACTTCCCCGCGCTGCTGCCGCTGGTCGAGGACGAGGATCCGGTGGCCGCACTGGACGGCGGGGGCATACCGGAACTTGCCGAGCTGACGCTGCACAACGGCACGGTCTACCGGTGGAACCGGCCCGTCTACGCCGTGGCCGGCGGGGAGCCGCATCTGCGGGTGGAGAACCGGGTGCTGCCCGCCGGGCCCACCGTCACCGACGTCATAGCCAATGCGGCCTTCTACTACGGCCTGGTCCACATGCTCGCGGAGGCGGAGCGCCCGATCTGGTCCCAGATGTCCTTCGCCGCCGCGCACGACAACCTGATAGAGGGTGCCAGGGACGGGATCGAGGCCCGGCTGTACTGGCCCGGTCTCGGCGAGGTTCCGGTCGCCGAACTGACCCTGCGCCGGCTGCTCCCGCTGGCCTATGAGGGCCTCTGCCAGCGAGGCGTCGACACCCTGGAGGCCGAGCGCCTGCTCGGCGTCATCGAGCAGCGCTGCCTGTCCGGCCGCACCGGGGCGACCTGGCAGACGGAAACGGTGCACGCACTGGAGGAGCGCAGCGGGCTCGACCGCGACACCGCGCTGCGCGAGATGACCCAGCGGTACCTCAAGCTGATGCAGACCGGGGAGCCCGCGCACACCTGGCCGGTCGCCTGAGCCGGCCGCCGGGGTCAGGCAGGGTAACGGCGCAGGCCCACGGCGTACTCGCAGCCCACGGCCAGGCCGACGAAGCCCGCCATGTTGCGCAGGAACTCGTCCGGGTCGAAGTCGCGGCCGAGGCCGTCGAGGTAGGCCTTGTGCTCGCGCAGTGACGCCACGCCCGCGTCGATGGTGTCGGTGACGTCGACGAAGTGCGTGAGGCTGCCGGAGGCCGCCACATAGATCGCCTTGGTCCCATGCCAGGCCGGGCCCGCGTCGGTGAACAGCCACGAGTTGGCCGCGTCCCGGACGGCGTCCAGCGTGGCGAGGCCAACCGCCCGGTGGTCAGCATGGTTGACCGGTCCCTCGTCGCCCCAGGTGAGGTCGAAGCTCATGGTGATCACCACATCGGGCCGGTGCCGCCGGATCGCCGCGGCGATGTCCCTGCGCAGCGGCACCCCGTACTCCACCAGCCCGTCGGCGTGACCGAGGAAGTCCACGTCCGAGACGCCGACCACGCCCGCGCTGCGGCGTTCCTCATCCTCGCGCAGCGGCCCGACCACGTCCGGCGCCATGCCCTCGATGCCGGCCTCGCCCGCGGTGGCCAGCACGTAGGCCACGTGGCGCCCCTGCCTGGTCCAGCGGGCGACCGCCGCGGCGGCCCCGTACTCCAGGTCGTCGGGATGCGCGACAACCGCCACGGCGCGGTCCCAGTCCTCCGGCATCGGGTCCATGGTGCCTCCATGATCGCGGGCCGGACCGGGCGCGGGATGCGGCCGGTGGCCCTCCTGGTCTCAGCGTGCCACGGCCCGCCGCCGAGGTGCGGCACGGGGCGGGGCGGCGGCGCGTGGCGTGGCCACGACACCGGCAAGGACGAGATGGGCGCCCAGAGCGTGACAGGGACATGAAAATGGCCGCCGGGGCGGCACGCTGGCGCGTGCCAAGCCCCGGCGGCCGCGTGCCCAGGCCCCGGCGGCCGCCGCGACACAGACCGCCGGGACCTCCGGATCAGGCACGCTGTCCGCGCCGATCCTGGCCTTGGGTTACTTCGCGAAGTACCAGTCCTCCGGGTTGATGCCGAGCGTCGGGCTCTGCGGCACGGCACCCTTGAGGCTGTTGTTCACCTCGGTCAGCGAGTACACGCCGTTCGGCTGGTAGATGACCGGGAGCTGCTGCGCCAGGTAGTTCTGCCAGGTGTACAGGATCTGCGTGGTTATCGCTGGTGAGCGTCTGGTTGATGTAGTTGTCGTTGGTCTTGCTGCAGTACCCGCCGGAGTTCGCGATGGCGCCGCACGTGAACAGCGTCTCGCCGGTGGGCTCGTAGTCGGGAGCGAACGTCCAGCCGCCGCCCCAGTTGGCCATGTCCCAGTTGCACGGGATGTGAGCGACCTTGCAGTTGCCGGCGGCCAGGGCAGTGACCTGGTTGAACGGCTTGGGCTGCAGGTTGATCTTGATCCCGACCAGGGAGGCGTTGGACTGCAGTTGCTGCATCTCCTGGGCTTCCCACTGGGTACCGGAGGCATACGGCAGGTTGAACTGCAGGCCCTGGCCCTGCTTGACGCCCGGGCCGCACAGGCTCGGGTTGGTGCAGGTGCTCACGCCGTTGGGGGTGATCTTCCAGCCGTGGCTGGACAGCAGGCTCTTGGCCTTGGTCGGGTTGTACGGGAACAGCGGGCCGCCCTGCTGCTGCGGCGACAGGTAGTGGGTCACCGGGGTGTTGCCTATCGGCCCCTGGGTCAGCGTGCCGTAACCGCGCAGCGGGCCCTTGATGACGGCCTCCTGGTTGAGCAGGTAGGCCAGGGCCTGGCGGAAGTACAGCTGCTGGATGATCGGGCCGTTGCCGGTGGTGCTCTGGAAGTTCACCACGAAGTAGTTGATGCCCCAGGGGTACAGCGGCGACAGCGTGTAACCCGGCAGCGGGTTCTGCCCGGCGGTGAGCGGGCTGGATCCGGCGGGCTTGGCGATGGCGTCCTGCGACGGCAGGTAGCCCACGTCGATCTTCTGGCCACCGGCGGCCGGCGACCGCAGCACGTTGTATTCCGCGGCGTCGGTCGTAAACGGCACGAGCTGGAACTGGCTCAGCGTGGGCTTCACCGGTCCTGAGTACTTCGGGTTGGGGACCATCGTTACATGACCGTCGGCGTTGAACGCCGACAGCTTCCACGGGCCGTCCACGACCGACCACAGCGGCGAGGACACGTAGGTGGTCAGCGCCTTGGACTGGGCGTCGAGGTACTTGTACACCGCGGCGCAGTCGGCGACCTTGGTCGCGCAGTCGCTGGGCCGGACGCGGTCTTGTCCCACGCCGCCGGCATCGGGGTGATCTGGGACAGGTCGTTGTACAGGAACCAGGTGTGCGAGTACGCCTTGTTCGTGGTCATCTGCAGTTCGGTCGGCGAGACCACCTTGATGGACTTCACGAACGCGTCCGGCATCCCGGTGTAGGCGCCCCAGTCGGTCGCGCCGACCGCCTTGAGCATGTTCACCCAGAACATGACGTCGGCCGTGGTGACCGGGGTGCCATCGGACCACATGTAGTGCTTGAGCGTGATCGTGGCCGTGTTCCCCGACCAGGTCGGCGTCGTTCGCCAGGCTGAGGGAGGGGTTCAGCAGCGGCTGCGACCCTTTGCCGAACCAGTACAGCGGCCGGTACATCAGGTTGG
Source organism: uncultured Actinomycetes bacterium (assembly GCA_963762735.1). Taxonomy (GTDB): domain Bacteria; phylum Actinomycetota; class Actinomycetes; order Streptosporangiales; family Streptosporangiaceae; genus DASXKD01. The sequence goes on along the minus strand of CAVXMG010000025.1, from coordinate 8,062 downwards.
TGAAATACGCGGCGTTGACCACGCTGATGTAGGCGCTGCTGGTGAACGGGAAGATGTAGTTCGGCGTGGTCGAGGGGGGCAAGGCATAGACGGCCGTGCCGCCCTTCACCTTCGCGCCAGTGGTGGCGCCCGTGCTGTTACTGGTGCCACTGCTGCAACCGGCCGCGGCGAGGGCCAGCGCCGCGGCCGCGGCGGTTGCCGACAGGTAGCGGCCCAGCCGGAGACTTCCGGCCGGGCTCGGAACGTGGGGTCGTCTCATAGCTGGCCAATCTGCCTGCCCGCCCTTGCGGCCCGCTTGGCGGGCGCTTGGTGCCGGCATGTCACAGGAGCGTGACGAGTGACTCTCGGTTAGAGGCCGGCTCGCCCGTTGGTGTCGCTTTTGTTATGAAATGCCGGAAAGCTACCGCCTAGCATCGGGAATTGAGATGACCTTGACACGCGAGCGGCGTGCCGTGGAGGCGGCTTGTGGGGCGCGACATCGTGATGCGGGTGCTCGGGCCGGTACGGCTCCGGGCCGGTGACGGCTGGCAGGTGCCAGCGAGCCCGCAACTGCGCCTTGTCCTGGGCCTGATGGCGCTGCGGATCGGTCAGGTCGTACCGGTGGCCGAACTCGTCGACGCCATCTGGGAGGCAGAGCCGCCCCGGTCGGCGCGGGCCAGCCTGCAGGCCCTGATGACCCGGCTGCGGCAGCTGCTCAAGCCGCTCCCTGGTGCCGTGCTGACCCGCGTCGGCGACGGGTACCTGCTCGAATTCGACCAGGACCTGGTCGACGCGGAGCGGTCCCGGGCCCTGGGCCGGGCGGCCCGCGCGGCGGACGGGGCCGCCGCCATCCCGCTGTTCGATGCCGCGCTGGCGCTCTGGAACGGCCCGGCGCTGGCCGACGCACCGGACACCGAGCGGGTCACGGCGATCCGGCACGGCCTCGCCGAGGAACGCCTCTCGATGCTGCAGGACCGCCTGGCGTGCATGCTCGCCTGCGGCCGGGAACGGGAGGCCGCCGCCGAGCTGCCCGCGGCGCTGGCCCGCCATCCGCTGAACGAGCGCCTCGCCGGGATGCTGATGGCTACCTGGTACCGGTCGGGCCAGCGAGCCGAGGCGCTCGCCGTGTTCCGGCAGATCCGCGGCCGTCTCGTGGCCGAACTGGGCGTCGAGCCCGGGGCCGAGCTCCAGCTCCTGCATCAGCGCATCCTCGCCGGTGACGTCGGCCAGGCACCCGCCGCGATCGGCGGCCGTGCCCCCGTCCCGGCGAACGGCCACCACGCCGGGACGGGGAACGGCCAGCGGCCCGGGCCAGCCGGCGCGGCCGGGCAGGCCGACGGCCAGGAGCACGCGGGCGCCGTCCCTGTGTTGCCGGTGCGGCCGTGGCTGGTGCCCCGCCAGCTTCCCGCGGCACCCGCGCAGTTCATCGACCGGGCCGCCGAACTGGCCAGGCTCGACGAGCTGATCGGCCAGACCGCCGAGCCAGGCGGCGAAGCGCAGGTCCGGGCGGTCGTCGGGTCGCCGGGGATCGGCAAGAGCGCGCTGGCGACCGTCTGGGCCCACCGCGCTGCCGGGCACTTCCCCGACGGGCAGCTCTACGTCAACCTCAAGGGGTTCGCCCCGGCCGCCCGGCCGGTCCTGCCCGAGCAGGCGATCCGTGGCTTCCTGCAAGCGCTGGGCGTGCCGTCCGCCGAGATCCCGGAATCGCCCGACGCGCAGACGGCCCTGTACCGCAGCGTGCTGGCCGGCAAGCGGGTGCTTGTCGTGCTGGACAACGCCAGGGACGCCGACCAGGTCCGGCCGCTGCTGCCCGGCAGCGGCCGGTGCGCCGTGCTGATCACCAGCCGGGCCCGGCTCGACGGCCTGGTCGCCACGGTCGGCGCGCGGATCCTCACCCTGGACGTGATGTCCGAGGCGGAATCCCGCGAGCTGATCGTCCGCCGGCTCGGTGCCGCCAGGGCCCAGGCGGAGCCCGAGGCCGTCGCGGACCTCGCCAGGCTGTGCGCGGGCCTGCCGCTCGGCCTGGCGATCGTCGCCGCCCGTGCCGCCGCCCGTCCAGGTTTCCGGCTGGCCGCCCTGTCCGCGGAGCTGGGCGGCGGGGACGCGCGCCTGGACGCGCTGGAGACCGCGGACACCACCAGCAGCGTGCGCGAGGTGTTCTCCTGGTCCTACCGGCAGCTCAGCCAGCCGGCGGCACGGATGTTCCGGCTCCTCGGCCTGCATCCCGGCCCGGACATCACCGTTGCCGCGGCGGCGAGCCTGGGCGCCACCGGCCGCTCGCAGGCGCGCCGGGCAGTGGCCGAGCTGGCCGGAGCGCACCTGCTGACCGAGCACGTGCCGGGCCGGTTCACCGGCCATGACCTGCTCCGCGCCTACGCCGCCGAACTGGCCGCCGAGGGCGAGGATGAGGTCGGGCGCGACCTCGCCAGGCGCCGGCTGGGCGACCACTACCTGCATACCGCCGCGGCCGCCGGGCGCCGGCTCTGCCCGGCCCGGCCCGCGGTCATCCTGGGCGCCGCGCAGCCGGGCACGGTGCCGGAGAAGTTCACCAGCTACGCCGAGGCGCTTGGCTGGTTCAGCGCGGAGCACCAGGTGCTGCTCGCGGTCGCCGACGCCGCCGCGGCCGCCTGCGACGACGCGTGCGCCTGGCAGCTGCCCGCCCTGCTGACCGACTACCTCAACCGGGAGGGCCACTGGCACGACCTCGCGGCCCTCGGGCGGGCCGCGCTGGCCGCCGCCGAGCAGGCAGGCGACGGGCTGGGCCAGGCACACGCCCACGCCAGCATCGGCGTGGCGAACCTGCGGGTGGGCTGCTACGGCACCGCGCGCTCGCACCTGCTCCGGGCCAGCTCGCTGTTCCGCGAGGCCGGTGCGACCGCCTGGCAGGCGCGCAACGACCTCACCGTCGGGGTGCTTTTCGACCGGCAGGGCCGCCACGACAAGGCGCGGCTGCAAGCGGAGCGGGCGCTCGGCCTCTACCAGGACCTCGGGTACCGGGCGGGCGAGGCGCACGCGCTGGAGAACCTGGGCTGGCACCTGGCGATGCTCGGTTCCGGCCAGGCGGCCGTCACGCACTGCCGGCGGGCGCTCGACCTGCACCGCGAGGTCGGCAACCTGGTCGGCGAGGCTCATGCCTGGGATCATCTCGGCTACGCCATGCACCTGGTCGGCGACGACGCCGAGGCCATCGCCTGCTACCGCCGCGCGCTGAAGCTGCTGCGGGAGGTCAGGGACCGGTCCGAGCAGGGCGGGGTGCTGGCCCGCCTCGGGGACATCTACAGCGCGATCGGGAACAAGGCGATGGCCAAGGCCGTGTGGCGCCGGGCCCTGGCGATACTGGAAGAGCTGCAAGACCTCGGCGCCGATGAGGTCCGGTCCAGGCTGGGCGTCGCGCCGGGGCCAGCGGTGCCCAGCACCTGCTGAGCTCTTACCGTCCCTGGCCACCCTCGCGATCATGAAATGGGGCCGTCGGGGAATAAGTCCCTGAGGGGTGCACAGATGGTCTGGGATCGGCGGCGCGTTGCGCTCACCGCACTGGGAGCGGCCGTCGTGGTGGCACTGGCGGCGGGGGGCATCGCCTATGCCATGCGCCACGACACGGCCGGCAAGCTCGCGTCGGCGCCGAAACCGGCCCCGGCGCATTCGACAAGCCGCCGCCGCCCCCGGGCCCGCTGCTGTCGCCGTTCACCGGCGAGCCCGTGCACCGGCTCAAGCGGGTGCTCATCGTGAAGATCGGGAACACCGTCCCCGAGCGGCCGGCCACCGGGCTGGCCAGGGCCGACATCGTGTACCTGATCCCGGTCGAGGGCGGGCTGAGCCGGATCATGGCGGTCTTCTCCTCGCACCACCCGCCGGTGATCGGCCCGGTGCGCAGCGCCCGGCAGGACGACCTGCAACTGCTGCGCCAGTTCGGCCGCCCGGCCTTCGCCTGGTCCGGGGCGCAGCCACAGCTCGTGCCCGTGGTCGAGCACTCCAGGATCGTGGACCTGTACGCGGCGACCGCCAGCGGCTACTTCCGTACCGTCGACCGGGTCGAGCCGTACAACCTCTACGCCGACACCCGGACGCTGCTGAAACAGGCCCCGCACGCCAGCGTGGCCCGCAACATCGGGTTCCGGTTCGGCCCGCCGCCGGCAGGCGGTCACCCCCGCAGGACGGAGTCGGTGTCCTACCCGGCCGCGTCGTTCCGGTTCCGCTGGTCACCCGCCAAGGGCCGCTGGCTGATCTGGATGGACGGCTCCCCGGCCATCAGCACCGGCGCCGGGCAGTTGTCCGCGCCCACGGTCGTCGTCCAGCGCGTGGTCGTGGGCCTGTCCCGGTTCCTCGAACAGGGCCCGATGATGCCGCCGGACGCGGAAACCGTCGGCTCGGGCACCGCAACGGTGCTGCGCAACGGCCAGGCCTTCCAGGCGCGGTGGTCCCGGCCTGCCGCAAACGGCGGCACCACGTTCACCACGGACTCGGGCAAGCCGATGACGTTCGCCCGCGGCCCGGTCTGGATCGTGCTCGCCTACGGGCCTGGCTCGTCGAAGTGGCGGGGCGGCAAGCCCGTGCCGTGACCTGCCGGGGCGCCAGGGCCCACTGCGTCAGCCGGGGTGCCGCCCGGCGCGCGGGCTGGGCAATCCGCGCGGCGCGGTGAGAGGATCGGCGATGTGGTCGCAGCGGTATCCCCAGCGCCGGGTGCCATCCGCCTGACCAGTACGAAGGGGCGGTGGGTGCTCGCCGCCACCGTGCTCGGGTCGAGCATGGCGATGCTCGACGGCACCGTGGTCAACGTCGCCCTGCCCACCATCGGCAAGAGCCTGCACACCTCCCTTGAGGGCCTGCAGTGGACGGTCACCGCCTACACGCTCACCCTGGCCGGGCTGATCCTGCTCGGCGGCGCGCTCGGCGACCGGCACGGCCGCCGCCGGATCTTCGTGATCGGGGTGATCTGGTTCGCCCTGGCCTCGGCGCTGTGCGGCCTCGCCCCCAGCATCGGCGTGCTCATCGGCGCGCGGGCGCTGCAGGGCATGGGCGGCGCGCTGCTCACCCCCGGCTCGCTGGCGATCATCCAGGCGTCGTTCGCGCCCGAGGACCGGCCCAGGGCCATCGGCGCCTGGTCCGGCCTGGGCGGCGTGGCCGGCGCGGTCGGGCCGTTCCTCGGCGGCTGGCTCATCGGCTCGGTCGGCTGGCGGTGGATCTTCCTGCTCAACCTGCCGCTGGCCGCCGTGGTGGTGGCCGTCGCGGTGCGCCATGTGCCGGAGACCAGGGACCCCACCAGCCATGGCCGGTTCGACTGGGCCGGTGCGTTCCTCGCCGCGCTCGCGCTGGCCGGGATCACCGACGCGCTCATCGAGGCACCCGTGCACGGCCTGGCCCGGGCGGCGCTGACCGGCGGCGTCGGCATCCTCGCTGGCATCGGCTTCGTGCTGCTGGAACGCCGTCGCGGCCGGGCCGGGCACGGCGTGCCGCCCATGCTCCCGCTTGACGTGTTCGCCTCCCGCCAGTTCACCGCGGTCAACGTGGTGACGTTCGTGATCTACGGCGCGCTCGGCGGCACCATCTTCCTGCTGGTGCTCCAGCTCCAGGTGGTCTCCGGCTACTCGCCGCTTGCCGCGGGCGTCTCGCTGCTGCCGCTGACCCTGCTGATGCTGGTGCTGTCGTCCCGGGCGGGCGCGCTGGCGCAGCGCATCGGCCCGCGCTGGCTCATGACCGGTGGCTGTCTGCTGTGCGCTGCGGGCCTGCTGCTGGCGGTCAGAATTGGACGTAACGCTGATTACCTGACTGATGTGTTCCCCACCGTCGTGTTGTTCGGGCTCGGCCTGTCCGCGACCGTTGCCCCGCTGACGGCCACCGTGCTGGCCAGCGCCGACGTGCGCCATGCCGGAACGGCCAGCGGCGTCAACAACGCGGTGGCCCGGGCCGCGGGCCTGATTGCCGTGGCCGGGCTCCCGCTGGCCGTGGGCCTGACCGGCGAGGCCTACCGGGTGCCGGCCCTGATGAGCCCCGCGTTCCGGATGGCCATGGTCATCTGCGCGGGCCTGCTCGCCGTGGGCGCCGTGCTGTCCGCGCTGACGATCGACAACGACGTGCTGCGCGCCGAGCCGGACCATCCGGTGGCCCAGCCGGAGTGCCTGACCTGCCTCCCGATCGGCGCGCCGCCGCTCGAACCGGGAAACCCGGTCGAGGCTCCGCCGCAGGGCCACTAAGCTCGGTTTCCGCCCCCCGCCCCGTGCGTGCGGCGGGGAATTCCAGGAAATCCACGACGAGGAAGCCCGCACCATGCGCTGGTCACAGATGCACATCCCGACCCTGCGGGAGGACCCGGCGGACGCCGGGACGCCGAGCCACCGGTTGCTGGTCCGCGCGGGGTACATCCGGCAGCTCCAGGCGGGCCACTACTCGTTGCTCCCGCTCGCGGTCCGGGTGCGGGCCAAGGTGATCGACATCATCCGGCAGGAGATGAACCGGATCGGCGCACAGGAACTGCTGGCGCCCACGATGCACCCGAAGGAGATCTGGGAGCGCAGCGGCCGCACCGAGACGATGGCGGACGTCATGTTCACGCTCACCGATCACAAGGGCGCCGAGAACGTGCTGGCGGTGACGAACGAGGAGATCTTCACCCTTCTCGCCCAGGAACTGAACTCGCACAAGCAGCTGCCGCAGGCCTGGTACCAGTTCCAGACCAAGTTCCGGGACGAGGCGCGTCCCCGGGCGGGCCTGCTGCGGGTACGCGAGTTCACCATGAAGGACTCCTACAGCTTCGACCTGGAGCCGGCCGGGCTCGATGTGTCCTTCGACCGGCACCGCGGCGCCTACGTGGACATCTTCGCGCGGCTTTCCATCCCGGTGATCCCCGTGGATGCCTCGAGCGGCGCCATGGGCGGCAAGGACTCGATCGAGTTCATGTGCCCCTCCGAGGTCGGCGAGGACCTGGTCGCGCACTGCCCGGCCTGCAACTACGCGGCGAACGTGGAGAAGGCCACGTCCCTGCTGGCCGAGGTGACCGATGGCCCGGGACTGCCGGTGCCCGAGCGGTTCGCCACTCCCGGCGTGCGCACCATCGAGGACCTGGCGACCGGCTATGACGCGCCGGCGGACCGGCAGATCAAGACCCTGGTCTACGTGCTGGACGGCAAGCTGACGCTGGCGCTGATGCGCGGTGACCATGCGCTCAACGAGCAGAAGCTGGCCGACGCCACCGGCGCGGCGGAGATCCGCCCGGCGCACCCCGAGGAGATCAAGGAGGCTCTCGGCGCGCTGCCGGGCAGCCTCGGCGCGGTCGGGGTGACGAACCTGCCGGTGGTCGCCGACGAGGCGCTGCGCGGCCGCCGGGACATGGTCACCGGGGCCAACACCGACGACTTCCATCTGCGCGGGGTGGACGTCGGCCGGGACATCGCCGTCGGGTCCTGGGCCGACCTGCGGGAGGTGACCGCCGGGGAGCCCTGCATCCGGTGCGGCGAGCCGCTGGAACTCGTGGCGGCCATCGAGGTCGGGCACATCTTCAAGCTGGGCTACAAGTTCACCAAGGCATTCGGCGTCACCGTGCTTGACGCCTCGGGCGAGCGGGTGCACCCCATCATGGGCTGCTACGGCATCGGCGTGGAGCGGGGCATGGCCGCCGTCGTCGAGTGCCACCACGACGAGCGCGGCATCGTCTGGCCGGTCGCCGTCGCGCCGTTCGCCGTCGTCGTGACGGTGGCCCAGTCCGAGGACCCCGAAACGGCGAAGGCCGGGGAGTCGGTCTACGAGCAGCTCATCGCGGCGGGCATCGAGGTCATCATCGACGACCGGGCCGAACGGGCCGGGGTGAAGTTCCGCGACGCGGAGCTCACCGGGATCCCGTTCCGGGTGACCGTGGGCAAGCGCGGCCTTGCCGACAGCACCGTCGAGGTCTACACGCGCGCCACCGGTGAGACGGTCAAGGTCGCCGTCGGCGACGTCGTGGCGCACCTGCGCGACGCCCTCGCGTCCTGATCCCGGCCGCCCGGCCCCCACCGCCGGTATCTCCGTGATCGTGAAGACTTTTCAGTGAATACGACTGAGAAGTCTTCAGGATCATGAGCGGCGGGCTGGCGGGGATCAGGGCTGCTCG
>CAVXMG010000024.1:0-161768 GCA_963762735.1 uncultured Actinomycetes bacterium | reverse complement strand
CTCTCGGCGGCGGCCCAGCGCAGGGCCGTCACGTGCCCGCTGGGGGCGGTGAGCCCGCGCGCCGGCCCGGTCCAGCGCTGCCAGGGCCGCCCGGCCGATGAGGTCCACACCACGGGGCCCGGCTGGGCGCCGGTGTGCTCGCCGACGGCCACGAACCCGGTGCCGGTGCCGGCCAGGCCGAGCACCGTGTCCCCGGCCACCGGGGGCAGGCCCGGTGCCGGGTGCCAGGTCCTGCCGTCGGGCGAGGTCCAGGCGGCGTACTGGCCGAGTGCCAGCCAGGTGCTGCCTCCGTGGGCGATCAGCACCGGGGCGGTGCCCAGGCCACCGGCCGCGCCAGGGCCGACCGCGTTGCCCGAGCCGGCCGCTCCGGGACCCGTGGCGAGGCCCGGGCCAGCCGGTTCGGCGGCGCCTTGGCCGATCCCGGGGCTGGCCCCGGTTCCTGCGCCGGTCTCCGCACCGGTCCCCGCGCCTGGGCCCGCCAGGGCCGCGCGGGTCCAGGTGTGGCCACCGTCAGCGGAGAACAGGATCAGTGGCACCGGGGCCGGCTGGCTGGGCTCCGCGCCGATGGCGACGACGGTCTTGCCCGCCGCGGCTATCCCGGTCAGCGACGCAAGCAGCGAGGTGGCCCCGGCCGTCCGGCCGGCCAGTTCCGTGTCCGCCGCCACGGCGGGCGGATACGGGGTGACCAGCGTGAACTCCGGCTTGGACGGCCCGCCGCCGGAACGGGCGATGCCGACGACGGCCAGCGTCCCGGCAACGAGGACGAGCGCGACGACGGCCACGATCGTGACCCGCCTGCCCGGCCGCATCCTGGCGGTCTTGCCCCGTCCGGGAGCGGCCTTGTCGTCCTGCCCCTTGTTGCCTTGGCGGGGAGCGGCCTCCTTGCGCTGCCAAGGACTGGCCTTCTTGCCCGGCTCGGCCTCCGTGGTCCCGCCCCGGGCGGCGCCGGCCGCGATTCCGGTGCCGGTGCCGCGGCTCTCGCCGCCCTGCGCTGGCCGGGCCTCGCCAGTGGTTCGTGCGTCGTGTCCGGTCGCGCCCGCGGCGGCGTTTCCACCGGCGCCAGCTCCGCCGGTGCCGGCACCTGCCATTGGCCCCGGGCTCGCAGTCCGATCGGCACCGGCGTCAGCCGCGGTCCGCCCATCCTGGCCAGATCCGGTGACCTCGCCCGGCGTACCTGCCCTCGCCGCGGCCGGCGACGCACCTGTCTCAGCCGCACCTGCTTCGGCCCCGTTCGCCTCAGCCGCGGCCGCGGTTCCGGTGCTGGCCGGCGGGCGCTCCGCCTGCGGGCGCCCAGCGGGATCCCCGGTCCCGCCCAAGCGGGGAGACCCGTCCGCGGTGAGGACAGGGATCGGTTCCGTGCGCGGGTCGTCGTCGGCGATTCCGCCAGCGGGACGCGCTGCCGCCGCCGCGGGCCGCATCCAGTCGATGCCCGCGTCCTGCCATGCCGCGGCCGACTGCTGCCACACAGAAACCGGCGGGGCGGGCACCGGCTGCGCCGACGGGCGCGATCCCGGTTCGCCCGGCAGTTGCTGGCCCGGCACCTGCGGGCCTGGCACCTGCGGCCCGGAGCGGGCTGCCCGGGCGCCTGCTGGCCCGGAGCCGGTGCGCCTGCTCCGGCCGTGGCCTGCGCCAGCGTGTCCCCCGGCTCGGCCTCCGCAGTGTCGTCCAGCTCGGCCGCCGCGGCGGGCTCCCAGGAATCGTCGTCGCCGAACGACAGGTCCGCCGCGTATTCGTCCGGGTCGCCAGCCAACCCGGCGATCCCGCCTGGATAACCGCGCACGGCGGGCGCGAAGGCCACACCGCGCGACACACGTGCAAGCGAAACAAACAAGGCGGTGCCTCCCCCGCCCGGCCCGCTGTCCGCGCTCACGACCGCCCCGCTGGCTGGCTTTGGCGTGAACTCCGTGAACGGGCGGTCAAGGGGGAGTCGGTCACGCCCGTGATGCTAGCGGTGGAGCGGGCTATAGCTGAGGCGATCCGGCAGGGTGCGCAGGTGCCGAACTGTTCCGGCTCAGGATGATGTGCCCCGGCCGGCGTTGAGTACGGCGGTGCGAAGCCGTTCCATCTCGTCGTCGCTGACACGCTCCAGGAACCGGCGCATCGTTAATTCCTCGTCGCCACCTGAGCGGAGGATCTCAGTCATCACCCGGGCGTCATGCTCTTCACGCTGCTCGACGGGCCAGTACCGCCAGGCGCGGCCGTGCTTGACACGCTGCAGCACGCCCTTGCGATAAAGGATGTCCATCACCGTCATGACGGTCGTGTACGCGACCGGGCGGTCGTACCGCAGCCGCTCCCGGACCTCGCGCACCACGCACGGGCTCTCGGCGGCCCACATCACGTCCATGATGGCCATCTCAAGTTCACCGAACTCGCGCACTTGGCGGCACCTCCGTGAATCCATGTAAGCACGGAACATGCCTTGTCAGGAGTGCCCCAACTGGTGCAGGGGAGGAAAGCGGCCCCCTGGGTATGGGTTTGTTCGCCCCGGCTGCAGAACTTCCCCCCGCCCGCCCGGCCGCCGATACCAGTTCCCGGGCCGCCTGAGGACCGTAGGCCACCGGTTCCGGCCAGGGTCGGCGTGAAGTGGATCTCACCCGGGCCGGAGACGCCGCTGCGCCCGGTAGCCTAGGACACGCCCTGATGGGGGCCGCTACACCACCAGTCACACGTCGGAAGAGGGCGATGTCCGCCGTGCCTTCGGAGTCGCCGCGGGCGTCCGCGGATCTTACCGAGCACACGACCGAGCATTCAGGTCCGGAATCTCAGGCCGGCAACACCGGCACGGATTTCGGGCCGAACGAATGGCTCGTCGATGAGTTGTACCAGCGCTACCTGGCCGATCCCTCGTCGGTGGCCATGGAGTGGTGGAATTTCTTCGCTGACTACCGGCCTCCCCCGGGGAGCCCGCCGCAGTCGGCCGCCTCGCCGCGGGCCGCTGGGCCAGCGCCTGCACCAGCCGCACCGGCACCGGCCACGACGATGCCAGCGGCACCGGCGAGCGCTGCACCAGGGAACGCCGCACCGGGGAACGCCGCACCGGGGAACGCCGCACCGGCACAGGCCCCGGCCCGCGCACCTGCGCCGCCGGCCGCGCGGGCAGATACCGCCGCCGCGCCTGCCCGCCCGCCCCAGCCCGCGCCGGACGGCAAGCCGGCCGCGGAGCCGGTCAGCGCGGCTCCGGCGCACGACAGCACCGTGGCGAGGCTGCGCGGCGCCGCCGCGCGCACGGCCGACAACATGGCGGCCAGCCTCGCCGTGCCCACGGCGACCAGCGTCCGAGCCATCCCGGCCAAGCTGCTGGCCGACAACCGGATCGTGATCAACAACCACCTGGCCCGCGGCCGGGGCGGGAAGGTCTCGTTCACCCACCTCATCGGCTTCGCCGTGGTGCAGGCGCTGCGCACGATGCCGGAGATGAACCGTTCCTTCACCACGGTCGAAGGAAAGCCGGGCGTGGTCACGCCGGAACACGTCAACCTGGGCCTGGCCATCGACGTGGCGGGACGCGACGGGTCCCGGCAGTTGCTCGTGCCCAGCATCAAGGCGGCGGAGGACATGGACTTCCGCCAGTTCTGGATGGCTTACGAGGACATCGTCCGCCGGGCCAGGACCGGCAAGCTGACCATTGACGACTACGCGGGCACCACGATCACGCTGACCAACCCGGGGACCATCGGCACCGAGCATTCCGTGCCCAGGCTGATGGCCGGGCAGGGCTGCATCGTCGGCGTGGGGGCGATGGAGTACCCGGCCGAGTACCTCGGCGCGTCCCAGGAGACCCTGGCCCGCCTGGCGGTCAGCAAAACCGTGACGCTGACCTCCACCTACGATCACCGGATCATTCAGGGCGCCCAGTCCGGCGAGTTCCTGCGCCGGATGCAGCAACTTCTGCTCGGCGAGGACGGCTTCTACGACGTCGTCTTCAAGGCGCTGCACATCCCCTACGAGCCGGTGCGCTGGGTGCGCGACATCGCCGCCCTGCACGAGCAGGACGTGACCAAGCCGGCCCGGGTGCTCGAACTCATCCACGCCTACCGGGTCCGCGGCCACCTCATGGCGGACACCGACCCGCTGGAGTACAAGCAGCGCAAGCACCCCGACCTGGACATCAACGAGCACGGCCTGACCCTGTGGGACCTGGAACGGGAGTTCCCCACTGGGGGCTTCGGGGGCAAGCCGCTGATGAAGCTGCGCGAGATCCTCGGCGTGCTGCGCGACTCCTACTGCCGGACGGTCGGCGTGGAGTACATGCACATCCAGAACCCGGAGGAGCGCGCCTGGCTGCAGGACCGGATCGAGCGCCCGCACGGCCGGCCCAGCCACGACGAGCAGCAGCACATCCTGTCCCGGCTGAACGTGGCCGAGGCCTTCGAGATGTTCCTGCAGACCAAGTTCGTCGGCCAGCGCCGGTTCTCGCTTGAGGGCGCCGAGTCCCTGATCCCGCTGCTCGACGAGGTACTCACCGAGGCCGCCCGCGCCTCGCTGGATGAGGCCGTGATCGGGATGGCGCATCGCGGCAGGCTGAACGTGCTCGCGAACATCGTGGGCAAGTCCTACGCGCAGATCTTCGGCGAGTTCGAGGGCAACCTGGACCCGCGGACGACCCACGGGTCCGGCGACGTCAAGTACCACCTCGGTGCCGATGGCGTGTTCAACGCCACCGACGGCTCGTCCATCGCCACCTCGCTGGTCGCCAACCCCAGTCACCTGGAAGCGGTCGACCCGGTCGCCGAGGGAGTCGTCCGGGCCAAGCAGGACGTGCTCGACATGGGCGAGCCCGGGTTCACGGTGCTCGCGCTGCTTGTCCACGGTGACGCTGCGTTCGCGGGCCAGGGCGTCGTGGCCGAGACCTTGAACCTGTCCCAGCTCCGCGGGTACCGCACCGGCGGGACCGTGCACATCGTGGTCAACAACCAGGTCGGGTTCACCACCCCGCCGCAGTATTCGCGGTCCAGCGTGTACAGCACGGACGTCGCGCGGATGATTCAGGCGCCGATCTTCCACGTCAACGGCGACGACCCCGAGGCGGTCGTCCGGGTGGGCAGGCTGGCCTTCGCCTACCGCCAGGCGTTCGGCAAGGACGTCGTCATCGACATGATCTGCTACCGGCGCCGCGGCCACAACGAGGCCGACAACCCGTCCTTCACCCAGCCGCTGATGTATGACCTCATCGACGCCAAGCGGTCCACGCGCAAGCTCTACACCGAGGCCCTCATCGGCCGCGGCGACATCACCATGGAAGAGGCCGAGCAGGCGCTGCGTCACTACCAGCAGCAACTGGAGCGCGCCTTCACCGAGACCAGGGAAGCAGCCAACCAGCTCGCCGTTCAGGGCGCGGTCATCCGGCCAGCCCCCGCCCAGCCGGAGGCGATCGACCACGCTGCCGTGCCCACGTCGACCACGGACGAGGCGATCAAGCAGATCATCGACAGCCAGCTCAGCCTCCCCGAGGGGTTCACCATCCATCCGCGGCTGCTGCCGCTGTTGCAGCGCCGCGCCGCGATGGTGGCCGACGATGCGATCGACTGGGCCACCGGTGAACTGCTGGCCTTCGGCACGGTGCTGATGGACGGCCACACGGTGCGGCTTGTCGGCCAGGACACCCGCCGCGGCACGTTCGGCCAGCGGCACGCCGTCCTTGTGGACCGGCACACCGCGGAGGAGTACACCCCGCTTCGCCGGTTCAACTCGGCCAGCGCGAAGTTCCACGCCTACGACTCGCTGCTGTCGGAGTTCGCGGCGGTGGGCTTCGAATACGGGTACTCGGTGGCCCGCCCAGGGGCCCTGGTCTGCTGGGAGGCGCAGTTCGGTGACTTCGTTGACGGTGCACAGACGATCATTGACGAGTTCATCACCTCCGGCGAGCAGAAGTGGGGCCAGCGCTCCAGCGTGGTGCTGCTGCTGCCACACGGGTACGAGGGCCAAGGCCCGGACCACTCCTCGGCCCGGGTGGAGCGGTTCCTGACCCTGTGCGCGCAGGACAACATGACGGTGGCCATGCCGACCACGCCGGCCAACTACTTCCACCTGCTCCGCTGGCAGGCGCTGTCCGGCCGCCGCAAGCCGCTGATCGTCTTCACCCCCAAGTCGATGCTCCGGCTGAAGTCGGCCACGTCCACCGCGGCCGAGTTCACCCGGGGATCGTTCCTGCCGGTGATCCGCGACCCCCGGCCGGCCGACCCGGCGGGCGTGCGCACCGTGGCGCTGTGCGCCGGCAAGATCTACTACGACCTCGCCAGCAAGCGGGACGCCGAGGGCCGCGATGACATCGCGCTGATCCGGGTGGAGCGGCTCTACCCGCTGCCCCTCGGGGAAATACTCACCGAACTCGACCGCTATCCCGCCGAGGCCGAGATCGCCTGGGTGCAGGAGGAGCCGACCAACATGGGTGCCTGGCCGACCATGGCGCTGTGGCTGCCCGACCTGCTGGAGCGGAAGATACGGCTGGTCGCGCCACCGGCCAGTTCGGCGCCGGCGCTGGGTTCGTCAATCGCGCACGCCGCCGACCACAAAGCGGTTATCGAGCGCGTGCTGGGCCGCGGCTAGCGCATGTACTTCACCGACCGGGGCATCGAGGAGCTTGCCGAGCGGCGGGGCAGCGAGGAGATCAGCGTGGGCTGGCTCGCCGAGCGGCTGAGGGAGTTCGTCGATACCGCGCCCGAGTTCGAGGTCGCCGTCGACCGGCTCGCGACCTGGCTCGCCCGGCTCGACGACGAAGACTGACCCGCGGCCGCCCCAGGCGGGGCATAGTAGGCACACCAGGAGTGCGCGCTCCGTCACCCGCTCACTCGCGATGCATCTTGACTTTCCTGACACGAGATATATCGTGTTAGCGACAGCGTTCCTTGAACGCAAAAGCACTTCGGACCGAGCGCTCTGGTCCGAGCGCTCTGACCGGGCGTGAGATCGCGCAGCTAACCGCGTGACCGCACCGCCGACGGCGCGGAGAGGGGACGGCCATGAGCCCAGTGTTCCGCCACGGCAGGCTGCGCCTCTACCTGCTCAAGTTGCTGGACGAGGCACCGCGGCACGGCTATGAGGTCATCAGGCTCCTTCAAGATCGCTTCATGGGCATCTACGCGCCCTCGCCAGGGACGATCTACCCGCGACTGGCCAGGCTGGAGGAAGAAGGCCTGGTAACCCACGACGAGGCCGACGGCAGGAAGGTCTACCGCATCACCGACAAGGGCCGTGAGGAACTGCGGACCCGCCTCGACGACCTCGCCGAGCTTGAAGAAGAGATCACGGCCTCCGTCCGCGACATCGCCCGCGAGGTCACCGAGGACGTCAGGGACACGGTGCGGACGCTGCGCGAGGAACTGTCCTGGGCGACGCGGGAGTTCCACGCCAAGGCGCACCAGGCGCCGGGCGGCGCCGACCCCGGCGGGGATGACCGGCACGCCAGGACCGACGAGGCGCGGGCCCGGGCCGAGGCGACGCGGGCGCGGGAAGCCACAGCCAAGACGCGGGAAGCCACAGCCAAGGCGTGGGAAGTCACGGCCAAAGAGCAGGCAGCGCGGGCCAAGAAGGACGCGGAGCGGGCGCCGCAGGATGCGGATCGGGCCATGGACTCCGCCGCGTGGGCCAGGGCGGAGGCGGAGCAGGCCGCGGAAGACGCGCAACGCGCCAAAGAAGAGGTGCAACGCGCCGTGGAAGAGGCGCAACGCGGCGCGGAAGCGGAGCAGCCGGCCACGGAGGACGCGCCGCGCGAGGAGGAGCCCGCCGGCTCCGGCGCCCCGCACGACCGGGACCGCCCGGGCAGGGACTGGCACGAGGAAGCCCACGACCGGTCCGGCCGCCGCCGGGGCGAGCGAGAGTGGGGCGAGTGGGCCGGCTGGACCGGCTGGGGCGGCTGGCCAGGCGCGGCCGGGCAGCACGACTGGGCCGACCCGGAGGCCTACCGTGACCTGGAACGGCTGGCCAAGCAGTTCAGCCGGGAACTGCGCTCCGCGGCCTGGCATGCCCAGGCGGTCAGCGAGGACGCACTACGCGACCTGCGGGGAATCCTGGATGAGACGATCGACCGGATCAAGGCCGAGGTGTTCAAGGGCAAGACCCCGCCCGGCGATCCGGAAGACAGCGCCCCGCCGGCCGACTAATGGGTCTGATCGGGCTGACCCCGCGCCCATGCCCGCCCGCCGCCCGCGCCTACGGCCGCCCACAGCCCTGTGACGTCGTGGTGATCATGACTTCAGTGTGCCTCCAGCACCACCAATCTCATGATCACGACAGCAGCAGGCGCGGAACCAGACATGATCATGGGGATACCGCTGAGGGCGGGCGGCGGGGGCCCGGGCTGGCTTGCGGTGGGCTGGTCAGCGGGTGAAGACGACCTTGCCGAAGAGGTCGCCGGAGATCATTGCGGCGAACCCGGCGCGGGCATCGGTCAGCGGCAGGGTGCGATCGATCAGCGGCCGGACCCCGGTCTGCTCAAGGTATGTCGCCAGCCGGGCCAGCTGATCACGGCTGCCCATGGTGGACCCGACCACCGACAACTGGAGGAAGAAGATCCGGTTCAGCTCGGCGGGCGGCGCGGCACCGCTGGTGGCCCCGGCGATGACGATCCTGCCGCCAGGACGCAGGGCCCGCAGCGAGTGCGCCCACGTCGCCTGCCCGACGGTCTCCATGACGGCATCGACCCGCTCCGGCAGCCTGCTGCCGGAGGCGAACACCTGGTCGGCGCCAAGTTCCAGGGCCCGGGCGCGCTTCTCCTCGCTCCGGCTGGTCACCCACACCCGGTATCCGCCGGCCCGGCCCAGCAGGATCAAGGCCGTGGCCACGCCGCCGCCTGCCCCCTGCACCAGCACCGTGGCACCCGGCTCCAGGCCGGACTTGGCGAACAACATCCGGTAGGCGGTCAGGTAGGCCGTGGGCAGGCAGGCGGCATCCTCGAAGGAGAGGCCGGCCGCTTGGGCACCAGGTTGCCCCGGGGCACGGCGACCTTCTCGGCGAACGTGCCGTCGTAGCGCTCCGACAACAGGGACCTGCTCGGGTCGAGGGTCTCGTCGCCGCCATGGCCGGCGCCCTCCCCGACCACCGCGTGCACGATGACCTCGTTGCCGTCCTCGTCGACCCCGGCCGCGTCGCAGCCGAGGACGATCGGCAGCCGGTCGGGGGAGATGCCGACCCCGCGCAGGGTCCACACGTCATGGTGGTTCAGCGACGCGGCCTTGACGGTGACGGTCACCCATCCGTCCGGCGGAGACGGGTCCGGATGATCGCCGAGGTGCAGGGCGGCCAGCGGATCCTCGGGGCTGGCCTGGGCAGCGGTGACGGCAAACATGCCCGAAACGATAACGGTCGCGGCTTCCCGCCGAACCATGGGCCACCCCGAGCGGACTGTGTCATACTCAACTCCGGAGTGTGCTCCGCAGTATTTTCATGCCCTTCTCCTTGCCAGCCTCCCCCTGCGTGTGATCAGCAGCCAAAGGACCGGAGTGGATCTCAACTCTTACGCGGACCTGGCCGTGCGATTGGTGAACAGCGCCAATCAAGGTTGCGGCGACGGGCTGGCGACGGTGGAGTCCTACCGGGCCCTCGTGGCGGACCGGCCGCACCTGGCCGGCCGGGCGACCGTGTCCGACCTCGAGGCGCTGAGGCTGCTCCGCGAGGAACTGCAGCTGATCTTCGCTGCAGCGGACGGTGGCGATGCGGCTCAGGTCGCCGAACGGCTCAACGCGCTGCTCACCCGGCACCCGATACACCAGGAACTCATCAGCCACGACAGCCAGCAGTGGCACATTCACCTGGTAGAGAGCGGGTCGGCGGCCGACCGGCATGCGGCGGGCGCCATTGCTGGGCTGACCGGGCTGGTGACCGCGTCCGGCACAGACCGGTTCGGGATTTGCGAAGCGGAAGGCTGCGGGCGGGCATTTATCGGGACCGGTGCTTCCGCGGGAAAGCGCTACTGCTCCGACGGCTGCAAGCCCAAGGCAAAAGTGCGGGCTTTGCGAGTCCATGGGCACGGCAGCGGCCAGGGGCCGCCGTCCATCGCCGTGAGTTGAGGGCGGCCAGCGCAACGGTCGCGCCGTAAACGACGGCCCGCAGGTCGGCGGGTTGCCCGGGCTGGCCGCGTTATCGAAATGAAGCCATGTGCCTGCTTCTCATGGTCCTTGACGATCATTACCATGAGCCCTACTCACGCACGGGCATAACGCCCCGGAAAGCGGACCCGGGAAGAAGGTTCGAACATGGCTGTTGCGACAAGCACGAGGCCGGCCGACGTTGGCCTCAAGCGGGAGATGGGGTTCATCGGCGCCTGCTGGGCGTCGGTAACCTCGATCATCGGCTCCGGCTGGCTGTTCGGCGCCTGGAAGGGGGCATACTCCACCGGGACGTCGGCCATCCTCGCCTGGATCATCGGCGGGGTCTGCATCATCATCCTGGCCCTGGTGCACGCCGAACTGGGCGGGATGTATCCGGTGTCCGGCGGCACGGCACGGTTCCCGCACTTCGCGTTCGGCAGCGTCGCCGGCATATCGTTCGGGTTCTTCTCCTGGATCCAGGCGGTCACCGTGGCGCCGATCGAGGTCTTCGCGGTGATGCAGTACGGCTCGTATTACTGGCACGGCCTGTTCAACGACGCCACGGGCGAGGTCACCACCGTCGGCTTCGTGATGAGCATCCTGCTGATGGCGGTCTTCACCGCGATCAACTTCCTCGCCATGCGCCTGTTCAACAAGGTGAACAGCGGCATCACCTGGTGGAAGGTCGCCATCCCGATCCTTGCCATCATCGTCCTGCTGTTCCACATGCACCCCAGCAACTTCAACTCGCACGGCGGGTTCCTGCCGCTGGGCACCAAGGCCCTGTTCGCCGCGATCCCCGGCGCCGGCATCGTGTTCGCCTACCTCGGCTTCGAGCAGGCCGACCAGCTCGCCGGTGAGATCAAGAACCCGGCGAAGAACCTGCCGCGGGCGATCATCACCGCGATCCTGCTCTGCACGGTGATCTACGTCATGCTCCAGATCGTGTTCATCGGTGCGCTGCAGCCCAGCACCCTCAACCACGGCTGGGCCGCGCTGCAGACCAACACCGGCCTCATCTCCGGGCCGATCGCGTTCCTCTCGGCCGCGGCGGGCCTCGGCTGGCTGGCGGTCATCCTGCGGATCGACGCGTTCGTCTCCCCGTTCGGCACCGGGCTGATCTACCAGACCTCGACCTCACGGGTCAGCTACGGCCTGGCCAGGAACCGCTACTTCCCGCAGGTCTTCGCCAAGGTCGACCGGAACGGCGTGCCGTGGGTCAGCCTGATCTTCGCGTTCATCTTCGGCCTGGTGTTCCTGCTGCCGTTCCCGAGCTGGAGCGCCCTGGTCGGCCTGGTCACCTCGGCCAGCGTGCTCATGTACGCCGGGGCCCCGCTGTCCCTCGGCGCGTTCCGCCAGCAGGTGCCCGAGGCGGACCGGCCGTACCGGATGCCGGGCGCGGTCTTCATGTCGCC
Organism: uncultured Actinomycetes bacterium; assembly: GCA_963762735.1. Classification (GTDB taxonomy): domain Bacteria; phylum Actinomycetota; class Actinomycetes; order Streptosporangiales; family Streptosporangiaceae; genus DASXKD01. Next base: position 150,325 of record CAVXMG010000024.1, on the reverse strand, counting down.
GCTCGCGTTCGTCATCACCGGCCTGATCATCTACTGGTCCGGCTTCGAGGTCATCTGGAAGCTCGGCATCGTGCTGGTGATCGGCTACATCCTCATCGGCGTCTCGATGGCTTTCGACAAGGAGCGGCCGCCGCTGGACTGGAAGTCGGCCCAGTGGCTGCCGGTCTACCTGATCGGCATGGGCATCATCTCCTGGCAGGGCCAGTTCGGGCCGGACAACACCAACCGGATCCCGTTCTGGCTGGACATGGGCATCGTTGCCGTGTTCTGCCTGGTCATCTACTACTGGGCGATGGCCACCAAGCTGTCCAGGGAAGAAATGCTGAACCTGGTCGAGCGGCAGGCCGCCCATAGCGCGGAGGATAACCTGCCACCCGCGCCAACCCACTAGTCCGGCCTAGAGCCCTGCCTGGGGGCCCGTCCCGCCGCGCGGGACGGGCCCCCAGGTGTCACCGGCCAGCACGGCGGCCCCGGCGGTAGCGCCACAACAGCCGGCCCTCGATCAGCGACGGCGGCACCGCGCCGAACGCACGGCTGTCCACGGCGCCCGCAGCCGGGTTGTCCGACTCCAGCCACCAGCCATCAGGCTCCCGCCTCGCCGCGCGCTTGACGATCAGCAGGTCCGGGCGCCCCGGGTGACGGGCAACCACGACCTGGCCCAGCCCGGACGCGCAACGACCGGCCCGGGGCGATCGTTCTGCGGACAACAAGCCAGTCGCCGGGCTGAAGCGCTGGCTCCATGGACCGCTCAGCCACCGCGACGCGCCAAAGTGGCCAGCGCATGCATCCCCTCCAAGTTCGGGCCGGACCGGGCCGGGTAGTGTCGGACACCGGTATCTCATGATCCGACAGAGAGGGAGATCGATGAGGCTGCTCGCCCGTCTCCTGGAACCGAAGGCCACTGCCTACGCGCACTGCGACCTCCCCTGCGGGGTCTACGACCCGGCGCAGGCACGCATCGAGGCCGAGTCCGTCAAGGCCATCTGCCAGAAGTACCAGGACAACAACGACCCCGCGTTCCGGACCCGCGCACTGATCATCAAGGAACAGCGGTCCGAGTTGGTCAAGCACCACCTGTGGGTGCTCTGGACCGACTACTTCAAGCCCCCGCACTTCGAGAAGTACCCGCAGCTCCACACGCTGTTCAACGAGGCCACCAAGCTCGCGGGCGCGACCGGCACCAAGGGCAGCGCCGACGTGGCCACGGCGGACGAGCTTCTCGCCAAGATCGAGGAGATCGGCAAGATCTTCTGGGAGACGAAGCAGGGCTGATCCTCATCCCGGCAGCATCGGCAGGAGGCCGCGCGGTAACCGCGCGGCCTCCTGCTTGGATGCTGGCCATGCGAATAGACGCTGGCCAGCGGCAACGGCCGGATCATGCATCATCGGCATTGGGCGAGGCGATACGTCATGAGCACCCGGTGTGGGCGGTAGGTTGCAGACAAGAGCCGGCGGCCATCACTTCGCGAAGTGCGGTCGCCGCCAGTGGAGAGGGCAGAAGTGACCGGAGAGACGAGCGGACGGGGGGCCGCGGCCCCGCCGACAGCCGTGCTGGCTGAAGGCGACCTCCCGCCTCGCGAACAGGTCCAGGACCAGGTGACGATCCAGATGCCTGCCGAGGGCGCCTACCTGTCGGTGCTGCGCACGGCGACCGCGGGCCTGGCCGCCCGGCTGGACTTCACGCTGGACGAGATCGAGGACCTGCGCATCGCCGTGGACGAGGCATGCGGGATGCTGCTCGGCCAGGCAGCGCCTGGGGCGAACCTCGAATGCGATTTCACGCTGGGACCGGACCGGATCAGCATCGCCGTGTCCACGCTGAGCCTGCAGCCGCGCCCGCCGTCACGCGACACGTTCGCCTGGACGGTGCTCTCCGCGCTGGCCGGCAGCGCCGACGCCTGGGTGGGCCCGGGCGACAAGGTCACGGTCCTGCTTCGTAAGGTCCGCGAGTCATCGGGGTCCGGGTGACCGGCGAAACCGAGACCCGGCTGACCGGAGAGGTCGGCGCACAGGTGGCAGAGGAGATCGACATCGGCGTCCCTGACGACTTCGGCGCTCAGGCCGCCGAATCGCGTCACGCCCGCGCCGAAGCTTCAGCACACCGTGCCTGACCGCGGCCGGGCCAGGGATCTGTTCGAGCAGTTGTGCGCCCTGCCTGCCGACGACTCGCAGCGGCTCCGCATCCGCGCCGAGCTTGTCGAACTGCACCTGCCGCTGGTGGAGTACCTGGCACGGCGGTTCCGCAACCGGGGCGAATGGCTGGACGACCTCACCCAGGTCGCCACCATCGGCCTGATCAAGTCCATCGACCGGTTCGACCTGGCCCGGGGGGTGGAGTTCTCCACCTACGCCACGCCCACGATCGTCGGCGAGATCAAGCGCCACTTCCGGGACAAGGGCTGGGCGGTCCGGGTGCCGCGGCGCCTCCAGGAGCTGAAGCTGGCGCTGACCAAGGCCATCAGCGACCTGGCCCAGCGGGAGGGCCGCGCACCGACCGTCGCGGAGATCGCCGCGCACCTCCAGATGAGCGAGGAAGAGGTGCTGGAGGGCCTGGAGTCCGCCAACGCCTATTCGACCGTCTCGCTGGATGCCCCGGACTCCGGGGATGACGACGCGCCCGCGGTCGCCGAGTCCCTGGGCATGCTGGACGAGGCGCTGGAGGGCGTGGAGTACCGGGAGTCGCTCAAGCCACTGCTTGAGCAGTTGCCGTCCCGGGAGAAGCGGATCCTGCTGCTCCGGTTCTTCGGCAACATGACGCAGTCCCAGATCGCCACCGAACTCGGCATCTCGCAGATGCACGTGTCCCGGCTGCTGGCCAGGACGCTGGCCCAACTGCGGGAGGGCCTCACCACCGACGAGTGAGGCGGCCGGGCGGTCCGGCGGGGGCTATCCGGCCGGGCGGTCCGGCGGGGGCTCGCGGCCCGGCGGGGCCTGCTGGCCGCTGGTGAGCGCCCGCAGGCTGGGCGGAGAAAGCAGCATGGCGAACCCGAGGACCGCCAGCACCACCAGTGCCAGGCCCCAGTCCAGCCGGTGGCCCTGGAGCAGGTAGATGCCCACGATGCCGGCGAACAACTGGGTGAGCAGCGCTGGCGTGCGGCTCCAGCGGCGTGCCCGGGCGAGCCCGGCCGCCACAAGGCCGAGGGCGGCGACGGCGGCCACGCCGATGACCGTCAGCGCGATGCCGCTGTTCGCGTGGTAGGACTGGCCGGCCGCGGTGTCCACGCCCGCCAGCACGGTGGCGACCAGGATCAGGACCGACTCGGCGGCCTGTACCGCCGCAGCCACGCGCAAGGTGGGGGGGCTATGTGGCATTTCCTGCTACCTCCTAGCCTGAGGGCGTGCGCGCGCTGCTCATCGTCAACCCGTACGCCACCTCCACCACACCGGTCCGGCGGGAGGTCATCACGCACGCGCTGGCATCGGAACTCGACCTCGATGTTGTGCAGACACGCTACCGGGGACACGCCGCGCACGTTGCGGAGGGAGCCGCCCGCGAAGGTTTCGGGCTCGTGCTCACCCTGGGCGGGGACGGCACGGTGAACGAGGTGGTCAACGGGATACTCCGGGCCCGCCCGCCCGGCACCGGCCCGGACGGGGCGCCCGACGGGGCACCGCTGCTCGCCGCCCTGCCGGGCGGGAACGCCAACGTGTTCACCCGTGCCCTGGGGCTGCCCGCCGACCCGGTGGACGCGACCGGGCGGATTCTCCGGTCGCTGCCCGCGGGCCGTACCAGGACCATCGGGCTCGGGCTCGCCGACCGCCGCTATTTCTGCTTCAACGCGGGCCTCGGCCTCGACGCCGAGGTCGTCCGGGTGGTGGAGGGCCTGCGGGCACGGGGCCGGGGGGCGTCCGCGTCGCTATACGTGTGGACGACGATCCGCCAGTTCACCACGGTCACCGACCGGCGCGAGCCCGCGCTCACCCTGGAGCGGGACGGCATGCCCGCCATGGACGGGCTGTTCCTTGGCATCGTGTCCAATGCCTCACCCTGGACGTACCTGGGCGAGCGGCCGGTCAACGCCAGCCCGGAGGCGGGCTTCGACACCGGCCTGGACCTGTTCGCGATGCGCAAGCTGGGCGCGCTCGGCACACTCAACGCGCTGCGGCAGATGCTGGGCGGCGACGGCGGCCCGGGCGGGCGTCATGTCGTCAGCCTGCACGACCAGGATGCGCTGAGCTTCCGGGCGGTCCGGCCGGTGGCATTCCAGGTGGACGGGGAATACGTGGGCGAGCGGGAACATGTCATGCTCCGCTCCATTCCGAACGCCCTGCGGGTCCTCGTCTGATTACGCCCCGGATGGTTTCCGTGGCAGTCCGGAGCGCTACCGCCGGTCCGGAGAGCAGGCCAGGTCACAACCGTCCGGGCGGCCCTCTCGGAATGCAACGGTTGCCCCCCAAATGTGACCCATCTGACACCGCAAACAGCCAAAACCACGGCCCCAGCCTCTTGCGATTGATCCACGAGGTTGAGAGGCTTGATCTGGTTCGAGTGGGCCGCGCGCATCCCGCACGTTGCCGTCTTGCAATCGGGTTGATCCCGGGCGCAGGCCTCGGCCACGAGCCAACTGCGGGGGCTGAGGCTCATGATCCAACTGAACTATGTAGTCCCCGGGACCGCTCGCGGTCCTTATCATATAGCCTAGCTCGTGAAATCATTCACAAGCGCAGCGGGGCCCAGCGGATTCCGGGCGGTCAGCCCGGCTGTCATGGAGGAGTGGACCGCATGGACTGGCGCCACCACGCCGCCTGCCGTGAGGTGGATCCGGAGCTGTTCTTCCCTATCGGCAACACAGGCCCAGCGCTGTTCCAGATCGAAGAGGCCAAGGGCGTGTGCCGCCGGTGCCCGGTCGTCGAGAGCTGCCTGCAGTGGGCGGTGGAGAGCGGGCAGGACGCGGGCGTGTGGGGCGGCATGAGCGAAGACGAAAGGCGCGCTTACAAGCGGCGGCTCGGCCGGATCCGGGCACGCGCCCACGCCTGAGCCGCACCAAGCCGCCGCGCTCCGGCCATCCAGCGCTGGTGCATGTCCGCGCGGCCACGCGAATTTCTGACCAGCCATTCAGTAATGGCCCGGACTCGAATCTGTTTTCACCCCGCCGCAGCCTTCCCGGTCGTGGCGGGGTTTTCGCTGGTGCCCGAATCCCTGGCCGAATCCGGGTCCCCCGGTTGCCGCTGACCGGATGGGACGGCAATGGCCTCCACGGGCAGGATGACCTGAACCGAGGTGCCCCCGCCCGGGCGGGGCCTGATGGCGAGCTCGCCGCCGAGTTCGGACTCGACCAGGGTCCGCACGATCTGCAGCCCCAGGCTGGCATGAGCGTCGAGGCTGAACCCCTCGGGCAGCCCTGCCCCGTTGTCGTCCACGCCAATCCTGAGCTGCCCGGGGTCACGCGCCGCCTGAACCAGCACAGCGCCGGCCGGCGCCGGGCCCGGCCCGTTGACCAGGCCGTGCTGGAGGGCGTTTTGCAGCAGTTCGGTCAGCACCAGGGCGAGCGGCGTGGCAACGGCGCCAGGAAGCAGGCCGAACCGCCCGGCGACCACGGGGCTGACCCGCGTTTCCGGTGCCGAGACCACGCCGGCCATCGCGGCCACCCGCTGGGCGATGTCGTCGAAGTCGACAAGCTCTTCCGGGGTGTGCGACAGCGTCTCGTGGACGATCGCGATGGATCCGACCCGGCGGACCGCCTCCTCCAGCGCGTCCCTGGCCTCCGGCGCACGGGTGCGGCGAGCCTGGAGCCGCAGCAGCGCGGCCACGGTCTGCAGGTTGTTCTTCACCCGGTGGTGGATCTCGCGGATCGTGGCGTCCTTGGTCATCAGCTCACGCTCGCGGTGCCGCAGCTCGGTGACGTCGCGGACCAGCACCAGGGCACCGGTCCGCATGTCGTTCACGACCAACGGGAGGGACCTGAGCTGAACCACCGAGCCGTTGCCCTCGATCTCGGTCTCGCGGGGGGACCGCCCGCTCGCGGTCACCATGAGCGAGTCGTCGGCGGGCAGGCCGGACGAGCAGAGCTTGGTCGTCAGCGGCCCCAGTTCGGCGCCCACCAGGTCGGCGGTCAGGCCGAGCCTGCGATAGGCGGACAGGGCGTTCGGGCTGGCGTACCCCACCCGCCCGGACCGGCCGAGCCGGAGCAGGCCGTCACCGACCCGGGGCGACCTGACCAGGGCCGGGTCCTGGCCCGGATAGGGAAAGGTGCCCGCCGCCACCATCTGCGCGAGGTCGTCGGCCCCCTTCAGGTAGGTCAGCTCCAGGCGGCTGGGGGTCCGCGCCGAGCTCAGGTTGGTGCTGCGCTCGATCACCGCGATGACCGCGCCCTCACGGACCACGGGGATGGACTCGCGCCTTACCGGGATCCCGCCGGTCCACTCCGGATCCCCTTCACGGCAGATCCGCTTCTCGTGATACGCGGCGTAGACGAACGGCCGGTCGCCCAGGCCTGCGCAGGTGCCCACCAAATCATCAAGGAAGGTGGTCGGCCCGGTGGTCGGGCGCATCTGGGCCAGCGCCACCCAGCCCGAGCCGTCCCGCAACGGCGCCCAGAGCACCAGGTCGGCGAAGGACAGGTCGGCGAGCAACTGCCAGTCAGAGACGAGGGCGTGGAGCCAGTCGATGTCGGGCTCGGTCAGCGGGGTGAGCCGACGGCCGAGGTCGCTCAGGGTCGCCACGTCTCATCATCGCATCCGCCCTGGCCTGCATTCGCCGGCGGCCCGGATGACGGGCCCCGGCGCGTGGCGGGACAGGCCGGCTGGCAGTATGCCGACATGTCGCAGGTGCACCGGCCGCTCGCCTGGGCCGCGCTGTGCTCGCTGGCCACGGGCCGGGGACCGACCGCCCGGGCGGACCTGGCCGGGGCGGATATCGCCGCTGCGGCCCAGGCAATGGCAGCCGTGGGGGAATATGTCCAGACGGCTGTGCCAGTGGGAAGGAAGTGACTGTGACCGCCTCTCCCGCGTCCGGCGACGCCGATGTTCACCCGCTGCCGCTCGGTGACCCCGGCGCCAGGATTCCGAAGTACTACCAGGTGAAGCGGCAACTGCTCGAGCTGACCCGGGCGATGGCGCCCGGCACGCCGGTCCCGCCCGAGCGCGAGCTTGCCCAGCGCTACGCCACTTCGCGCACGACCGTGCGCCAGGCCCTGGCGGAACTCGTGATCGAGGGCAGGCTGCTGCGGATGCAGGGCAAGGGCACCTTCGTCGCCATGCCCAAGGTCGCCCAGATGCTGGAGCTTTCCAGCTACACCGAGGGGATGCGCGCGCAGGGCCTGCACCCGCAGACCAACATCCTGGACACCACCTACATCGGCGCCGACGACGAGCTTGCCGCCCTGCTGGCGGTCCGGGAGGGCAGCAGGGTACTGCGAATCCACCGGCTGCGGCTGGCCGACGGCGAGCCGATGTCGGTGGACGCCTCGCACCTGTCCGCGCGGCGCTTTCCCGGGCTGCGCCGCAGCCTGGAGCGGCATCCGTCGCTGTACGAGGCGCTGCTCACCGACTACGGCGTGGAGATCGCTGAGGCGCAGGAGACCATCGAGACCGGGCTGGCCGACCCCAGGGATGCCAGGTTGCTCGGCGTGGACGTCGGCATGCCGCTGCTGCTGCTGTCCCGGCACTCGTTCGACTCGGACGGCATGCCGGTCGAATGGGCGCAGTCGCGCTACCGCGGTGACCGCTACAAGCTGGTGACCCGGCTGCACCGCGGCACGCACATGCCCAAGAGCGGGGAGTAGCCCGGTCGGCGTCCCCGTCGTCACCGGCACCGGCAGCGGACCGCAGAAGGAGCCCACGTGAGCCACGACATCCTGGACGAGGCACGCAGCCGGGTCCTGCACGAGGGCAGGGGCCTGGACCAAGACCAGGTCGCCCAGTGCCTGAGCCTGCCCGAGGACCGCCTCGGCGAGGCCCTCTCGCTGGCGCACGAGGTGCGGATGCGCTGGTGCGGGCCCGAGGTGGAGGTCGAGGGGATCGTCTCGGTGAAGACCGGCGGCTGCCCGGAGGACTGCCACTTCTGCTCCCAGTCCGGGCAGTTCTCCTCACCGGTCAGGGCGGTGTGGCTGGACATCGCCGAGCTGGTCGAGGCCGCCAGGGCGACGGCGGCCACCGGGGCCACCGAGTTCTGCATCGTGGCCGCGGTCCGCGGGCCGGACCGACGGCTGATGTCGCAGGTAGCCGCCGCGGTCCGGGCGATCACCGAACAGGTGGGCATCCATGTCGCCTGCTCGCTGGGGATTCTCACCCCGGCCCAGGCGGACGAGCTGGCCGGCTTCGGCGTGCACCGTTACAACCACAACCTGGAAGCCGCGCGGTCCTTCTTCGGCCAGGTGGTGACCACGCACACCTGGGAGGAGCGGGCCGCTACCTGCGCACTGGTCAAGGCGGCCGGCATGGAGCTGTGCTGCGGCGGCATCATCGGCATGGGCGAGAGCATCGGCCAGCGCGCCGAGCTCGCCGCGCAACTCGCCAGCCTCGGCCCGGACGAGGTGCCGCTGAACTTCCTCAACCCACGGCCGGGAACCCCGCTGGCGGACCGGCCGCTGCTCGGGGCGGCCGACGCGTTGCGCACGATCGCCGCCTTCCGGCTGGCGCTGCCCCGCACCGTGCTGCGCTATGCGGGTGGGCGTGAGCTCACCCTCGGCGATCTGGGAACCGAGGCCGGCATGCTTGGCGGTATCAACGCAATCATCGTCGGCAACTACCTGACCACGCTCGGCCGCCCGGCCGGGGCCGATCTGGACATGCTCGGCCGACTGAAGATGCCGATCAAGGCGCTGTCGGCCACCCTCTGACCGCGAAGGGCCGCCCTCCGGCCGGAGCGGCCGCCCTCTGACCGCGAAGGGCCGCCCTCCGACGGTTCGGACCGCTTCGGCCGCCCTCCGGCCGCCCTCCTGGGCCGCCCTCTGACCGTCCCTGCCGGCCTGACCTGGCCCGCAGGCCGCCTGCCCGGGCGGACCGGGCCGACGGCCCTGTCCGTCAATCTGTGACGCTTCCGGCACTCTTCGCTATCTGGCTATTGCCTACAGTAGACATTTCGCGCACTATAACGTCACCCCCGCACCACGGATCGCACCTGGCGCCACGATCTGGGCAGTGTCCGCGACCGGCCTGGCCAACCAATTCGCAAGGAGGACGTGATGGCGCAGTTCAGCTCGCAACCGACACACGCACGCCCCCGGCGCAGCCAGCACTGGGGCATCTGGGCCGTGATCGCGGTCCTCTTAGCCGCAGTTCTCGTCGGGACGCTCTGGGTCCCGTTCTACAACCGGACGACTCCCGCCTGGGGCGGCTGGCCGTTCTTCTACTGGTACCAGCTCCTCTGGGTCCCGGCCGTCGCACTGCTCTCCTGGTGCGCCTACCTGCTGAGCAAGCGTGCCCAGGGCGGGACGGGAGCACCGGCGCCCGCGCCCGGCCCGCAGGGCTCCGCGGCCGGCCCGCAGGGCGCCGCGGCCGGCGGGCAGGCCCGGCCGGGCGGCCCTCCCCCGCTGCCCAGAGGGTGCCGCCACCGGCGGAGGGAGACTGACATGAGCGGTGTCAACTCCGTGGCGTTCGCCGTCTTCGTGGTCCTGTTCGTGATCGTCACCGGCGTCGGGTTCGCTGCCGCCCGGTGGCGGCGCGCCGAGGACCGGCTGCACCTCAACGAGTGGGGCCTGGGCGGCCGTGGCTTCGGCACCGTGGTCACCTGGTTCCTGCTCGGCGGTGACCTGTACACGGCCTATACGTTCATCGCCGTGCCGGCCGTGGTGTTCGGGGCGGGCGCGGCCGGGTTCTTCGCCGTTCCCTTACACGGTCATCGTGTTCCCGATCGTGTTCGTGTTCGCCCCCCGGCTGTGGTCGGTGGCCCGGGTGCACAACTACGTCACCCCGGCGGACTTCGTCCGTGGGCGCTACGGGTCCCGCGGCCTGGCCCTCGCGGTGGCGGTCACCGGCATCCTTGCCACGATGCCCTACATCGCCCTCCAGTTGGTGGGCATCCAGGCGGTGCTCACAGTGCTCGGGGTCGGGGCCAACGCCTCGAACTCCTTCGTCAAGGACCTGCCACTGCTGATCGCGTTCCTGCTGCTCGCGGCGTTCACCTACCTGTCGGGGCTGCGGGCTCCCGCGCTGATCGCGTTCATGAAGGACACACTCGTCTACCTGATGATCATCGTCGCGGTCATCTACATCCCGTCCAGGCTGGGCGGGTGGGGGCACATCTTCTCGACGGCGGGCACGCACCTGGCCAAGACCAACCCGAAGACCGGCAAGCCGTTCGGGTCGCTCACCGTCGCGCCCGCGGGCGAGTGGGCCTACGCCACGCTGGCCCTGGGCTCGGCACTGGCGCTGTTCATGTACCCGCACGCGGTGACCGGGGTGCTCGCCTCCAGCAAGCGCAGCGTGATCCGCCGCAACATGGCGATCCTGCCCGCCTACTCGCTGGTGCTCGGGCTTGTCGCGCTGCTCGGCTACATGGCGCTTGCCGCACCCGGCGTGCCGCAGGCGGTCAAGGCCAACGGCGCCAACGCACAGCTCTCGGTGCCGTTCCTGTTCCAGAAGATGTTCCCGCCCTGGTTCGCCGGGGTGGGCTACTCGGCCATCGCCATCGGCGCCCTGGTGCCGGCGGCGATCATGTCGATCGCGGCCGCGAACCTGTTCACCCGCAATATCTACAAGGAGTTCTTCGCGCGCGGCGCCACCCCGGCGCAGGAGACCAGGGTGGCCCAGTTCGTGTCGCTGCTTGTGAAGGTGGGCGCCCTGCTGTTCGTGCTGGCCCTGAGCAAAACCTTCGCGATCAACCTGCAGCTCCTCGGCGGCGTCTGGATCCTGCAGACCTTCCCGGCGATCGTGATCGGCCTGTACACGCGCTGGTTCCACCGGTGGGCGCTGATCGTGGGCTGGGCGGCGGCGATGGTGTACGGCACGATCGTCGCCTACAACACGCCCGCGCCCGGCGTCGCCGGGTCCCACTTCGGCGCGAGCACCGCCAACGTGCCAGGCCTGAACCACACGGTGTACATCGCGGTCACCGCACTGGTGATCAACCTGGTGGTGGCGATCGTGCTGACGGCGGTGTTCCGGCTGATGCGGCTGCCCGCGGGCGCCGACGAGACGCGGCCCGCCCACTACCTGGCCGGGGACGACGACGCCGCGGTCGCACCTGTGCCGGTCACCACGGCCGCCGCGGGAACCGGCTGACACGGTCCGGCCTACCGACTGGTAACGTGCCGGCATGGCGGAGGAGAAGGAACCGGCACGGCACGGCGGAGCGCACGCGGTGGCTGCCGCGCGCCTGCACGGCGTGAGCACGATGTTCACCCTGTCCGGTGGGCATGTGTTCCCGCTCTACGACGGCGCGGTGAAGGCGGATCCGCCGATGCGCCTGGTCGACGTGCGGCATGAACAGACGGCGGTGTTCGCCGCCGAGGCCACCGCACGGCTCAACCGGGCCCCGGGGCTGGCCGTGGTCACCGCCGGCCCCGGCGTCACGAACACGGTCAGCGCCATCACCACGGCCTGGTTCAACGGCTCGCCTGTGGTCGTCCTCGGCGGCCGGGCGCCGGACTACCGGTGGGGCTCTGGCGGCCTGCAGGAGATCGACCACCCGCCGCTGCTGGCCCCGGTCACCAAGCGGGCCTGGACCGAGCATCGGGCGAGCGCGGTCGGCACCGCGGTGGACGAGGCTTTCCTGCTGGCCACCGCCCCGCACCGGGGGCCGGTTTTCGTCGACTTTGCCATGGAGGCGCTGTTCGGCGACGGCGGCCCGGAGTTGCCGGCCGCGGCACCCGGCGGCCTGGAACCGGCCGCCGGCGGCCCGGACCCCGCCGATGTCGAGGCCATCGCCGGACTGCTCGCCCGGGCCAGCCGCCCGGTCCTGGTGCTCGGCTCGGACGTGTGGCTGACCGGCGCCGAGGCAGCCGCCAGGGAGGCGGCCTGCGAGCTGCGCCTGCCTGTGGTCGCCAACGGCCAGGGGCGCGGGATACTGCCCGCTGGCCACGAACTACTCGTCACCCGGGCCCGCTCGGCGGCGTTCGGCGCGGCGGACCTGGTGCTGGTGGCAGGCACGCCGCTGGACTTCAGGCTCGGCTACGGGGAGTTCGGCGGGCGGGACGGCGGCGCCCCGGCCCAGGTGGTCCACGTGGCCGACAGCCCCGGCCACCTCGCCACCCACCGCCCCCTGGCCGCCTCCGCCGCCGGGGACCTCACCGGCTTCTTCACGGCGCTGGCCGCCGCCGTGCCCGCGGCGATGCGCCAGGCAGGCGCCGCGGCGCCGCCCTGGGCGGACACCTGGCTCCCCCGGCTCGCGGCCGCGGCCCGCGACGCCATCGCGGCCGACCAAGCGCTGCTGACCAGCGATGCCGACCCGGTGCACCCGATGCGCGTCTACGGCGAACTGGCCCGGGTGCTCGACGACGACGCCGTGGTGATCGGGGACGGCGGCGACTTCGTCTCCTACGCGGGCAAGTACCTGGAGCCGCAGCGGCCGGGCGGATGGCTGGACCCCGGGCCGTACGGCTGTCTGGGCACCGGCCTTGGCTATGCGATCGCGGCGCGCATCGCGCGGCCGTCGGCGCAGGTGGTGCTGCTGCTCGGGGACGGCGCGGCCGGGTTCTCCCTGATGGACGCGGACACGCTGGTGCGGCACCGGCTGCCGGTCGTGATGATCTGCGGCAACAACGGCATCTGGGCGCTGGAGAAGTACCCCATGCAGGCGCTGTACGGCTACGACGTGGTCGCCGACCTGCAACCGGGGTGCCGCTACGACGAGGTGGTCCGGGCGCTCGGTGGCGCCGGGGAGACCGTCACCAGGCCGGACGCGATCGGCCCGGCGCTGCGGCGGGCCTTCGACTCCGGCGTGCCCTACCTGGTCAACGTGCTCACCGACCCGGCGGTCGCCTACCCGCGGTCCACCACGGGGGTCTGAGGCGGCGTAGCGCTGGCCGGCGAAACTCCGGCGGGAAGGCCCTGGCCGGCGTAGCGCTGGCCGGAAACTTCGGCGGGAAGGCCCCGGCCGCGCTATGGCACTCCCGGCGGCTCAGGTACCGGTCGGCCGGGCCGGAGCGCGGCACGCGCGAGGAACTTATCCCTGTCCACCACGATCCGCTCCACCGAACCCGCGCCTGCCACCAGTTCCTCGTCCTGGTCAGGGGCGTAGCCAGCCGCGGATGGCCCCACGTGACGCGCGATGAAGGCGAACACCAGCTTGCGGCCGGCCAGCTCGGTCAGCTCCGCCTCGACCTCGATCTCGGCCCCGACTGGGCTGGCCCGCCGGTGCTCAAGTGCCACCCTGGTGCCCACCGACGTCATCCCGGGATCGAGGTGCGGCTCAAGAGCGGCGACGCAGGCCGCCTCGGCCAGCGCCAGCAGCCTGGGGGTGCCGAGCACGGGGACGTCCCCGCTGCCGGCCTGGATGGCGGTATCCGCCTCGGTCACCACGTGCCGCACGGTCGCGCGCAGCCCTGCCGCCAATCCCATTGCATCACCCTAAGGTCCGGCCGCCCCGCTGTGGACCCGGCGATTGTCCTCGATCAGCGAAAGCCCGTCGGAGCCAACTGCGTACCGGTCGGGCCGGCCTAGCGTGCCCCGCCGTGTTGCCGCCTGTTACCGGCGGCTGAAGGTGAGGTGGGTGACGCCGCTGGGGCTGTTGGCGGCCTCGATCTGGAAGCGGTCTTCGAGCGCCTCCAGCCCATCCCACAGCCGTTCCCCGCGGCCCAGCACGATCGGCACCACGACGATGTGCGCGTAGTCGATCAGGCCGGCGGCCAGGAACTCGCGGATGGTGGACGGGCCGCCGCCGATGCGGATGTCCTGGCCTGCGGCGGCCTGGCGCGCCTGCGCGAGCGCCTGTGCGGGGGTGGCGTCGAGGAAGTGAAACGTGGTGCCGCCGTTCAGCTGGACGGGGGGCCGGGGATGGTGGGTGAGGACAAAGACCGGGGTGTGGAACGGCGGGTTGTCTCCCCACCATCCGTTCCACTCCTGGTCCGGCCAGGGGCCGTGGTGGGGACCGAACTTGCCCCGGCCCATGATCTCCGCGCCGATGCCCTGGCTCCAGGCGCTGGCGAAGGCGTCGTCGATGCCGGTGCTGCCGCCGGACTGGCCTTGCATGGCGCAGAACGTGCGGGTCGGGAAGAACCACTCGTGCAGCCGGGTTCCCGCGTGGCCGAACGGGGCGTCCAGGCTTTGCCCCTCGCCGGTGCCGAACCCATCTAGCGACACTGAGAAATTGTGCACCCGGACTTGCGACACAGTGACCTCCTGACACGTTGCTTCACGGCGAGTGGGACCGATGCCGCGTGCCCCCCAGTAAAGACGATCCGCCGGGCCCGGAGTCATCGCCACGTAGTGCCCGTTCCCGTTGTCGCGCCCGCCTGCACCACCACCGGCGGAAGCAGACCCCCGCAGGGTCTGAGCAGGCAGGCGGGCGGCGGGGTCGTGCTGGCAGCTATGAGGAGGCAGGGAGCAGCCCAGGATTCGGCGGGACTTCGTTGCCGTCTGTGGGTTGCGGTCTGGCCGGTAGTCTCCGGACGGATCGGGTGAGCAGTGCGGCGAGGTTTGCGATGGCCACGAGGCTGCCTGCGCCTATCAGGGTGTGCTGGGTACCGAGGATGGCGGAGACGGGGCCGACGAGTACCAGGCCTATCGGCTCGAGGGCGAAGGCGCCCAGGGCGTCCCAGGAGGTTACTCGTGACAGCTTGTCGCCGGGTATGTGTTCTTGCACCGCTGTTAGCCACAGCACTTCGTAGACGTCGATCGAGACGCCGACCCCCAGCATCGATGCGGCGACGAGCCACACTGGTGCGTGGAAGGCCAGCAGGAAGAACGGCGGCACGACGCCGAAGGTAATGATGGTGGCGGCCAGCAGGGGAAAGGCGGGCCGCAGCCGCATCGCGATGAGACTCCCGGCGATGAGCCCGATGGCCTGCGCGGTGATGATCACCGACCACGCGAGCGCGCCGCCGTAGTGCTGCCTGGCGACGACCGGGCCGAGCACGTTGATGCTGGGCCCAAAGCAGAGGTTCACGACCGCGAACTGGGCGATGCATACCCATAGCCACTGGCGGGACCGGACCTCCTGCCACCCTTCGCGCAGGTCGGCGATGATCCTCATGCCCTCTTCGGCGGGGCGTGCCCGTGGTGCTCGCGAGGTCAGCACCAGCCCGGCCGACACCAGGAACGACACGGCATCGATCGCCAGTGCCCATCCGGCGCCCACGCCAACGATGATCACTCCCGATATTGAGGCACCGGCCAGGGCCGCTGTGTTCTGCGACAGGCGGATGAGCGCGTTCGCGGACTGCAACTGCGGGCCGTCTACTATCTGCGGGATCAGGCCGCGTGAGGACGGGTAGAAGATGCCGCTGGCAGCGCCGGTGGCCGCCGATAGCGCGGCGATCAGGCCCAGCGGCGCGGCCCCGGAGATGAACAGCCCGGCGACGCTGCCCTGGGCGGCGAACGCGATAAGGTCCGAGCCCACCATCAGCCGGTACCGCGAGAACCGGTCAGCGAGGACCCCGCCGGCGAGCAGGAATACCACCTGCGCGGCCGCTTCACTGGCCATGACGACCCCGAGCTTTGTCGCGGTGCCGCCCGGCTGGCCGAGAACCGCGAACGCCAGCGCGATAGGTGCTATCGCCGTGCCCAGCAAGGAGACAGCACGGGCCAGGAAGACGTGGCGGAACGTGTGCTGCCGCAAGATTCCGAATTGGCCTTTCATCCGTGCACTCCTTCAGGAGCAGACATCCGCAGCGACCTGGAGAGAAGAGACTTGTGGCGCGTGTCTAGGGACGCGGTTCCGACCATGGGTTTGCGCGCGGGGGATTAAGCCCCGGCGGCAACGACGGCAGCCGCCAGCCTGATGGAGCAACGCCCTGGGTGACGCCGGTGACCGGATTTACTTCGGCGGCTTCGGTATTCGCCGCGACCGGTCGATCGCGAGCGCGCGCTAAACCCGGCGCGCATGCCAGCATCGCTCGCTACGTCAACCGCTGCGCCGGCCGTAAAGTCGAGTACGGGTCGGCGGTGCGCTGTTAGACCAGGACGTGCGCCACGCTGGGCGGACGGCGCCGGTATTCCTTGCGGCCTGTGCCGCTTCGATCGCTGAGCACTCGTCCGGGTCCGGCTCCGCTGGTAGCCATGTCCCGCATGGTATAGCAGTGCGAAACAGGACTCAGCGCGGCTGGGCGGTGTGCGCGTTAGGCTGCCGCCGATGAGCGAGCCAGAACAGCCCGTCGATGCCCGCGCGTACTGCGACCACTGCGGGCGGCAGCTTGCCGCCGACGGCGCCGGGCACGACTCCTGCCGGGCCGCCATGAAGCTGGAGCCGCCCAGGTACTGCGTCCGCTGCGGCCGCCGGACGGTGGTGCAGGTGACCCCGGACGGCTGGTCCAGCCACTGCACCCGGCATGGCCTGGTCACCAACGCCGGCTGACCCGCGCGCCAGCACCTGCGCCCGGCCGGCACCTCGGCCCGGCTCCGGGCGGCCGTTACTCGATGATGGCGATCAGGTCGCCCTCCTGGACGATGTCGCCCTCGGCGACGTGCAGCCGGGTCAGCGTGCCGGAGCCCTCGGCGAGCACCGGGATCTCCATCTTCATGGATTCGAGGATGACCAGGGTGTCGCCATCGGAGACCTGGGCCCCCTCCGCGGCCACCACCTTCCACACATTCGCCACCATCTCGGCGCGGACCTCGGCCACCCGTGGCTCCTCTCCGTTGTCCCGGGCGGTCACCGGCCGTCCTTCCGGCCCGGGCGCCGCCCGCCACTATTGTGCTCGCGGCGCGTCAGGGCCGCAGCCTGCTGACGATGGACGTGTCATAGTCCCCGCTGCGGAACTCCTCGCTGGCCAGCAGGTCGGCGTGGAAAGGCAGGTTGGTGCGCAGCCCGGCGATCCGGAACGCCGCCACCGCCTCCCGGGCCCGGGCCAGCGCCTCATCCCTGTCCCGCCCGTGCACGCACAGCTTGGCGAGCAGTGGGTCGTAGAACGGGGTCACCTTGTTTCCCGCCGTGTACCCGGCATCCACCCGGACGCCGGGGCCTGCCGGTTCCTCCCACTGCGTGATGGTCCCTGGGCTGGGCAGGAAGCGCACCGGGTCCTCGGCGTAGATCCGCAGTTCCAGTGCGTGCCCCCGCGGCCGCACATGCTCCGGGTCGAAGCTCACGTCTTCCCCGGCGGCGATGCGGAACTGCTGCTCCACCAGGTCGATGCCGGTGACCAGTTCGGTGACCGGGTGCTCGACCTGGAGCCTGGTGTTCATCTCCAGGAACACGAAGCCACCGGCGACCGTGTCCACCAGGCATTCCACCGTCCCCGCGCCCCGGTAGCCGACCGCCTGCCCGGCCTGGACGGCGGCGGCCAGCATGCGCGCGCGCAACTCATCCCCGACTCCAGGCGACGGGGTCTCCTCGGCGACCTTCTGGTGCCGCCGCTGGACCGAGCAGTCGCGTTCCCCGAGCGCGACCACACGGCCGTCGGCGAGCCCGAGGATCTGCACCTCGACATGCCTGGCGCGCTCGATGTAGCGCTCAAGCAGGATCGCGGGGTCGCCGAAGAACCGCTCCGCGCGGGTGCGTGCGGTCTCGAAGGCCGCGGCCAGGCCGGCCGGGCCGGTCACCGCGCTCATCCCGATCCCGCCGCCCCCGGCGGCAGCCTTCACCATCACCGGGTAGCCGATCCTGGCTGCCTCCGCCGCAGCGGCGTCGGCGCTGGTCACCGGCTCGGCGCTGCCCGCGGCCACCGGCACGCCCGCCGCCGCCATCAGGTTCCGGGCATTGATCTTGTCGCCCATCTGCTCGATGGCCTCAGGCGGCGGGCCCACCCAGATCAGGCCCTCGGCAAGCACCTGGCGCGCGAAGGCCGGGTTTTCGGCCAGGAACCCGTACCCGGGGTGGATGGCCGCGGCGCCGGTCTGCCGTGCCGCCCCCAGCACGGCGGCGGCGTCGAGATAGCTCTGGGCGGGCGGCGGTGGGCCGATCGGCACCGCCTCGTCGGCCTCGGCGACGAACGGCAGGCCCGCGTCCGCCTCCGAGTAGACCGCCACCGTCCTGACGCCCAGCCGGCGTGCCGTGGCGAGGATCCGCCGGGCGATCTCCCCGCGGTTGGCCACCAGCACCGAGTTCAGCACCCGGGCAGCCTAGGGCATCCCGCGTAGATCATCCAGCACGGCTAGCGGCGGCTCCGGTGCCGCCGCCCGGCAACCTTGGCCAGTGCCTCGACCACCTGGGGGTCGTACTCGGTCGCGGTGTCCAGGCGCAGCCACTCCAGCGCCGCCACCGTCCTGCTGGTCTCGGCCGAGGAGCCGACCAGGTCATCGAAGGCGTTGGCGGCGCGGATGATCCGGCTGCCGACCGGCGGTTCACGGTCCTGGCCGCGCCAGGGCCAGCTCTGGTACCGCACGATCTCCGCCACCCCGTCCAGCACCCCGGCCTGGTCGATGACGCTGGCCCCCAGCTCGGCGATGCGCCGCTGCTGCTCGGGGGAGGCCAGCACGGTCGCCCCGCCGGGAATCGGGTCGCGCAGCGAAAGCTGCCCGATGTCGTGCATGAGCGCGGCGTACTCCAGTTCGAGCAGTTCCGGTTCGCTCATCCCCAGCTCCCGGCCGACGACCACGGCCAGACGGCCGACCCGGTGGGCATGCCCGTCCTCGACGTACCCGCCGACCTCGGTCACCCGGGCCAGCGCACGGACCGTCTCCAGGTAGGTGGCCCGGATGCCGGCGTAGCGGCGGAACGCCATCTGGGTGACGAGCAGCGGGCCGATGAACACCCCGAGCGCCACCAGGCCCATCATGTCCGCCGCGAACGCGATCAGGATCGCGGTGGCGGCGACGGCGAACCCGAGCGGGAGCTGGACCCGCATCTCATCCCACAGCGCCACGCGGAATCTGGCCTGCAGCGCATCGGCACTGATCAGGGCCCTGATCAGGCATTCCGCCCACCAGCCAGCCACCAGCACGGCCGCCATGGCGGCGAGCGCCAGCCCCCAGTCGCGGGGCCGGGTAATGGTCACGATCGTGCTCAGCGGGCGGAACAGCGCGGCCACCACGGCGACCGCGATCAGCCGGGACGCTATCCCGGCCAGCCCGGCCGGCCGGCCCGCCGCCAGGTGCGGCAGCGCGCCGAGCACCATGCCGGCGGCCACGACCGCGATGACCTGGAGCGCCGGCTGGGTGGCCGGGCTGCCGCCCACGGTCAGCACCACCGCGTAGGCGAACGCACCGGCGCTGCCGATCGGTGCCGCCTCCCGGCCGCCTTCCAGTGACAGCCGCAGCACCTCACCGAAACAGATCAGTGCACCGAACGCCAGCGCGATGCGGGGCTGGACCAGGCCCACGGCCGCGGTCTGCGCCACCGCGGCCACCACCAGCATGCCGGCCGCGGCGACGAGCAGCAACTCGCCCGAATCCATGGCCTGCCGCCAGGATTCCGCCTGCTCGGGGCCCTCGCCCAGCGCGGTGGTCGCCGGTTTCACCAGCTCTCCACCACCCGCAGCGGCGCCGTCGGGTCGTCGTGATCCTGCGCGGCCATGCCGTCGGCCGGCGCCATGGCGGCGGGCCGGGGCTGTTCCCAGCCCTCCCGCCGCAACGCGGCTACGAACGCGTCGACCAGCGCGGGGTCGAACTGGGTGCCTGACCACTTGCGCAGGTCGGCGATGGCTTCCTCGATGGAGCGAGCGCCGCGGTAGGACCGGTTCGAGGTCATCGCGTCGAAGGCGTCGGCGACCGCGATGACCCGCGCGAACTCGGGGATCTCGTCGCCGGCCAGTCCCATCGGATAGCCGTGGCCGTCCATCCGCTCGTGGTGGTGCATGATGCCGGCCAGGGCCTCGTCGAGGAAACCGATCTCCCGCACGATGGCCAGCCCGCGCATCGGGTGCAACTGGATCGCGGCGTACTCCTCCTCGGAGAGCGCGCCGTTCTTCTGCAGCACCGTCGTGGGCACACCCAGCTTGCCCACATCGTGGAGCATGCCGGCGTAGCGGATCGCCTCCACGCGGCGCCCGCGCATGCCCACTTCACGGGCGATCATGGCCGAGCCCCGGGAGACCCGCTCGCTATGGCCCCTGGTGTAGCAGTCCTTGGTCTCCACGGCCTGGCAGAGCGCGGCCATGGTGGCGGCGTAGGCACGTTCCTGCGCGGCGAACTGGCCTATCGCCCAGCGCGCCACGAACTGCGGGACCAGGACGAGGATCGCCGCGAACGCTCCTCCGACGCTCCACAGGGCGGCGATGAGCAGGCCAATGGTCGCGTAGCCGAGGTCGGAAAGGAACAGCATCGGGAGGTGCCGCTGCAGCGCCCCGGCCGGCTGCCCTGCCTCGGCAGCGGGCACCAGCATGAGCATGACCCACAGCAGCCCGTGGTTGATGGACACGTGCACCACGGCCGCGACGGCGAACGGCCCGATGATGCTGGGGAACGAGTGGTAGCCGGGATGGCCGACGGGGCCGCCGAGCGCGAGGTAGGCCTCGCCCGCCGCCCAGGCGGACAGGCCGTACATGGACGCGTTGAACAGCCGCTGGGTGAGGTCGAGACCACGCCGCACGCTGACGAGCGAGGTCGCACCGACTACAAGCGCACCCACCGGCCCGACCAGCACGATGGCGGCGAGGGTCACCGAGGAACTCGGTGACCAGGCGGACTGCCGGGAGGCCAGGGTCGTCGGCGCGGAGTCGCAGATCAGGAACAGCAGCGCGAGCACCACCATGGCCCACGCCTGCCGGACCGGTCCGTCGAGGTCCGGGTCGGCGCCCAGGGCCTGGCCGAGCACGGCAACCACGGCCGCCAGGACGGCGGCCACATACAGCCAGGCGCCCGGCGAAAGCTTCGAGGTGCGTTCGCCGCGCGATCGGTGCCCGGTGCCTGTCAGCATGCCGGCGGAATCACCGTCGGCCTGGTGCCTGCGCTAGCACGCATAACCGCACGAGCGGCAGCCGTCAGCTCGCCCGGGTGCCGCATCGGTCACCTCCGCTGCCGGGGGCGGGGCCGGGTCTGAGGGCATGCTAGAGCGGGGCCTCGGCCCAGCCAAGCAGGCCCATTCATCGCCGCCAGCACAAAGATTAACGTGATCGGCCAGATCTGCGCAGGCTTCAGATCCGTTAGGTGCGGGCCAGCAGGGCCAAGGCCCCGTGACGAAGGAACGGGGCCTTGAGCCAGCGGGGGGTTCCGGGGGGTCGCTCCCCCGGGCCAGCAGGGCCAAGGCCCCGTGACGAAGGAACGGGGCCTTGAGCCAGCGGGGGGTTCCGGGGGGTCGCTTCCCCCGGGCCAGCACCGCCCTAATCGGTGGTCTGACTGACGTTCAGTTCCGCTCTGACCTGCCGGATTCTGATGAGGACCTTGGCCCGAAGCTCGTCAGGCACCTGCTCGTGGCCACAGTGCTTGTGGACCAGGTTTTTGACGAGCTCATCGAGGCCATACTCCTCCAGGCAAGGCCCGCATTCCTCGAGGTGCTGGCGGATCTTCGCGATGGTCGGGGGCTCAAGCTCGCCGTCCAGGTAGGTGTAGACCCGGTCCATCACCTCGGTACACGGCGTCTCATGAGGCTTGCCGCAGCTCATTTCTGGTCCTCCCCAGGCCCGGCGTCCTCCCCCTGCGGCCCTGCCGCCGAGGCCGCCCGGACCATGCCGCGGTCGGCCGCGTAGTCCTGCAGCATCTCACGCAACTGCCTGCGCCCCCGGTGCAGGCGGGACATCACCGTGCCAATGGGCGTGCCCATGATGTCGGCGATCTCTTTGTAGGCGAAGCCCTCCACGTCGGCCAGGTACACCGCGATGCGGAACTCTTCCGGCAGGGCTTGCAAGGCCCTCTTGATGTCGGAATCCGGCAGCCTTTCCAGCGCCTCGGCCTCGGCCGATTTCAGGCCGGCCGACGTGTGCGAGGCCGCTCTGGCAAGCTGCCAGTCCTCGACCTCTTCGGCTCCCGCGCGCTGCGGTTCACGCTGCCTTTTGCGATAGGTGTTGATGAAGGTGTTGGTGAGGATCCGGAACAGCCACGCCTTCAGGTTGGTGCCAGGCTCGAACTGGTGGAACGAGGCATAGGCCTTGGCAAAGGTCTCCTGCACCAGGTCCTCGGCGTCCGCCGCGTTTCTGGTCATCCGCATCCCGGCTGAGTACAGCTGATCCAGGTACGGCAACACCTCGCGCTCGAACCGCTCGCCGCGCTCCTCGAGTGTCTCAGGTACCGGACCCACCTCCTCCGGTGTCTGCATCCGCGCCCGGGCACCGATGCCATCTGGGCGGGAGAATACATGGCCCGGCCGGATCCGGCCGAGGGCAGCCACCGGAGCTACGTCGTCCACGGGTGCGCTACTGGTCATTAGCACGCCCGGTGCAACAGGGGCGGCAGCCTGTTCATTCCGCCTGGGCCAGCGGCGAAACCAGCCGTAGCCACATTCCGGGCGGACAACTCGGCCAGTCAGGTGAGGTCGGCCGCAGACTGGGGAGAATCAGCCATAACGGTTCGCCGGGGAATGCGGCCGTCGCGATGGCCTCCGGGTGCCAGCGCGGTGCGCTGATCCTGGCCCGCGCCGCCGATCCCGGCGCGGTCGGCTGACCGCGCCGGTTTGTCGGACGGCGGATGGAGTCAACGGTGGCGACGTCAACGGCCAGCCCGCTGGCCGTGTTCCGGCCAGGCTCGCTTCCTGCGTACTGGCGGTTCCAGCGGGCGGTGGCCAAGGCCCAGCTCGCCGCCTGGCTCCCCGCCGGGCGGCGGCTGCTCGTGGACATCTCGGGCCCCGCCGCGGCCTCCCCCGCCCAGGCGGCCGGGTCCGGGCACGCGGTGGTCCGGGTCGTGACCGCGCAACCCGGCGCGCCTCCTGCCGCGCAGCGGGGCGCACCGGCCGGCCGGATCGCCGCGGTGGTGGCCGAGTCCGGCAGCCTGGCGTTCCTCGCGGACGGTTGCGCGGACGGCGTCATCGCCGAGGACGGCGCCCTGTCCCGGCACCTCATGGCGGAGGACCTGGCCGCGGAGATCGCACGGGTGCTGCGGCCCGGAGGTGAGCTGCTCGCCTGCGTGGACTCGCTGGTGCTGGGCATGGCCATGCTGGCCGAGCAGCGGCACTGGGCCCACCTCACCGACCTGCCGCACGCCGAGGTGGTGCTGATCCCCTGGCCGGACGGGACCATCACCCGGTGCTTCGGCGCGGCGCAGCTCTACGACCTGCTCAGCGAGCAAGGCTTGGAGGTCACCTCGATCAGGCCGCGGACCGTGCTGTCCCCCTCCACCGTGGATCACGTACTGCGCCAGCAGCCGGGGGCCATGGCCCGGCTGGTCCGCGCCGAACTGCAGGCCGGTCAGGACCCGGCGGCCGGGGGCAACGCCGACGAGGCGTTCGGCATCAGCCTGGTCGCCACCGCCCGCAAGCCCTGCTAGCCCGGGGGAGCGACCCCCCGGAACCCCCCGATGGCCTGCGGCCCCTGCGACTTCGTCGCGGGGGCCTTGGCCCAGCTAGCCCGGGGGAAGCGACCCCGGACCCTCGGGCGCGGGCTGACGGCGGCGGGCGGGCTCAGTGCCGGCGGTCCCACTTGGACTGGCACGCCACGCAGCGCGCCGCTTCCGGCCTGGCATCCAGCCGGCCCTCGGGGATCGGCTTGCCGCAGTCGGCGCACGTCCCGTAGTCGCCGTGGTCGATCCGCACGAGGGCAGCCAAGACCAGCCGCCGCTGGGACTGGACCGCAGCCAGGGCGGCCTCCGTCCGGTCCGTCTCGGACAGCGTGGCGCCGGCGTCCGCCGGATCCTGCGGCGAGTCGATGGCGGCGCGTCCCGAAGGATGCTCTCCCTGCAGGACCAGGATCGATCTGTCGATCTGGCCGCGCATCTCCTCCAGACGCTCACGTGCGGTCGCAGTGTCCACGGTGTGTCCTCCTTTCTAGGCAGGGGCGAAGCGAAACGCCATGGCGTGGGCTGCCCCGGGTTTTGCCGCCGTCCCTCAGGCGATCGGGGCCGGGTCACCGGCCAGCGGCTCGATCAGCGCGGGACCGTTGTTTCTCACGTAGTTGACGGCCGTGCCGACCGGGTAGGACGCGAGCCCGCTGGCCGCCGCGGGCGCGAGCAGCGCATGCACGTGCGCGGCGTCGCCGCTGGCCGGGTCGAGCCAGTCGCCCCACCGGGCGGGATCGATCACCATCGGCATCCGGTCGTGGATCCGGCCTGCCTCATCCGGGGCACTGGTGGTGATGATCACGGACGTCCAGAGCCAGGCCTGCGGGTGATCCTCAGGGACGGACTTGTCCCGCCAGAGCTCATACAGCCCGGCGAAGGCGAGCACCCCGCCATCGGCGCGGTGGATGTAGTAGGGCTGCTTGCGGACCTTGCCCTGGTCGGACACCTTCATCCACTCGTAGAAGCCGTCCGCGGGCAGCAGGCACCTGCGCTTGGCGAACGCACGGCGGAACGCGGGCTTGGCGTCCACCGTCTCCACCCGGGCGTTGATCATGCGGCTGCCGATGGACGGGTCCTTCGCCCAGAACGGCACCAGGCCCCAGCGCACCACCCGCAGTTCCCTGGCCACATCGGCCGCGGCTGCCGCCCCCGGCCCCTCCTGCGGTACGGCACTCTCGTCCGGGCCGCGCTGGCTACGGGTGAGCACCGCGTAAACCGGCTTGGTCGGGGCCACGTTGTAGTCGGGCTCGAGGTCGTCGGTCACCCGGTCGCGGTCGATGCGGAACTCCTCAAGGAGGTCCTGGCGCTTCCGCGCCGACGCATACCGGCCGCACATGTGCTCTCACCTGGGTGTCGTAAAGAAGGCTGGGGGATGTACAGAATGTGCCCTTTCATAGCCACGAAACCAGCGTGCCAAACCTAGGCCGCCGTGCTTGCTGGCCAGCCCGCTGGCAACGCGCACCGGGTGAGCGTGGCCCGGCCCGGCGGCGCACTAGGCTCACCTGTATGGAGCACACGGCGCGGCAGGCGGCCGCAGGCCGGGCGCTGGGCGGCCCCTGCCGCGGCGGGCCCGGTGCGCGCGCGCCTGGCCATCCCCGGCTCCAAGTCCATGACCAACCGGGCCCTGGTGCTCGCCGCCCTCGCCGACGGGCCGGGGACCATCGCCGGCCCGTTGCACGCCCGCGACACACTGCTGATGCGCGCGGCGCTGACGGCTCTGGGCGCCACGATCACCGACAACGGGCAATACGATCGCGGCGCGGCTGATCCGGCCCCGTCCTGGCATGTGTCCCCGGGCCGGCCAGAAGCCGGCGCCAGCGTGGATGTCGGCAACGCCGGGCACGGTACTGCGCTTCGCCCCGCCCGTCGCCGCCCTGACCAGCGTCCGCGTCGAGTTCCACGGCGATGCCCGGGCGGCGCAGCGGCCGGTGGGGCAGGTGCTGGCCGCGCTGCGCGAACTGGGGGCCGTCATCGATGACGGGGGACGCGGCGCCATCCCGTTCACCGTGCATGGCGGCGGGGCGCTGCCGGGCGGCGCGGTCACCCTGGACGCCTCGGCCTCCTCCCAGTTCGTGTCCGGGCTGCTGCTCGCCGCGCCACGGTTCGACAAGGGCGCGGAGATACGGCACCGCGGCGGCCGGGCGCCATCCGCGCCGCACATCGCCATGACGGTGGCCATGCTCCGCGACGCGGGCGCCGAGGTGGAGACGTGGGCGCGGGAGCGCGACACGCCCGCCGGCACCGCCGACACGTGGCGCGTTCACCCTGGGGTCATCGGGCACCACGAGGCGATCGTTCAGCCTGATATTTCCAATGCTGTGCCGTTCCTCGCCGCCGCGCTGGTCACCGGCGGTGCCGTGACGATCGCGGACTGGCCCGCGGTGACCACGCAGCCGGCCGGGCAGATCCTGGACCTGCTGTCCGCCTTCGGCGCGGAGCTGCACGCTGGACGGGGAAGGGGAGGCGGGCGGGGGGCTGACCGTGACCGGGACCGGCCGGATCCGCCCGGTCACCGCCGACCTGGCGGACGCCAGCGAGTCGGCCCCGGTGGCGGCCGCGCTGGCCGCGCTGGCCGACGGCCCGTCCAGGCTGACCGGCATCGGGCACATGCGCCGGCACGAGACCGACCGGCTGGCGGCGCTTGCCGCCCAGATCGGCGCGCTCGGCGGGGATGTCAGCGAACTGCCCGACGGCCTGGCGATCAGGCCACGGCCGCTGCGCGCCAGCGGCCAGCCGTTCGCCAGCTATGACGATCACCGGATGGTCATGGCGGCCGCCGTGCTCGGCCTGGCCGTCCCGGGGATCGAGGTGGAGAACGCGGCCACCGTGGCGAAGACCTTTCCCGGCTTCACCAGGTTGTGGGCATCGATGCTGGAGCAGGTGCCCTGACTCCGCGGGCGAGGCAGGACCTGGACGAGGACGACGTCCGGGTGCGGCCGGGGCGGGGCTCCCGCCCGCGCACCCGGCGCAGGCCCGCGCACGAGGACGCGGTGGAGGGCTTCGTCGCCTCGGTCGACCGGGGCAGATACGGCGTGCTTGTCGGCGACCGCATGGTCACCGCGATGTCGGCCAGGGAACTGGGCCACCGCGGCGTGGTCGTCGGTGACCGGGTGGCGCTGATCGGAGACACCTCCGGCGCGCCCGGCACGCTCGCCCGCGTCGTCCGGGTGGCCCCGCGGACGACCGCGCTGCGCCGCTCGGCGGACGACACCGACCCGGTCGAGCGGGTCATCGTGGCCAACGCCGACCAGATGGGCATCGTCTGCGCGCTGGCCGACCCGCCGCCCCGGCCACGGTTCATCGACCGCTGCCTGGTGGCCGCCTACGACGCGGGGCTGCGCCCGCTGCTCTGCCTGACCAAGGCCGACCTCGCCAGCGCCGACGAACTGCTGCACGCCTACGCGCCGCTGGGCATCAGCCACGTGGTGCTCGGCCGGCCGCTGGAAGCGGCCCAGCTCGCCCCGCTGCGCCAGTATCTCGACGGCCGTATCAGCGTGCTCATCGGCCAGTCGGGAGTGGGTAAGTCCACGCTGGTCAACGCCCTGATCCCGGACGCCGACCGGGCGGTCGGCACGGTCAACACGGTGACCGGGCGCGGGCGGCACACGTCCTCCTCCGCGGTGGCCCTGGCGCTGCCCGGCGGCGGCTGGATCATCGACACGCCCGGGCTGCGTGGGTTCGGGCTCGGCCATGTCGCGCCGGACCGGGTGGTGCGCGCGTTCACCGACCTGGCCCCCGGCGCGGCCGCGTGCCCGCCCGGCTGCGATCACGACCAGCCGGAATGTGCTCTGGACGACTGGGTACACGACCAGGGCGGCGATCCGCGCCTGGCCGCACGGCTGGATTCGCTGCGGCGACTGCTGCGCAGCCGCGACAGCGCAGAGGCGTGGTAGGGGTGCGGCATCGCCAGGGATGGCACCGAGGCGGTACCGTTGCGCGCCATGGCGGGTTATGACGACGACCTGCGGTTCGCCCATGTCCTCGCGGACTCGGCGGACGACATCGCCTCGCGCCGGTTCCGGGCGCTCGACCTGCGCGTCGAGTCCAAACCCGACCTGACGCCGGTCACCGACGCCGACCACGCGGTCGAGGAGTCGCTGCGCAACGTGCTGCGCCGGTCACGGCCCAGGGACTCCGTGCTCGGCGAGGAGTTCGGCCGGTCCGGGTCCGGGCCGCGCTGCTGGGTCATCGACCCGATCGACGCGACCATGAACTACGTGCGCGGCGTCCCTGTGTGGGCCACCCTGATCGGCCTGATGGACGGCGACGAGGTCGTGGTCGGCGTGGTGTCCGCGCCCGCGCTCGGCCGCCGGTGGTGGGCGGCGCGCGACGGTGGCGCCTGGTGCGGCCGCAGCCTCACCAAGGCGACCCGCTGCCGGGTCTCGGCGGTGGCCAAGATGCCGGACGCGTCGCTGTCGTATTCCAGCCTGTCCGACTGGGAGGCGCAGGGCCGCCTCGGCGGGCTCCTCGACCTCGGCCGCACGGTCTGGCGCACCCGCGCCTACGGCGACTTCTGGTCCCACATGCTGGTCGCCGAGGGGGCGGTCGACGTCTGTGCCGAGCCCGAGGTGTCGCTGTGGGACCTGGCGGCGCTCCTGGTGATCGTCGAGGAGGCCGGCGGCAAGTTCACCGACCTGTCAGGCAGGCGCACGCCGGACGGCGGCAGCGCGGTGTCCACCAACGGCCTGCTGCACGCCGAGGCACTCGGCCTGCTCAACGGCACATCGGCCTAAGCCGTACCAAACACCCTGGTAGCGGGCTCCCGGGAGCCGGCCCGGAAACCCCCTGCGGGGGTTGCCCTGCGAGCAGGCATCGCCCATGCTGTAGGTGAAGTCACAAAGGCACAAGCGCTTGGCCCCTGGCGGCGCGGGCAAGGGCCAGGCATCGCCCACGACGGCAAGCTCGGGGAGTGATGCCAGATGCAGGTACGCGACGGGATGACCAAGCTGGTCGTGACGATCGGCCCCGCGCATACCCTCAGACAAGCCGCGCGCCTCATGTCCGCCCGGCGGGTCGGCGCCGCCGTGGTGACCGACCCCGAGCACCCGGGGGTGGGCATCCTCACCGAGCGCGACATCCTCGACTCCATCGGCGCCGGCCAGGACCCGGACACCGAACTGGCCGCGGCGCACCGCACCGCGGACGTCGTGTTCGCCTCCCCGGACTGGACCCTGGAGCAGGCGGCGGCGATCATGGTCAAGTCCGGTTTCCGGCACCTCGTGGTCCTTGACGGCTCCGAGGTGACGGGCCTGCTGTCCATGCGCGACATCGTCCGCTGCTGGTCAGAGGCGGATGAGCGGGCCCCGGCCCGCACCTGAGCCCCGCGCGTTCCCGCACAAGGCGGCCCACCGCGGCACCGGCCCGGTCCTTGCCACGACCGCAGCGGTGCGCGAAAGTGAGGCGCCATGCGGCTCAATGGCGCGGTGGCGCTGGTAACCGGTGCCTCGTCGGGGATCGGGGCTGCCACCGCCGCGGCGCTCGCCACGGCCGGGGCCAGCCTGCTGCTCAGCGGGCGGGACGAGGCACGCCTGGCCGAGGTGGCGGCGCGGACCGGCGGCACCGCGCTCGGCGGTGACCTCGCCGCTCCTGGCGGCGCCGCGGGCCTGGCGGAGCAGGCGCTCGCAGCCCCGGCGGCCGCCCGCGGCGGCATCGACATCCTGGTCAACAACGCCGGCCTGGGCTGGGCCGGGCCCGTCGGCGAGATCCCGGCGGCGAAGGTCACCGAACTGGCCACCGTCAACCTGGCCGCGCCCATCGAACTGACCAGGCTGCTCGTGCCGGGCATGGCCGAGCGCGGCCGTGGCGGTGTGGCCTTCGTGTCCTCGATCGCCGGGGTCACCGGCGTGCGCGGCGAGGCGGTCTACGCGGCCACCAAGGCCGGCCTGGCCGCGTTCGCGGAGAGCCTGGCCTACGAGGTGCGGGGCCACGGGGTGACGGTGAGCGTGATCGTGCCCGGGGTGATCGACACGCCGTTCTTCAGCCGGCGCGGGACGCCGTACGGCCGCACCCGCCCCGCGCCCATCCCGGCCGGGCGGGTGGCCGCGGCGATCGTGTCCGCGCTGGAGCATGAGCGGGCGGTGGTGTACGTACCGGGGTGGCTGCGGTTCCCGGCCTGGCTGCACGGCACGGCGCCGGGCGCCTTCCGCGCACTGGCCGCCAGGTTCGGCGACCCGGGCTACTAGGCCATGAATGTGGATTTGGTGCCCCTAGGCGGGCTTGCGGGCCTCGATGTCACATTCACGCCCCTACTAACCTAAAAGACTTCTCCTCCCGGCACCCCGAGCATGGCCCCAATCAGCGATCATGGCGGCAGGCACATCCGCCGCGGGCCTGCGCGCGGCGGCTCGGGAGACTCACATGACACGACAGGCTGCCCCGCCACCGGTGGCACCCGACAGGCTCTGGCTCGCCGCGGCCGGAGCGGCCCTGATCGTGGCCGGCCTGGCCGTCGAGGGGCTCGCCCGCCGGTACGTCGTCGCCGAGTCCGCGCAGTTCGTGGTGTTCGCCATGGTGGCGCCCGCGCTGATCGTGCTGGGCGCGCCGTGGCGGCTGCTGCACCTGTCCGGGCCGGTGGACCGGCTGGCCGCCGCGCGGCGGCGGCAGACCTCGTTCGTGCGCGCGGGCGCCTTCCTGGTGGTGTTCATCGCCGTCACCGTCGCCTGGCGGGTGCCACCGGTGATGGACGCGCTGGCCAGCCACCCCGTGCTCGTGCTCCCGGAACTGGTCACGTTGCTGGCCGCCGGTACCGGGCTCTGGCTGGAACTGGTTTCCTCGCCCCCGCTGTCGCCCCGGCTGCCCAAGCCGCACCGGGCGGCCGTCGCGGCGCTGGCCATGTGGTCTGCCTGGGTGGTCGCCTACGCGCTCGGGCTGTCCAACCACCCGGTGTTCCACGGCTACGATCCGGCGGGCGGCGCGCTGAGCGCGGTCGCCGACCAGCAGATCACGGTCGGGCTGGTCTGGGCGGTATCGGCCTTCTGCTTCGTGCCGGTCGTCTTCGTCACCCTGCTCACCTGGCTGTCGGCCGGCGACAATCCCGACGAGGAACTACAGCGCCTGGCCCGCGATGAGCGCCAGCGTCCGGTGGTCCGGGGGTGGGGCCGCCCGGCGCGCGGCAGGCCTGGCTCCTGAGGCCGCGGCGGAGCACCGGGCGCGGGCCGCTCTGGCGCCTTTCACGTGCGGCGACGAGTAGCCTGGTGGGGTGCTGACACCCAATCAAGCAGGCGCTCCCGCCTGGCGCCGGGCCAGTTATTGCGGCACCGGGCGGTACTGCGTCGAAGTGACGGTCACCACCGACACTTCCCGTTGGCCGCACAAGGCGGACGCCGAAAAGCTGTACCTGATGCGCGACGCCAAGAAGCCGGACGGCCCGGTACTCGCGTTCACCCCCGAGGAATGGGAAGCGTTCACCCTGGGCGTCAAAGACGGCGAGTTCGACCTCCCCTAAAGCGCGCGCCCCAGCCCAGCCCCAGTCACCGCCCCCCCGGTCCAGGCACGCCGTTCTGGCGCTACTTCAGGCTCGAATTCCCGCACACAATTTGTAGCCGGCTAATCACTTAAAGGATCGTTTGGCACCATACGGCTCTATGGCCTGGGCGGTAACGGTTACGTCACGATTCCGAAACTGTTGAAGCCCGGGTCTATTAGGCAACTGTGGAGCGTTCCTAGGTTTAAGTTGCGTACTCCGCAGCAGCCGTACGGGACCTCTCCGGAATGACTCCCGGTGTCAGCTCCCCTTGGGGCGGACGAAGTGCGGAGTGGCCGTCCTACATCGTGATCGTCGTGGTCAGGAGCACGGCAAGGTGCAATACGCAATGCTGCCACGGGCAGTGCTGGGCGCCAGCGTGATCAGGTGTCCAGTCCGGCCCGCCCTGCAGGTTGCCGTGGGCCGTATCTGGCCCCCGGTGCACCATGATCAATGGGACGCCTTTTCTAGTCGGAGCACGCCGGCGCAACGATGCGCCTGGCGGCTCCCTGTGTAAGAAGGAGCCGCGACCATGGGGCCAGCCCCACAGAAGCAAAGCAAGCCGCAGAGCCAGGAGGCTCCGCGGCCGGATGACCATGGCGGTAGGCGGCAGCGTTGTCGCGCTGGCGCTCGTCGCCGCTGGTTGCAGCAGCAGTAGCACCAGTACCACCTCGGGCACGACGACCGGCACCAAGGTCAAGGGCGGCACGGCGGTGTATGCACTGCCCCCATCGACCACGCCGAACTACATCTTCCCGATGACCAGCAGCGCCTACATCAGCGTCTACAACCTGAACACCTTCTCCCAGCAGATGTACCGGCCGCTGTACTGGTTCGGCAACGGGTCGAAGCCCCTGATAAACCCGACGCTGAGCCTGGCGAACGAGCCGACCTGGTCGGGGAACACGGCCACGATCACGCTCAAGCACTACATGTGGTCCGACGGGACCCCGGTCACCGCCACCGACGTGGTGTTCTGGCTGAACATGCTCAAGGCCGTCGGGCCGACCGACTGGGGCGCCTACAGCGGGTTCCCGTCCTCCTTCGTGACGAGTTACAAGGTGGTCTCCCCGACCGAGCTGCAGATGACCACGAACAAGGCCTACTCGCACAGCTGGTTCCTCTACAACGACCTGTCGCAGATCACCCCGATGCCGCCGGCGTGGGACAAGACCGCGTCCGGCCCATCGAATTGCGCCACCAAGGTGAGCGACTGCGCGGCGGTGTACAAGTACCTGGACCAGCAGGCCAAGTCGCTGACCACGTATGTGTCCTCGCCGCTGTGGTCGGTCGTGGACGGCCCGTGGAAGCTGTCCGCGTTCAACGCCGACGGGCATGTGACGTTCGTCCCCAACCCGAAGTACTCCGGGCCAGTCAAGCCGAGCCTCTCGCAGTTCCAGGAGGTGCCGTTCACCGCGGACTCGGCCGAGTACAACGTGCTGCGCTCACCGGCCGCCGGTGGCCAGAAGATCGACGTGGGCTACCTGCCGTCGCAGGACGCCATCGCCAAGCCGGCCGGGTCGAGCCCGCTGACGGCCGGGCAGAACCCGCTGCAGGGCTACACCCTGGCGCCGCTGTACATCTGGGGCATCAACTACTTCGTGATGAACTTCCAGAGCAGCACCGGCAACGGCCCGATCATCAACCAGCTCTACTTCCGCCAGGCCCTGGCCTACCTGCTCAACCAGGAGTCCGTCATCAAGGGCCCGCTGCGCGGTTACGGCACGCTGACCCCCGGGCCGGTCGGGCTGACCCCGGACACCCCGTTTATCTCGCCGCAGCTCAAGACGACCAACCCGTTCCCCTACAACCCCACGAAGGCCAAGACCCTGCTGTCCAGCCACGGCTGGAAGATCACCCCCAACGGCGTGAGCACCTGCACCAACCCGAGCCTGTGCGGCCCGGGCGTCAAGCAGGGCCAGGGCCTGCAGTTCAACCTGCCCTACGCCACCGGGACGCAATGGGTCACCCAGGAGATGCAGCAGCTGCAGTCCAACGCCTCCCTGGTCGGGATCAAGATCAACCTGCAGCCCAAGCCGTTCAACCAGGTCACTGCCCTGGCCGCGGGTAACTGCAAGGTTGCCAAGATCCCGTGCAACTGGGACCTGGCCAACTGGGGCGGCGGCTGGTCGTTCGCCCCGGACTACTCACCGACCGGCGAGACGCTGTTCATGTGCGGCGCGATCGCGAACTCCGGCGGGTACTGCAGCAAGACCAACGACAACTACATCAACACCACGCTCACCAGCAACGACCCACAGGCCATGTACACCTGGCAGAACTACCTGAGCGCGCAACTGCCGGTCATGTGGCAGCCGAACGGTGTGTACAGCCTGACCGAGATCGCCAACAATCTAAAGGGAGTAACGCCGCAGAGCCCGACGCTCAACATCACTCCCGAATACTGGTATTTCGTGAAGTAATGTCTGGCACATGACCCTCGCGGTCAGGTGCTAGGTCTCGCCTGTGGCGCCGGTCACCCCGGCGCCACAGGCGGGGACCGGAAAGGGGCCAGCGTTGGTAGCCTTCTTCGTCCGCCGGGTGCTCCAGTCGATCGTGGTACTGCTCATCGTCACGATGATCACGTTCGCGCTGCTGCGGCTGATCCCCGGCAACGTGGCCGTGGCGGTCATGGGCCCCGGCGTCTACCGCGACCCGGCAGCCATCAAGCTCTTCAATGCCGAGTACGGGTTCAACCTCCCGTGGTACCGGCAGTACTTCCTGTGGCTGGGTCATCTCGCCCGGGGCAACCTCGGGTACTCCTGGACGCTCAACCAGAGCGTCGCCTCGCTGCTGGCCACCCGGCTGCCCAAGACCATCGTGCTGGTCGGGGTCTCCACGATCCTGGCGCTGGTCCTCGCGATCCCGATCGGGGTCATACAGGCGGTTCGCCGCAACAAGCTGACCGACCACGCGTTCAACGCGTTCTCCACGATCTTCTACGCGACCCCGGCCTTCCTGATCGGGATCGTCGCGATCCTGATCTTCGCCATCAAGTTCCCCATCCTGCCCCCGGAGGGCCCGCAGGGTGAGGGCGTGGGTGCGATCTTCACGGACTTCAGCGCGCTGATCCTGCCGATCGCGACCCTGGCGCTGGTGACCATCGCGCTGTTCAGCAGGTACATGCGCTCCTCGGTGCTGGACAACCTCACCGAGGACTACGTCCGCACCGCGCGGGCGAAGGGGGCCAGCGAGCGGCGGGTGCTGATGAAACACGTGCTGCGCAACTCGCTGATCCCGATCGCGACCCTGCTCGGGCTGAGCCTGCCCGGGATCCTCGCGGGCGCGCTGATCACCGAGTCGGTCTTCAACTATCCCGGCATGGGGTATCTGTTCTACCAATCGGCGCTCAAGCAGGACTATCCGACGCTTCTGGGCTTTACCGTGGTGGTGGCGCTGGCAACAGTGGTCGGGTCGCTGCTGGCGGATGTCGCCTACGCGGTGCTGGACCCCCGAGTTAGGTACGTGAGCTCATGACGCTGAATCTGCCAGCCGATCCCCCGCCCGGCCCCGAGTCGTCGGCCATGGGACTGGCCACCGTCACGTCAGAACCGCTCGGCGAAGCCTCGGCCGTCGCGCGCGGGAATGCTCCCGGCCGGCAAACCGCGCAGCGCCTTCCGCCGCAGCGTGGACGTCTTCCTGGAGAACAAGCTCGCGGTCACCGGCGTGGCGATCTTCGTCGCGATCTTCGCGTTCTGTTTCATCGGGCCGCTCTTTTACCACACCGACCAGGTCCATGTGAACTTCGCGATCGAGAACATGCCGCCGAGTGCGGCACACCCGCTGGGCACCGACGCCAGCGGCTACGACGTTCTCGGCCGGCTGATGGTAGCGGGCCAGATCTCCCTGGAGGTCGGCATCGCGGCAGCGGCCCTGGCCACCGTCGTCGGTGTGCTCTGGGGCGCGATCGCCGGGTACTTCGGCGGCGTGCTCGACACGGTCATGATGCGCATCGTCGACGCGATGCTGTCCATCCCGACGCTCTTCCTGGCCCTGGTCGTGGTGGCCATCGTGCAGCCGACGCCGGTAATCCTGATCCTGGTGGTCGCGCTCACCTCCTGGCTCACCACCTCGCGCCTGGTGCGCGGCGAGGCACTCTCGCTGCGGGTGCGCGAGTACGTCCAGGCGATGAAGGTCATGGGCGGCGGCGGCAGCCGGGCTGTGATGCGGCATATCGCGCCCAACGCGATCGGGACCATCATGGTCAACGCGACCTTCCAGGTGGCCGACGCCATCGCCCTGGTCGTCGCGCTGAGCTACCTGGGCCTGGGCGTCGCGCCCCCCAAGCAGGACTGGGGCGGCATGCTCAGCGACGGCGTCACATACGTCTACGACGGTTACTGGTGGCTGATCTTCCCGGCGGGCCTCGCGATCATCCTGGTCATCACCGCGGCCATCTTCGTCGGTGAAGGCCTGCGGGATGCTGTCGAGGTGCGGCTCCAGCGCCGCTGAACAAAGGCCCCACCGGATCCCTCCCCCGGCCGGGCCCACCGGCACGGCGATAGAACCGAGGACGAATGGCTCACCTGCTTGAACTCGACGGCGTGCAGACCGAGATCCGGCTGCGCCGCTCGACCGTGCACGCGCTGGACGGTGTCAGCCTCACCCTGGAACCGGGCGAGTGCCTGGGCATCGTCGGGGAGTCGGGCTGCGGCAAGACGATGACCGCGCTGTCCATCATGCGGCTGCTTCCGCCGGGCGGCCACATCGTCGGCGGGAAGATCCTGCTCGACGGCAAGGAGATCTCGGCCCTGTCCGACGCCGACATGCGTCACGTCCGCGGCAACGAGATCGGCATGATCTTCCAGGACCCGATGACGTCGCTGAACCCGACGATGAGGATCGGAGACCAGATCTCCGAGACCGTGGTGCTGCACCGGGGCGCGTCGGCGGCCGAGGCGCGGGAGCGCGCCGTCGAGGTGCTGGGCCTGGTCGGCATGCCCCGGCCCGCGGAGCGGGTGAACAACTACCCGCACCAGCTGTCCGGCGGGATGCGCCAGCGGGTCATGATCGCCATGGCGCTGTCCTGCGAGCCCAAGCTGCTGATCGCGGACGAGCCGACCACCGCGCTGGACGTGACGATCCAGAAGCAGATCCTGGAACTGATCGACAGCCTGCGCAAGCGGCTGTCGATGGCGGTGATCCTGGTCACCCACGACCTGGGCGTGATCGCCGGCCGGGCCGACCGCACCGTGGTCATGTACGCGGGCAAGGTCGCCGAGAGCACCACCACCGCCCGGCTGTTCGCTAACCCGCGCCACCCCTACACCGAGGCCCTGTTCGAGGCCCTTCCGGAGAAGGCGGCCGACTCGTCCCGGCGCCTGTACAACATCCCCGGGATGCCGCCGGACCTGACCGCCCCCCCGCCGGGCTGCCGGTTCGCGGCGCGGTGCCGTTACGCGCAGGAGACCTGCCGTGCGCAGGAGCCGGAGCTGAAGGGGGACAGCTGGGAGCATGTCTTCCGCTGCTTCTTCCCGGTCGGCAAGGAGGAGCGGGAGAAGCGGCTCGCCGAGCTGGCCGTGGCCGAGAAGAAGGCCGCCGAGGCCGCCGTGGCGCCAGCGGCCGCGGCCACCGGTGAGCTGCTACGGGTGGATCACCTGGTGAAGAACTTCGCGGTGACCTCAGGGGCGGTACTCCAGCGCAAGGTGGGCGAGGTGAGCGCGGTCGCCGACGTCAGCTTCGCGATCGTGCCCGGCCAGACGTTCGGGATGGTCGGTGAGTCCGGCTGCGGCAAGACCACGATCGGCCGCCTCATCGTGGGCCTGGAGAAGGCCACGAGCGGCTCCATCCTCCTGGACGGTGAGGACCTGACCAAGCTATCCAACCGGGAACGACGGCAGCGCAGCGACAAGGTCCAGCTCATGTTCCAGGACTCCTACGCGTCGATGGACCCGCGCATGCGGGTGGGCCCGATCCTGCGGGAGCCGCTGGCCATCCAGCGGCGCGGCAGCCGGAGCGAACAGCAGACCAAGATCAACGAGATCCTGGACGAGGTGGGCCTGCCCCGGGCGGCGGTGCAGCGCTACCCGCACGAGTTCTCCGGCGGCCAGCGCCAGCGCCTCGGCCTGGCCCGCGCGCTGATCCTGCGGCCGCAGCTCATCGTGGCCGACGAGCCGGTGTCCGCGCTGGACGTGTCGATCCAGGCGCAGATCCTCAACCTGATGAAGGACCTGCAGCGGGACCACGGCCTGACCTACATGTTCATCTCGCACGACCTGTCGGTGGTCCGCTACCTGTCCAACAACATCGGCGTGATGTACCTGGGCAAGCTGGTCGAGGTCGGGCCGGCCGACGACGTCTACTACCGGCCGGTGCACCCCTACACCCGGGGCCTGATCGACACCATCCCGAATGCGGACCCGGTGGTGGAGAAGTCGAAGGTCGCCAAGGGCGTGGCGGGCGAACTGCCGTCGGCTATCGACCCCCCGTCCGGCTGCCGGTTCCGCACCCGCTGCCCGCGGGCGCAGGACCTGTGTGCCGCGGAGGAGCCGCCGCTGCGGCCGTTCGGCGGCACCCACTTCGCCGCGTGCCACTTCCCGCTGACCGAGCCCGCCCCCGCGGCGCAGGCGCAGGAGGTGAGCGTGCCAAGCACGGTCGCCTCGGACATGCCGTAAGGACATGCGCTACGCCGGCCAGCGCGGCTAGCGGTCAGCCGGACCCGGAGAACACCGCCAGGGCCTCGGCGTCCGAGGGCACGGTCAGCACATTCTCGGCAAGGAACTCGTCCAGGCCTGGATATGCCGGCGCGGCGGCACGCATCACCTGCGTGGCCGCGTCCGCGTCGTACCTGGTACGCCGCAGCACGACCTCGGGGCCGAGCAGAGCCCAGTGCGCGCCCGGCGTCCCGTACGGCATGCCGACGCTGCCCGGGTTGACGAACCGGCGGCGGTCGGCGAGCCGGTCGAACGGCATGTGCGTGTGGCCGAGCACGACCGTCGGCTCGGTCACGCCGGCGAACCCGGTGCGGTAGGCGGTCGACGGGTGAGTCCACCAGCACAATGGCGGTGTCGCTGACGGCCGTGGCGTGGCAGAAGCTCACCGGCCCCAGCCCGGTCACCTCCAGCGTGACCGATAGCGGCAGGCCGTCCAGCAGGTCGCGGTGGGCGCGCTCGAGTTGGGCCGCGCAGTATTCGGCGGGCACCCGTGCGACCTCGGGCAGGTCCGGATCGAGAGTGCCGTCCCACGCGTCGGCCAGCTCCCGCTCGCAGTTGCCACGGACCCAGACCGCCCGCTCCCCCAGCCCCGCCAGCCGCTCCAGGGTCTGCGCGGGCATCGGGCCGGTGGCCATGTCGCCGTTGAGCACGATCGCGTCCGCCCCGGCGGCCTCGGCCTCCGCGAGCACGGCGTCGAGCGCGGGGAGGTTTCCGTGGATATCGGCAAGAACGGCGACCCGCATGACGGCTCCTCCCGGCTTTCCCCATGATCATCGGTCTGGATTGGCCCGGAGCCATCTCGCCGGCACCCAGGCCCGCTGGGCCCTTCGCCGCGGGCCGCGGCCTCCCGGCACCCGGCCTGGCGCTGGCGGCCAGGGTCAGCCGCCGCCAGGACCGCCGGCCAGGAGTTCCACGATCTCGGCTGCGGGCCTCTCGGCAGCCGCCCGGTAACCCTCGCCCGCCCACAGGTTGATCCGGCCGGTGTCACCCGCGGCCGCGGCGGCGGCGCGCAGCGGCCGGGTGGCGAAGTGCACCTCGGGGTAGGCGGCCGGGGCGTCCGGATGGTCGAGCATGAAGCGGTTGACCAGGCCGCGCGCGGGCCTGCCGGTGAACGCGCGGGTCACCGCCGTGGCGGTGAACGCCGGATCCGCGAGGGCCGCCTTGTGCAACGGCTGGGCACCGCTCTCCGGGCAGCGCAGGAACGCGGTGCCGCACTGGGCCGCCACCGCGCCCGCGGCCAGCACGTCCCTGACGTCCTGGCGGCTCATGATCCCGCCCGCGGCGATCAGCGGGAGCCCGGTGACCGCCGCGACATCGCGGAGCAAGCGGTGCAGCGGCACGGCCGGCGGGCTGGCCGACGCGGAAAACGTGCCGCGGTGGGCGCCGGCCTCTGGGCCCTGGACGCACAGCCCGTCCACGCCGCGCGCGACCGCGACCGCCGCCTCGCCAGGCGCGGTGACGGTGACCCACACCTGGCTCCCCGCGGCCCGCAGCGCCGCGATGACGCCCTTCGTCCGGGCAGCCGAAGGTGAAGCTGACGACAGCGGGCGGATCGGCAAACAGGGCAGCCAGCTTCGCGTCCCAGTCGTCGTCGTCCCAGTCAGGAGCCCCCGGTTGAACGCCGAGCGCGGCGGCCTCTGGCTCCAGTTCGGCGAGGTAGCGGGTGAGCGCCGCGCGGTCGGCGGCTGGCGTGCCCGGCACGAACACGTTGACACCGAACGGGGCACCCGTGGCGGCCCGGACCGCGTCCATCTCGGACCGCATGACGGCGGCGGTCTTGTAACCGGCGGCCAGGAAAGCCAGCGCGCCAGCGGCGGAGGCGGCGGCTACCAGGCCGGTCGTGGAGGGTCCCCCGGCCATCGGCGCCACGACCACCGGGCACCGGGCCAGGCCCGAGAGCGGTTCAGCCATGCCCACCAGATTGCCCGGGAAACCGGGTCAGATCCAGCTGCGGAACCACATGCGGGCGAGCCAGGAGCTGTACGGGAGGGTCTGGCCGGCCAGGACCGGATAGAGGTAGTAGAAGTTGGCGACCACCGCCAGCAGGTAGCCCCCGGCGACCGCCGCGCCGGCCACCCGGCGGTTCGGCCCGGCCCGTGCCGGGCCCAGGATCAGGCCGAGGCACAGCGCGATGGCGAGCACGAGGAACGGGTCGAACACCACGGCGTAGTAGAAGAACTCGGTGCGACGGTCGTGCCAGTAGAACCAGAGCCACGGCAGCCAGCCGGCCCCGACGCCGAGCAGCACCGCGCCCGCGCGCCAGTCGCGGCGGGTCAGCCACCAGGCCAGGCACACCAGCAGCGCGGCCACCCCGCCCCACCAGATGAGCGGCGTGCCGATCGCCAGCACCTCCTGCTCGGTGGACGTCGGCACCCGGCCGCAGTTGCTGCCCGTCGGCAGGCAGACGGAGTAGAAGGAGATCGGCCTGGCCAGCACCGGCCAGCCGAGCGGGTTGGATTTGTAGGACTGAGGGGCCTGCAGCCCGAGGCCGTATCCGAGCATCGACTTGTTGTACTGCAGCCATGCCACGATCGTGCTGGCCGGATGGCCGCCGTTGAGCGCGGCTCCGTTGCGGTCGAAGCCGTAGCTGGTGGCGAACCAGCCGGTCCAGGACACGACGTAGACCGCGGCCGGCACGACGGCGAACCAGAGCGGCAGCCACGGTGCGTCGCTGCGCAGCATGCCGCGCACCCCGTTGCCGAGCCCGGCCGCGCGGCGCGCGCCCACGTCCCAGGCCACGACCAGGGCGGCGAAGGCAGGCAGGTACCACACGCCATTCCACTTGGTCGCGCAGGCACAGCCCAGGCACAAGCCCGCCAGCAGCAGCGGCCAGCGGAAGCCGAGCCGTGGCCCGCTGGTGCCGCCCTGGCTGGCCGCCGCTGCCAGGGCGGCCCTCGTCCGGTCCCGGTCGATCACCAGCAGGCCGAAGGCGGCCAGTACCCAGAACATGACGAAGATGTCCAGGATCGCGGTGCGGCTCAGCACGAACTCCAGCCCGTCCAGGGCCAGGAGGAAGCCCGCGGCGCAGCCGAGCAGCGTGGAGCGGGTCATCCGGCGCGCGATCCGCGCGGTCATCAGGATGGCCAGCGAGCCCGCCACCGCCACCGCGAACCGCCAGCCGAACGGGGTCAGCCCGAACAGCCACTCCCCGACGGCGATGAACATCTTGCCGAGCGGCGGGTGGACCACGTACTCGCCCTTTGTCCCCTCCAGGATGTGCGTACTGCCCCGGGCGAGCAGCGCGTTGACGTTGCTGACGTGATCGACCTCCACGCCATGTCGCAGGATGCCGTAGGCGTCGGGGACGTAGTAGGTCTCGTCGAACAGCACGGCATGCGGCAGGCCCAGCCGGTTGAAGCGGAGGAACGCGCCGAAGAGCGTCACCAGGAGCGGGCCGGCCCACCCCCACAGGGCGCTGCCCGGCATCGGCGGCACGAGCCGGTCATGCAGCTCCGGACCGGGGGACGGCGAGCTGAGCACTTTGCCGATATTACGGGCCGGATGCCCCGGAAGCCCGGTCCTTCATCGCCGGAACAGCTCGTTAAGGTACCGAATGGGCAAACAGATGTCGGCGCAGGTCGGACGGTATGGCACGATGACGGAAAGGTGGCGGCCGTGGGGAAGCAAGGGCAGCGTTGACAGCATTCATACTCCGGCGTGTGCTCCAGTCCATCGTGGTAATGCTGATCGTGACGATGATCACGTTCGCGCTGCTGCGGATGATCCCCGGCAACGTCGCGGTCGCGGTGATGGGCACGAACGCCTACCGGGATCCCGGGGCGATCAGGGTCTTCGACGCCGACTACGGATTCAACCTCCCCTGGTACCGGCAGTACTTCCTGTGGCTCGGCAACCTGGCGCGGGGCAACCTGGGCTTCTCCTGGACCCTGAACCAGAGCGTGGCCTCACTGATGCTCACCGCATTGCCGAAGACCATCGCCCTGGTCGGGCTGTCCACCCTGCTCGCGCTGGTGGTGGCGATCCCGATGGGCATCTTCCAGGCGGTGCGCCGCAACAAGGTCACCGACCACGTGCTCAACACGACCTCAACGATCTTCTACGCGACGCCGGACTTCCTGATCGGCATCGTCGGGATCCTGCTGTTCGCCATAATCATTCCGATATTCCCCCCCGAGGGCCCGCAGGGCGAGGGCGTGGGCGCGATCTTCACGAACTTCAACGCGCTGATCTTGCCGATCTGCTGCCTGTCACTGACCACGATCGCGCTGTTCAGCAGGTATATGCGGTCCTCGGTGCTGGACAACCTCACCGAGGACTACGTCCGCACCGCCCGCGCGAAGGGGGCCAGCGAGCGGCGGGTGCTGATCCGCCACGTGCTGCGCAACTCGTTGATCACCATCGCGACACTGTGCGGGCTGTACCTGCCCGCGATTCTCGGCGGGGCGCTGATCACCGAGGCGGTCTTCAACTATCCCGGCATGGGCTACCTGTTCTACCAGGCGGCGCAGCGGCAGGATTACCCGATCCTGCTCGGGCTGACCGTGGTCGGGTCGCTGGCGACCGTGATCGGGAACCTGTTCGCCGACGTCGCCTACGCGGTGCTCGACCCCAGGGTCAGGTACGTGTCGGCCTGAGCCCGGCCTGTCGGCATGCCGCTGTAGCGTGAGGCCGCAAGTACTCGACCAGGAGGATCAGGATGCCCGGCGCTGCCGTCCCCCGTTTCGACTCGGTGACGATCGACTGCCCGGACCCGGCCGCGCTGGCCAGGTTCTACGGGGAACTGCTCGAATGGCCGGTGCCCGAGGCTGCGGGCGACGGCGAGTATGTGGCGATCGACCCGCCCGGCGGCGGCACGGCCATCAACTTCCAGCGGGCGCCCGGCTTCGTGGCCCCGAACTGGCCGGACCCCGCCGTACAACAGCAGATGCACTTCGACCTCGCGGTGGACGACCTGGACGCCGCGCACGAACGGGCGATCGCCCTGGGTGCCCGCCATCTCGGCAGCCAGGAGAAGTTCCGGGTCTACGCCGACCCGGTCGGCCACCCGTTCTGCCTCTGCTCCTGGTGA
The DNA here is from genome assembly GCA_963762735.1 of uncultured Actinomycetes bacterium. Classification (GTDB taxonomy): domain Bacteria; phylum Actinomycetota; class Actinomycetes; order Streptosporangiales; family Streptosporangiaceae; genus DASXKD01. The sequence continues at coordinate 107,844 of CAVXMG010000024.1, read as the reverse complement.
ATCCGGGGAGTCAGGCCCGGGCCGGTTACATCTTGCTGGCCAGGGCGACCTGGCAAAGCTCTGGCATCTTGGCCTCGCCGGTGGTGGCCGCGATCCGCACTCCGGCCCAGGCCAGCGCGAGGCCGTAGGCGGCGGCGCAGACCGTGAGCACGGGGGCCCGGATCGCCAGCGGGGCGCCTGCGGTGAGCACCGCGGCGACGATCACCGGGGCGACCAGCACGGGGATGCCGAACAGGGTGCCGATGGTGGCCGCCACCCGGCTGGACCCGTAGCCCGGTGCGGCGGTGTAGATGGGGGTGCCAATCCGCTTGACCATCGGATAGGCGCCGTTGACCGTGATGATGTTGCTCACGGCCAGCGCGGCGCCGAGGGCGGCCAGGGCGACCGGCATGGTCTCGAACCCGAAGGTCGGGAACCCGGCTGCGGCCCCCAGGCCGAAGGTCAGCGCGATCAGCAGCGGTATCCCGATCACGGCGAGCACGATGTCCTGGCCGGCAAGGTAGGCGCGCAGCGCCTTGCGGTCGATCAGCGCGGTGGCCTCCATGACGAAGGGCGGCCCGGTTGACCCGACCATGTTCGCGTGGAAGAGCCCGATGAACGCCGCGCCGAGGACCGCACTCAGGAACGTCACGCCGGGATGGCGCTGCGGGCCGATGATGGAACTGATGGATGCGGCGACCGTGATGACCGCGGTCATGCCCCAGTAGACGAGCGAGAGTGGCTCACGGCGCTGGTAGATCCAGAATCGGGCGGCCACCGCGCCGCGCAGGCCGTACCGGGCCAGCGGCAGCGCCGCAGCGCGCACCTGCGATGACTGGGTGGAGGAGTCGGGGGAGACCAGGGCGCGGCTCAGCGACCGGATCCACAGCCAGCCGAGCACGACGATGATGGCGGCCAGCAGCGCCAGGCGCAGCAGGGCGGTGCCGGGGTGCCCGTCCGAGGCGTCCTGGATCGCGTGCGCGGCCAGGCCCGGCGGCAGCCAGCGCAGCCACGCGTCGGAACCGGTGAAGCTCGCGGTGGTCAGCTTCCCGGTGGCGGCCAGCTTCGGCACCACCTGGGTGAAGAACTCGTAGCCGGCGACGATCGGGATGAACAGGAATACGGCCAGGTCCTTGCCGCGGCGGGAGCGCAGCAGCCCGGCCATGCTGGTGGTCACGAAGCGGGCCAGGGTGATGCAGAACAGCACCTGCAGCGGCACCGCGACCAGGGCGACGAGCACGCCGAGCACGCCGTGGGCCAGCCCGATCAGCACCCCGAGCAGGCCGATCACGTTGGCGGCCGGCCAGGCGCCGGTGGCCGAGGCGGCCAGCAGCCCGGTGGCGAGCGGGCGGGTCCGCAGCGGGTAGAGGGCCACCGTGGCCGGGTCCAGGGTGCTGTCCAGGCCGAAGGCAAGCAGCGGCAGGATCAGCCAGCCGAAGGCGAAGACGGTGAACACGGCCGAGGTCAGATCCACCGCAGTGCTCTGGCCGTGCAGCGAGGCCAGCAGCGCGAACGTGCCGAGCGCGGTCAGCACGGCGAACGCTGTGCTGGTCATGAAGGAGGCCTTGGCGCGGTTGGACGACCGCAGCGCGTTGGCCAGCAGGCGCAGCTTCAGCTGGACGAGGAGCCGAGCCATGACAATCCCTCCTCGCTGGCCTTCGAACCGACCAGGTCGATGAACGCGCGTTGCAGGGTCTTACCGCCGCGCACCTGCTCTGTGGTGCCGGTGGCCACGATCTGGCCCTGACTGATGACCGAGACGTGGTCGCAGACCTGCTCGACCAGTTCCATGACATGGCTGGAGAACAGCACGGTCGAGCCCGAGCCCACATAGTTGGTCAGCATCCGGCGGATCGCGTCGGCTGATACCGGGTCCACGCCCTCCAGCGGCTCGTCCAGGAACAGCACCGACGGATTGTGGATCAGCGCGCAGCCAAGGGCGGCCTTCTTGCGCATGCCGGTGGAGTAGTCCGCGACCAGCCGTTTCGCGTCGGCGGTCAGGTCCAGCACGTCCAGGAGCTGCGCGGCCCGCGCTCGCGCCTCGCCGGCCGACAGGCCCCGCAGCCGCCCGGCGTATTCCAGCAGTTCCGCGCCGCTGAGCCGGTCGAACAGCCGGGCTTCGGCCGGCACCACGCCGATGATCGCCTTGGCGGCGGGCGGGTCGGCCCACACGTCCAGCCCGTTGATAAGGATCTGCCCGGCATCGGGGCGCAGCAGGCCGGTCATCATCGACAGCGAGGTGGTCTTCCCGGCCCCGTTCGGTCCGACCAGCCCGGCGAAGGAGCCGGCCGCGATCTCCAGGTCGATCCCGGCGACCGCCGCCTTCCCGCCGAAGCTCTTGCGCAGCCCGAGAACCCGGATCGCTGGCCCGCCCGCGATCGCCTCCCTGGCTGGCTCGAGGGCTCTGGCGAGCGTGCTGCCTTTCTTGACCCTCCCATTGGGCACGGCCGCGTCCTGGACGGTCAGGACCGGGGCCGCCATGACTGGTTGGCGGATCTGCTCGCGGCCGGGAGCGGGGGCCGACATGACTGGTTGCGGGGCCTGCTCGCGGCTGGGAGCGTGGGCTGGCCCGTCCGTCCGCCAGTTCCGAAGCCGGTCGGGCAGGAACAAGGTCAGGGCGGTGATGAAGGCCAGGATCTTCGACACCACGTTCATCGTGATGGGCAGCGCGGACTGCGGGTAGCCGAAGCCCGACAGGGCCCAGATCCCGAACACGCCGATCATCAGCGCGAAGCAGAAGAACGTGGACTTCCGCACCCGGACCATCGGCGACAGCGTGAGCAGCCACAGCGTGGTGAGCTCGACCAGGAACAGGGGGGTGAAGAATACCGCCCGGTAGAGGGCCGGGTCCGGGGGCAGCCCAGGGTAGGTCCTGGCCATCACGATCAAGTCGAAGGGCAACTCGAAGATCATCGGCGCGGCCATCGCGGCCACGATCCCGCTGCCCAGCCTGGTCTGGTAACGCCACCCGGTGCGGGTCATGACGATGCCGAAAATGGCCGCCGCGGCCAGCAATGTCACCGGGGCGATGGGGTCAGAGACCCCCGACGTGATGTTGGGAAAGTCGTGCAGGTACTGGTGGACGTAGATCCCTAGCCCGGTCACGAACGCGACGAGCGCTATGACCCAGAGCGAGAACATGAGGACCACGACCGAGGTAGGTGGCCGGACGGCCCGGATGGGGCGCCGCAACCGGATTCCCGCGTAGGCCGCGCCGCCCGCCACGGCCAGCAGGCCGGCCGCGAGTTCGATCTTGGCGTCTCCGCCGTAGCTGACCCACCCGCCGTTGAGACTCATGGCGCTACCCGCTTTCCATTGCCCGAGCGTTAAAGTGATATCACTATGCTAGACGCTTGATAGCAGCCGCGTCAACGGGTACCCCGGGCGGGAGTGCGCCGCGCACCTCGGGGTGCGGTCACCGAACGCGACGCAACCGGTAGCGGATGGGTCGCCGGCGGCCGCCTGGTGAAAGCGCCTGCTGGTGGGGGGCGGTTACATTGGCTGCGGTGTTCGGGTGCGCTGTCACGGGCCGGGGCGTCAGCCTGGCGCTGGGGTCCGGTGAGTACCGGACTGGCGGGCACGGGGTTGTGGGGAACGATCCGGATATGCGGGCATTGTGATGGAAGGCGGATCCAGACTGTGCAGGACAGCCACCCTGACCCGTTCGGTACCGCGCAGCTGCGCCGCTTGGTGCTCGATGCCTGGGCGGCGTCGCCGGCGCGGTTTCGTGAGGACGCTAACGCGGAGGAGGACTACGCCCTCGGCGGATACCGGGACCGCGTGGTGGTGGAGCTGGCGCAAAACGCCGCGGATGCGGCGGCACGCGCAGGGGTGGCAGGCCGACTGCGGCTGACATTGCGTACCGGAACGCTGGTGGCCGCGAATGTAGGGGCGCCGCTGGACGCGGCGGGCGTCGCGGCGTTGTCCACGCTGCGTGCTTCCAGCAAGCGAGGGCCCGATGCGCAGGAGATGGCGGTCGGCAGGTTCGGCGTGGGTTTCGCTGCCGCCGTTGCGGTCAGCGACGAGCCGCGCATTTGTTCGCTCACCGGTACGGTGACCTGGTCGAGCAGCGCCGCCCGCGACCTTATCCAGCGGATTCCCGCACTGGCTGGCGAGCTGGCCGCGCGGTCGGGTCACCTGCCCGTGCTGCGGTTGCCGTTCCCGGCGAACGGCGCGCCCCCCGAGGGCTTCGCGACAGCAGTCACGCTGCCGCTGCGGGACGAGGCGGCTGAGCGGCTTGTCAGGCGGCTGCTCGCCGAGACAGGGCCCGCGCTGCTCCTCGCGCTGCCCGCGCTCGCTGCCATCGAGATCGAGGTCGACGGCGTGACACGTGCACTCACCGCGGCGCACGACGGCGACGGCGTTACCATCACCGTCGACGGCACAACCTCCAGGTGGCGCACCGGAACCGCGGCCGGCCAGGCGGATCCGGGGCTGCTCGCCGACCGCCCGGCCGAAGAGCGTGCGCGCTCGTCGTGGTCGGTGCGCTGGGCAGTACCGGTCACACCCGGCGGCGAGGACGGTGACGCGCCGGCCGGCCGCCTGCCAGAGGGCGTCGGTGCTGTCGTGCACGCGCCCACGCCGACCGATGAGCCACTTGGCCTCCCGGCGCTGCTGCTGGCCTCGTTCCCGCTCAGTCCCGACCGTCGTCACGTCGCACCGGGCCCGCTCACCGACTTCCTCCTCGATCAGGCCGCCGAGGTCTACGCTCGCCTGCTGCCCAGCTTCGGGCCGGGGGATGGCCTGCTCGATCTGGTCCCGGGTCCGGTCGGGCTGGGCGAGCTGGACGCGCAGCTGCGGCGCGCGATCCTGGCGCGGCTGCAGGAGACGGCGTTCCTTCCCGCCGCGCAGCATCGCGGCCAGCGAATCCGCCCGCGTGACGCGGTCGTGCTGGAGCCGGCCCTTCCGGGCCTCATCGGCCACCTCGCGCCGGTGCTGGACGGCCTGATCGAGGGGCCGTCCCGGCATCCCGCTTACGCGGTACTCGGCGTCCGGCGGCTCCGGATGGCCGAGCTTGCCGACATGCTCGCCTCGCTCGACCGTGATCCGGCCTGGTGGCGGCGGCTGTATGAGGCGCTGGCCGCCGCAGATCCAGGCGAGCTCGGCGCCCTGCCGGTGCCGCTGGCCGACGGGCGGCTGGTACGGGGCCCGCGCGGGCTGCTTATGCCCGGTCCCGGTCTCGATCACCCCGGGCAACTGTCGCTGCTCGGCCTGCGCATCGTGCATCCCGGCGCGGTGCACCCGTTGCTTGCCCGGCTGGGTGCGGCCGAGGCAACCCCGCGGGGCGTCCTCGCCGACCCGGCCGTGCGCGCAGCCGTCGCGGACTCCTACGACTCAGACAATCCTGAGCCCATCGCCGACGCGGTGCTCAGCCTCGTCGCAGCCGCAAACCTGCGGCCCGGTGAGCAGCCCTGGCTCGCGGATCTGGCACTGCCGGGCGCCGACGGCGAGTGGTATCCGGCGGGGGAACTGCTGCTCCCCGGCGGCCCGCTGGCCGAGGTGATCGCGGCGGACACGCCGTTCGGCACCCTCAGCCCGGCGATACTCCAGCGCCACAAAGCCGCGACTTTCGAGGCAGTCGGCGTGCTGTCGTCATTTGGCCTGCTGGCCGCGGAAGACGTCGCCCTTGATGCGCCAGACCTCGACCTGGATGGTGCCAAGGAGTGGGCGGCCGACGTCTGTGCCCGGCTGCCCGGCGGCAGCGTGCCGCCGGTGGCGGCCGAGGTACTGGCCGTCCGCGACCTTGAGCTCGTGGACCCGGCGCGCTGGCCGCAGGCACTCGAACTGCTCGCCACGCCGCCATTGCGGGCGGCGCTCGTCGAGCCTGCCCGGGTGATGCTCGCGGACGGGCGCCATGCCGAGGTGCCCTCCTACACCGCCTGGTGGCTCCGCCGCCACCCAGTCCTCGGCGGCCACCGGCCCACCGACGTGCGCGCCGCCGGCACCGACCCGCTGCTCGCAGGCCTGTACGACGAGAGCGCCCTGCCAGCGGACCCGGCAGTCGCCCGCGCGCTGGGAGTACGCACCTCGCTCGCCGAACTGCTCGCCGAGCCGGGCGGGGCGGACGAACTGCTGGAGCGGCTGGCCGACCCCGGGCGGCCGGTGACGCGGGCACAATTGCGGGCACTGTGGATGGCGCTCGCGGCCGTCGCCGGGGCCGCACCGCCGGACCGGGTGCGCGTGGTCTGCGGAGACGAGATCGTCGTGGCCGACGCCGGGGACGCGCTGGTGCTCGACGCCCCGGACCTGTGGCCGCTCGTCGCTGCCCAGCCGCTGGTGCTGGCGCCACACGACCGGGCCGCGCGGCTCGCTGACCTGCTAGACCTGCCACTAGTCTCGGAAGAAATCGCCGGCCTGGTCGAGTCGTCACCGGTACGCCGCCCGGTCCCCGCGATCGTCGGCACGGTGCTACCCGACGCTCCCGCAACCTACTACGCGCACGACCCGCTCATTGTGGACGGCGTCTCCGTGCCGTGGCGCTACACCCTCGGCGCGGTGCACGCCGCTGGGCCCGGCGGCCTCGCCTGCGGGCTGGCCTGGGCGGCGGGCATATGGTCGGCACGGCACCTGCTCGCCGCCCTGCTGGGTGACCCCGGCGCGGCCGTCCGCCTGCTCGCAGAGGCCGACCTGGACCGCGATCCACAGGACAAGCCCGGTTGAGTCACAGGCCGGGGCGCCCCCACGGTGGTTCCGTGCGGCACCCGCTGCGCGAGGTACCTCATCGCGGCTCGAGCGGACGTTGATCTGCCCTTCGTGGCGTGGATCGCGAACCTCGCAGCGCTGGAGGTTCATGTGACCTGGTGGCTGGTCTCAGCCGGCTGGCCCGGGACCGCAGGTAGCGTTGCTCGGCGATGCTGGCGGTGGCCTTCGCGGCGCGTTGGTAGTGCTCGTACGCCCCTGTCGCGTCGCCGGTCTTCTCCAGCAGATGTGCTCGAACGGACAGCAGCCGGTGATGCCGGGCCATTCGCTCGTCATCGTCCAATGTGGCCAGCAGGGCCAGCCCGGCCTGCGGGCCCTTGGTCTCGGCGAGCGCGATCGCCCGGTTGAGGGTGACCATCGGGTTGGGCGCGATCCGTTCCAGGATCAGGTAGAGCGCGTGCACCTGCGGCCAGTTGGTCTCCTCGGCCGTGGCCGCGTGGGCGTGCGTGGCGGCGATGGCGGCCTGGAGCAGATAAGGCCCCAGCGCCGGGCCGGCCAGCGACGCCTTGACCAGCTCGACGCCCTCGTCGATCATTCCGCGGTCCCACGTTGTACGGTCCTGCTCGTCCAGCGGTACCAGGTCGCCGGTCGCCGTCGTACGTGCCTCCCGGCGGGCGTGAGTCAGCAGCATCAACGCGAGCAGCCCGGTCACCTCGCCGTCCTCGGGCAGTTGCGCGTGCACCATCCGGGTCAGCCGGATCGCCTCGTTCGCCAGGTCGGCGCGGTGCAAATCGCCGCCGGAGGAGACGGTGTAGCCCTCGTTGAAGATCAGGTAGAGCACGTGCAGGACGACCCGCAGCCGCTCCTCGCGCGCTGCGCCGTCCGGCAGGCTGAACGAGCTGCCGGCGGCCCTGATGCGCTGCTTGGCCCGGCTGATCCTGGCCGCCATCGTGGCCTCAGGCACCAGGAACGCGCGGGCGATCTCGGCAGTGGTCAGGCCGCCGACCGCGCGCAGCGTCAGCGCGGTCTGGGAGGCCGGGGTCAGCGTCGGATGGCAGCACAGGAACAGCAGGACGAGTGTGTCGTCGGTGTCCGGCACCTCAGGTGCCACCTCGGTGGCCGTCGCCGACTCCCGCTCGCGGCGCGCGTGGTCGCTGCGCATCTGGTCGATGAGCCGCCGGGACGCGACGGCCACCAGCCAGCCGCGCGGGTTGTCCGGCACTTCCTCGGCCGGCCACTGCACCGCGGCGGCGAGGACGGCCTCCTGCACGGCGTCCTCACACCCCTCGAACTGGCCATACCGACGTGCCAGCGTCTCGAGGACCTGCGGCGTGAGTTCACGCAGCAGGTCCTCGATGGCCTGGGCCGTCATGCTTCCAATTGTCCGTCAGCGAACATCACCTGCCGCACCTCGACCCCGAGACCTTCGATCGCGGCGTCCGGGATCTGCGCCGCCAGCTCGAGCGCCCGCTCCTTGTTCTCGCAGTCGATCAGGTAGAAGCCGCCCAGGTACTCCTTGGACTCCAGGAAAGGGCCGTCGGTCACCACCGGCTGGCCGTTGCGTATGGACACCACGGCGGCCTGCGACGGGTCGATCAGCGCCAGCGTGGTGATCAGCTCGCCGGACTTCTTCAGCGCCTCGATGAACGCGCCGTGGCCCGCGCCGATCGCCGACTTCTCCTCGTCGGTCAGCGCGTCCAGCACGGCCGGGTTGATGTGCATGCTGATCAGGAACTGCATCTCGCACCCCTCGTGGTTCACCGGCCCCGGGCCGGGGCCCCTCGACCGGTTAGTCGGACCCGCCGCCGCCGTCTTGACATCCCCGCCAGAACTTTCGCATGAGTTTTCCCGCGTACCGATGGGCCGGGATCTTCCGCTACGACGACCCCTTCGACGCGGCCGACGCGGGAGGGCAGGTCAAGGGTCCCGATCAAGGTCGCACACGTGGCGGGCACCGCCGGCGCCGGTTACTCGGGAGCGAAATCGATCAGCCTCTCCTGACCCGGCCAGGTGCCCGCGCGGTTCGTCACCAGAGACAAGAACTGGCCGCCGTCGCCCTGCCGGGGAGACGGCGGCCAGCCAATGGGTACGGAGCGAACTGGCTGCCGATACGGCATCGCGGGTGAACGCATGCGTTGCTATCGCCAGTTCATTGCGTCAGCCCGCCACCTCCCGGATCCGGTTGCTGCCCACGTCAACCACCAGCAGGTCACCTGCCGCGTCCACCGCCACGCCCTGCGGGCGGTTGAGCCCAGCACTCAGAGCCGGGCCGCCGTCGCCGGAGAACCCGCCGGTGCCGTTGCCGGCAGCGGTGTAGATGTCCCCGGCGGTCATCGCCTGCCCGTAGAAGGTGCCGGTGCTGGCCGCGACCACCCGGACCCGGTCATTGCTGCTGTCGGCGATCACCAGATTCCCCGCGCCGTCCACCGCCGTCTGGCCCGGGCTGGCCAGCTCGGCCGCGGTGGCCGGGCCGCCATCACCGGAGAACCCGTAAGTGCCGGTGCCGGCCACCGTGTAGATGTCCCCGGCGGTCATCGCCTGCCCGTAGAAGGTGCCGGTGCCGGCCGCGACCACCCGGACCCGGTTGTTCCCGCTGTCGGTGATCACCAGGTTGCCTGCGCCATCGGCGACGACGTCCTCCGGAATTCTCAGCTCGGCCGCGGTGGCCGGGCCGCCATCACCGGAGAACCCGAAGGTGCCGTTTCCGGCCACCGTGTAGATGTGCCTGTCGGTCATCGCCCGCCCGTAGAAGGTGCCGGTGCGGGCCGCGACCACCCGGACCCGGTCATTGCCGCTGTCGGCGATCACGAGGTTCCCCGCGCCGTCGACCGCCACGTCCTGTGGGCTGTCGAGCTTGGCCGAAGTAGCCAGGCCGCCATCGCTCCGCATAGCCGACCTGGCCGTTGCCCGCCACGGTGTAGATGTCACCGGCGGTCATCGCCTGCCCGTAGAAGGTGCCGGTGCTGGCCGCGACCACCCGGACCCGGCTGTTGCCCCAGTCGGCGATGACCAGGTTCCCCGCGCCGTCCACCGCCGTCTGGTCCGGGCTGGCCAGCTCGGCCGCTGGTGGCCGGGCCGCCGTCGCCGGAGAACCCGTAAGCGCCGGTGCCGGCCACCGTGTAGATGTCCCCGGCGGTCATCGCCTGCCCGTAGAAGGTGCCGGTGCCGGCCGCGACCACCCGGACCCGGTTGTTGCCGCGGTCGGTGATGACCAGGTTCCCCGCGCCGTCCACCGTCACGCGCCGCGGGCCGTTGAGCTCGGCGCCCGTGGCCAGGCCGCCGTCGCCGGAGAACGCACTGATGCCGTTACCGGCCACGGTGTAGATGTCCCCGGCGGTCATCGCCTGCCCGTAGAAGGTGCCGGTGCTGGCCGCCACGACGCGCACCCGGCCGTTCGCCCCGTCGGCGATGACCAGGTTCCCCGCGCCGTCCACCGCCGTCTGGTCCGGGCTGGCCAGCTCGGCGCGGTGGCCGGGCCGCCGTCGCCGGAGAACCCGACGGTGCCGGTGCCGGCCACGGTGTAGATGTCCCCGGCGGTCATCGCCTGCCCGTAGAAGGTGCCGGTGCCGGCCGCGACCACCCGGACCCGGTTGTTGCCGCGGTCGGCGATGACCAGGTTCCCCGCGCCGTCCACCGTCACGCCCCGCGGGCTGTCGAGCTCGGCGCGCGTGGCCGGGCCGCCCTCGCCGGAGAACCCGGTTGTGCCGTTACCAGCCACGGTGTAGATGTCCCCGGCGGTCATCGCCTGCCCGTAGAAGGTGCCGGTGCCGGCCGCGACCACCCGGACCCGGTCGTTGGCACTGTCGGCGATGACCAGGTTCCCCGCGCCGTCCACCGCCGTCTGGTCCGGGGTGTCGAGCTCGGCCGCGGTGGCCGGGCCGCCGTCGCCGGAGAACCCGTAAGTGCCGTTTCCGGCCACGGTGTAGATGTGCCTGGCGGTCATCGCCTGCCCGTAGTAGGTGCCGGTGCGTGGTCGCGACCACCCGGACCCGGTCATTGCCACTGTCGGAGATCACCAGGTTCCCCGCGCCGTCGACCGCCACGGCCGACGGGGCGTCGAGCTTGGCCGTAGTAGCCAGGCGGCCTTCACCCGCAAAGCCGAACTGGCCGTCGCCGGCCACGGTGTAGATGTCCCCGGCGGTCATCGCCAGCCCGTAGAAGGTGCCGGTGCTGGCCGCGACCACCCGGATCCGGCTGCCGCCCAAGTCCGCGATGACCAGGTTCCCCGAGTGATCCAGCGTCACCCCGCAGGTGGTCAGCGCGGCGCTGGCCGCTGGGCCGCCATCACCGAGCGGCCCGGCGGTGCCCGTGCCCACCGGCGTGGTCAGCCCGCCGGTCTGCGGGTCTACCTCCCGCACCACGTCGGAGTCAGCGACGTAGAGGCCGCCGGAGTCGTACGAGATGCCGCACAAACTGTTCTGCCCGAGCCCGAGGGACACGTCCGTGCCCGCGTCCGGACCACCGACACCCCCCGCGACGGTGGTGATGTCCCCAGTCGCCGCCGCCGACCGGACCCCAGCACTGCCCGCCTGCGCCCGGCCGCCTCCCCAGGCCAGCGCCGCCGCGCCGCCGACACCAGCGCCAGCACGGAAGCCACGGCTGCTGGCCGTCCCAGCCCGCCAGATCGCCCACTCTTCATGACACGCCTTCCACAACGCTTCCCAAGGAACCCAGCCGATGGATACGGAGCGAACTAGCTAGAACGGGCGGCCATACGCCTCGCCCACGGTCTGCGGGTCGGTGACGGTGATCTTCGGGTCCGCGGCGATGGCCTGGATGATCTTCTGCCAGTCCGAATAGCAGTACCGCACCGTGATGTTCGTCCAGTGCTCGGCCGGATTCGGCGAGGTGCAGTCCCACCGGTTCATGTTGCTGGTGTACTTCGGGTTGGTGCCGGTGACCAGGATGTATGCCTGGAATATGAACCACTGGCCGGGCTGCAGCTTCTTGATCTCGCTGATGACCGTCGAGGGCATCGTGTAGCGCCCGTTCGATATGTGGACGTTGTAACACGGCTGCGCGGGATCGTTGCAGGGGCCGCCGACGACCGCGACGGGGAACGTCCAGTAAGGCGGCGTCGTCGATTCGGTGGACAGGTACGTTGACGCCCTTCTGAGCGTGGTCGTACTGGCGCCCCCAGTCGAAGCAGTTCTGGCCGTACTTGGTTTGCAGGTTGATGACCGCCTGGTTCTTGGTGTACGAGCCGGGATAGGCGATCATGCCGGCCGCGCCGGGCAGCCCATGAGCGGCGATCGTCTGTTCGCTCCCGCAGGTCTGGGCGTACGCCTCCTGCGGGGTGAAGCTCTCGATAGCCGCCAGGCCCGGGTACGTGGCGGTGTGGGACACGAACGACCAGCCGTAGTTCTGCGCGAGGTTGGTGGCGTCGGCCCAGGACGCGGTCAGGTCGTCGTTGTAATGCGTGCAATTCCTCGTCGTGTCACCGGTCTTCTTCGTGACCAGCGTCCCGGTCCCCGCCATGCCCAGCGACTGCAGATAGGGCGCGACCGTCCCGTCCAGGGTGGCGATGTTGGTGTCATCCTCCACGCAGTTGTCGGCCGCCGACATCTCGGTGCGCGAGAACAGCAGGGTGACGAAGGGCCCGGAACCGAGTGGTGTCGTCGGCGGCGGGGCGACTCCCGCGGACGGCGGTTGCACCGAGCCACTGGCGACCGATCCCGCGGCAGGCACGAGCGCCACCGCCGCAGCCACCGTCACGGCGCTCAGCAGGCCCACCCGCCTCCTGCTCCCGGCGAGCGCACGAACTGCGCGCCCAAGCCCGGCGTTGAACCGCCGGAGGTAATTTCTGTCCCCCGCCACGAGGATCACTTCCTTAGTTGAGTTCCAAGTTCTCGTATCTGTACGGCAAAGTGCCGCGGCACCACGCTACGGGGCCGAGGGCTGCGGCGTAAGCAGTTGGATCGGACCGGTATTAGGAACCTGGCCGTTAAGTACCAGGAACGAGGTGAGCCCATCGTGGGTGTAGTCGATCGGGTACGCCTTGTCGCCACCGCCGACGGTTGTTTGCGGGATCGTCTCGGAGGTGAGGACGCCGCCTGTCGCGTTCCCGGTCAGCAGATAGTCCGGCGCGTTCTGAGCTCCCGATCCTGCCGCCGACAACATAGATGTCCGGGTTATTGTCGCCGTTGACATCGCCGATCGCGAGTGACCTGGCGCTCTTAATCCCCTTCATAATGATCTTCTGCTTGCCGAAGGTCCCATTCGCAAGCTGAAGCCGTTCGGCGAGCACGCTCCCGGTGAGCGTGATGAGGTCGGGGCGGCTGTCGTGGTTGACGTCGACCATCGCGGCGTCCACGGCCTTGATCGGGGCGCCGAGGATCGAGGACACGTCCGTGAAACCCTGGCCCTGGTCGTTCTCTGAACAGGTGAAGGCCACCTGTTTCCCCGCAGACCAGCAGGTCCGGCCAGCCGTCACTGTTGTAGTCGACGGTGTGCGCGCACAGCGACCCGATGTTCATATCGAGGCCCATGGCCGGGTCGTCGACGAACGAGCCCTGCCCGGTGTTGATATAGAACCGGTTTATGGAGGGCATGCCGTCCGGGCGGAGTGACTCCGCGCCGTAGAAGATATCCGGGTAGCCGTCATTGTTCGCATCAAAGGCGGCACCGTACCGGCCGCGCCCCCACGGGTCCGTCACATTCTCCTGGTAGGCCTCGTCGACGAACGTGCCGTCATGCTGCTGGATGTACAGCGCATTTGCTTTGACCGCCGAGCCGCGATCGGCTCCCACGCTGCAGAACATGTCTTCGAGGCCGTCGTTGTTGAAATCAGCGGCCTCGCAGTCGTGCCGGTCCTTGATCTGACGTGAAGTAGGTCGCATCGGACTGGGTGAACGTGCCGTCTTGATTGTTGAGCCACAGATCGGCTGGATGCCAATGGCGCGCGATGAAGATGTCCGGCCAGCCATCCCCGTTGAAATCGGCAACGGACGCGCTGAAAGTCCAGTCCTGCGGACCGCTGATGCCCGCCGCCGGTGCCTGGTCGGTGATGGTCACCGGGATCGGGGTCGTCGCCGGGGGCGTCAGCGGCGGTGCGCTCGGCGTGGGGCCAACACCCGGGATATCTGGCACCGCAGGCACGGGGGCCGGTGTCCCGGGAGCGAGCGAGAGGGGTCCGGACGGGCAACTCGCCTGTTCGACGATCGCCTTGGAGCCCTGCCGGCCCACCAGGGTCATGCTCGACCCCCCCGGGTCGGTCGCAAGGCCGATGATCTCGGTGTCGGCCGCAGGGGCGTTAGCCGAAACCACCGGCGTCCATGTCGTCCCGTCGAAATGCTCCACGAGCGACTGGTAGCGCTGCAGGCTGCCGTTGTAGAAGGTGCCAGCCGCCCACACGTTGTCGGGCGCGAGCGCCCTGACCTTGCGCAGCATCCCGGCACCGGGAACCGGTGAGTTGCTCCAGGTGGTGCCATCCCAGTGCAGCGCCAGCGGCTGGTTCACGCTGCCGTCAAAGTAGTAACCCACGGCCCACACATCGCTGGCCGACAGCACGTCAACCCCGGTCAGGACCGTGTCGATCGTGCCGGGCACCGGCACGCCGCCCGCGCCGGTCACCGAGACCCACGTGGGCGACGGCTGGGTCGTGTCGTAGCGCAGTATGAGCGGTTGCAGGCCGCTCGGGCTCTCCCGCCAGCCGACGGCCCACAGTCCGGTCGCCTGGCGTCCCGGCGATAGCCGTGAGCGAGTTGTCTGTCGTGGCAGTCCCATCGTTAGGGCTCGCCACCGGCGTCCACGTCCCGCCCGATTCCTGCTCGATCAGCGTCTGCCGCGTCCCGGCGGCCGTTCTCTGGAAACCGGCCGCCCAGGCGCTTCCGTCCGCCAGGGTGTCGACACCGGTGAAGAGCGCATCGCTGGGGAAAGTCCCGGTCGAGGCCGTCGACCACTGCGTCCCGTCCCAGCCCAGCGCCAGCGGCTGGTAGTTCCCGCCGACTTGTGCGTAGCCAACCGCCCATCCCGGCACCGGGGATCATGGAAACGCTGTTGAGGGCGTTGTTCCCGGTGCCCACGTTCGGCGAAGGGACGACCGACCATGCCGACCCGTTGAACTGCTCGGTCAGCGTCTGGTTCGCCTTCTGCGCCACGCCGATGTTGCCCACGGCCCAGGACTCACTGGGGGACACGTAGGAAACACCCGAAAGCTCATCGCCCGAGGCCAGCGCCCCGTTCTGGCGGTTCAACGAGCCGCACGCCGAGGCGGTAGCGCTGCTGACCCCGGCACCCAGCAGCGCCGCCGGCACCACGACGGCCGCCAGCAACGTGCCAGCCAGCCTAAGGACTGAACGATTTCTCCCCACTACCTGCTCCCCCTGACGGATTACCGTCCCCTCCCCGACAGCAGCACGACGATTATCCGGTCCTGCCAGCCATCGAACCAGGGACATACTATGACAAATAAGTAAAATCACGCCCAATGGCGGCGGTCCACGAAGCCGTGAGCGCCCCGGCGGGCGGAAGCTACTAGTGGAAGGGGCGGCCCCAAGCCTGACCAACGGTCAGTGGGTCGGTGACGGTGATGGACGGGTCCGCGGCGATGGCCTGGATGATCTGCTGGTAGTCCGACCAGCAGTACCGCACGGTGGTGTTCGTCCAGTGCTCGGCCGGGTCGGACGAGGTGCAGTCCCACCGCATCTTGTCGCTGGTGTACTTCGGGTTCTTCCCGGTGACCAGCAGGTATGCCTGGAGCGTGTACCACTGGCCCGGCTTCAGGGCCTCAATCCGCGCGATGATCTTCGAGGGCAGCGTGTAGCGCCCGTTTTGCACGTGGACGGTGTAACACTTCTGCGTGGGATCGTTGCAGGGGCCGCCGACGACCGCGATGGTGTACTGCCAGTACGGCGGCGTGGTCGCCGCGGCCTTTGGGGTCACGCCGTGCTTGGCCTGGTCGTACTGGCGCCCCCAGTCGAAGCAGGTCGCGCTGTACTGGGTTTGCAGAGCCACGACCGCCGGGTTCTTGGTGTAAGAGCCGGGATAGGCGATCATCCCGGCCGCGCCGGGCAGCCCATGGGATTTGATCGTGGCTTCGCTCCCGCAGGTTTGCGCCTTCGCCTCTGCGGGGGTGAAGTTCTCTATCTGCGTGAGGGTCGGGTACGTGGCCGTGTGGGACACGAACGACCAGCCGTAGGCCTGGGCGAGGTTGGTGGCGTCGGCCCACGATGCGGTGAGGTCGTCGTTGTAGTGCGTGCAGTGCCTCGTCGTGTCGTCGGTCCTGCCGGTGACCAGCGTTCCGGTGCCTGCCATGCCCACCGACTGGAGGTAGGGCGCGACCGTGGTGTCCAGGCGGGCGATGCTGTTGTCGTCCTCCACGCAGTTATCGGCCGCCGAAATCTCCGAGCGCGAGAACAGCAGGGTCACGAACGGCCCGGGCACGGGCGCATTGCGCGCCGAGGCCGCACCTGCCTGTGGCCCCTGCGACGGGCCGCCCGCGGCCGCCCCGGCAGCAGGCACGAGCGCCACTGCCGCAGCCACCATGGCGGCGGTTAGCAGGCCCGTACGCCTCATTCTTGCGGTACGGACATGCCCGGCGCACCCGAGCCAGGTGCGCAAACGCCGTTCATGCCTTCTCCCCCGCCCCGTCTCCCCGCTCATGGCGACGACCTCCTTGTTAGGGTTCTGGTCGTTTTAGCGGGGGTTCTTACGATACGGCACGGCGTCCTAGGGCGCGGCGCCAGGCTTGAAGGAGACCGTTCGCGGCCAACGTGCCCGATGTCGAGGGCCGGGGGGTAAGAAGCTGAACCAGGCCAGTACTGGGAACCTGGCCGTTGAGCACCAGGAACGAGGTCAGGCCGTCCTTGGTGTAGTCGATCGGGTAGGCACGGGTGCCGCCGCCGACGGTTGTCTCGGGGATCGTCATCGTGGTGAAGCCGCCGGTGGCGTTGCCGAGCAGCAGGAAGTCCGGCGCGTTCTGGTTCCCGGTCCTGCCGCCGACGACGTAGATGTCCGGATTGTTGTCGCCGTTGACATCGCCAACCGCGAGCGACACCGCGCCTTTGAGCGTGAGAAGGGTCTTCGGTGAACCGAACGTCCCGTTGGCGAGCTGGAGTCGCTCAGCGAGCTGGTTCCTGGTGAGCGTGATGAGATCGGGGCGGCTGTCGTGGTTGACGTCGACCATCGCGGCGTCCACGGCATTGACCTGGGCGCCGAGGATCGAGGACACGTCCTTGAAGCCGTGGCCCTGCTCGTTCTCGAAGAGGTGGAGGCCGCCCTCTTCCCCGCAGACCAGAAGATCCGGCCAGCCGTCACTGTTGTAGTCGACCTTGTGCGCGCACAGTGATCCGATCTCGAGATCGAGCCCCATGGCCGGGTCGTCGACAAAGGAGCCGTGCCCGGTGTTGATGTAGAACCGGTCCATGGACGGCATGCCGTCGGGGCGAAGCGACTCCGTGCCGTAGAAGATGTCCGGGAAGCCGTCATTGTTCGCGTCCAGGACGGCGCCGTACCGGCCACGCCCCCACGGGTCGGACACGTTCCACTGGTAGGCCTCGTCCACGAACGTGCCGCCAGGCTGCTGGATGTACAACGCATTTGACTTCACCGCGGAGCCGCGATCGGCCCCGACGCTGCAGAATATGCCTTTCAGGCCGTCCTGATTGAAATCAGCGACATGGCAGTCGTGCCGGTCGGTGATCGACTTGAAATAGGTCACATCGGACGGGCTGAACGTGCCATTCTTGTTGTTGAGCCACAGGTTCGCTGGATGCCAATGGCGCGCGATAAATATGTCCGGCCAGCCATCGCCGTTGATATCGGCCACGGCCGCGCTGAAGGTCCAGTCCTGCGGCCCGCTGATCCCCGCTGCCGACGCCTGGTCGGTGATGGTCACCGGGATCGGGGTCGTCGGCGGGGGGGTATTCGGCGGCGGGTTTGGCGCGGGGCCGACGCCCGGGATGGCCGGCACCGGAGGAACGGGCGCCGGTGACCGGGTGGGGAGCGAGACGGGCCCCGTGGCGCAGTTCGCCTGTTCTACGAGCGGGTCCGGGCCCTCCCGGCCCACCAGGGTGAGGCTCGACCCTGCCGGGCTGGCGGCAAGGCCGATGATCTCGTCACTGGACGTGGGGGCGTCGGCCGAGACCGCTGTTGTCCATGCCGTCCCGTTGAAATGCACCACGAGCGTCTGGTTGAGCTGCGCGCTCGCGTTGTAATAGGTGCCGGCCGCCCACACATTGCTTGCTGAGATCGCCGCGACCTTCCGCAGCGCCCCCTCGCCGGGAATCGATGAATTACTCCACTTGCTGCCGTTCCAGTGCAGCGCAAGCGGCCGCTCGGCGCTGCCGTCGTTGAAGTAGCCCACGGCCCACACATCGCTGGCCGACAGTACGTTGACCCCGGTCAGGACCGTCTCGACCTTGCCCGGCGACGGTACGCCGCCCGCCCCGCTCACCGAGACCCACTTGGGCGAGGGCTTGGTCGTGTCATAGCGCAGCAGGAGCGGCTTCAGCCCCGCTGAGCTCATCCGATAGCCGACGGCCCACAGTCCGGTCGCTTGCGTCCCGCTGACACCGGTGAGCGTGTTGTCTGTCGCGCTGGTCCCGTCGTTGGGGCTCGCCACAGTGGTGAGTGCCCCACCGGTGGAGTGCTCGATCAGCGTGCGCCGCGTCCCGTTGGCCGTTAGCTGGAAACCGGCCGCCCACGCGCTTCCGTCCGCCAGGGTGTCGACGCTGGTAAAAAGCGCATCGTTGGTGAAATTCCCGGACGAGGCCACCGACCACTGCGTTCCGTTCCAGTGCAGCGCCAGCGGCTGATACGGCCCGTTCTGTGCGTAACCGACCGCCCATCCCGCGCCAGGGATCATGGAAACGCCGTTGAGGGAGTTGTTACCGCTGCCCTGATCCGGCGAAGTGACGACCGACCACGCCGACCCGTTGAACCGCTCGGTCAGGGTCCGGTTCGCGGTCCCCTGAGAGGTGTTGCTGCCCACGGCCCAGGACTCGCCAGCGGAGACGACGCTGGTACCGGTGAGCACAGCACCCTTCGCCGTCGCCCCTGACCCGCGGCTCAACGAACCACACGTCGAGGCGGCAACGCGGCTGACACCGGCACCCAGCAGCGCCGACGGCACCACCACGAGCGCCCCCAACGTCGCAACCAGCCCCATTGCTGATCGACCGCTCCCCATTTACCTGCTACCTCCTGAGGGATTACCCGCCACTCCCGACAGCAGCAGAATGATTATCCGAGCCTGCCGACGAACCGAACCAGAGGCACACCGTGCGGAATGAGCAAAGTCATCCCATAAATACGACGCCCTGGGCGGGTACCTGGATGACAGTGGCCAGTACATCTTGGGCTATATTTCTGGGTGTAAATATAGGAAATGCTGCTCGATCCGGTGCTTACCTGGCGCCGGTGGAAGCACTGGAGCCATCGTGAAGCACCTTGGCATTCTCGCGACCACCTCGGAGGGGGCGGCACTTTGCTTCCGGGTCTTCTGTCAGCAAGGCGCCCGTACGCTGATTCCTCATGAGCATCCGGATGTGACCCTGGACTGCATCGCGCTGGCTCGCAGCCTGCCCGCATGGGAGAGGGGCGACCTCGAGGCGGTCCGGACGACACTGTCGGTCAGCGTGCACCGGCTCGCCCGGGCGGGCGCCGACTTTTTCGCCTGCCCGGACAACACCGCGCATCTGGCCCTCGAACAGCCAGGACCCAGCCTGGCGCTCCCGGGCCTGCACATCGCCGAAGTGGTGGCCGAGCAGGCCGCCCGCCATGGTCATCAGCGGGTCGCCCTGCTCGGCACGAAATACACCATGGACGGCCCGGTCTACCCTCGGGCACTCGCCGCCCGGGGGATAGCCACCGAACTGCCGGCCCCGGAGGACCGCGTGATCCTCCACGAGATCATCCTCGCGGAGCTGGTGAACGGCGTCTTCACCGAGGCCGCGCGCCAGCAGTACTCCCGGATCATCGACCGGCTGGCCGCACGGGGCTGCGACGCGGTGGGCCTGGTGTGCACCGAGATACCGCTCCTGGTACCGCCGGATGCTTCTCCCCTGCCGGTACTGGACTCGACCCGGCTGCTGGCTCGTGCCGCCTTCGAGGTCGCCAGCGGCCACCGGGCGCTGCCCACCTGGCGCGGCGGTCCCATCGTGGACTGAGTCCGCCGGGTTGATGAACCCGAACGGGATCTTCTGGCCCTGCCGTGCCGCCGGCTTGCCAGCCGTTGCTGCGTCAGTCCCAGCGGCGGAAGCCGCCTTCGGTGTTGATGACCTGGCCGGTGATCCAGGCGGCATCGTCGGTGGCCAGCCAGGCGATCAGGCGCGCTGGGTCGTCGGGAGTTCCCCAGCGTCCCTGCGGGAAGTGGCGCCGCACCTGCTCATGCCTCTCGGGTGCGGCGTAACCGGTGTCGACCGGGCCAGGGTTGACCGGGAGTCATGATCACCTCTTCTCTGCTGCAGCCCTAACCTCTAGCACTACCGCGACGGCCTCGTGCCACCCGCAATGGAGCTATGCCTTGGCCGGTTCGCGGCCACAGGTAGCCAGGTCGTTGCGGCCAGGGTCGCGGCGTTCCGTCGCACCAGTCTCCTACCATGGGCAGCCGCGGGAAGGAGCGCCGATGTTCGTGCTTGCGGTCGCGCTGACGGTGTTGCTGCTGCTGGAAACGCTGCCATCCGCGGTCGCCGGGCTGACCAGGTACCGCGGCGGGCTGACCCGGCTGGACCAGCTCACCAGGCTCGGGCTGCTCGAAGGCCGGAACCTGTGGGTCGCCTCGCTGCTCGGCACCGTGCACCTGGCCGGCAGCGCGGCCGTCATCGCCGGCCTGTTCCTGCCCGCGGCCGGTGTCGCCGGCGGCGGGCTGGAAGCCGCGGCCTTCGGCTGGGTGCTGTCCCGGCAACTGCGCCACGGCGACCGTGGCCGGGCACTCGGCGCCTACCTGCTGTTCACCTCGCTCGCCTTGGCGGTCCTGATCGTGGACGCCGTGCGCCTGTAAGGGGCAGGATGCCGGTGATGGACCTCGCCGTCAGGCCGTTGACCGCGCAGCACTGGCCGGCGCTGGAGGACCTGTTCGGCAGGGCCGGAGCGTCGAACGGGTGCTGGTGCATGTACTGGCGGATCGGCCCCCGCTACCGCGACCGGCCGCGCGAGGACAACAAGCACGACCTGGAGCACCTCGCGCGGTCCGGGCCAGCGCCCGGGCTGCTCGCCTTCGACGGCGGCTACCGCCGTCGGATGGTGTGAGCTTGCCCCGCGGGCCGACCTGGACTGGCTGAGCCGACGGCCGGTACTTCCGGCCGGTGGATGAGCTGCCCGTATGGTCGGTCCCGTGCTTCTATGTGCGGCGCACGCACCGCCGCCGGGGCGTGATGGGAGCACTGATCGAGGCCGCCGCCCGGCCGCGGCGGCTCGGCCGGTGCCCCGGCCCTGGAGGCCTACCCGGTCGACACCACGTGCCGGGCCACACCCGGAACCTGTTCCCTGGGGTGGCGTCTGTTTTCGCCCAGCACGGATTCCAGGTGGTGGCCCGGCGGCAGCCCGATCGCCCGGTGATGCGTAGAGTCCCCGGCACATCAACCTGACCGGCCGCTAAGCGAGCAGTTCGGTGACCAGCTCAGGCGGCAGGCCGTGCGTTTCGTGCAGGTACCTGAAGTCCGCCTCGGTCAGCGGGCGGCCGGAACCGAACTGCGCAAGCACCTTGCGCCCGCGGGTCAGCAGCCCCCTGAACCGCCGCTCCTCGGCCCTGAGCACCTCGCCGACCGGGCCGCTGCCCGTGTCCTGCCCGAACCGTGCCAAGGTGTGCTCGAGCAGCGAGGGTGGCAGGTCACCAAGCGTCCTTGTGCTGTCGGTGCGCCAGAGCACGGTGAGCGCGCGCCGCAGCAGCCGGCGCAGCACGTAGCCCCGGCCGGTGCTCGACGGCCGGACGCCGTCACCGATGATCACGATGCTGGCGCGCAGGTGATCGGCGAGCAGGCGCATCGATCGCTGGCCGGGCTGCCACAGGCTGGCCAGGGCGCTGGTCCAGGGCTCGAAGACGTCGCAGTCGAACACCGAGGGCTTGCCCTGCAGGATCATCAGCAGCCGCTCCAGGCCCATCCCGGTGTCCACGTTGCGCTGCGGCAGCGGTTCCAGGCTGCCGTCGGCGTGCCGCAGGTAGCGCATCGAAACGTGGTTCCACAGCTCCATCCAGCGCTCGTCGGTGCCGGGCGTGCCCTGCGCCGGGCCGTCGCCGGTCCACGCGAAGATCTCCGAATCGGGGCCGCAGGGGCCGGTCGGGCCGTTCGACCACCAGTTTTCCCCGGTGGTCAGCTCCACTGGCACGCCCAGTTCATCCCAGGTGTGCAGGGACGGGAGATCGGGGCCCAGCCGGTCATCGCCGCCGAACACGGTCGCGTGCAGCCGGTCCCTGCCGATGCCCAGGCCGTCGACGAGCAACTGGTGGCCCCAGCGCAGGCTCTGCGGCCCGTCGTAGTCGCCCAGCGACCAGGAGCCGAGCATCTGGAACATGGTCAGGTGACGGTTGTCGCCGACCTCGGCAAGATCGGTCGTGCGCAGACAGCGCTGCAGGCTGGTCAGCAGCCTGCCCCGCGGGTGCGGCAGGCCTTCCAGGTAAGGGGTCAGCGGGTGCATCCCCGAGGTGGTGAACAGGACCGGGTCACCGCCGGGCGGCACCAGCGAACCGCCTGGGAGCACCCGGTGGCCGCGGTCTGTGAAGAACTCGAAGAACGTATCTGTCGTCTCGGTCACGTTCATGGCAGGTATCCATTCTTGGCTGCGGGGACCAGGAACGGACCGCTGGCACGGCCGCGATCGCAACGCAACGCACCGGCGAACCGTTCCCGGTCGCCAGCGTGTGGTGGGAGATAAGGTCAGGCAGCGGCAACCGGCGAGCTGATAGCTCGCGCGGCGCGGGTGCGGCTGACCTTCATGCGCCTCACTATAGGCGCGGCCATCCCGCCGCTCAAAGGCTTATCCGTGCTCGGCGAAGGCTTCGTGGCCGAGGTGGGCCAGCCACCCGCGGAACACCTGGTGGAGTTCGTCCGCGCCCCGGATCGGGCCGGCCGGGGCAGGCAGGCCGGGTGGGTACAGGACGAAGGGGCGGGTCTGCTCGCCGCCGAGTCCGCCGTGCGACCCCACCAGGTGCTCGAAGGCCGCCACCTCCTCGGTCTGCGGATCCCACATCGAGTTGACCATGATGTCGGCGCAGTGCGGGAACGAGTCCGTCCGCAGGACCTGCCAGCGGCCCGATGCGCCAAACGGCTCCAGCGGATCGTTGCCGTGCACGGTCTGCGTCGCCAGCACTTGGAGGCCGTCCTGGCCGATGACGACCGGGCCGTCCACGTCGGATCGGACGAGGACGAACCCGACGCCTGGATGGGCGACGAGGGCCGGTATCAGCTGCGGGTACCTTTGACCGATCTCCTCCAGGGACCACCGCCCGGGCCGCTCGGTCAGGTAGACAAGGCCGAGGTTCCCCGAGGCGAGCACGACCGCCTCCCCCGGCACGGTTCCTGCTGCGGGCACGGCACGCCTGGGGCCGGTTTCGCGACGGTCGCGCAGGGCACGCTGCAGCGCCCGGCCGACCCGGCTGTCCTCCGAGGTCACGTCGGCCGCGGCGGCCCCGGCATATCCCCAGGACTCCTGCCCCGCCACGCGGGCGGCACCGATCTCGGTCACCGCCCCCTCCTGCATCGCGGCCCGGACCAGTTCGCCCAGACTGCACCCGTACCTGTCCTCGAAGGTGCTGCCCTGGCTTTGACCGTGGTCGGACAGCACCACGAACCGGTAGGGGCGGGGTGCGTTCGCGGCGGCGCGCTCCAGCCGTCCGAGATCCCGGTCGAGCCGACGGAGGGTGTCCAGCGCGTCGTAGCGTTCCGGGCCGGAATGGTGCGCGACCTCGTCGTAGCCGACGAAATCGGCGTACATGACCGAACGGCCCGCGTACAGGTCGCCGATGAGCGTCTGGGTGGTCACATCCCGGGTGACCACCGTGGCAAAGGCCCGCAGGAACGGGTACAGCCCGCCACGGCGCACCCGCGGGCGGATGTCGTTGCGCCGCTGCCGGGAGGCCTGGACCAGTTCCCGCACGACCTCCGCGCCGAACCCGGCCAGCGTGCGGATGGCGTTGTAAGGGACCGCGAAGTAGCCGTAATAGCCCTGGCCCACCCTGCCGCGCTTGCGGCCGGCGACGCTCATGGTCAGGATGTTCTGCTCGGCATCGCCGGTGTAGAGGTTCCCCCGGCCGACCCCGTCGGCGTGCAGCAGGCCCCGCCCGTCCGAGTGGCGCCGCTCGATTTCCGCTGCCGAGCTTGGGTGATTGCACACCAGCCTGGCGCCGGTCTCCTTTTCCAGCCACCGGAAGGCCGGGATGTCAAAGGTGCTGCCATGCAAGATCCCACACTGGCTGGCGCCCGTCTGGGAGGACCACCCGGTCTCCCACCCGAGCAGTCGATGACTGCCCGAGGCCACCCAGCGGGCCAATGTCGGGGCGTTGCCGTCACGCAGGGCCCGCCGCAGGACCGCCAGGCCCAGCCCATCGATCTGGATGAACAGCACCCCGGGAATGTCGGTGGCGCCCTCCGGCCGGACCCGGCGGGCAGCGCGCCGGATGATCCGGCGGTAGTACACATCCTCGTCGTCCAGCGCCAGCAAGCTGGTCAGGATCGTGTTGGCAACGGCGAGCACCAGCGCGACGCCAATCGCGGTCCCCAGGCCATGCACCTCCAGGCCAGGCAGCAGGTAGGCGACGAAGGCGACCGCCACACCATTGAGCACGATGGCCGCCATGCCAAGCGTGAGGACGGCGAGCGGCAGCGCCAGGTAGGCAAAGACCGGCCAGACCAATGCGTTGATCAAGCCCAGCAGCGCCGCGGCCGCCAGTGCGGCAGCCGGACTGGTCAGCACCACGCCCGGCAGCAGCCAGCCAAGCAGCACGAACACCGCTCCGGTGAGCAGCCACACCACCGCGATGCGCAGCACCGGATGCCCGCCTGACAGCCCCCGCCTGGGTGGCCCGGGCTGGGTCGCGATCCCTGGTTCCATGGCAATGCCAGCCTCTCCGCTGGCATTGCCGATGCGGATCACTCCTGGGGGGTCATTCGGCCAGACCCGGGAAACCAACTGGGTGATGGACTTCACCCGCGCGTGACCCGAATCCAGCACACGGCATCGCCCGCCCCGCTCACGCGTGCGCGCCGGCCGTCACGGTGCCCACCGTCAGCGTCGCCGTCGCCTCCATGACCGTGCTCACGAGATCCACCTCGTCGCCAAGCTGCCGCAGTTGTGCCGCGGTCAGCTCGCGCAGCGGTTCCACGGTGATGGCGAGCTTGCGGCCGGAGCGCCGCTGGTGCCAGACTCCGCCGACCACGCCGTTGACGAGCAGCACCGGGTAGTTCCCGGCCTGGCCCGCCGGGGTAAGCGCCCGGGCGGCGGCCGGGCCCGGGTACAGCCGTTCCCGTGGCTGGCCCGCGACGACGTAGGAGTCGAAGTACGGCAGCAGGCAGATCCCCCGGTGTGGCCGGGGCGGCGTCGCCGTGTCGCCGGCCACGGTCCATCCCGGCAGGCCGTCGCAGTCGACGCGCTCCAGTTCGCCCGCCAGCTTGCCGAACAGCCCGGCGGCGTACCTCGGCGGGATGCCGAGCCACTTGGCGAAGTGCTGCGGCGTAGCCGGGCCGTAGGCGTACAGGTAGCGCATGACGAGCATGCGCAGCGCGGTGTCGCCGTCCGCGGGGCGGAAGCCGGGCAGCCAGCGCTGCGGATGGGTGTAGGTCACCTTGCGGCCCCGGGCCGGACCGAAGCACAACATCCCGCGGTGCGCGGCCGTGCTGGTGAGCTGGCGCCAGCGCGGCCACATGCCCTGAAATGCCGCCATCGTCGGTTCGACGGCCCATGGGCCGACCCGGTCCGCGATCGCCTCGGTCAGCTCGTCGACCGTCAGTTCGGTGTCTGCCAGCACATCGCCGATGGCCCCGATGACCTCGTCCGCCTCCCCGGGAGTGAACCGGACCCCCTCCGGGTGCGCCGGCACCGATGACGGCAGGGCCGACAGCGCGCCCGTCCACATCGGCAGGTCGGCGGCGGGGAGCAGATGGATGGTGCCGCGTGGGCCGAACGACTTGACCAGGGTGCGCTCCGCCCAGAGCGCACGCTGCACGTCGGTGCGGGTCGCCCCGGCGATGCGCCGCCCGATCGACAGTTCCGCGGCGCTGAGCACCTGGGCGTGTGCCCCGCACAGCACGCCTGCGACGTAGGCCGGCCGGAGGTCTGTGGCCGGTGCCGCCAGCGCATGCCTGGCCATCCGCCGAGCCGTGACGCCGCTCCAGGTCAGGGCGGCCGCAGGCGCAGACTGGCCGGTCATCAACGCGCAGACTCCGGCGGCACCGGTTGCGGCGGCCGGCCCTCGAGGGCGGTCAGCCGGAGTTCGAGCTGGTCGACCCGGTGCCGGAGGATCTCAAGCTGAGCCTGGTCGGCCAGCCGCCGTTCCGCGGTGCGGCGCAGCCGCGGCGAGGCCTCGGCGCGGGCGGCGACCATGGCGAGGGGCACCAGCCGCTGCGGCCCGTGCGGGCCGTCGGCCAGCCGGGACGGGATCTGCCCGGTCCGGTACCAGCTGCGCAGGGCGGCGCGGGAAACCCCGGTATCGGCGGCCGCGCGTTCCAGCGTGACCCAGTCCGAGCCCTCCAGCTGCGCGCTCAGCTCGAGTTCGAGTTCCCAGTCGTCGAGCCGGTCTTCCCAGTCCATGACGGGCGAACCTCCGCACGGTCGTCGTTATGACTCTATTAATAGCATGGTATTGACAGGCTTAGCCGTGATACCGGACCCTGAGTCTCATGTTTGAGCGATTCACCAGCCGCGCCCGGCACGTCGTCGTCCTGGCCCAGGAAGAGGCCCGGCGGCTGCAGCACAACTACATCGGCACCGAGCACATCCTGCTCGGGCTGCTCGGCGAGCCCGACAGCGTCGCAGGCCGCGTCCTTGCGGGCTTCGGCATGTCGCTGGAGGCCACCCGCGGCGAGGTCAGCGCCATCGTCAGCCCCGGCACCACGGCCCGCAGCGGGCACATACCGTTCACCCCGCGGGCGAAGAAGACCCTTGAGCTCGCGCTGCGCGAGGCACTGCAACTGCAGCACAACTACATCGGCACCGAGCACATCCTGCTCGGCCTGATCAGGGAGGGCGAGGGCGTCGCCGCCGAGATCCTGCGGCAGCACGCCGACCTCCCCGCGATCCGCAGGGCAGTGATCGACCAGTTGCCCGCGGCCAGCGCCGAAGGGGGCGGGCGGGGCAGGCGCTGGCTGCGCCGCCGCGGCGGGTCCGGCCCGAGCGAGCCCGGCACGCCGGCCGATCAAGCGGTGCTGAACGCCACCCCGGCCGCGGACACCACCCTCAGCGAGGCCGCCCGGCATGGCCGGCGCGCAGCCGGTCGGCTCGCACCACCTGCTGCTCGCCGCGCTCGCCGATCCCGACACCGCCGCCGCCCGTGCCCTGGCGGCCTTGGGCGTGGACCTCGACCAGGCCAGGCAGGCGCTGCGCAGCGCGGACATCACCGGTACCAGCGACGAGCCGCCAGAGGACGCCGGCCGCCGCCAGATGCTGATTCATGTGTCCGGCGAACGCCTGACCCTCGAGGCAGCCGACCCGGTGATCGTCGAGGCCGGCCAGGCCGCGCTCGTTGCGCTGGGCGACCAGGCCGAGCCCGCCCGGCACCATCCGCGGCGACCTGCCCGCCAGCGCCAGCCTCAGCACCGTCTGGCAGGCACTGCACGACAGCCTGCAGGCCATCCAGCGGCACGCGGCACCGCCCGCCGACGCCCCCGGCGGCCCCAGCACCCCAGGCGGCCCCAGCACCCCAGGCAGCCCCGGCGAGCCGGGAACCGAGGCCGCCTGACCCGGCAACCCCGCTCGCCCGCCGATCCAGGTTGCCTTAGATCGCCGGCAGGTACTGCACCGCCGTCCCGCCGTCAGTCGGCACTGCGCTGCAGCTGCCACGCCGCTTCGAGGGCGTCCTCGATGGCACCGGCATCGCCGGTGGCGAGGTCAGCAACGACCATCATGTGCCTGCGGTACCGGGCCGGGACGCTGAACGTACCCGGAAACTGCCGGAGCAGCGCATCGCGGTAGCCGAACTCGGCGCGGATCACCAGATGCACATCGTCAAGCTGGCGCGCGACCAGCCTGCCGTGGTACCGCCACTCGGCCAGTCCCTGCCGCGTGGCAGGGCGCACCCCGGCCAGGTCCGTGGCCAGGCGCGCAACGTCGTCGATCTGCACAGCGCAGGCTCCCTGCCTCCCTGATCAACTCAATCATGAGGCGGGGGCCATCACCAGCCGCCCGTCGTCAGTGGGCCAGGGCCGGCCGCAGGGCCCGCGCGGCGTAGCAGATGCGCGCGGCGCTGGCCGCCATGGCCAGCGCCAGCACCCAGGTCAGCGGCACACCGGCGACCGCCACCCCGGCGATCAGCGAGGCGTCGAGCGCGATGACGCCGAGGAATCCCGCGGCGCCCGTGCGGGCCGCCAGCCGGTACCGCGTGCCCAGCGCGGACGAGGCGAGCAGGGCGATGACGACGGCGAGCGCCAGGCCGGCCAGCATGCGGGCCGATACGGGGAAAGCCCAGGCCCGGCTGGTAAGCAGCGCCGCGATCCAGCAGGCGCCGACGGCCGGCCCGATGCCGAGCAGCCTGCGGGCGGCGCGCCGGGCGGGGTTGACCCGGGCAAAGCCGGCCACTATCACCTGCGGCTCGCCGAACTCCGCCACCGCGGACTGCGCCGCGAGATCGGGGGCCAGGCCCTGGCGGAGGTAGGACCGGTGCGTCTCGGCCAGGCCGTCGGCCAGTTCCTCGACTATCGAGGCAGGCAACTGTGCCTCCAGGACGGCCAGGTAGCTGCTGATCAGGCGGGGCTCGGGCATGGCACGCCCTCCAGCGCGGCGGTCACCATGGCCGAAAAGTCCCGCCAGTCCGCCCGCCTGCCCGACAGCGCCCGGTCTCCCGCCGGGGTCAGCCGGTACTCACGCCGCCGCCGGCCGCCCACTACCGACCAGGATCCGGTGATCAGCCCGGCCTGCTCGAGCCGCCGCAGCGCCGGGTAGATCGTCCCGGTAGGCAGGTCCAGCCGCCCGCCGGTGCTCTGCCGCAGTGCCTCGATCACCGCATAACCGTGCTGCGGGCCGCCTTCCAACGCCGCGAGCAGCATCGCGTCCAGGTGACCCTTCAGCTCCTCGGCCCTCATAGGTAGCAACACTACAGTAGGGCTTCCGGCTGGACAATCTGAGGAGTAGGCTATCTACAGGTAGTAACGCTATATATGAAGCCGGGCGCATCAGTGCGCCGGGCGGACCAGGGTCCGCCCGCGCGCTGGCCAGTCGGCCGGACAACACGGAGGGAGCGCTGAGCGACCATGGCCCGCACGGTGAGCCTTGTCATTCGCAATCTGCTGTTCACCGTGGTGGTCCCGGGCCTGGGGGGTGCCTGGGTGCCCTGGCGGATCTTGACACGTGACGGGCGCACGCCGGTCCCTGTAGCGTGGGAGGCGGCCGTGGTCATCGTGGCCGGGATCGCCCTGTACGCATGGTGTGCCTGGAACTTCGCGGCGGTGGGCGGTGGCACGCCGGGCCCGTGGGACGCACCAAGGCAGGTGGTCGCCACCGGGCCCCACCGGTGGGTGCGCAACCCCATCTACATCTCCGCGCTGCTGGTCGTGCTTGGGCAGGCATGGCTGTTCATGTCCCTGGCGCTGCTGGCCTATGCGGGCGCCATGGCGCTGTGCTGCCATCTGTTCGTCACCTGGTACGAAGAACCGGCGCTGCGGCGCCGCTTCGGGGACACCTACCTGGAGTACCGGCGCACGGTCCCCCGCTGGATCCCGCGCCGGCCACGGCCGGCGTAACGCAGCGGCCTTTCTGGCGTTAGTTCGCGCTGGCCCGGGCCAGCGCCTCCTCCGCCTGGGCGGCCAGGGCGCCGACCAGATCGGCGGCGGGCACCAGATCGGTGATGAGGTCGATCGCCTCGCTGGCCCACACCGGCGTCGGGAGCAGTTCGCCGCGCTCCACCCCGTCCTGGTAGGCCCGCAGGGCGGCGGCGTCGGCGGCCAGTTCCCCGTCCCGGCCGCGCCACTGGTCGAGGAACGGGTGGCCGAGGGTGCGGGCCGGGTACTTCGCCGGCCACGGGGAGCCCCTGGCGATGTCAAGGACCGTGTTGCGCTCGGTGTCCTCGCCAAGCCCCTCGAGGATCGCCTTGGTGATCGCGGGCTGGACCAGCGCCTCGGGAGTCGCCTGGAACCGGGTCCCGACGAGCGCCCCCGCTGCCCCGAGGACCAGGGCAGCCGCCACGCCCCGGCCGTCGGCGATCCCGCCTGCGGCCAGCACCGGCGTCGGCGCCGCGAGGTCGGCCACGATCGGGACGAATGGCAGCGTCGATCTCCCCCGCTGGCCACTGTGGCCGCCGGCCTCGGTTCCCTGCGCCACGATGATGTCGGCACCGGCGTCCAGCGCCTGTCTGGCCTCCTCGAGGTCGGTGACCTGGATGATCAGCGCAGCCCCGGCCCGCCGGATGGGCTCGATGAACGGCCAGGGATCGCCGAAGGACAGCATGACCGCCCGTGGCCGGTAGGTCAGCGCGAACTCCACCGTGGCGACACCGGCTGACCAGCTCTGGAAGCCGACGCCCCAGGGCCTGGCGGTACCTTCGGCGACGATCGGCAGCTCACGGGCCAGCCAGTCCCTGTCCCCCCGGCCGCCGCCGACCAGGCCCAGGCCGCCGCCGTTGGAAACCGCTGCCGCCAGGGCACCCCCGGCGGAGAAGCCCATCGGCGCCAGGGCGATGGGGTGCCGCACTGCGAAGTACTCGGTGAAGCCGGTGCGCAACGTCATGACTGCCATCATTCCCGCAGCGGGCCGGGCTCGCGGGCTGGCGACGCGCAGTCGATGTTAGCGCTGGTCATTGCGGCCGCCCGAACGCGCAGCCACTAAAATATGAGCACCGCTCAGGGGGGGTGGAGGCGGAGTTGACGGAAAACGGGGGGCCCGGCGGCACACCGGCCCAGTTGGTACTGGAGTTTTACGCAGCGGTCCGTGACCGGCGGATCGGCGACATCATCGCCCTGGTGGACCCGCAGGTTATCTGCCATCCGCTGGTCCGGCCCGGGCTGAGCGTCTACCGCGGGCACGACGGCATGATCCGCCTGTCCGAGGACATGCACGCCCTGCACGGGCAGTACGACTTCACGGCAGACGATGTCATCGAGGACGGCGACAAGGTCACGGTCTACGCCAGGATCCTGCCGGAAGCGGAGCTCGGGCAGCAGGAAATGCCGGTCATGAGCGTGTACACCCTGCGGGACGGGCTGATCCTCTCGATTGAGAGCCAGCCCGGCATCAGCCGGAACCACTTCCACCTGCAGCCGCCGGCCGGACCCTGAGCCGGCTCACGGCGCGACCACGATGACGTAGGAGTACTTGCCTGCCTTGATCGGCCCGGCAAGGCCGCCACTTCGGTATTCGCCTTACGCGACGGCTCTGCCCCGCTAGCTCACTGCTTTCTGCACGAGTGTGCCGATCCTCGCCTCGTCGGCGGCGGTCAACTCCATCAGCGCGAAGGCGGTCGGCCACATGGCGCCTTCGTCGAGGTTCGCCTTATCGCTGAAGCCGAGCGTGGCGTACCTCGTTTTGAACTTCTGCGCGCTTTGGAAGAAGCAGACGACGTTGCCGTCCTTGGCATACGCGGGCATCCCGTACCAGAGTCTGGGCGCGAGGGCCGGCGCGCTGGCCGTGATGACGGCATGGAGCCGCTCGGCCATGACGCGATCAGGTTCCGGCATCTCGGCGATCTTCTCGAGCACGGCGGTTTCCCCGTCGGCCTTGGCCGCGCGCGGGCGGCGCCCGGCCGACTTCAGCTCCTTTGCGCGCTCCTTCATCGCGGAGCGTTCCTCGTCGGTAAATCCCTCGTACGACTTGGTCTTCGCGGCGGTGCTCTTGGCCGGCTTCTGGGTGTCCTTCATGGCAGGCTCCCTCCCCTATGAGTATTGATGGGGACGACACTCATGCTAGGGAGCCGCCGCGCCGGTCGCTTCTCTGATCCTGACCGGTCGTTACCTGGGTGAGCCCAGCGACGATATCGAGGTGACCGACGGCCTAGTCGTGCTCGCGGGTCCAGTGCGGCCGGCGGAACAGGCGGCCCAGTACGTCGTGGAAGCTGTGCCCGGTGTCCGCCAGGGCATCGACCCGGTACACCGGCGGGCCCTCGGGCGGCGGCAACTGCCCGGCCTGGCTGTCATCCAGGCTGCTCTGGATGTGGCTGCGGGTGATCTCGCGCACCTGGTCGGCGTCGATGAACCGCAGGCCCGCGTGTGTGGCGATCACGATCCCGTCGAAGACGTCGAGTTCCGGTATCTGCAGCACGTGCTCCAGGGTGCCGATCTGCGCGCCGGTGGTGCTTAGCACCGGCGTCCCGATCACTGCCGCCTTGTACGAAATCGCCGTGTCATCAGCCATGCGGCACCTCGTCTCTAGTGGGCGCGGCGGCGCAGCAGGAACGGTATGAGCGCCGATTCGAGCTGCACCCGCAGGTTCATTTTGCTGTCGCCTTCCCGCCGGTCGGCGAAGTGGATGGGCAACTCGACGATCTTCAGGCCGTGCCGGACCGACCGGAAGTTCATCTCGACCTGGAAGCTGTAACCGTTGCTGCGGATGCTGGCCACGTCGATGGCTTCCAGCGCGGAACTCCGCCAGATCTTGAAGCCCGCGGTGACGTCGCGAATGCCAAGCCGCAGCAGCGCGCGGACGTAGTAGTTGGCAAACCCGGACAGCGCCCGGCGGTGCCACGACCATTCGCTCGCCAGGCTGGCACCCGCCACGTACCGGGAGCCGATCACCACGTCGGCGCAGGCGGACAGCAGGGTGCCGAGCATCTGCGGCAGGTACCTCGGCGCGTGCGACAGGTCGCTGTCCATCTGCACCACGAACTCGGCGCCCGCCTCGATGGCATGGGTCATCCCGTCCACGTAGGCCCGGCCGAGGCCCTGCTTGCCCGGCCGGTGCACGACGGTCATCCGGGCCGGGCCGTACTCGGCGGCAAGCTCGTCGGCGATGCGCCCGGTGCCGTCGGGCGAGTTGTCGTCGGCCACCAGGATCCGCAGCCCGGGAAGTGGCAGGGCGAGCAGTTCGGCCACGATCACCGGCAGGTTGGCGGCCTCGTTGTAGGTGGGCAGCACAACGGTGACGGCCGCGGAGCGCCAGGGCTCGGGCAGTTCCACAATCTGCTCGGCAGGCGCTTCCCGCACCTGAGACGCCATCGTCATCCTTCCGCCGCTGCCCTGGGCCGCGAGATCCAGCAGCGGATGACGCGAACCACGCTTTGCGTACGGTACCCGATCACAGCTGAGCCGGGCCTGAAGCGAGCGGGCCCGGGACTGCCATAGACGTCCCAAAAAATGGTCAAGCGCGCGCTCACCAGATGGCCAGGGACACTTGGGGTGCCGTTCACCCGCAGGCCCACCGCAGCGGGGCCCCCGGTCAACTTCCCCCGGCACGCTGATCATGGTCATTCCACTGTCCGGCGGGCAGGCCGGCGAAAGGGGCGTTCCCATGATCCTGACGGCGCGGCGTGCCGTGACGGCGTTCGCGGCTCTGGCCGTCCCGGCGAGCCTGATGCTCGCCGGCCAGGCGGCTACGGCATCTTCCGGCGCGGCGCATCCGCAGCCGGGCTTCACCGTGCGGCAGATCGTCAACGGCACGAAACTGCACCACCACTACACGGTGTCCGGCACCCGCAAGACCGAGCCGCTGGCCCAGCCCGACGACCTCACCCACTTCGGCGACTTCCTGTTCACGGCCTTCCAGAACGGCGTCGGCCCGCAGGGCGAGCCGAGCAGCGACGGCAACACCAACAGCACGGTCGTGGAGTTCACCCCGTCCGGCCGCGTGATCCGGCAGTGGGACATCAAAGGCAAGTGCGACGGCCTGACCGCCGACCCGGTGCTGGGCAAGCTCATCGCCACGGTGAACGAGGACGCCAACTCCAGCCTGTACACCATCGACCCGCTGGCCAGGACCGGCGGCATCCAGCACTACGCCTACAACGAGCCACTGCCGCACAACGGCGGCACCGACGCCATCACGATCATCGAGGGGCAGATCTTCATCAGCGCCTCGGCCCCCGGCACCACCGGCGCGCCCGCCCCGCAGCCGACCTATCCGGCCGTCTATTCGGTCGCCCTCGGTACGAACCACGTCGCCACCGTCACCCCGCTGTTCGGCGACGAGGCCAGCGCCACGGTCGCCAACATCGGCCCCGGCCGCGGAACGAAGGTGAAGCTTGCGCTCACCGACCCCGACTCCAACTTCGCGGTCCCGTGGGGCGCGCCCCGGTTCGCCGGTGACTTCGAGCTGACAAGTCAGGGCGACAAGCAGCAGATCTACGCGCAATCACGCGATGGTGCGCTACGACTGCTCGTGCTGAACCTGTCCCAGTCCGTGGACGACACGGCGTGGATAACAGGAAACGGGCAGCTCTTCGCGGCCGACCACGACGGTGACACCGTCGACCGGGTCAACGGCGATTTCAAGGCGGGCTCGATCTTCGTCGCGGCCACCCCGTGCGACGCGGGCAACGCCCCGCCGACCTGCCCCGCGCCCGGGTTCCCGCCGAACTACCTCGGCACGCTCGGCCCGTGGACCGGCCACGTGAGCAAGGTCACGCTCGCAGGCTCCCGGCTGGAGCCGCAGGGGCTGATGTTCCTGCCCGCGGGCCACTGACCCGCCAATCATGATCATGGGGATGTGGCCCATCGGTGGGGGCCACATCCCCATGATCATCGGCGTCGCGGTGCGGGCCGTGCTCGTTTGCCAGGCGAGCACGTTGGGGACATCCCCGAATGTTTGCCGATTTGATCATGCACGAGGCGCGCCCGCCTGGCACGGGGCACGAAGCCGGCGGGCGCCGGGGGACTCATGCGACACGCGACGCGCACGGCTGGCCTGGCCATGGCCATGACGATGGTCACGCTGACGGCCGGGCTGGCCCCGGCGGCGGGCGCCGGCCGGGCCGCCGACGCTTTCCGCTCCCTGGGGGCGCACCGGATCCAGCACGTCATCGAGATCATGCTGGAGAACCACACCTACGCCAACCTGTTCCCCGTCCATGGCCGGCGGCGGCACGGCAGGCCCCGGACGATCAAGGCTCCCGCGAACGAGGGTGACGTGCAGGGCGGCATCTCCAACAGCCGGGCCGCGGAGATGCGGGCGATGAACTACCGCCAGGGCAAGGGGTTCCTGATGAATCGGTACACCCGGCCGCCGTTCGGCTCGTCGGCGGTCACCAGGTTCGGCGCGCGCTTCGACCCCGACGTGCGCTACCTGGCCCGCAGGTATGAGTCCGCGACCAGGAACTTCCAGCCGGTCATCGCGCCCACCCGGCCCAACGTGATGATGGCGCTGAACGCGACCACCCACGGCTGGTACTACAACCGCAGGAACCCGCACCCGTCACCGTGGTACTCGATCTTCGACGAGCTGACCCAGTACTCCTACACCTGGAAGATCTACCTCGGGCTGCCGACCTGGCTGCACCCGCGCCAGTCCTGGTACCAGCTCGTGCCGCGGAAGCACCGCTCGGACGTGACCACGGCCAGCCAGTTCTTCACCGACCTGTCCTCGGGCACCCTGCCGCGGTTCTCGTTCGTCCGGCCCGGGTTCGGCTACAGCGAGGAGCCGCGGGAGGACATCGCCGAGGGCGACGCCTGGCTCGGCCAGCTCGTCCAGGCGGTGGCCCGCAGCCGCTACTGGGACTCCACGGCCATATTCCTGACCTATGACGAGGGCGGCGGGTTCTGGGATCCGGTGCCGCCGCCGGTGACGACCGGGTACGGCACCCGCACGCCGATGGTGATCGTGAGCCCGTGGGCGCGGCGCGGCGCCTACGCCCATCGCACCACCAACATCTCCATCCTCTCGTTCATGCAGCACCTGTGGGGCATGGCGCCGCTGAACAGCCTCAACGCACAGCAGAACGACCTGGCCGGTGCGTTCGACTTCCGGCAGCGGCCGTTGCGCAGGCCCCGGCTCCCGGTGGCCCCGTCCGCCACGATCGGGTTCCACGGCAAGAGCCTCGCGTCGGAGGTACGGGTGGTGCATCCACATCACTGGCTGCGGATCTACCTCGACGCCGAAACCACCGGGCTTTCCCTGTCCGCCGGGCTGTCCGGCCGGGTGTCGCTGTCACTGGCCACCCCGAGGGGCGTAAGGCACCCTGCCTCGTTTCCGTCACGAACGGAACTGCGCAGCGGGCGCGCGATGATCAGGGTGCGGTTCGCCAAGCCCGGCTACTACCGGGTCAGCGCGGCCGGCCCGGACGGCAGCGTCGGCTGGACCACGCTGGCCGTGCTGCCGGCCCACCGGCGGCCTTCCGCGGTGACCGCGGGCTTCTCCCGCACCGGAATGTAGATTCCAGCCAAGGCCGGCCGCCCCCGGGTTGCTGACCGTGATCACGGTCCCGAGGTGATTGTGAAGCTGAACGTGACCGTGTCGGACGCGCCGGTGCTGTCGGTGGCGGTGACGTGGACGGTGAACGGGCTGCCGATGGCCGTGGTAGGAGTGCCGCTGATCACGCCGGTGGAGCTGCTCAGGCTCAGCCCCGGCGGCAGCGTCCCGGTATTGGTCCAGGTGAACGTGGTGATGCTGGGGTCGGAGTCGGTGGCCGACATCGTCAGGCTGAACGGCGTGCCCGCCCTGCCGGACTGGTTGCCTGGGTTGGTGACGGTCACCACGTTATGGATCGTCCAGGTGAAGGTCGCCGACCCGGACGCGCCGGTGGTGTCGGTGGCGGTGACGTGGACGGTGAACGGGCTGCCCGTGGCGGTGGCAGGCGTGCCGCTGATCACGCCGGTGGTGCTGTCGATGGACAGGCCCGACGGCAGCCCGGTAGCGCCGTAGGTCAGGACCTCGCTGGTGTCGGAGTCGGTCGCGCTGATCGGCAACGGCGTGATCGCGGTCCCGGAGTTGTCGGTCTGATCACCCGGGCTGGTGACCGTGATCGTGTTCGACCCGCTGCCCGGGTTGTTGCAGACCGAGACGCCGATGTAGAGGTCCTGGGCCGTCGGGGTGCCATGGCCGGCCGTAGGGGTGGCGACGTGAAGGTGGACCGCTTGGTCCTCGACGCCGCCGCCGGTGACCGCGAACTGGTCGTTCAGGGTCACCCTGACGCCACCGAACGTGAAGGTCTCGTCGGCCGTCGGGTGGCTGGGCAGGTTGATAGCGGTGCCGTTCACCGTCAGCACGCCCCCGATGAGGTTGGCGCTCGCCGTCCGGGTGTCGCTGCGGCAGGTCGAGGAGACCTGCCTGGCCACCAGGCTCACGGTCCGCCCGCCGAACGAAACCCCGGCGTCTACCGAGGTGACGCGGGAGAACGCGGCGAGCGCGCTGGCCGTGTCGAGCGTGAGGCCGGTGTTGAGCAGGCCGCTGATGTCCACGTTGCTCACGAACTGCAGGGTCGGGCCGGTCTGCTGGGCGAGGGCTTGCGGTGCGGCGGTGACCGGCCCCGTAGGTGCCGAGGCGCCGTAGGAGGAGTTGCCGCCGGCCGGGCGGGCCGGCGGCCGCGGGCATCGCGGTCGTCAGCAGGACGCCGCCCGCGAGGGCCAGTGAGCCACCGGCCGCGATGACAGCGGTGAGTAGTCGGTTCATGAGCGCGCTCCCCCGTTTCCCACCGCGGCACCCTGCGGTAGATAACAATAAGTTACTTAAACATAGCTTAAAGTGACTACTCGTGGGGCTGGCAACGCCCCCGCCGGCTCAGGCGCGCCGCCAGACGCCGAACACGTCATTGCCGCGCACCGCGCCGTTGACGGTGACGCCGTCGCTCCACAGTGGGCCGGGCGACAGTTCCACGGTGCCCTGTGGGAAGGGGTCCCCGTTGCTGGTGGCCGCCACCGCGCTGGTGGTCCACGGCCCGGTCCAGGAGCCCCTGACGCCGCTGTAGGTCGTCAGCGCGCCCTGCCAGAACTGGGTCAGCCGGTACTGGGCGCTGCCGGACGACAGCGGGATCGGGGTCCCGCTGCTGTTGGTGTAGTCCGCCAGCGCCGCGGCGTGATCGAAGATCGGGCCGGAGGCGGGGGTCTGGAAGTTGTACTGCTGCCCGCCCGGGGTGGTGAGCGTGTAGCTCACCGCGTTGCCCGCCGCCTGGTTGTAGTAGATGCCGAAGCCCACCCCGTCGCCCTGAGTCACATCATCAAGCGACACGAAGTGGGTGAAGCTGGGACTGCTACCCGAGCCCGTCTCGATAAAGCCGACCCAGTTCACACCGGTCCCGCAGGCGAAGGTCGGTTCGAGGTTCTCCGCCACTATGCAGGTCTCGATGCCCGCCCGAACATAACTGTCGCCGCTGCCCAGCGAGCCGTTGGAGAGCTGGACATACAACTGCGGGTAATCGCCGTTCTGCGGCGCGTCCGGCGTCACGATCAGGGCGTGGATGTACCGGAAGTCCCGGCCGCTGGCCTCGTAGCCGCCGAAGCTGTCGGTGGCGATCACTGGCAGCGACGACGCCGGGGGCGGAGCGGCCGGGCGGCCCACGGCCGCCCCGGCGAGCCCGGGTCCGGCGACAGCGAAGGCGGCCGTGGCGGCGGTGGTGACGAGCATCGAGGTGATACGGCTGCGCATCGTTGGGTTCCTTCCCCTTATTGCCCCGGGCCGACGGCGCCCGTGACCGGGCACGGGCGGTATGCCTGGCCGATCCCGGGCGTGCCTTCGCGGTGTTCCGGCTAGGCACCCCGCGGCCAATCAAGTCCGCGCAGCACTGTACCAGGATGTATTCGAGTAGTTACAGTTAGTAGCCATCCTTAGCCCTGAGCCTCGGCGACCCGCCCCGCTGGACGCGCTGGACCTGGACGGGGCAGCCGCATTCCTGGCTCCTTCGGCACTGCCCGCGCCGGGCCTCACCTGGGGCTCGTGGTAGCTCGCGGCGTCGGCGACGGCGAGCCCGGCGACCAGGACGAGCGCGACCGTGACCGCCAGGGCCAGCAGGACGGCGAGCACCAGCGCGGCAGCGGCCCAGACCGCCGCCGCGGCGGCCATGACGTCCGGCACGCGATCCTTGGGGGCCGGGGCGGGCCCTGCGGCCGTACCTGCCGGGCCGGCGGCCTGCGGATCAGAATGGGAACCGCCAGACGCCGAACGCGTCGCCGAACAAGCCGCGGAAGTTCGTGCCGTCGTTCCACAGGTAGCTCGGCTGGACGACCAGCGTCCCGTCCGGCGGCAGGCTTCCGTTGCTCGTGCCCTCGAACGCGTTCAGCGCCCACGGGCCCGCGAACGTGCCCTGCTGCCCGCTCACCGTGGTGAACCGGCCCTGCCGGAACTGGGTGTCGCGCACCTTGGCCAGCGGCGCCACCGGCTGCGGCTTTAGCGTCGCGGTGGTCCAGTCGGCAACCGCCTGGGCCTTGGTGTAGACCGGGCCGGTCACCGCGAAGTCGTTGTTGAACGTGCTGCCGTCCGGCAAGGTGATCACGGTGTGCACCGAATGCCCGGTCGGCTCGGCGTACACGCTGACGAACACGCCGTCGCCCTCCTGGGACGCCGCGATCGGGAACAGGTCCACCGGCGGCGAGCCATGGCCGGACCCCGGCGGCGAGCCGGCGTCTGCCACCTCCGCGAACGCCTCCCAGCCACTGGTGCCGCAAGACGGGCCGCCGGCGCACGGCTGCACGCCAACCCGAGCGAACTGGTAGCTCGGCGCCGAAGAGTCGTCCAGGGCGACGTAGATCTGCGGATCAGCCTCGGCGGAGGAGGCGCCGCGGTCGCGCCGCGCTACCCGGCTGGGGCCTGCCACGGACACGCAGTCGGCGACGGGCGGGCAGCCGCCGACCACGCCGTGGTGGTCCGGGACCGTGATCACGGCCTGGGCGTAGCGAAAGTCCCGCCCGCTGGCCTGGTAGCCCGCCATGGCGCAGCCCTGGGCGGGCGCCGGGGCGAATCCGGTGCAACTGGTGCTGGTCGGGATCGGCGTACCGCCCGACGGGGTGAACACCTTCGCCCCGCCGGTGGCCGCACCGGCGGTCCCGGTTACAGCGAAGGCCAGTACGGTAGCGGTGGCTCCGGCCGCCGAGGCGGTGCGGAACAACGGGGGAACGTGGCAGCGCATCAGGTTTCTTCCAGATTTCCAGCGGGGCATCGGGTTCGGACTGGCGTTCGTGCGCGGAAGGCAACGTGGGATGCCGCCCAGGACGGGCGGACGCCCTGGCCGGCATCCCTATGCGGAGCGGGTCAGGACGGGAACCGCCAGATGCCGAACGCGTCGTCGCCCATGCCGAGGAACCCGCTACCGTCATTCCAGAGGTAGCTCGGCTGGGCGATGAGCGTGCCGGACGGTGGCAGGCTTCCGTTGCCGGTGGCGTCCACCGCGGTCAGCGTCCACGGGCCCTTGAAGGTGCCCTGGGCGCCGCTTGACGTGGTGAACCGGCCCTGGAAGAACTGGGTGTCCCGCGTCTTCGGTTCGGGCGCCGTGTTCACTGGCGCCGGCTGGTCTGGTGTCGGTGGTCCAGTCCGCGAACGCCTGGGCGTCGGTGTAGACCGGCCCGCTGACCGCGTAGGTGTTGTTGATGACGGCACCGGTGGGCGGGGTAACCACGACGTGGACCGAGTTCCCGGTGGGAACCAGGTAAACGCTGACGAACACCCCGTCACCCTCGACCGACAGGCGAGATCGTCACGTCCCCGACCGTGGCTACCCCGGACTCGTCGACCATCACGAATGCTTCCCAGCCGCTCGTGTCGCCGACGGGGCACGTCACCGCGGGGAGAGCGTTCCTGACAACCTTCTTGCCGCTGCTGGGACGAGTGCGCAGTGCAGGGCCGGACGCCGGCCCGGGCGAAGTCCACGTTCGTCCCCGAGGCGTCGAGTGCCACGTACATCGTCGGGTCCGTGGCGACATCGCCGTGTGGTTCGGGACCGTGATCAGGGCCGATGCGAAGCGGAAGTTCCGCCCGGTGGCCACGTACCCGGCCTTGCCGCAGTCGGTGCTCGACCACGTGCCCGTGATTATGGCGGCGGTGGAGGAGCCACAGTTGTTGAGGTCGCCGGCGAGGCCGTTGCCGTGCACGCTGGTGGCAACCTGCGGCGCCGACGGGGTGAAGGGCATTCCCCGGCCCGCCGCGCCCGCCGGACTGGCCGCCGCGAATCCCAGGGTGGTGATAGTGACGCCTGCCGCCGCGGCGGCCAGGAGTACCCGGTATGTCTTGTTGCGGAACATCGAGGAGAAGCCCTTCCTGAGTCGGCTTGCCGGGGACGGCCTGGCCACGCGGGGAACCGTGGCCCTAAGCCGGTGCCCCCCGGCCGTGGTGGGCGGGGGGCACCGGTTCGAACTGGCGCTCATGCGCGGAAGGTCACGCGGGATGCCGCCCAGGACGGGCGGGACGCCCTGGCCGGCATCCCTATGCAGGGCGGATCAGCCGTTCGGGAACAGCCAGACGCCGAACGCGTCATTGCCCAGGCTGTCGAACGAGCTCCCGTCGTCCCACAGGAAACTCGGCTGCCCGATCAACGTGCCCAGCGGCTCCACGCTGCCGTTGGTGGTGGCATCCACCGCAGTCAGCGTCCACGGCCCCTTGAAGGTCCCCTGGCTGCCGTTCAGCGTCGTGAACCGGCCCTGGAAGAACTGGCTGACGCGGATCTTGTCCACGGCCGGTGGTACCGGGGCCGGAGTTGCGTCCTCGGCCGCCCCGGTCCAGTCTCCAAACGCCTGGGCGTCGGTGTAGACCGGGCTACACACCGCGACGGTCGTGTTGATCGCGGTGCGCGGTAGCGTGGCGTGGCCGACCAGGTGGCCCGTCTGGTCCCGTACGGGCTGACGGTATCCTCGCCCTCCACGGCCACCCCGTCGCCCGCAACGGACCCGCGTGAGGGTTCACCGCTACCCGTGAAAATCCCCAGCCCGGTGTCCGGCTCCTCGACGTCGTAGAACAGCTGCCAGGTTCCGTCTCCCCGTGTTCGTGATGGGTCGGGCCTGATGCCTACCGCGGCGTAGTCAGGGTTGGTCGCCGAGTCGTCGAGCGCGACGTACTCGGCCGGGCCAGTGACCACACCGCCGGTCTCGTTGGCGCCGGTCGGCACCTTGACGATGGCCGACGCGAACCGGAAGTCGCGCCCGGTGGCCACGTAACCGACCTTGCCGCAGTCCGTTGACAGCCAGGTGCCGGTGCTGCCGCTTTCGCGTTGGGCCGCGGCCAAGCAGTTCGCGTCCGTGCCGGTCTCCGGCGCCGATGGGGTGAAGTAGCCCTGAGATGCTTCCCCGAGACCGCCGCGCCCGCCGGACTGGCCGCCGCGAAGCCCAGGGTGGTGATGGTGGCGCCCGCCGCCGCGGTGGCGAAAAACGCCTTGGTGATGCGTCTGCGCATCTGGAACCTTCCTTTTCTGAAAGTTTGCCGGGGCCTGAGTGGTGACCGGTGATGGCCTGGGGCGGTGCCGCTGAGGCCGGTCCCGGACTTGCCTCCGAAGAGCTTCCGCGTAGAGCTGAGCCCGCCCCCCGTTGAATCCAGGCAGCACCTTACCATGAGTAGTTCATGAGTTACTCATTGCGAC
Source organism: uncultured Actinomycetes bacterium (assembly GCA_963762735.1). Lineage (GTDB taxonomy): Bacteria > Actinomycetota > Actinomycetes > Streptosporangiales > Streptosporangiaceae > DASXKD01. Next base: position 65,729 of record CAVXMG010000024.1, on the reverse strand, counting down.
AATATCCGTGTCACGCTGCGGAAACAAGCAGCACAATGTGGGGCGAATCCTCCCCAGGTAGCCCCCTTGGCGGGGCGCCGGGCGGCGGCCGGTGGCGTCGCAGGGACCGGGCGCGGCTGCCAAAGCCGTCGGGAAACAGCAGGTCAGACGGGAATCGTGCGGCCCTTCCACTCGCCGCCACGCCCGGCGTAGTGCCGCCGGGCCGAATCTGCCGTCATGCCGGCGTAGAGCAGCGCCGCCAGCGGCAGGCCGGGGGCGCGCAACCAGGACAATCGGTACAACTTGAGCACCGGGAGGTAGGTCACCGCCTGCAGGAACCACCCGGCCAGGCCCGCCGCGGCGCACCAGGCCACGGCGGGCCCGGTGCCTGCGCCCGCCGCCAGGGCCGCCAGCCCGGCGAGGCCGGCCACGGGCGGCAGCAGGTAGAGCCACGCCAGCCCGGCCAGCACCGCCACGAGCAGCGGCGGCGAGTACCTGAGCTGGGTGTAGGCGCTGCGCGCGACCATCCCCCACAGCTCGGCAAACCGCGGGTAGGGCCGCCGGCTGCGCACGTCCGTGGTGAACCCGAGCCAGCAGCGGGCAGAGGAGGGCGGCCGCTTCAGCAGCCGCGCCAGGGCGATGTCGTCGATCCTGGCGTCCTTGATGCGGTCCAGGCCCCCGGCGGCCGCCAGCACCGTGCGGCGCACCAGCATGCAGCCGCCGGCGGCCGCGGCGGTCCTGGCGCCCGGGCGGCCGATCCGGCGGAACGGGTAGAGCTGGGCGAAAAAGTAGACAAACGCCGGGACGATCCACTTCTCCCAGCCGGTGTCCGCGCGCAGCAGCGCCATCTGGGACACCAGCGCACGGTCGTCGGTGACCGCGGCGCGGACCAGGGCGCCTACCGTGCCGGGCCCGAACGCGATGTCGGCGTCGGTGAACAGCAGGTAGTCGCACTCCCCCGCGGCCGCCACCCCCTGCGCCATGGCCCAGACCTTGCCCGCCCACCCCTCGGCCAGCGGCGCGCCCCTGATGACCTTGAGCGCCGCACCGGGAATGTGCTCCCAGTGACTCAGCGACCGCCGCGGTGCCGTCCGAGCTTTCGTCGTCGACCAGCACGACCGACAGCTCACCCAGATATTCCTGGCCCAGCAGGCTCGGCAGCGTCTCCGGCAGGATGGCCGCCTCGTCCCGCGCCGGGATCACCGCCACGACCGAAGGCCAGTCCCCCGGGCCCGGCTCAGCTCTCTGCCCCCTACGGGCAGCCGGCAATCCGTGCGCCAGTAGCCCCCGTGCGCGACAAGCAGGTAAGCCCACGCGAGCGCCGCGAGTACGCAGGCGGCAACCAGGACCGGCACCCATGCAGCCTCGCACACGCTTAACCGAGCGGGCGGGTGGTCCAGTTCGAGGGGTCAGGTCCTGGGTGTTATCTGGCCGGCTGGCCGTCGGCGGAGCCGCTCGCTGCCGCGCCGCCCGGCAGCGCCCGCGGCTCGTCTCGCTGTCGTCCTCACCGGCATCGGATCCGCCGACGGACCGCGGACGACCCGGCCAGGTTCTTCTTCACCGAGTCCAGGATGGTCAGGCCCTGCGCGACCAGGCCGGCGGTCAGCTCACCCAGCCCCTCCGCGCCATTCAGCACGTTGACGTTCGCGCCGGCCAGGCCGCTGGCGGCCTCCTTGACGATCTGCGGAAGCTGGTCGATGAGCATGCGGTCCAGCGCGACCCGGTCGTGCGACGCCGCCGCCGAGGCCTGGATCGCGCATCCGCTCCGCGTCGGCCTGGGCGAGGATACGGACCTTGTCCGCCTCGGCCTCGGCCGGCTTGATGACCTCGGCGACGAGCTGGCGCTGGCGCAGCTCGGCCTGCTGGTGCGCCAGCTCGGTCTGGGCGGTGATCACATCCGCTGGGCCTTCGCCTGGGTGAGCGGCCCCATCTGTGCCGACTGGGCCTGGGCCTGGTCCACCTCGGCCTTGTACTGGGCCTGCACGACCGCGTCTGCCGGGCGTACTCGGCCTGCTTGCGCTGCGACTTCCTGCTCGGCCTCGGCGGCCGCCTGGTTGGCCTGGGCCTGCGCGATCTTCGCCTGCCGCTGGATCGCGGCACGGTGCGGGGCGGCCATCGCGTCGATGTAACCGGAGTTCATGTCGTCGATCGACTGAATCTGCAGTGAGTCCACGGTCAGGCCGATCTTGGCCATCTCGGCCTTCGACCCATCGAGGACCTCGGTCGCGAGCTTCTGGCGCTCGGTGACGATCTCCTCCACCGTCATCGAGCCGACGATCGAGCGCAGGTGCCCGGCGAAGATACGGCCGGTCAGCGTGGACATCTGGTCCTGATCGGACAGGAACCGCTGGCCGGCGTTGATGATGCTCTCGTCGTCGTTGCCAACCTTGAACGCGATCACGGCCCGGACGTTCACCGAAATGCCCTGCCTGGTGACGCAGACCTCCGCGACCTCGGCCTCCTGCATGGACAGCGTCAGGTAACGCGCCTTACGGAAAAAGGGAAGCACGAAGGTGCCGTGGCCGACGACCACCCGGAACGGCGCGGTGTCCCGTCGGAGCCTGCCGCCAGAGATCATCATCGCGCTGTCAGGGGCGGGAACTCGATATCCGAACATGGTGATGCTCCTCAAACGGCATCGTCTGGAAAGGGTTCCAGCGGGTCTATCCACGGGCTGACGTCGACCGTCCGCGTGCCGCGGTTGTTGATGACCAGCACGGTCGAGCCCCGGGGAATCGGCTCGGCGGACCAGGCGATGAACGCCTCAGACCCGCCGCGGATTTTGACCATGACCTCACCGGGACCGGCAGCGCCGCGGGTGGCAATGATGATCACGCCGATGGAGCCGATCAGGGATTCGTCCCCGGCCACGACCAGCCGCTCCTCACAATGCCCGACTTGGACATCACACACTATCGCCTCGCGACGGAATGACAGCCTGGGCCCGTGCCCGGGCGGCGACCGGCCTCGGTGCTCAGGCGGACGGCTGCAGCCCGGCGACCAGCCGGGCCGGAACCACCTCGACGGTGAACGGCCGCCGCGCCTGGAACGGCTCGCCGCCGGTGACCCGGGCAGCTTCCGCGTAGTGCCCGTCGCGCAGGGATGCCAGGGTGAAAGCCACCACCTGGTGGGCTGGCGTCGGACGGGGGCTCACGGCAAGTGCCCCGTCCAGCAGTTCGTACCGGTGCCCGTCATCGGGCATCCGGTCCAGTTCCGCGACGGTGAACGGCTTGCCCGGTGACGGCCACGCCTCGGCGATGCTCACGACACTCATATTGCCTCCATAACGCCATGCGTGCCACGCAAGCAGCGCGCTCTGACAAGCTCCGGGATCAGGAGGAAACGCGTCAGGCGAAGAGGGGGAACTTGCCGGCCGAGGGGCCCAGGGCCTGGCGGTCCGCCTCGGTGAGGGGCTCGCGGCCGGTGCCCTTGAGGGCGGCGGTGCCGTCGTCCCAGGCGGCCGGGAGCGGGGCACCAAGCAGCCCGGCGAGGACTCGCCGCACCAGGGCCAGCGAGGCCGGTTCCGGCGCGGGGGCACCGGGCAGGGCCACGGTCAGGTCCAGGTAGTGCACGGCGGCCTCGACGGCGAGCGTGGCGGCGAAGTCGGTCACGGTCAGCACGTGGCCCTGGGTCGTCACCGCCGGGTGTGCGCACGCCCGGCCGGCCCGGCATGCGGCCGCCGCGGTCTCCGACCACTCCCAGGCCAGCGCGCCGGGCGGGTACGCGGCCGCGGCGATCCGGACATAACGCGCGTGCGCGGCTGACTCCTCCGCATGGTCCGCGGCGCCGCCCGGAGCGTAGCCGGTCCAGTAGGACACGTAGTCGCGGTCCGGTGGCCGGTCCGCCGGGCTCGCGAACGTGCGCAGCGCCCGGCGGGCGTCGAGCAGTTCGTGGTAGAGGACGTCGGCCACGGCCCAGCCGGCGCAGCGACTCGGGCGCATCAGGTCCGCCTCACCGAGCCCGCCGGTCACGGCGGTCACGTTCCGGTACACCGCGTCGAGGGCGTCGAGCACCGCCGCCCGGTCCAGGTCGCTCACCCCGCGATCCTACGGCCCTGCGCCGATGGCCGGCCCCGCCGCAGGAGCGTGGCGGAGCGCCGGCGGAGCGCCGGAATCGGTGCGGCAGCCGCGGAATAGGGTGCCGGGCGGCCGCGTTAGGAACATTCGCTGGCGTGCTTGGATCCCCCGGGCCGCAACTATGAAAGCCTTCGCGGAATACCGTCCGGCTGGAGCCGCGAGGCGCAACTCGCCGAGGAGGCGACCGCACGTCAGCACCGTCGACGGGGCCCCCGTGAGCGCAAGCTCCCGGGGGCATCGTCGTTCTTGATCAGCTGGCGCTCGCCCCGGCCAGCAGGAACAGGGCGTAGGCGGCGAGCGTGGAGTCGTCGGTGATGCCGCCACGGCGGATCATCTGTTCCACCTCCGCGCGGCCGAACCACCGGCAGCGCAGGTCCTGCTCCTCGAGTTCAAGCTCGGGCGTGCCGGGCGTCAGGCCGGATGCCACGAACACGTCGAAGCCCTGGCTGACCAGCCCGTGCGCGCAGTGCAGGTGGCCCAGGTGGCGCAGCACGCTGGCCGTCATGCCGGTTTCCTGGCGAAGCTCCTCCCTGGCGAGCTTCTCCGGGTCGTCCGCGACGGCCATCTCCGGCAGGGTGCCCTGCGGGAACTCCCAGCACCGCATCCGCACCGGGTAGCGGTACTGCTCGACCAGGTGAAAACCGTCGTTCTCGACCGGGATGATCAAGGCGAAGTCCGGCTTCTCCACGTACGAGTAGATCCCGGTCGACCCGTCCGGCCGCCGGATGCCGTCCTCGCGCAGGCGCATGTGGGACGTCTCGTAGACCACCCGGGTGGATGTCTGCTCGATGATCGGCGCGCTGGCCTCAGGCACGGGAAACTCCCCTCCGCACGGCCTCGGTGACTGGCTCGATGGACGCTAGCCGGCCTGCGCGGCCCCGGCCGCCGGCGTTGCCCCGCTCAGGCGGGCCAGGGGAACCCGGTCGCCGCGAGCACGTCGGCGGGCCGGGGCAGCGCCGCCTGGGCTCCGCGGCGGGTGGCCGCCGCTGCCCCGGCCGCGCACGCGGCGGTGACCGCGGCGGCGGGTCAAGGCCGCTGGCCAGCGCGACGGCGAGGGCACCCACGAACGCGTCCCCGGCTCCCACGGTGTCCACCGCGGTCACCCGGAACCCGGGCACGGCCGCCGTCCCCGACGGCCCGGCCAGTACCGCTCCGGCCGCGCCCAGCGTGACCACGACCTGCCCCCCGCCGAGCCCCGCGGCCAGGGCCGCCGCGCCGTCCCGGCCCAGGGCGACCTCGTCCGCTGGCCTGGCGTCAGGGGGCCGCCCCGCCAGGGCCGCCGCCTCCTGCGCGTTGACCACGAGCCAGTCCGGGCGCTCGGCGAGCAGGCCGGCCGCTCCCTCGGGAACCGGGGCCAGGTTGAGCACGGTCGCGACCCCGGCTGGCCCGCGCCCGGCGGAGCGCGGCGCCGAGCACGCCGGCGGGGATCTCCGCCGACAGCACCAGCACGTCGCACGGCTGCGCGAAGGCCGCAGCCACCTCCGCGCCCCCGGCGAGCCCGTTGGCGCCCGCGGCGACCGCGATCGAGTTCTCCCCGGCCGGGTCCACGGTGATCAGGGCCAGCCCCGAGGCCACGCCGGGCACAGCGCGCAGGCCGGTCACGCCGACCCCCTCAGCCGCGAGGCCAGCCCGCAGCCGGGCGCCGAACTCGTCGTCCCCGCAGCAGCCCACCATCGACACGGCGGCGCCCAGCCGGGCGGCCGCAACCGCCTGGTTGGCTCCCTTCCCGCCCGCGCCGAAGGTCGCGGCCGCCGAAGCGAGCACGGTTTCCCCGGGCTCGGGCAGATGCGGCACGAGGAGTGAGATGTCGGTGTTCAGGCTGCCAAGGACGGTCACCGTGGGACGCTGCGCCATGCCCCCTCCTCGCCGGAAACCGGGCCGCACGCACCTTACCGCCCGCCCCGGTAACGCGTCAGACATCTCCCGGACCGCGTCACGACGCGATCCAGCGGCTAAACAGGACCCAAAAAGTATCTTATTCGGCATAGTGCAACGATCCAGGTCACCCGGAATGGGCGGGCCAATGTCGGGTATCGTGCAAAGATCACTACGCTGCTATCTCACACATCCGTGCGGACACTGATCCTGGGGGTAGATCCGGCCGGACGGGTAGTTCAGCATGACCGGAATGCGAAAGAAGTCCTTGATCCGCCTAACGGCTCGCTGCTCGGCACTCACCTGAGCGATCTTGTGGTGGGCAATTCCCCCACGGGGACGCCGCTGAACAGCCTGCTGGACGCGGTCAAGGGCGGCCGGGAAGCGACCGCGGTGCTCACCTTCCGGGCCCAGCGCAGCAATCCCATCGACACCGTGGTGACGCTGCAGCCAATGCGCGGCGACAGCGACGCGAGCCCGTCGGCGCTGGCGATCCTGCGCATGCCACCGCCAAGCGTGGAGCAGTTCCTTGACCCCGCGCTGATGCGGCACGCCCTGCTCGATGAGACGTTCCGGCAGATGGGGGCCACCCTCGACCTGGACCAGATGGCCCGCGGGCTGATCAACATCGTGGTCCCCCACTTCAGCAACTCGGCCGGACTGCTGTTGCTGGAGAGCCTGGTGGCGGCCGACGAGCCGCCCGCCCCGCAGAACGACGGGTCCTACCTGCTGCGCCGGATGGCGATCGCCACCGATGACAGCAACCCCGACTGGGACGCCACATTCCCCACCGGCGAGGTGCTGCGTTACCCGGCAGGGTCGCCCTACACCGAGTGCATGAATACCGGCCGGCCGGTCCGCGAGTCGGCGATGACCACCGTAGAAGCGGTCGAAATGGCCGAATCGTGGCTGCGCCGGCCCATGGCCAAGCTGCTCTCCGGCTCGTCCATGCTGCTGATGCCGCTCAACGCGCGCGGCTCCACGCTTGGCTTCATTGTGTGCAACCGGCGGAAGGGCTTCCGCTCCTTCGACGCCTACGACATCGAGATCGGCATGGAGTTCGCCTCCCGCGCGGCGATCTTCATCGACAACGCCCGGCGGTACAACCGGGAGCGGGCCACCGCGCTCACCCTGCAGCGCAGCCTGCTGCCCACCGGGCTTTCCGCGCCGTCCTCGGTCGAGGTCAGGCACAGGTACCTGCCCGGCAGCCAGCTCATCGAGGTCGGCGGGGACTGGTACGAGTCGATCAACATGCCGGGCGCGCGGGTGGCCCTGGTCGTCGGCGACGTGGCCGGCCACGGTGTCCGGGCGGCGGTCACCATGGGCCGGCTGCGCACCGCCATCCAGACCCTGGCGATGCTGGAGTTGTCGCCGGCCGAGACGCTGCAACATCTCAACGAGCTCATGCGGAAGATCGGCGAACGCGAGCCGCACTTCGCCACCTGCGTCTACGCCACCTACGACGCGGTGAACGGCACCTGTGAGGTTGCCTGCGCCGGGCACCTCCCCCCGCTGCTCGTCCGGCCGGACGGCACCAGCGAGTTCCTTGACGTGTCCCCGGCACCGCCGCTGGGCGTGGGCGAGGGGCTGATCTCCAGCCGGACCTTCGAGATCGAGGACGGCAGCCTGTTCGTTCTCTACACCGACGGGCTGGTGGAAAGCCGCGGCCGCGATATCGACGACGGCCTGAAGCGGCTCCAGTCCGTGTTCGACGCCGAATCCGCGGCCGGCTCGATGGAGGACCTGTGCAAGGCGATGCTGGCCGGCGCCTACGCCGATCAGCACCGCGACGACATCGCCGTGCTGATCGCCCGCCTGGCCCGGATCGACGGCAGCGCGCAGGCGTCCTGGACACTGCCCGGTGAGCTGACCGCGGCGCGCGAGGCGCGCTCCCTGGTGGCCGAGCCGCTGGAGAAGTGGGACCTCGCCAGCATGATGGACACCACCCAACTGCTGGCCTCTGAGCTGGTGACGAATGCGATCAGGTACGCCGAGGGCCCGGTCACGCTCCGGTTGATCAAGGAGGGCGTGCTGGTGTGCGAGGTGGTCGACAGCTCGCCCGCGCTGCCCAAGCTCCAGCACGCGGCCAAGGACGACGAGTGCGGCCGGGGCCTGCAGATCGTCAGCAAGCTGTCCGGCCGGTGGGGCGCCCGCCGGACGCCCGCGGGCAAGGTCGTCTGGTGCGAGCAGCCCCTCCCCCGTACCGACAAGCAGTGAGCGCGTTTCCTTGATCCTGAAGACTTGTCGCATTCACTGAAGGTCTTCAGGATCATGAGCGGGGCGGGCGCTAAAGATCTCTAATGGTGGGGGTTACAGGAGGGGCTGAGGTCCAGGCCGGCGCTGGCGACGAAGCTTTCGAGAAGGGTGGCGTCCGGAAGCCGGTGTAAATCGGCGGGCGCGGTTCCCGGTTCCATGCTGATGTTAGGCGACGACTGTGACGGTCTCGGGCTGGCTATCGGCTTCGGCTGCGTTGAGTTGCGGCGTGAGCTGGCGGGCGGCCCGGGCAGGGTGTCAGGGCGGCCGGTTCCGGCGATTCCCAGTTCTCGGCCTCACTCGTCAGGGCCGGCCCTGGTGCGGTCGTCTTTGCCGTCGGACAACTACGGCACCGTGCTAGCCGTACCCCGGATTCGGGTGCCCGCACGGTGGATCTCTGGCTCGTTCGGGACGAAGATCGAAAAGGTGGTCGGCCAAGATGGCCGCCGAAGATCAAGGGAGGCAGTCCTATGCATAACCCGGCTGAGCATCAGCGATCGACTGGGGTGGCTCCATCGGCCACCAGGGGTACCTTCACGGCATTCGGGGCGCGTCATGTTAAGGGCGTGGCAGTCGCGCGGTGGGTTGCCACGGTCTGTTTCGTGGTCTGGGGGGCGGTGTTGCTGGCCTTCGGTCAGTGGTGGGGGGTGTTCCTGTTCGTGCCGGCCGGGCTGAACGGCTCGCTCGCCTACCTGGTGCCGCGCTGGAACCTGCTTCGGGATGCCCCCAGGAACGCCAAGCTCTCGGCGTAGGTCCCGGCATGACCGGCGCAGGTCCATCGGCCACCAGGGGTACCTTCACGGCGTTCGGGGCGCGTCATGTTAAGGGCGTGGCAGTCGCGCGGTGGGTTGCCGCGGTCTGTTTCGTGGTCTGGGGGGCGGTGTTGCTGGCCTTCGGTCAGTGGTGGGGGGTGTTCCTGTTCGTGCCGGCCGGGCTGAACGGCTCGCTCGCCTACCTGGTGCCGCGCTGGAACCTGCTCCGGGATGCCCCCAAGAACGTCGAGCGCGTGCGCGAGCTGCAACGATCCCGGGCTGTCGTGGTGGACGACGCGGCAGCCCTGCTACGCCGCATCGGGCAGGACCTGCACGACGGAGCCCAGGCCCAGATGGTCGCTGTCGTCATGAAGCTGGGGCTCGCTCGGGACCATATCAGCACCTCGGCTGCCAGGCCCGGGGGCGCCGACCTCGACCGGGTCCTGGAGCTGGTCGACGCCGCCCGCCGCGCAGCGATGGAGGCGATCACCGAACTGCGTGACCTGGCCCGGGGCATCCATCCACCGGTCCTGGACGAAGGCCTCGGTGCCGCCCTCGCCAGCCTCGCGGCACGCAGCGACCTGCCGGTCGAACTGGCCGTGGGCCTGCCCGAGCGCCCGTCCCCTGCCATCGAGACGATGGCTTACTTCTGCGCCGCGGAACTGCTCACGAACGTGGCGAAGCACAGCGGTGCCCAGCGCGCCAAGCTGGAGGTGGGCCACCAGCCCGGCCTGGTGACGATGCGAGTCAGCGACGACGGCGCAGGCGGCGCCCGGCTCGAGCCCGGCGGAGGCCTGGCCGGCCTCGCAGAGCGGGTCAAGACCGTTGATGGCATGCTGCAGGTCGAAAGTCCGGCCGGGGGCCCCACGGTGGTGACCGTCGAACTGCCATCTCACGTCTGACCCGATAGGAGGAGCCCCGGATGCGGATCGTCATCGCCGAAGACTCCGCCGTCATCCGGGCCGGGCTGGTCGAGATCCTGGCCGACCGGGGACACCAGACGGTGGCCGCCGTGGGCGATGCCGAGGCCCTGCGGGCGGCCGTGGACGAGCACGAGCCGGATGCTGCCGTCGTGGACGTGCGGATGCCGCCCGGCTACACCGACGAGGGCATCCGGGCGGCTATCGCCATCCGCCGTGACCACCCCGGCACCGGAGTGCTGGTCTTCTCCCAGTACATCGAGACCCGCCACGCCGCCGAGCTGCTTGGAGCGGCATCCGGCCGCGGCGCCGCCGGCATCGGATACCTGCTCAAGGACCGCGTCGGCGATGTCGGCGAGTTCGTCGACGCGCTGAGCCGGGTAGCGGCCGGCGGCACCGCCCTCGACCCCGAGGTCGTCACGCAACTCCTAGGAGCCACCTGGCGCACCGATGACCTCGCTGCTCTTACCCGCAGAGAGCACGACGTCCTGTCCCTGATGGCCGAAGGCAGGTCGAACGGCGCCATCGCCGGCACCCTTGTGATCTCGGAACGGGCGGTCGAGAAGCACGTCGCCAACATCTTCGCCAAGCTCGGTTTGGCCCCCTCAGACGCTGACAACCGACGGGTGCTTGCCGTCCTCCGCTACTTGGAGTCCTGACCCGGGGTGTGCTCCCACGGGACTGTAATTTCAAATTGACAGACCCAGGCCTGGCCGAAGTCCCCGGTACCCACCGGAGTGGCGGTGTTCCCCGACGACATCACCCTCCGGCCGCTGGCCGAACGCGACCACAACGTCGTGCACTGGGCCGAGTTCACCCGCGGCGGCCACTTCGCCGCCCTGGAAGCACCCGACCTGCTGACCGGCGACGTGCGGGAGTTCTTTCGCCAGTTCCGCTGACACCACCGGTAACCGGCTGCGCGCCGAGCCGGGCCACCTGCTCCAAGATCTCCGGCAGCGGCGGTCCTGGGCGAACAGATCATCGATGTGGCCACGGATACGGTCGGTAGGCGATACTCGTGTCGGCACGGGCGTGGGTCCTTTCCTTCGATGAGTTGGTAGCTCTTGAAGGGGAACCTACGCCCGTCGTCTCATTTACACCGGATCTTGGACGCGACCTCGAGAAGCGTGGGCCGGTCTAGGGAGCTACACCGTTGAAGTTACTGTCCCGACGGTGGCGATCACCGAATAGTAGGTGCGGGCCAGGAAGTACCGGCCGGTGGCTGCTCGCTCGCGCAGGTCGTCCAGAAGCCGGTCGCCTTCCCCCGGGGTAAGTGCGCCGGTGCGGGCGAGTTCGCGGGCGACGGGCTCGATGAGCCACTCATAGGCGGCGCCGGGATCACGGGACAGGTGTACTTGAGGAGTCACGGTGACACGTGTGAATCCATAGCGTTCTAGCCGCCAGGGCAGTTCGCGGACGATGAGGCCGTTGTGCATCTGGTCGCAGAGCAGATGGGTGAACCGGCGGCCAAGCTCCCGGTCGGTGACGGCCAGGCAGGTGCTATCCCAATCCCATTCTCCGACCGAAATCAGCCCTGCGGGTGCCAGCACCCGGCGCATCTCGGTGACGGCCCGCCACGGATCGGCCAGATGAAGCAGTATCTGGGTAGCGACGACGCGGTCGAAGGAGGCATCAGGGAAAGGCAGGTCGTAGGCGTTGCCGACCCGGAACAACACGTTGGCCTCACCGGCTGCCGTGCGCTCCTGCGCCTGGGCGATGAGCGTCGCACTCAGATCGATACCAACCGCCGGACCGGGTGCGACGAGCGGAGCCAAGATCCGCAGGTAGCCGCCGGTCCCGCAGCCGACGTCCAGCACCCGCAGGCCGGCCCGCAACTCCAGCGGACCGAACGCTGTGCCCGGATCACGCCGGGCCTGATCGAGCCCCTGTGCGCGGGTCGCATCGAGCAGCGAGGCATAGAACGAAGGATCGCTGGTCTGGTCAACCCGAACCCAGCTGGCACTGAAGTTGGTCGCCGGTACCCGCTCGCTCACCTGTAACCCCGGCCATCGAAGATCTTTAGGCGCCGCGCATCGCGCGCAGCGACTGCTTCAGCGACCCCATGGTGGCCAGGACCGCCGACGGCTCGTAACCGCAGTGCGCCATGCAGTTCGCGCACCGCGGGTCCTTGCCGCGGCCGTAGGCGTCCCAGTCGGTGGTCTCGATCAGCTCCCTGTACGTCTTCACGTACCCGTCCGACATCAGGTAGCACGGCCGCTGCCAGCCGAGCAGCGAGTAGGACGGGATTCCCCAGGCGGTGCAGCCGAAGTCGGCCTTGCCCTCGAGGAAATCCAGGAACAGCGGGGAGTGGTTGAGCCGCCAGCGCTGCCGGTTGCCGTCGGCGAACGCCTTGCGGAACAGTTCCCTGGTCTCGGTCACGCCGAGGAAGTGCTCCTGGTCCGGCGCCTTCTCATATGCGTAGGCCGGGGAGATCATCATCTCGTCCACGCCGAGGTCGTCGTTGAGGTAGTTCAGCACGTCGATGACGGTCTGCGGGGTGTCGGTGTTGAAGAACGTGGTGTTCGTGGTCACCCGGAACCCGCGCCGCTGGCACTCCTTGATCGCGGCGACCGCCTGGTCGAACACCCCTTCCTTGCAGACCGACTCGTCGTGCCGCTCGGCCAGCCCGTCGATGTGCACCGCCCAGGCGAAGTACCGCGACGGGGAGAACTTGTCGATGTGCTTGGGGATCAGCAGCGCGTTCGTGCACAGGAACACGTACTTCTTGCGCTTGATCAGCTCGGCGACGATCTCGTGGATCTGCGGGTGCATGAGCGGCTCACCGCCGGCGATGGACACCATCGGCGCGCCGCACTCCTCGATCGCTCCGATCGCCTGGTCCACCGGCATCCGCTGCTTCAGCAGCGTGTGCGGCTGCTGGATCTTGCCGCACCCGGCGCACTTGAGGTTGCACGCGAACAGCGGCTCCAGCTCGACCAGGAGGGGAAACTTGTCATTGCGCGCCAGCTTCTGGCGCATCAGGTAGGCCCCGATCCGCAGGCTCTGTCGCAGTGGCATGGTCATTGCGCCCGGACCTCCTTGGGCAGGCTGAACCTGATGTTCTCGGTGGTGATGACGCGCTCGCAGACCTCCACGGGGCCGAGGCCCGACAGCGCGGCGATGATGTCGTCGACCACGGCCGGCGGCGCCGACGCCCCGGCGGTCAGGCCGATCGTGGACACGCCGGCCAGCCAGCCGAGCTGGATGTCGGACGGCCCGTCGATGAGGTGCGCGGGGGTGCCGGCCCGCTCGGCGGTCTCCACCAGCCGCACCGAGTTGGAGGAGTTGGCCGACCCGGCCACCAGGACCAGGTCTGACTCGTCGGCGACCGCCCGGATGGCCTGCTGCCTGTTGGTGGTGGCATAACAGATGTCGTCGCTGCCGGGGGCCCGGGCCGCGGGGAACCGCTCGGTGAGCTCGGCGGCCACCTCGGCCGCCTCGTCCACGGCGAGCGTGGTCTGCATCAGGTAGGCGACCTTGCCCGGGTCCGCGGGTCGCAGCCTGGCCACGTCGGCGGCGCTCTCCACCAGGGCCATCGACTCCGGTGCCTCACCGAGAGTGCCCTCGACCTCCTCGTGGCCGGCGTGCCCGATGAGCGCCACCAGGTAGCCTTCGGCCGCGAACCGGCGAGCCTCCGCGTGCACCTTCGCCACCAGCGGGCAGGTCGCGTCGACGGCGTCCAGGCCGCGCCGGGCGGCCTCCTCGCGGACGGCCGGGGACACCCCGTGCGCGGAGAAGACCACGCACGCCCCGTCGGGGACCTCGGACAGTTCGTCCACGAACACCGCACCGCGCCGTTCCAGGTCGGCGACGACGTGCGTATTGTGCACGATCTGCTTGCGCACGTACACCGGCGCTCCGCGCTGGTCGAGCACCTTCTCCACGATCTCGATGGCCCGCTCGACCCCGGCGCAGAACGACCGCGGCCCGGCCAGCAGCACCCGGCGCGGCCCGGCCGCGGTGGCCCAGGCGGCCAGCACCGGGCTGGCGTCCCGCAGCGCCCGCAGCGCGGCCAGCCCGCCGGCCACGATCCCCGGACGCAGCAGTGGCCGCGCGGGGGTGTCCGACACCGCGCGGAGCACGGCCAGCGGCCGGCCGTGCGCCGCCGCGGCCAGCGGGGCGGACTCCAGGTCGGCCGTCAGCGCCCCGCCGGCCGCCAGCCGCTGCCGGGACGAACCGCCGGCCAGGCGGTCCACGGTGACGACCGGCCCGGCGTGCACGCGCAGCCCGGCCCGGCGCAGTTCCCCGGCGAGCAGCGGCGCCGTCGGGCACCGGACGCTCGTGCCGTGGGCATCCCTGACCTCGGTGGCGACGACCAGGTCACCGGGGACCAGGTCGTCGGTGAGGCCGCCGCCAACCCCGGCGACGGCCAGCGCGCCAAACTCCTCACCGGCCAGGGCGGCCGCCTGGCGCCGGGACCGGGCCTGACCGTAGCCGGTCACCCGCACCGCGCCGCCGTCCGGCTGGACCGCCCGCCCGGCCGCGCGCAGCCCGCGCCGGACCGCCAGGGCCTCCAACCGCAACGGCGAGCACACCACCAAGGGGCCTGTGCTAGTCCGGGGGGGCGACCCCCCGGAACCCCCCGATGGCCTACGGCCCGGTTCCTCCGTCACCGGGCCGGGGCCCTGCTGGCCTGGGGGGGCGACCCCCCTGGAACCCCCCGATGGCCTACGGCCCGGTTCCTCCGTCACCGGGCCGGGGCCCTGCTGGCCTGGGGTGGCGACCCCGTGCTCCGGGGCGGTCACGCCGTCTCCGACAGGTACCGGCCGAGCGCGCTGACCGGGAACACGAGCCGGTACAAGTGGTAGTTGAGGTAGAAGTCACGCGGGAACCCGGTGCCGGTGAACTGCGGCTCGTCCCAGGTCCCGTCGCTTCGCTGGTGCTCGGCCAGCCAGCGGATCCCGGCGTCTGCGGCCGGCCCGGCATCACCGGCCGCCAGCAGCGCAAGCAGCGCCCACGCGGTCTGCGACGCGGTGGACGCGCCATGGCCCGCCAGGGACGGGTCATCGTAGGAGCGCATGTCCTCGCCCCAGCCGCCGTCGGGGTTCTGATGCTGCTGCAGCCAGGCCACCGCCCGGCGGATGGCCGGCTTGCCCGGCTGCACCCCGGCGGCGATCAGCGCGGGCACCACCGCGCCGGTGCCGTACACGTAGTTGGCGCCCCACCGGCCGAACCAGGAGCCATCGCTCTCCTGCGCCCGCAGCAGCCAGACCACGCCGCGCCTGGCCGCCCGGCTGCCGGCCTGGCCCATGGCCGCCAGCGCCTCCACCACATGCGCGGTGACGTCCGCCGAGGGCGGGTCGGTGACCGCGCCGAAGTCGCAGAACGGCAGCTTGGCGACCAGCCGCGAGGTGTTGTCGGCGTCGAACGCGGCCCAGCCGCCGTCCGCCGACGCCATCCCGGCCATCCAGGTCAGGCCGCGGGAGATGGCGGCCTTGCGGCGCGCGTCCGGCCCCGACCCCCGCACCCGGCGCAGCGCGAGCACCACCTCGGCGGTGTCGTCGATGTCGGGGTAGTTGTCGTTGTCGAACTCGAAGGCCCAGCCGCCGGGTGCCAGGGCCTGCGGCGCACCTGCCAGTCCCCCGGCCCGGCGATCTCCTCCTCCAGCAGCCAGTCGGTGGCCCTGACCAGGGCCGGATCGTCGGCGGGCAGGCCCGCGTCGGCGAGCGCGATCATCGCAAGCACGGTGTCCCATACCGGCGACTGGCAGGCCTCCATCCGGCGCACCGGGCCGTCGGGGGTGTCCTCGGTGATGGTGAACCGGTCCAGGGCGGCCAGGCCGCGCCGCATCATCGGATGGTCGAGGTCATAGCCGAGCAGGCGCAGCGCGATCAGCGAGTACACCCAGGGCGGCTGGATGCCGCCCCAGCAGCCGTCGGCCTCCTGCCTGGCGACGATCCACTCGGCGCACCGGCGGATCGCGGCGCGGCGCACCGCCCGCACCGGCGCGGCTCCGGGGGTGGCAGGGTGGCGGCGGAGCCGTCGCCCGGGGCGGGTGGAGGATGAGCGCCCGCGCCGCTCGTAGACGTGCAGCACCCGGTCCAGGCCGCCGAACACGGCGGACCATCCCGGGTCCTTCGGCCGGTCCCGGCGTCCCACCGGCAAAGTCCTCGGGTCGCCCTCCGGCCAGAGTTCTTTGAGTCCAAACGGAAGGGGCGTGGCTGGCCGGAATGCCCCGACGATGGTCAGCGGGACTATGGTCTGGCGCGCCCAGCACGCCCAGTCGTAGACGTTGAACGGGAACCAGGCGGGCAGGTAGATCAGCTCAGGCGGCATCACCGGCAGGTCGTCCCAGGACCATTCGCCGAACAGGGCGAGCCAGATCCGGGTGAACACCCGGGTGGCCGGGATCCCGCCCTGGTCGCGGATCCACGCCGCCGCCCGGGCCAGGTGCGGCGCCTGCGGCTCGTGCCCGGCCAGCCGCAGTGCGACGTAGGCCTCCACCGTGGTGGACAGCTCCCCGGGCCCGCCGTAGAAGTTCGCCCAGGTGCCGTCGTCGCGCTGCTGGGAGGCGATCCACCGGGCCGCGGCCTGCGTCTGCTCGGCGGTCCTGACCCCGAGGAACTCCCGCAGCAGCAGGTCCTCGGCGTCCATGGTGACGTTGGTCTCCAGCTCGCCCTGCCACCAGCCCTGGTCATGCTGCAGGCCGAGCAGGTGGTCCCTGGCGCGGGCGAGCGCCTCGGCCGCCGGGCCAGCGGCGGAGCGGCCGACATGCCGCGGGTGCGTGAGTGTCATCGGCTCCTTATCCCCTCACCACTGCCGCGCGGTGATGAACTCGGCGATCCCGGCGAACTCGGCCCTGACGTCGTCGGGCATCGGGGTTTCCGCCAGGCACCGGTGCGCGGCCGCGAGCTGGTCCGCGGCCTCGTTCTCCGTCCAGTCCTTGCCGCCTGCCTCCTCGACAAGCGCGGCGGCGCGGGCCAGGTCGTCCTCGGACAGCGGGTCCGCCTGGCCCAGCAGCGCGGCCAGTTGCCCGGACGCGGCGGTGCCGGCGGTGAGAGCCGCCACCACCGGCAGCGACTTCTTCCGGGCGCGCAGGTCCGAGCGGACCGGCTTGCCGGTCACCGCCGGGCTGCCCCAGATGCCCAGCAGGTCGTCGGTGAGCTGGAAGGCCTGACCGGCGTGCGCGCCGAACCCGGCCAGCCCCATGGCCATGGCCGCCGGTGCGCCGACGTGGATCGCGCCGATGCTGCACGCGCAGGCCATCAGCGCCGCGGTCTTGTCCCCGGCCATCTCCTGGCATTCGGCCAGGGTGACGTCGTCGCGCCGCTCGAACGCCAGGTCCGCGCCCTGCCCGGCGATCAGCCGCTGCACCGCGACGGACAGGCAACGGGCCGCCCACAGCCCTTGGGGGGCCTTGTCCTCCAGCAGGATGTCGTGGGCGAGGGCCAGCATGGCGTCCCCGGCCAGGATCGCCGCGCCGATCCCGTAGACCGTCCATGCGGTGGGCCGGTGCCGGCGCTCGGCGTCGCCGTCCATGATGTCGTCGTGCAGCAGCGAGAAGTTGTGCACGAGTTCCACGGCGACCGCCGCGGGGACCCCGCGTTCCGGCGCGGCCTGCGCGGCCCGCGCGGACAGCAGGGCCAGGGCCGGTCGCAGCGCCTTGCCGGATCCGGCAGGCTTGGCGCCGCCGGGCCGCGCGGCCCCGTCAGCGGCACGGCCGTCGGCGGGCGGCGGCACCGCGACGATGCCCTTGCCCTCGTCACGGGTCCGGCCGTTCGCCGGGGCGTGCCCGTTGACGCCGCCCAGGCCGAGATGGTAGGCCGCGACCGGGCGCACCTCGGGGCTGAGCTGGGCGATCGCCGCGGCCATCGCCGGGCCGACCAGGTCCCGCGCGGTTGCCACGCCAGCGGGCATCACGGCGGTCATGCCTGCGCCCCGGCGGTGCCGCTGCTGACCTGGGACCCTGCCGCCCCCGTACCCGGCGCAACGCCGCGACGTCCATGCTCCGGCGCAGTTCCCGCACCGCATTCAGTCCGCTCCGCACGGCCCCCTCCATCGTGTCCGGCCATCCGGTGTCGGTCCAGGCGCCCGCGAGGACCAGGCCCGCCGTGGCGGTCGCGGCCGCGGGCCGCAGCCGCCCTACCCCGGGCACCTGGCGCATCGTGGCCCTGCGCTCCCTGGTGACGAAGCAATCGACGACCCGCGCCTGCTCCGCCGCGGGGAACAACCCGGCCAGCGCGGGCAGGAACTGCTCGCGCAGCCGGGCGGCCGGGACGTCGGCGTAGGCGTCCGCCGCCGACAGCGAGATCGCCAGGTACTGGCCTTCGCGCAGGCCCGACGGCCCGGTCCGGTCGAACACCCACTGCACCGGCGAATCCACCGCCGCGGCGAACGGCAGCCTGGTCACCCGCCGGTCGTAGACCACGTGCACGTTGACAATGGGCGAGGTGGCGATCTGCAGCCAGAGTGCTGGCCCTGCTAGCCCGGGGGAGCGACCCCCCGGAACCCCCCGATGGCCTGCGGCCCCTGCGACTTCGTCGCGGGGGCCTTGGCCCTGCTGGCCCAGGTGAGAGACACCCTGGAACTCCCCGGGCTGCTCCGCGGCGCCGTTGGCTGCGGTGGATGGCAGCAGGCAGGCCGCGATCTCCGGGGGGACCGCCAGCACCACGCCGTCGGCCCGGATCGCCTCGCCGTCCCCGTTGCCCCCGGCGGTGTCCCGGCTGGCCAGGCGGACCAGGAATCCTCCCGACGGCAGCGCCTCCACCGCGGCCGCCTTGGCGCCGAGCCGGACCCGGGCGCGCAGCCGGCCGAGCAGGCTGGCCGCGGCCTGCCCGTGCAGATCGCCGAGCGGCACCGCGGGGATGCCGATATCCGCCGCGTCCCGGCGGGACAGCAGGGCGGTCTTCACCACGGTGGCGGCGAGCGCCAGGTTCGCGTCGTCCCCGGCGACGTTCAGCGCGGAGACCGTGAACAGGTCCCACAGCGCCCGCCGGGCATGTTCGCCCTGCCCGTGGGCGGCCAGCCAGTCACCGAAGCGCTGCCCGTCAAGCTCGGGGCTGGCCGGGTCGAGCCGCGTCATGGCCAGGGCGGCGGGTACCACGCGCAGTCGTTCGGCATAAGAAAGATGCTGGTAGCTGGCCAGTGCCTGGCCCATGTGCAGCGGGCCGGGGAGCGCCGTGCGGCGCAGCCTGGCGCGGCCGCCCGGGCGCAGCACGGTGACGTCGAACCGGTCCTGGAGCGTCACCGAGCCGGTCATGCCGAGCCTGGCCAGCAGGCCGCGGTAGGCGGTGCAGCAGCGCAGGAACACGTGCTGCCCGTTGTCCACGGTCAGGCCGCCGCGGCTGAACGAGCAGGTGGCACCGCCCAGGCGCGGCCTGGATTCGAGCAGCGTGACCCGGGTCCCCGTCTCGGCGAGCGCGATGGCGGCGGTGATGCCGGCCAGCCCGCCGCCCACCACCGCCACGTGCGGCGGGATCGTCCGCGCAGTCACCGGGCGGCTCCGGGCGCCGCCGCAGGTGGCCGTGGCCGGCGTCGCGGTGGCCGCACCGCCGCCGTGGCCAGCGACTTGACCGCCACGCCGGCCTTCTCCCTTGCCGACAGCGAGACCCGGCGGGTGAGCACGGCGGCCGGGGTCGCCGCGATGTGCTCGAGCAGCCGGTAGTAGATGCCCGCCATGGCACCCGCGGACGCGGCGCTGCGCCGGTCGAGCAACGGCATCAGCGCAAGGCCCTCGGCGTACCAGGTGCGGGCGCGGTCCGCCTCGAACTCCACCAGCGCGGTCAGCTTGCCCTGGCCCGGATCGGCGGCCGGATCGGCGCCGAGGGCGCAGCCGAACCGCGCGAAGTCCTCGGCGGGCAGGTAGACCCGGCCGGTGGCGTAGTCCTCGCGGATGTCCCGCAGGATGTTGGTGAGCTGGAGCGCGACGCCGAGCGAGTCGGCCAGCGGTACCGCCTGCTTGGGGTCGCTGGTGCCGAACACGCCGAGGGACAGCCGCCCGATCGACCCGGCCACGCACCGGCAGTAGTGCAGCAGGTCGTCGAAGGTCTCGTAGCTGACCCCGCGCACGTCGGCGGCGCAGCCGTCGATCAGTTCGCCGAACGCGGGCAGCGGTATGTCGAACCGTGCCGCGGCGTCGGCCAGCGCGACGAGCACGTCGTCGCCGTCGCCGGTGTCGCCGGCCTGGAGCGCGGACAGCCCGTCCCTGGCCTCCTCCAGCAGGGTGAGCTTTTCCGGGGCGGGCAGGGTGCCGTCGCCGATGTCGTCGACGCGCCGGGCGAAGGCGTAGACGGCCGCCAGGGCCTGCCGCTTGGCCGGGGGAAGCAGCCGGATGCCGTAGGAGAAGTTCCTGGCCTGGGACCAGGTGATCTCCTCGCAGCGCCGGTAGGCCGCGCGGACGTCAGTAGTCACGTCACCTTCCTGTCAGGTAGGCACGGAGCAGTTCCGCCGCCACGCGGTGCTTGCGCGGGCGGGGGGTGGCGGCGAGCACGTCGTAGCCGCTTGCGGCGATCGCGGCGAGGGCCGCACGGCCGCCCGCCACGTACCCGGCCACCGCCGCCCGGGCGAAGCCGCGCAGCGTGCCGACGATGGGCGCGCCCTCGCCGAGCAGGCCGGCGGCCCGGTGGACCTGGACCTCCATCAGCGCCCGGACCTGCGGTGACGCGGACGGTGCGGCCAGGTCGGCCTCGGTGACGCCGTGCCCGGCGAGGTCCTCGCCTGGCAGGTAGACGCGGCCGGCCCGGAGGTCTTCTGCCACGTCCTGCCAGTGCTCGGCCAGTTGCAGCGCGGTGCACACCAGGTCGGAGAGCCGCTCCCGTGGCGGTGTGGCCGAGCCGAAGACGTGCAGCACAATGCGGCCGACCGGGTTGGCCGACAGGCGGCAGTAGGCCAGCAGTTCGTCGAAGGTCTGGTAGCGGGTGACCACCTGGTCCTGGCGGTTCGCCTGGATCAGGTCGAGAAAGGGCTGGGCGGGGATCGCGCACTGGGCGACGGCCGGCGCGAGCGCCCGGATCACCGGCAGCCGGGGGCCTTCCCCGCCGGGCTGGTAGAGCCGGCCAAGGTCGGCCTCCAGTTCGTCAAGCAAGGCCAGCCGCTCCCCCGGCGGTGCCTCGTCACCCATGTCGTCGGCCGACCGGGCGAAGCCGTAGACCGCGGTCAGGTGCTGGCGGTAGCGCCCCGGAAGCAGCCGGAGGGCCACGGGAAAGTTCTCGTCCGCGGCCTTGGCGCCGGCCTCGGCAGCGATCACCCTGGCCAGCTCGCTGCTGGCCACGCCGCCCGCGCTGCTAGCCCCGCCGCCCCGCGCAGTGCTAGCCCCGGCCCCGCCGCCCCGCGCAGTGCTGGCCCCGGCCCCGCCGCCCCGCGCAGTGCTAGCCCCGGCCCCGCCGCCCCGCCCAAGGACCGCCCCGGGAGCGCTGGCATCCTCTGATCGCGTCGCATCCCGGGTCACGTCCCCTATTCCTTCACAGCTCACGGGCTAATGCAAACAATGACATCGGCGTCACATGACGCCGATGTCGCAGAACTCTCCAGACTCCGGCACCGCACCGGCCCCGGCAAAGACTTTACATTACTGCTCTTGCCGCACGCAAGTCCGGCACCGGGAAACCGCCGCCACCAGCGATGTCTTTATCCAGCCATTTCCTGAGCGTCCGTGAAGATTTGGGAGATCGTGATTAGCCCTGCTCGGCTACGGGTGGATTTGCTACGCAACATCGCAGGCAGAGCCCGTGATGCGGGCGGAATCGCCGGTCCGGCTAATCGGCTCCGGCGGCCGTGTCCTTGGGCTCGGTAATTCCTCTGCCGCGCCGCACGCGGCAGTGGCCCGTTTTCGGTTCCAGCGGGCCCCGGGCACTGGCGCAAAACGGCCCCCGGCGGCTGCGCCACGCCGCCTCCGCCGAACCTGACGCCAATGTCACTCGAAGCTGACGCTCATGTCATGACGCGGTTACCCGGCCAGTTAACACTGACGCATATGTCATATTCCACACCCGGTAACCGGCCCGATGCGGACCGGCGCCCCACGACACATGCTCCGATAGTGCACTCGTGGGGGCCCAATAGGGCGTTAGATGTGAACTGGCCTGGTTGCCCGCGAGTCTGGACTTCGGCGGTGTGCGGTCACTACAGGTCACTTTACGGGGGCATGCCGCGCCGGCGGCCCAACGGGCGCACGAGGGGAGCCGATGACACGTCAATCATTACCGGATGCCGAAGTCCCAGATCCTGGGCGGATCACCAGCCAGCAGGACTTCGGCCGCGAGCTCACCCTGGCCCGGCAACAGGCGGGGCTCACCATCCGCGAGGTAGCAAAGGCAAGCGGCATCCCGGTCAGCACGCTCGGGGATTACTTCGCCGCGCGCCACCTTCCGCCCGCCCGGCAGCCCGAACTCCTGCCCAGCATCCTGGCCGCGTGCCAGATCACCGAGGCCGAGCAGGTGTCCGCTGGCTGGACGCGCTGAACCGGGTCCGCCGTGCCCCGGGCCGCCCTCCGGCAGGCCCGGCTCCCTACCGGGGCCTGGCCAGCTTCCAGCCCGAGGACGCCGCCTGGTTCTTCGGCCGCGAGGAATTAGCACTGCACCTGGTGCGGCTGGCGACCGGGCCGGGCGCCCCTGGGCTGCCGCTGGTGGTCGTCGGGCCGTCGGGGTCCGGTAAGTCCTCGCTGCTGCGCGCGGGCCTGGTCCCCCGGCTGCGGACCGGCAGCACTGCCCGGCCGCCCGGCCGCGCGGTGGTGCTGATCACGCCGGGCGGCGCACCGGTGCAGGGTCTGGCCGAACATCTGGCGCCGGTGGCCTGGCCCGGGTCCGAGGGCGCGCTGCGGACCGGGCTGCTGGCCCAGGGGTTGCGCGAGGACCCGGAGCGGCACGCGCGGCTGGCCGCGCGCGGGGACGAGCCCCCTGCGGTCATCGTGGACCAGCTTGAGGAGATCTTCACCGCGGGTGCGGACGAGGACGAGCGGCGCCGGTTCGTGACCGCGCTGTCCGCTCTGTCCGAGCACACCCTGGTAGTGCTCGGCCTGCGGGCGGACTTCTACGGGCACGCGCTTGGCTATCCCGGGCTGGCCAGGGCGCTGCAGGAACGGCAGATCGTGGTCGGCCCGATGTCGGCCGACCAGCTCCGCCGGGCGATCGTGGAGCCCGCGCGCAAGGCCGGCCGGGATGTCGAGGACGGCCTGGTCGAGGTACTGCTGGCGGACATGCGCCCGCCCGGCGTGCCGGGACCCGGCGGGCACGAGGCCGGGGCGCTGCCGCTGCTCTCCCATGCTCTGCTTGCCACCTGGGAGCACGGCCGCGGGAGCCGGCTGACCCTGGCCGACTACCAGGCCAGCGGGGGGATCAGGAACGCCATCGCGCGGACCGCGGAGGAGGCTTACGCGACGCTGGACACCGGCGAGCAGGAGATCGCTAGGCAGCTGTTCCTGCGGCTGGTCCATGTCGGCAACGACGGCCGGGAAGCCCGGGTGCGTCTCCCGCTCCGCGACCTGCCGGGAGACGCCAGCGTGGCCTCGGCGGTGCTGGAGCGCTTCGTCGGGCAGCGCCTGGTCACCAAGGACCGGGCCGCGGCGGAGATCGCCCATGAGGCGCTGCTCGGCGCGTGGCCCCGGCTGCGGGGGTGGATCGACGCCGACCGTGAGGACATCAGGATCCGGCGGTTCATCGAGGTGGCGGCGCAGACCTGGGCACAGGCCGACCGGGAGGCGGCCGCGCTGCTGCGCGGCGGCCAACTCGCGCTGGCGGCCGACTGGATCGCCGGCGAGGCCCACCGTGCCGCGCTGAGCCAGGACGCTCGTGACTTCGTCGACGCGGGGATCGCCGAGGAGCGGGCACAAGAGGCGGCCGCGCGCCGTCGGACCCGGCGGCTACGCCAACTGGTAGCCGCACTCACCGTCCTGGTACTGCTCACCGTCGGCCTGGCCGGCTACGCCTTCCACCAGCGGCAGCTTGCCACCACCGCCAGGGACCAGGCCGAGTCCCGGACCGTCGCCGTGGAGGCCGGCCAGATACGCCCCGAGGACCCCGCGCTGGCCGCGCAACTCTCGCTGGCCGCCTACCGGATCTCGCCCACGACGGGAGCGCTGGCCAGCCTGCTCGAGTCGTCCGGCGCCCCGGCAGCGGCGCGCATGTTCGACTCCGACCGCGACGTGCAGGCCGTCGCGCTGTCTGCGGACCACCGGCTGCTCGCGGTCGCCGCCGCCGACGGCACCCTGCGGCTGTGGAAGGTCTCCCCGGCCGGCCACCCGGCGATGATCGGCACGGTAGTGGCGCTGGGCCGCACACATCCGCTCTATGCGGCCGCGTTCAGCCCGGATGGGCGGGTACTTGCCGCGGCCGGCGAGGACGGGCTGGTACGGCTGTGGGACGTCACCAAGCCGCGGCACCCCAGGCTGCTTGACCGCCTCACCGGGCCGAAGAACACGGTCTATTCGCTGGCGTTCAGCCCACAGGGAGGGCTGCTGGCGGCGGGAAGCGCAGACACGACGGTGTGGCTGTGGAACGTCACCGACCCCGCGCACCCGGTTCAGGCGAGCGCGCCGCTCACCGGAGCCTCGGGCTATGTGCAGGCGGTGGCGTTCAGCCCGGATGGCCGGCTGCTCGCAGCGGCCAGCGCCGACAAGACGGTGCGGCTGTGGAAGGTGGCCGACCCGGCCAAGCCACGGCTCGCCACCACGCTGGCCGGCCCGGGCGGGGCCGTGGATTCGGTCGCGTTCAGCCCCGACGGCCGCGAACTGGCCGCCGGGAGTTATGACGACAAGGTCTGGCTGTGGCGCGTCACCAAGCCTGCCAAGCCGGTCTTCCTCATGCACTTCACCGGGGCCACCGACTGGATTATGGCGGTCGCGTTCAGCCCCGACGGGCAGGTGCTGGCCGGGGCTGGCAGCGACGGCCAGGCACGGCTGTGGGACGCCGCGACCGGCGCCCCGATCGCCGTGATTCCCCATCCGCAGCCGGTGACCACGCTGGCCTGGGACGGCCCGGGCCTGCTCGTCACCGGCGACGCCGACGGGTATGTCCGGGCCTGGCACCTGCCGGTGCCGGACCTGCTGACGGGCGCCCCGCTGAACAGCATCGCGCTCGCCCCGGGAGGCGGGATGCTCGCGGCCGGCGGGACCGGCCTCCAGGTATGGAACCTCGCCACCCGCACGCTGATCGCCCATGCCCTCATTCCCGGCGCCACCCCCGCCGAGAACATCAACTCGGTGGCCGTCTCCCCCGGCGGGAACCTGATCGCCACCGGGTACAACAACGGGGGCCTCCAACTGTGGCGGCGCGGCGCGGGACTGACCGCGCTCGGGAGGGCGCGGATAGCATCGCGGCTGCGGGCAGGCTTCACCAACCAGGTCGAGTTCGTGGCGTTCCGCCCCGACGGCAAGGTCCTTGCCAGCGCCGGCGACGACGGCACCGTGCGGCTCTGGGACATCACCGACCCGGCCAGGCCCGCGCCACTGTCGGTTATCCAGGACTCCCTCGGTGATGCGGTGTTCTCGGTCGCGTTCAGCCACCACGGCGACCTGCTCGCCGCGGCCAGCGCCGACGACGAGGTGCGGCTGTGGAACGTGACCGACCCGGCCACGCCGGTGAAACTCGGCAAGGCGCTCACCGGGCCGACCAACACCGCGTACTCGGTCGCGTTCAGCCCGGACGGGCAGGTGCTCGCGGTCGGCAGCGCGGACCGGGATATCCGGCTGTGGGACGTCAGCGACCCGGCCCGGCCACGCCGCATCGGCCCGGTGCTCACCGGGCCGTCGGGGTACGTGTACTCGGTCGCGTTCAGCCCGGACGGGCACATCCTGGCCGCGGGGAACACCAACGGCAGCGTGTGGCTGTGGAACCTGGCCCACCCCGCCCACCCGGCGCTGATCGCCACCCTGACCGGCCCGGCTGGGCCGGTCTACTCGGTGGCGTTCGGCCCCGGCGGGCGAACCCTGGCCGCGGCGGACTCATCCGGCCTGGTCTGGCTCTGGGACACCAGTGCCGGCACCGCGGCCCGCGCCGTGTGCGCGATGACCGGCCAGTCGCTGACCCCGGCCGAATGGAGCGCCTACGTACCCGGGACGCCGTTACGCGCCGCCATGCCGCTGACGCGGCCGGGACAGCCCGCTTACCCAACCGCTTAGTGTAAAGATGTAACTACGTTGAGTTACCAGAGCGTTTGGGGGTTGGCGTGAGCCTGGCGTGGGCGGTCGTCGGCGGGGCCGCGGGCCTGGTGGCCGGCGCCCTGCTCCGCGGGCCGGTTTTCCGGCTCTCGGTACAGGCCGGCGCCCCGGACCGGGTCGCCTGCCCCGGCTGCGACGCCCGACTGGGCCGCTGGCCGCCGCTCCGCCGCTGGCCGTCGCTGCGCTGCCAGGAGTGCGGCAGTGCCCTGGGCACCCCCGGGGTGCTCGAACTGGTCACCGCGGCGGTGCTTGCGCTGCTGGCTGGCCGGTTCGGCGGCCAGCCGCTCACGCTGGCACTCGGCTTTCTCGGCGCCCTCGGCGTGGCCCTGGCCGCGATCGACATCAGCGTCCAGCGGCTGCCCGACCGGCTCACCCTGCCCGCTTACCCGGTCCTGATCGGATTGCTCGCCGTGGCCGCGCTGGCCGGGCACGACCTGGGGGCGCTCTGGCGGGCGCTGCTCGGCGGCCTGGTGCTGGCGGCCGGGTACCTGCTGCTCGGGCTGGCCCGGCCGGGGCAGCTCGGCGGCGGCGACATCAAGCTGGCCGGCCTGGCTGGCCTGGTGCTCGGCTGGCTGAGCTGGCGGGCGGTGCTGACCGGGGCCGCGCTCGGCTTCATCCTGGCCGGGCTGGCCGGCCTGGTCCTGCTGGCCGCCCGCCGGGTCACCCTGCGCGGCGCGATCAGCTTCGGGCCGTTCCTGCTCGGCGGCGCCCTGCTGGTGATCCTGGCCGAAGGCCCGGCCGGTGCGCACATTCCGTGACCTTGGCCCCGTGAGGCCAGGGCCTTAAGAACAGCCCCGGGAGCAGCGCCGCGGTGCGCGCCCGGTACCCCCGGTAGGCAGGCATGGCCGCCATGAGCAACTGCTCCTCCCGCAGCGCACGGTAGGCCTGCAGGAGACACAACCCGAGCCAGACGGCCAGCGCCGCCAGGCTGCCCGCCAGCAGTGCGAGCCCGAGCGAGGACACGATCTCCCCGGTGTAGAGCGGGTGCCGCACCCACCGGTACGGGCCCCGGTCCACCAGGACCCTGGCCTGCGCGAGCACCGCCACGCTGCGGCCCAGCGAGCGCAGCGACCAGACCGCCCACGCGGTGCCGGCCGCCACCAGCACGTCGCCTGCCCACTGCTGGATGCCGCCTGGCTGCGCCGTGCGCAGCAACGGGAAGGCGAACGGCACGAACATCGCGGTCACCGCCGCGGCGTGCGCGGTGACCGACCGGCTGGTCGCGCTGGCCGGGCCGCGGCGCAGGTAACACCAGATGATCAGCGCATAGAACGCGCAGACCAGCCCGGTGCTTGCCCAGTGCAGCGGGTCCGTGCCACTGTCGCGGACCAGGGCCGCCGTGTCGAGGACGACGAAGCCGAGCGCCGTGGGAATCATGATCAGCCTGCCGTAGTCGGGGCGGCGGGCCTGGCGGGTGACGGCGGTCATGGCGGCGGCTCAGTGGTGGAACAGCGAGTGCGCGATCGAGATCGCACCCGGTCCGATGACGATGATGAACAGCGCCGGGAACAGGCAGCCGATCAGCGGGAAGAGAATCTTCACCGGCACCTGCTGTGCCTTTTCCTCGGCCCGCTGGCGGCGCCGCATCCGCATCTCCTTAGCCTGCTCGCGCAGCACGTCGGCGATGGGGATGCCCAGTTCGCCGGCCTGCACCACGGCCGAGGTGAAGGCGCGAAGCTCGGGGACGGTGGTCCGATCGGCCAGCGACCGCAGCGCCTGGGAGCGGGATTTGCCGATCTGGATCTCCTGGAGGGCCCGGGAGAACTCGGCGGCCACCGGCCCCGACGAGTTGCGCGCCACCCTGGCCAGCGCGGCGTCGAACCCCAGGCCGGACTCGACGCAGATGGTGAGCATGTCCATGGCATCCGGCAGGTCCCGCTGGATCAGCGTCTGCCGCTTGACGCCCACGTTGTACAGCAGCAGGTCGGGCAGGAAGAAGCCGGCCACCGCGCCGAACCCGACGGTCAGGATCGCCAGGCTGGGATCGTGCAGCCCGATCAGCGCGCCGAGGCCGCCGAGCCCGACAAGCCCCAGTGCTTTGACCGCGAACAGCCGGTCGGCGTCCCATCGCTCCGGGTTGCCGGCGATGTCCAGCCTGCGCTGCAGTCTTGCGGCAGTGCCCGACGGCGAAAGCCGCTGCCCGATCCCGGACAGCCACCGCGGCGACGCCGGAACAACCACCTCGTCGGCGGAGTCGGACCGCTGGGCGTAACGCTGCTCGATCACCGCCGCCGCGCTGCTGATCCCGCCGGTCTTCGACCTGGTGGGTGCCACGGCCACCACCAGCATCGCGATGGCCAGCCCGAGCAGGCCGCCGTCCACCAGGATCGTCGCCGGCATCGCTACACCTCCACCTTGACCATCTTGCGCATCCACAAGGCGCCGCCGACGACCAACAGGACGGCGAAGACGAGCAGGACGATCCCCGGCGTGGTGGTGTAGAGCACGGCCACGTAGCTGCGCCTGGTGAGGAACAGCCAGCCACCGATCCCGATCGGCAGCGACACCAGGATGTAGGCCGACAGCCGCCCCTCGGCGCTCAGTGCCCGCACGTGCCGGCGCAGGTGGGCCCGCTCGCGCATCGTCTCCACGGTGTTGCCGAGAACCTCGGCCAGGTTGCCGCCGGTCTCGCGCTGGATCCGGATCGCGATGACCGTCCACCGTAGGTCGGCCGACTCCATCCGGTCCGCGACCTGGTCCAGCGCATCCTCGAGATCGACACCGATCCGGGATTCCTGCAGCGCCCGGGAGAACTCACCGGCCACCGGCTGGGTGTCCTCCCGCACCGCCGCGTCCAGGCCCTGGCCCAATGAGAAGCCGGAGCGCAGCGAGCCCGCGACGAACTGGAGCATGTCGGGCAGCTGATCGGCGAACTTGGCCTGGCGGCGCCGGACCATGAAGCTCAGGCCGAACTTCATGCCCAGCCAGCCGGCCAGGCCGCCAAGCACCACGCCGATGAGCACGTTGCCCGACAGCACGGTCAGCGCGATCATCAGCGCCACGCTCACGCAGGCGCCGGCCAGCACCCACTCGGCGGGGTCCCACTCGATGCCAGCCAGGTCGAGCCGCAGTTCCAGCCGTGCCTTGGTGTCACTCCTCAGGATCGGCGACACCAGGCGGTCCGCGATGCGGGCCAGCGGCCGACCGGCACGCACGGCCACGTGCCGGGACCCGTAACGTTCGATCCGGTCGGCCAGCCGCTTGGCCCGGTCATCGGGGCGCACCATGCCGATCAGCAGCGCCCCGGCCAGGAACAGCGCCAGGAAGACACAGCCGACTCCGGCGATCAGCGACACAGGCAAGCGCGACGCGGCAGCGCTGGCGAGGGCGCCGGTGAACCAACCGGCGGCGGGTTCGCTCATCGTACGTTCTCTTGCAGGCCGAGGGACTGCGGCGAGACGT
This sequence comes from uncultured Actinomycetes bacterium, assembly GCA_963762735.1. Classification (GTDB taxonomy): domain Bacteria; phylum Actinomycetota; class Actinomycetes; order Streptosporangiales; family Streptosporangiaceae; genus DASXKD01. The sequence goes on along the minus strand of CAVXMG010000024.1, from coordinate 36,382 downwards.
GGACGCCGCGGTCAGCCAGCCACTCGAGGAACCGGGGCCGCAGGCCGGTGCTGCGCAGCTCGCCCCGGTACGCACCGTGCTCGTCGACCCCGGCGCGGAAGTCGAAGAGGTATACGTCCTGCAGCGTGACGATGTCCCCCTCCATACCGTCCACCTCCGTGATGTGCGTGATACGCCGGGTGCCGTCCTTCAGCCTGGCCTGCTGCACAATGAGATTGATCGCCGAGGCCATCTGCTCGCGAATGGCGCGCTGCGGCAGGTCGAGACCGGCCATGAGCACCATCGTTTCCATGCGCGCCAGCGCGTCCCGGGGCGTGTTGGCGTGCACCGTGGTGATGGAGCCGTCGTGACCGGTGTTCATCGCCTGAAGCATGTCCAGTGCCGCGCCGTCGCGGACCTCGCCGACGATGATCCGGTCCGGCCGCATCCGCAGCGCGTTGCGCACCAGTTCGCGGATCGTCACCGCGCCCCGGCCTTCCATGTTGGGCGGGCGGGCCTCGAGCCGGAGCACATGCTCCTGGCGCAGTTGCAGTTCCGCCGCGTCCTCGATGGTGAGGATCCGCTCGTTGTCGGGCACGAAGGAGGACAGCACGTTCAGCGTGGTGGTCTTGCCGGAACCGGTGCCGCCGCTGATCACGATGTTCATCCGGCCGCGCACGCAGGCCCGCAGCAGTTCGGCCGTCGGCGGGGTCAGCGTGCCGAAGCCGATCAGGTCCGACACCAGGTAGGGATCGGCGGCGAACTTGCGGATGGTAAGAATCGAGCCATCCAGCGCCAGCGGCGGGACCACCGCGTTGACCCGGCTGCCGTCGGGCAGCCTCGCGTCGACCATCGGGCTGGCCTCGTCCACGCGCCGCCCCACCCGGGAGACGATCTTGTCGATGGTGCGGCGCAGGTGGCTCTCGTCCGCGAAGGTGGCCGCCACCGGGTACAGGCGGCCGGCGCGCTCGACGTAGACCTGATCGTGGCCGTTGACCATGATCTCGGACACCTCGGGATCCCGCAGGTAGGGCTCGAGCGGCCCGTGGCCGAGGATCTCATCGGAGACCTCCTGCGAGACCCGCAGCCGGTCGGCCGCTGTCATCGGCGTCTTGTCGCGCTCCAGCACCGTCTGGAGGGTCTCGGTGACCCGCTGCTCGAGTTCGCGCTCGCTGAGGTTCACGTCGTAGAGCTTCGGCCCGAGCGTGTCCAGCAGCGCGTCATGCACGGAGTGGCGGACATCGGCGAACGGGTCGGTGCGGCGGGCCGACCGGCCCGGCACACCGTGCGTGGGCCGGACGGTCTGCTGCCCGCCCGCCTGCCGGGCGAGCCGCTCGGACAGGCTCATGCCGCCCGCCGCCTGCTGCCGCCGCGGCGCCCGCGCGGGACGGGGGCGGGCAGCAGGCGCTGCCGCACGAACGCGGTGATGGCCTTGCTGACCGGGTGCCTGGGGTTGGCGAGGGTGATCGGGACTCCCTTGTTGGTCGAGATCTGAACAGCACGGCTGGCGGGGATCTGCGCGGCGACCGGTGCGCGGATCACCCGCTCCACGTCTTCCTGGCTCAGCCGCAGCTTGGCTTCGGCCCGGTTGAGTACGACCGACCGGATCTCGGGCGGATAGGACAGCATGTCCAGCACGTCCAGCACGACCCGGAGGTTCTTCAGCGCCGGCACGTCGGGAGTGGTCAGCAGCACGTGGTGCGCCGAGGCGTCCAGGGCGGTCAGCACGTGCTCGCTGAGATGCGGCGGGGTGTCCACCACGACGTAGTCGAACATGGTGCGCAGCACCGCCAGCAGTTCCCCCACCAGCGACGGCGGGATCTTCTCCGCGTCGCCGGGCGTCGCCGGCGCCAGCAGCATTTCCAGTCCGGGCCGGTAGGGGGTGAGCAGCGACGCGGCCCCGGTGGTGTCGATGTGCCCGGTCATCGCGCCCGCGTCCGCGAGGCTCCGCACCGGGTCGAGCAGCAGGCTGATCGCGACGTCGCCCGAAGCCAGGTCCAGGTCCACCACACAGACCTGGTTGGCGCCCCGCTGGGTGAGCACCACGCCGATGTTGATGGCCAGCATGGTCTTGCCGACGCCGCCCTTGGCGGTGAAGACGGTGATGATCTTGCCATCCACCGTCGGCCCGGTCCGCTCGGTGGTGGTCGCCGCCAGGATGCGCCACGACACGTCGCGGGACCGGCGGCAGGCGGCGGCCAGCGCGGCATGGTCGCCGGTCTGGATCACCTCACGGATGCCCGACTGCAGCGCCTGGTTCAGCAGTTCCACGCTGGTCTGATCGCGCACCAGGATCACGCCGACCGCCGGGCGGACCATCCGCAGCGCCGACGCGAACCCCAGCGCCTCCTCGGTCCCGGCCCGCGGCCCGATCACCACCAGGTTCTCGGCCGGGTCGCTGTCCAGCAGCTTGGCCGCCGCACTGAGGTCGTCGGCGGTGCGTACCTCACTACCGAGATCGGCAAGCAGCTCTTCGGAGTCCGCGGCCGGCTCGCAGAGGATGGGCATTTGGTTTACCGCCTTACTTCGGCTTGTGACTGGTCTGGCTGGGTTTCGGGGAAGGAGGTGGGGCGGCGGTGGTGGGCACCACCACCGGCACCGCCGGGCTGGTGCTCGGCACGACCAGCGGGAAGGTCACGACCGGGTTGGGCGTGGGGGGCGGAGCCGGATGGACGGTGAGCAGGCGCCCGGCGTCCGAGGTGGTGTGCGAGTTCGTCGTGAGCAGCGCCAGGTAGGGCATGCCGGTCTCGGTCATCTGGATGAGCTGCTCCGCCTGGGCCTGGGTGACGGCCAGGGTCACCAGCGTGCCGGCCTGGCCGGACGAGGAGGAACTGCTTCCGCTCAGCGCCGACGACGTAGTGGAGGTGCTGGTCGTGCCGGCCGGCGCCGTCCCGACCGACAGCACCAGCACCCGCGTCAGCACCACGCGTGTCTTGATGGTGCCGTCGATCTGGGTATGCGCCCCGGTGCACCCGGGCCCTGCCGTGATCGTGCCGGCGGAGCTGAACCCGACGGTGTCGAATATCGCCACCTGCGAGCCGGCCACCACGGAGCCGGCCACCACCTCGGGCAGGCAGAAGCTGACCGTGAGCGCCATCATGCCCGGCGGAATCGCCAGGCCGCTGGTCGTCTGGGCGGCCGTGACCAGCATCGGGCGCAGCAGCAGCTGCCCGGGCTGCAGGTCCGTGCTGAGCACCAGCGGGGACATGTCGGGCGTGATGGTGGACAGCGCGTTCGCTGGCACCGAGGAGGCGGGCAGTGTCTGGCTGGCGAGCAGCCCGCCGTGCAGCGCGGCGCCGGCCGCCGTGCCGGCCGGGATCGTCTTCTGCGCGACCAGGACGCTGACCGCTTTCATCCCCGCGATGGCACGGGCGTTGGCCCCCCTGGCGTAGGCGAGCACCCCGCTGGTGCCGACCGCCGCAAGGATCAGCGCCAGCACGATGATGACCAGCCGTCGTTTCATCTGTTTCCCGTCCCCTTTCGGGTCCCGCCTAGCCGGTGATCCTGATGACCGCGGCACCCAGGTAGGTGCTGCTCATCGAACCTGTGTACGGGATGATCTCCTGAGTGAAGTAACCGTTGATGCACTTGTTCGATCCGGAGCACTGGTTCGAGGGCTCCAGCCAGCCGTGCACCTTGAGCACCCGGTCGTAGGAGGCAGGCGGCACGGCGGGCGGCGGCGACGCGAATACGGCGCCCAGGCCCAGCAGCACGGTGCCGATCAGCAGCCCGACCAGCACCCCAACCACGCCGCGCTCGTCACGGCCGAGCAGCCGCAGCCGTCGTTTCAAGCTTCCTCTCCCTGCCAGCTCAGCCTGTGAGGTTGATCGAGTACAAGCCCTGGTTGTTGGTACTGAAGATCGTGCCGCCGCCGCTGAAGTCCGCCCGGACGAAATAGCCGTTGATGCAGTAGGTCGTCCCCGTGCACTGGTTCGTCGACTTCAGCCAGTCCGTGTATTTGTTGAACGTGCTGCCCGGGATGTTGTAGCCGGTCACGACGAAGGCAGCGAGCCCCAGCAGGTTGTACACGGCGGTGGCACCACTGCCGGTGACCGAGGTGTAGACCGGGACGTAGATCAGGGACTTGTTTTGCGCGTCGTCGAACAGCGGCGTGTTGCAGTTCGGAGAAGAGGACGAACCGCTGTTGTTGACGCCATAGGTGGTGCCGGTGATGTTGTTCAGCGAGCAGCCGCCCGTTTCTGTGATCCAGCCGAACTTGCTGACCGCGTCCGCCGGTGCCGGATACTTGGTGCAGCCGGTGCCGGTGCCGGTGGACCGCAGCTTGATCACCCGGTCGAGGGTGGACGATGGCGCCGTGCTCGGCGGGTAGGGGGGAGGCTGCGCGTAGACGGTCCCGTTGGTTGTCGCCGTGTACCACTCGCAGGCTGAGATCGTGAACGCCGTAATCAGCGACCCGTTCGGCAGTGCCCCGCCCCATTCGGCCTGGGCACATGCCTGGACCGTGGTACCCGTGGAGCTCCCGTTGCCCGTCAGTGCCTTGGCGAAGACGGGCGCGATCACCGTCGCGCCCCCGGAGGTCTTCGTGGAGGTGCTGACGTCCACGTAGTTGAAGCCTGTCGGATTGGCCGGGCAGGAGGTCATCGCGGTGCCGGGGGTTCCGCAGGCGGTCAGGGTGTCGCCGGCCCCGGACCCGCAAACCGAGGCCGCTTCCGTGCCGCCGGTCAGCGCCGAGGCGTTCTCGTTGGCGTAGGTCCCCGCTGTGGTCAGCGCGCCGCTCGCGGTGCAGACGCCGGTGGCGCAGCTCTTGGCCACCGCGAGGGCCGCCGCGTCCGCGCCGTTCTGCAACTCGGACCGCTCCTGGTAGAGCTGGCCCACGTCGATCACCACGGCGCCCAGACCCAGCAGCACGCCGCCCATCAGCAGCCCGACCGCCACGCCGACCACGCCGCGGTCGTCGCGGCGCACCAGTCGCAGCGCCGGGCGGGCCAGCCCGCGGATCAGGTCTCGCACGGCACTTCCCCCGTGGCGCTGAGCGAGAGGGTCGACCCGAAGCTCGCGGTGCCGAACATCGACGCGAACGCCCCGACCGGGGTGAGGAAGGTGTAGGTATAGCTGACCACCACCTTCGCGTCCACGCCGGCCCCGGCCCCGGTCGGGCAAGAGGAGATCACGGTGACGGTCGGTACCGGGGTGATTGGGTATGCCGCACTCTGCGCGCGGGTGGTCACCGCGGAGGTCGAGCCGCCCAGTGACGCGACCCGGGCGCCCTCGCGGGCCGCCTGGGTCAGCGTGATCTGGTAGCTGATCGCCCGGCCGAAGTCGATGATGCCGAAGAGGATCAGCAGCAGCACCGGCAGCAGCAGCGCGAACTCCACAGCCACGGAACCGCGGTCGCGCGAGTCACTCGCGGCATGCCGCCGCCGCTTCATGGATGCCCCCTTGCCTGGTGGCTGCCTGGTGCCCGGCCGGCGCCGGGCCCTGGCCGGTCACGACCGGTGCCGGCGGCGCGCAGCGCCGGCCACCGGCCGTCCGTCGTAGGCACCGCGCTGGCCCGCCAGGGCAGTGGCGAGCCGCCGGGTGTCCGCCGGGTGGCCCTGGTCAGATCGCGTTGGCAACTTTGTTGAAAACGCTGGTGAGGTTCGTCCCGATGAGCGTCACCGCGGTCACGATCACCGCCGCGATCAGCGCGACCATCAGGCCGTACTCGACGGCGGTAGCGCCGCGGTCGTCCCGCTGTAGCTGCCGGGCGAGCGCGTTCTGGATGTACACGAAGCACCTGAGCATCTCGAACTCCTTCCGAGTTCTCGAGCTGGGAATAACTCCCAGTAATGAGACTATCACCTAACGTAGTCAAGTATGGAAGATGTCTCCCGTCCCGGGTATCGGGTGATCGGTCAGAGAACATCGCCGATCGGCCGCCGCGTCGTCCGATCGGAGGACATATCGGCGTCCGGCTCGTCCGCCGACGGGAGCGAAGGCTTCCGTCGCCTTTTAGTAACTATGTGTAGTGTATCTACTACATGACGTATCCGAAAGACTTGGCAGGTCCTGCGGGCGTTGCCGCCCTTACCGGCCGTGATTCCCCTGCCGCAGGCCGCGCCCGGAGGTGAGGTCACGCATGGGGGATCGGCCGGACGGCGGTATCGGGCTGGGCCTGCGGCCCGCCGGGCACGACCAGGAGCCGGCCGGCCAGGGCGGCCCGCGGCCGGGCTCGCCGTTCCTGCCGTGGCTGGTGGCCCTGGTGGCGCTGAGTCTGGTGGTGAGCCTGGAGTACAGCCGGTACCTGTTCGCCGACAGCTACTACGACCTGTACGCCGGCCGGTACATCGTGCAGCACGGGATCCCGCATTGGAACGTGGTCACCGTGGTGGCGCACGGGGCGCCCTGGATCGACCAGCAATGGCTGGCGCAGGTGATCTACTACGGCGCGTGGGCGGCAGGCGGATACCCGGCCGTGGCGCTGCTGTCGTCGCTGGTCCTCACGTCCGGGTTCGCCGTGCTGGCGCTGGCGATGCGAAGCCGCGGCGTCCCGCCCACCCGCATGTTCGGCTGGACCTGCGCCGCCCTCATCGTCTACCTGGGCAACATCGTGATCCGGGCCCAGAGCTTCGCCTACCCGCTGTTCGCGCTCACGCTCTGGCTGGTCGTGGCGGACAGCCGCGCACCCCGGCTGCGGGCACGCACCTGGCTGGTCCTCCCGGTGCTGGTGCTGTGGGCGAACACCCACGGCTCGGTGCTGATCGGGGCGGCGATGGTCGCCCTGTACGCGGGCTACCGGGCCGTGGCAGCGATGCTGCGGCGCGCGGGCCCGCGGGCTGTGCTCTGCTATTTCGCGCTCGGTACCGCCAGCGCCCTGAGCGTGCTGTGCACGCCGTACGGCACCGGGGTGATCGGTTACTACAAAAGCGTGAACCGGGTGGCGCCGGCGCTGAGCCACTACGTCACCGAATGGCAGCGGCCAAATCCGCTTTACCTGGTCAGCATGGGGTTCTTCGCGCTGCTGATAGCCACGGTGATCGCGGTGGCGGTGGCCTGGCGGCGCGGCACGCGGCCCGACCCCGTGCTGGCCGCGATCGCGCTCGGCCTGCTCGTCCTGGCGCTGACCGCGATCCGCAACCAGGCGTTCTTCGCCTTCGCCGGGAGCCTGCTGGCCGCCGACTCGCTGGCCCGCAGCAACGCCGGCCGGGCACCCGCGCTCAGCAGGGCCTTCAGCCGGGCTACCGCGGCTGTCCTGGCAGTGGCGGCGCTGATCGCCATCGGCCTGATCGCCACGGAGCCGGGCAGCAAGTTCGAGAGCCTGGTCCCTGTGCGCGCCATCGGCGCGGCGGCGGCGCTGGCGGCACGTCACCCCGGTGCCCGCATCCTCGCCGACGAATGGTCCAGCCCGCCCATGCTCTGGCTGCACCCGGCGACGTTCGGCCGGGTCGCCTACGATGCCCGGCTGGAGCAGTACTCCGTGGCCCAGCTCCGCGCCTACGCCACCTTCCTGTCCGCACGCAGGCCAGGCTGGCAGCGGCTGATGCGCGGGTACGACCTGGTCGTGGTCAACCGCAAGCAGCACCAGTGGCTGGCCACCGCGCTGGCCCGGCTGCCCGGCTGGCAGGTGGCATACAACAGCCGGGACGGCCTCGTCCTGCAGCGAGCGACGGGCCAGCCCGGCTGACGGCTCAGCCCTCCCTGAACACCTCGAACGCCTCGGCATACTGTGCCTGGCAGTACCGCGCCCAATACAGCGCCGTCGAGGTGACCTGGTCGGGTTCCAGGAACGCCCGCACTTCGGCCTCGGCGGCGAACGCCCCGACGGCGGCCAGCTTGCCCAGCATCTGATCGTTGATCGGGACGAAGTGGGCCGGCCGGAAGTCGATCGTCGCCGAGGGGGACTGGAAGCAGTAGATCCGGCCGATCCGCCGCGCCGCGGCCGCGGCCGCGAGGTGCGCGTTCCGGTGATCGGGCTGGTCGTCGTTAACGGAGTGGATGTAGAGCACCGTCGGCTGGATCTGCTCTATCGCCCGTTGGACGGCGGCACCGGTGTGGTCGCTTCCGTGGGCCTCGGGGCTCACCAGGTCGTCAACCGCCAGCCTGGTGCCGACGGCCCGGGCCGCCTCCACGGCCTGCGGGCTGGCCCCGGCGCCGGCGGGCGCGAGCGTGAGCGTCGTCACCTCGATGCCCGCGGCCTTGTGCGCCAGCAGCGTGCCGGCCGCCCCGATCTCCAGGTCGCCGGGATGGGCCCCGATGGCCAGCACGCTGTCGCGGACCGCGGCCTCGGCCGGCTTGCGCTGGGCCACCAGGGCGGTGACCTTGGCGGCGAAGTCCTCCGGGGTGACCGGCTTGTGGATGAAATCGGTGGCCGGCTGCCGCATCGCCGCAACGGCCCGGTCCACGGTGGGATGTGCGGTGACCACCACGACCGGCAGCGTCGGCTCCAGCCGGCGCAGCCGTTCGAGGAACTCCAGGCCGCTCATCCGCGGCATCTCGACATCGGTGATCACCAGGTCCCACGGCTCGGCCTCGATGTGCTTGAGCCCGTTCACCGGATCGAGCACGTGCTGGACGAAGAAGCCGCGCGGCTCGAGCACCTTGGTCGCCCACAGACCGAAGACCCGGTCGTCGTCGATCAGCAGGACCCGCCCACGGGACGCCGGTGCGGAGTCTGCCATGGTGCCCCCTCGCTGATCCCGTCCGTCCCACACGGATGCGCGGCTCAGTACCGCCGCGCGCGACCTTCAGCCCGGGCCGAAGGTCCATGGCACCCCGGGTCTTTGCGCTCTGCCCTGCGATGCAGGCTGCCTGGTGAGATGGATCCTGTCGCAAATTGTAGTGCAACAACTACAGCACGTGCGCAGAGCTGCGATCCGCCGTTCGGGGCGGACGCCGCCGGGTCCTTCGTGTTGAGTCCCCCGGTCAGGTGCGCCAGATGAGGGCCAGCGCGCGGTCGTCGTTGGTGCCTGTGCCCGCGCTCAGTACCCGGACGAGGTCGGCGGCGCCTGCCCGGAACCCCGTCGTGACCAGCCGGTCCGCCTCGCCGAGCAGCCGGTCGGTGCCGTCGTCGATGTCCTTGCCAGGCACTTCCACCAGGCCGTCGGTGTAGAGCATGAGGGCATCGCCTGGCCGCAGCGTGCCCCGCTCGGGCACCAGCCGCAGGTCGGCGACCACGCCGAGGACGATCCCGCGGGCCGTGGTGAGCCGCCAGGTGCCGCTGCCCGCGTCGAAGTGCGCGGCGGGCGGGTGACCGGCGGAGGAGACCACGAAGTCCCCGGTGGCCAGGTCGAGCGCGAGGTGGATCGCGGTGACGAAGCCCTCGTTGGCGGCGCCCCGGCGCACGTAGGCGTTGCAGGTGGGGAGGAACTCCCCCTGCGGCACCGAGCCGAGCAGCCCGCCGAACGCGCCGGACAGCAGCAGCGCCCTGGTCCCGGCGTCGACGCCCTTGCCTGCCACGTCGACGAGCGCCACCTCGAGGGTCTTGCCGTCGCAGGAGGACACCAGGAAGTCGCCGCCGAACGAGGAGCCGCCGGCCGGCCGGAGCACCGATACCGTGCCCCAGCCCTCGGGCAACTCCGGCAGCGTCCCCTGGGCCCGGATCCGGTCCCGCAGCTCGATCAGCATGGCCTCGCCGCGCAGCCCCAGCATGCCCAGCTTCTCCCTGGTCCTGGCGAGCACGTGGACCACAAGCGCGGTCACCACGATGGTCAGCACCAGGCCCGGGCCGGCCTTGTCCTTCACCACGTCGTAGGCCAGGGCGATGGCGATCAGCGCGAACAGGATGCGCAGCGCGCGGGGCCACAGCAGCAGGCCGCCCGCCAGCACCGGCAGGATGAGCAGGCCGGGCGAGAACCACGACTGCGACACGTGCACGGCCGCGACGGCGATGAACACCGTCACCACGGCGAGAAGCAGGGCCACCCGGCGGTTCCCGGTGATGAGCTGACGTGCCACCCACCCGCTTGCCGCGCGCCAGGCGGAGCGCACGGCGTGCAGGGGAAGGGCCACGACACGGGCAACCATGATGGCCGCACTTTATCCGCCCGCCGGGGTCTCTGGCACCCGCGCAGGTCAGCGCGTCGCATCCAAGCGGCCCAGCCGCGCCGGATAATCCGCCCGCCGGGGTCTCTGGCACCCGCACAGGTCAGCGGGTCGCGCCGGAAGCGGCCCAAGTCCTGGCGCCGAAAAGGAGTTGGCGGTGCTCCGCCTGGCGGGTAGGAAGGCGAGCATGGCCACCACGTTCCAGATCCGCCCGCTCACCGAAGATGAACTGCCCGCGCTCGAATACGTGGACCAGCACGCGTTCAACGGCGGCCGGATCATGCCGCGGTCAGCGCGCCAACTGGCTCGCCCGGCTTGAGCTCGACCGCACCCTGGGCGCGTTCGACGGCAGCCACGCTGGCCGGGGTGACCGGCGTGTACAGCTTCCGGATGCGGGTGCCCGGCGCGATGGCCGCGGTCGCCGGGGTGAGCATGGTCGCCGTGCTCCCCTCGCACCGCCGCCGCGGCGCTCTCACCGGCCTGATGCGGCGCCAGCTCAGCGACATCGCCGAACGGGGCGAGGCGGTGGCCGCGCTGTTCGCCTCGGAAACGGAGATCTACGGCCGGTACGGTTACGGGCGCGCGTCCTGGCACCTGTTCCTGAAGCTGGGCCGTCGGCCACGGGCGGCTGGCCGCCGCGGCCCCGGCCGATCCCTCGGTGCGGCTGCGGATCGCCGAGCCGCGGTCGGCGCACGCGGAGATGGGCAAGGTGTACGAGCTGGCCATGGCCGAGCGGCCCGGGCCTGTACGCACGGACAGAACCGTGGTGGGAGCGGCTGACCCACGACCCCGACTCCGACACCGACCCGCCGATGCGCTGCGTGCTTGCCGAGGATGACTCGGGACCGCGCGGGTACGCGCTGTTCACCTCCGAGGGCCGGTGGGAGCGGGGCACGTTCCTCCCCGACGGGGAGCTGGACGTGTCGCGAGGCGATCGCCATCGGACCCGGCGGCGGCCGCGGCGCTGTGGGCCGACCTGCTCAGCCGGGACCTGATCACCACGTTCCGGCTGCACATGCGGCCGGTGGACGACCCGCTGCTCGACCTGCTTGCCGACTCCCGGCTGGGCCGGCCGCAGCTCTCCGACGGCCTGTGGATCCGGCTCGTCGACGTGGGCAAGGCGCTGGCCCAGCGCCGCTACGCATGCCCGGTGGACGTGGTCATCGAGGTCGGCGACGAGCTGTGCCCGCAGAACCAGGGCCGCTGGCGGCTGACCGCGGCGACCACCTCCGTCCCCTCCGGGTTCAGCGGGACCTGTGAGCGGACCACCGCCCCGGCCGACCTGGTGCTGCCGGTGCAGGCGCTTGGCGCGGTCGTACCTGGGCGGCACCCCGCTCGGGCGGCTGGCCGCGGCGGGCCTGGTCACCGAGGTCACGCCGGGATCCGTGGCGGCGCTGTCGGCGGCCATGTCGTGGGACCCGGCGCCGTGGTGCCCGATGATCTTCTAAGGGCCGGGCTACAAGGACGCGCGCAGCACCGCCTCGGCGAGGTCGGCCTGGTAGTGCGGCTGCATGCTGGTGAAGTCCGGGCACGCGTTGACCTCGAGCACCCGCGGCCCGGCCCCGGTCCGCAGCAGGTCCACCCCGGCGTGCCCGAGCCCGAGCGCGGCGGCCGCGCCGTGCACCAGGTCCTGTTCCTCGCCGGTGAGCTCGGTCCGGCGCTGTGTGGCACCGCCAGCGATATTGCTGCGCCATTCCGGCGGCACCGCGCGGCGCTCGGTCACCGCGATCGGCTGGCCCCCGGTGAGGACGGCGCGCACGCTGACCCCGGCGCACTCCACCACCTGCGGCTGTACGATCAGCGCGCCCGGCCCTTCGGCCGCGAGTTCCGCGAGCGCCGTGGCCAGTGCGGCCGGATCCGCCGCCCGGCGCACCCACCGCCCCTGCGCACCGTGGGTCCGCTTGACCACCACCGGGTAGCCGATCTCCGCGGCGACGGCGGCCGCCAGGCCCAGGTCGAACGGGCAGATCTCGGTGCGTATCTGGGCCACGCCCGCCTGGGCGAGCCGCGCCGCGGCGGCCGCCTTGTCGTCCGCGATCAGCACGCCGTCCACCGGGTTCTGGGCCCGCGCGGTGCGCGCCAGCACGCGCAGCGCGGTGACCGCGGCCGGGAACCCGAACAGCAGGAAGGGGGCCAGGCTGGTGGCCGCGACCGGGCCGGCCTCGTCGGTCGACCGTCACCTCGCCCAGCGGGGCGATGCCTGCCCGCAGCGAGGGCAGGTCCACCGTCCGCACCGGGACGCCGAGCCGGCCAGCGGCGGCGATCAGGCTGTCCGGCACGTTGGTGGCGTGCGGGTTCCTGGCGACCGCGAGCGTCATCCCGCGACGCCCTGCCGGTGCCGGGAGGTCGCGTGGTCCAGGATCGCCCCGGCGACGTCAGCCCCGGTGACCGTGCTGATCCCGGCGAAGCCCGCCCACGCGTCCACCTCCAGGACACGGACGGCGCCGTCGCCGTCCTCGATCAGGTCCACCCCGCCGAAGTCCAGCCCGCAGGCCGCCAGTGCGGCCGCTGCCACGGCAGCGGCGGCGTGGCTCAGCGGGAGGGCGGCACCGGTCGCGCCCAGGGCCAGGTTGGCCCGTACCTCCCCGGGCCTGGCCATCCGGCGCATCAGCGCGACGCACTGTTCCCCCACCACGTAGGCCCGGACGTCCTGGCCGCCGCCACCGATCAGCGGCTGCGCCAGGTAGTGCTCGCGTTCGGCGTGGTAGCCCGGCCTCGTGGCGCCCGGGCGCCACGGCTCCCGCGGCTGCCACGCCGCGGTGAGCGCCGCGGCCGAGCGATAAGTCGTGATCCCTTCGCCCCGGACCCCGCGGGCGGGCTTGACGATCAGCTCGCCCTGGCCGAGCGCCGCCAGGTTCGCGCCGCCCGGTTCGTCGAAGGCGGCGGTCGGCACCACCGGGATCCCGGCGCCGGCCAGGTCCAGGGTGGTCAGCAGCTTGTCCCGGGAGCGGAACGCGGCGTCCGGGTGGTTGAGCACCAGCGAGCCCTGCGCGGCCAGGCAGGCGAGCACCGGGGCGGCGATGCCGCGGAACGGGGCCACGGTGCGATGGATCACGATGCCTGGCCTGGCCGGCCTGCCCGCGTAGCAGGCGGACTGCTGCCCGTCGGCACACCAGAGCCCGAGCAGGTGCGGCGCCCAGCTCACCAGGCGCAGGTCACGCTCCCGCGCCGCGGCCTTCAGCAGCACCCAGTTGCGCGCCCGCTCGGCGGGGTAGTGCAGCACCACGATCTGGGTCATGGTGCGGCGCCGCCCGGCTCGACGGCGGCCCGGAGGATGGTCTCGATCTGCCGGGTCACCGCCCGACGCTATACCCAGTTGACTTGGTCGTGCGCTCTGGGCAGGCCCGCCCCGAGTGGCCGGGGCTTGCGGGTCCCGGTACCCCGGGGCATCGTAATGTCCCTAATCAGATGCGAAGTGAGGGCGGTCGCTCATGCCACTGGAAGTCAAGCGCCTGCACCTGGCGAGCCTGCGTGGCCTCGACGGCCGGGAGTGGCCGGTACACGGGTTCGTAGTCACCCACCCGGGCGGCGCGGTGCTGGTCGACACCGGCTGCGGCGGCCCGGACGAGGTGCTCAGTGACTGGCGGGTGGTGAACCGCTCGGTCGCGGACGCGCTCGCCGGCCTGGACATGACCCCGGCCGACATCGGCCTGGTGATCAACACCCACCTGCACTTCGACCACTGCGGCCAGAACGCGGTGTTCTCGCACGCCGCCTGCCACGTCCAGCGCGCCGAGCTGGACCGGGCCAAGCGCGAGGATCCCGAGCTGTACGACTGGTTCGGCTTCATGAACGCGCGGTGGGAACTGCTCGACGGGGACACCGAGATCCTGCCCGGCCTGTCGGTGGTCACCACGCCCGGGCACACCGTGGGCCACCAGTGTGTGGTGGTCTCCTCCGCCGACGGCCAGGACCTGCTCATCGGGGACGCCGCCTACACCCCGCACCAGTACGCGGGCCCGGCCGACAAGGACGTGGTACCCGGCCAGGCGGCCGACCTGGTGGCGTGGCGCGGCTCGCTGGACCGGATCCGGTCACTGGAGCCCGCGCGGGTGCACTTCTGCCACCACACCGACGTGCTGCACGGCTCCTGAGCCTGCCTCAGCCGCGGATCCGCAGGTAGATGACTGCCGCCACATAGCTCACGCCGCCCACGAAGCCGAGCATGCTGTACGGCCAGCCGCTCTGCCCGCGGGCGATCTGCACCACGAAGGCCACCAGCACGACGGCGATCATCGCGAGCGCGGTGATCGCGGTCGCGCGCAGGTCGATGGCGCTGATCCGCTCGTCGCGGTGGTCGAGCAGTCCGCGCACCGTCTCGCTGCGCCGCCTGGCCAGCAGCAGGGCGGCACTGAACGCCACCATCACGCCGAACGCGAGCACGCCGTAGACGGGGCTCCCGGCGACCGAAAGGGCCACCAGGTACACCACGCCCATCAGTACGCCGAAAATCGGAGTCGCCAGGTATTTACGGCTAGTTCTACTCGTGGTCTGCATGGAAGATCTCCTCGACGCATGTGCCGAAAAACCGGGCTATCGCGATGGCCAGCGGGAGCGAGGGGGTGTAACGGTCGGTCTCGATCGAGTTGATCGTCTGCCGGGACACGTCCAGCCGCTGGGCGAGATCGGCCTGCGACAGCCCCTTCGCGACACGGCGCTCGCGGACGTCATTGCGCACCTGGCTTGCCCCCGTTGTCAAGCTCGCTTGTCATTTCTCCATCATGCGGGCCAGGGCCGATAGTGTCAAGCGAGCTTGTCATCCCGCCTGCCGCCGCGCCTCGTTGACCCGAATTGGCCGCAGGGGCAGACTGTGGGGCCGTGGCTTCCTGGGCAGAGTTCGAGAAGGACCGGCCAGACCTCGCGACGGCCGGTCGCGCGCTGCTGTACCAGTTCGGCGTGGGACTGGGGTTCCTCGCCACGGTCCGCCGGGACGGCGGCCCGCGGGTGCACCCGATGTGCCCGGTCATCCACGGGGGCGGGATGTACGCGTTCATCGTGCCCGGCCCCAAGCAGGCCGACCTGCACAGGGACGGGCGTTATGCGCTGCACTCGTTTCCCTGCCCGGACAACGAGGACGCGTTCTACTGCACCGGACGGGCCGAGGCGGACGAGGACGCCGGCCTCCGGCAGGTGCTCGCCGAGATCTTCGTGACCGAACGGGCCGGCGTTGGCGTGCCCGTACCCGAGCCAGCGCACCACCTGTTCCGGTTCAGCCTGGAGCGGTGCCTGCTCACCAGTACGACCGGCCACGGCGACATCGCGCCCCAGCACACCAAGTGGCAGGCCCCGGCCGACCTCTCATAATCATGATCATGTGAGTTTGTTCATGGCATCGATGAACAGGCTCACATCATCGTGCTGATGCGGCCGCCTTCAGCTGCGGCCGGCCCCCGAGCGGGCGTGCGACACTGGGCGGGGAGGCAGCATGCCCAGCATGAAGGTCACGGTGAGCGCCGCGATGCGCGCCCGCGACGTGTCCCGGCCCCAGCCGCATCACGAGGCGGCCGCCGAGGAGGAGGTGGCCGCCGCGCGGCCCGCCTCACCGCAACGGGCCAGGACCCCCCTGCCACCGCTCCGTGGCACCGGGCCTGCCCGGGTCCCCGTGCCCGCCGGGCCGGCCGGCACGCGCCCGTCCCCCGGCACAGGCCCGCACCACCGGGCAACCGTCCCGCGGGCGAGACGACACCGAAGCCAGGAGATAGCCCTGGCGCGGCACCGGGCACCGCCGCGGGCAAGCCGGGCCCGCCGCAGCATCGAGGGAACGGCCCCCGCCCCACCCCGGAACGGGCCAGCGGCGAGCGGCGCGAGCCGGCAACTGTCACCGATGCTGGGCAGCCCATCGAGCCGCCCGAAGCCGGCCGGGCCGCCGGCCGGAGCCGAGCCGCCGCGAGCCGCCGAGCGGCCGGCGCTAGCCGCCCGAGCCGCCCGAGGCGCCCCCGCCGGGTGCGCCGCCCAAGGCCGCCCGCGGCGCGCAGCCGCGGAGCGAGTCCGGCCGGCGGTCCAAGCGCAAGCGGGTACGGCGACGCCGGTCACACGGGCGCTGAACGGTCAGCCTGGCTAGGTCCCTTCCGGCAGCGGCGGCAGCACGCCGGACTCCTCGTAACCGCTGATCATGTCGATCCGCCGCTGGTGGCGCGGTTCGCCGGAAAACGGCGTCGCCAGGAACAGCAGGGCGAACCGGACCGCGTCCGGCACCGGGTACATGCGCGCGCCGAGGCTCAGCACGTTGGCGTCGTTGTGCTGGCGGGCCAGCCGCGCGGTGTCCTCGTTCCAGGCCAGCGCGGCCCGGATCCCGTCGATCTTGTTCGCGGCGATCTGCTCGCCGTTGCCGGAGCCGCCGACCACGATCGCGATGCTGCCCGGGTTGGCGGCCGCGGCCGCCGCCGCGCGCATGACGTAGGGCGGGTAGTCGTCACCGGGCTGGTAGGACGGCGGGCCGCAGTCGATCACGTCGTGTCCGGCCCCGGCCACCGCCTCGGCGAGGGCGGATTTCAGCTCGAAGCCGGCATGATCAGAGCCGAGGTAAACGCGCACGCGCGACAGTCTGGCACGCCTCCGGCGCTCAGTCGAAGATCGGATCCCGGGTGCGGGTCCGCTTCAGTTCGAAGAACCCGTCGGTCGTGGCCACCTGCAGCACGCCGTCCCAGAGCCGCGCGGCCGCCTCGCCCCGCGGGATCGGCGACATCACCGGCCCGAAGAACGACGTGCCCGCCACGGAGATCACCGGCGTGCCGACCTCGTAGCCGACCCGGTCCATGCCGTCGACATGGCTGGCGCGCAGGGCCTCGTCGTAAGCGGTCGAGTCCATCGCGCCGGCGAGCGAGACAGGCAGGCCCGCCTCGGCGAGCGCGGACTCGATAACGGCCCGGTCGTCGTGCGGCGCCTTCTCCTCGTGGAACCTGGTACCGAGCGCGGTGTAGAGCGGGCCGAGCACCTCAGGCCCGGCCTGCTGCTCGGCCGCGATGCAGACGCGCACCGGGCCCCAGCCCGTCGCCAGCAGTTCCCGGTAGGCCTCAGGCAGATCAGGTTTGTCCTGGTTGAGCACGGACAGGGACATCACATGCCAGCGCGGTTGCACGGGACGGAGCTTTGCCACCTCGAGCATCCAGCGCGAGGCTATCCAGGCCCATGGGCAGATAGGGTCAAACCAGAAGTCAGCGGGGGTGAACTCCTGCTCAGCCATGTCGCTCCTTGGCAGCGGGGGGTAGATATACGACGGGGCGCTGCGTGCTGACAACCGGGCCGCCTTGCGGCCCATTCCACTGGGGATGCGAAGATTTCCGTCAGCCCGGTACCCCGGGCGCACTGACCAGGCCATATACCACCGGGGCTGGAAAAGGACGAAGGGACCACCGCCGTGGCAAGCAACCTCACCCGCGACGAGGCACATGACCGGGGCCGCCTGGTCGATGTCCGCTCCTATCGCGTGGACCTCGACCTCACCGGCGATGACGAGGTCTTCACCTCGCAGACCACGGTCACCTTCGGCTGCTCCCGGCCCGGCGCGGGCACGTACATCGACCTGAGCGCGCCGGCCGTCACCGAGATCCTGCTGAACGGTCAGCCGGTCGGGCCCGGGGCCTTCGACGGTGACCGGATCGCGCTGGCGAACCTGGCGGCGGACAACGAACTGCGGGTGCGCGCCTCGTGCGCGTACTCCCGCAACGGCGAGGGGCTGCACCGGTTCCGCGACCCGGTGGACGGCGACGTCTATCTCTACTCCGACCTGGAAACCTTCGACGCCCACCGGGTGTACGCCTGCTTCGACCAGCCCGACCTCAAGGCCACCTTCGAGTTCACCGTTACGGTCCCCGCGCAGTGGCGGGTGATCTCCAACATGGCGCCGGACGTGACCGGGGAACCGGTGCCGGGGCAGGAGTTCGCCCGCTGGCACTTCCCGCCGTCGCCGGTGATGTCCACGTACATCACCGCCGTCGCGGCCGGCCCCTACCACCAGGTGCAGACCGAGCATGACGGGATACCGCTCGGCCTGTACTGCCGCCAGTCCCTGGCGCAGTACCTGGACCCGGACGAGATTTTCGAGGTGACCAGGCAGGGTTTCGACTTCTTCCACCAGGCCTTCGCGACGCGGTACCCGTTCGGCAAGTACGACCAGATCTTCGTGCCCGAGTACAAGGCCGGCGCGATGGAGAACGCGGGATGCGTGACGTTCCTGGAGGACTACCTGTTCCGGTCCCGGGTCACCGACTTCCGCCGCCAGTCCCGCGCGACGACGATCCTGCACGAGCTGGCGCACATGTGGTTCGGCGACCTGGTCACCATGCGCTGGTGGGACGACCTGTGGCTGAACGAGTCGTTCGCCACCTGGGCGTCGGTGCACGCCCAGGCGGAGGCCACCCGCTGGCGCGGCGCCTGGACGTCATTCGCCCAGCTCGAGAAGGCCTGGGCCTACCGCCAGGACCAGCTGCCCTCGACCCACCCGATCGCGGCGGACGTGCCGGACATCGAGGCCGTCGAGGTCAACTTCGACGGCATCACCTACGCCAAGGGCGCGGCCGTGCTCAAGCAGCTCGTCGCCTACGTCGGGCTGGACAACTTCCTGGCCGGCGTGCGCCGCTACTTCGGCCAGTACGCCTGGTCCAACGCCACGCTCGGGGACCTGCTGGCCCAGCTCGAGGCGGCGTCGGGACGGGAGCTGGCCGGCTGGTCCAAGCAATGGCTGGAGACGGCCGGCGTGAACACGCTGCGGCCCGAGTTCGAGCTGGCTGCGGACGGCGCCTTTGCCGAGTTCGCGGTCCGGCAGGAGGCCACGGAGGCTCATCCGGTTCTCCGCGACCACCGCATCGCCATCGGACTTTACGATCGGACCACGGCTGGCCTGGTCCGCCGGCGCCGGGTGGAGACCGACATCTCCGGTGAAAGGACCGTCGTGGCCGCCCTGGCCGGTGAGCCGCGGCCCGACCTGGTGCTGGTCAACGACGACGACCTCACCTATGCCAAGATCCGGCTGGATCCGCATTCCACGGCCACGCTGGCCACCAGCATCGGCGAGTTCACCCAGACCCTGCCCGCCGCCCTGTGCTGGGCCGCCGCCTGGGACATGTGCCGGGACGCGGAACTGCCCGCGCGGGAGTACATCCGGCTGGTGCTGGGCGGGATCGGCCCGGTGGGCGACGTGTCGATGGCGCAGACTCTGCTGCGCCAGACCGATGCCGCGCTGCGCCGCTACACCGACCCGGGCTGGCGCCAGACCGGCCTGACGCTGGCCGCCGGTGCCCTGCGCCGGCTCATCGAACAGGCCGAGCCGGGCGCGGACGTCCAGCTCGCCTACGCACAGGCGTTCATCGGGGTGGCGCTGTCCGACGAGGACCTGGCGCTGCTGGCAGGCCTGCTTGACGGCACCGTGACGATCGAGGGCCTGACCGTGGACACCGAGCTGCGCTGGCGGATCCTGCACCGGCTGGTCAGCCGCGGTGCCGCGGGCGAGCCGGAGATCGAGGCCGAGCTGGGCCGGGACGCCACCGACGCGGGCGCGCGCCACGCTGTCGCCTGCCGCGCCTCGGTGCCGGACCCCGCGGCGAAGGAGGCGGCCTGGGCGCAGATCGTCAGCGGTACGCTGCCCAACGCTACGTTCCGCGCGATGCTCGCCGGGTTCATGGATGACGACCAGCCCGAACTGATGGCGCGCTACGTGGACCGCTACTTCGAGGTGGTCCCGGATGTCTGGCACGGCTGGACGCCGGACATGGCGCGCTGGTTCGTGTCGTACGCCTACCCGAGCGGCGACGACCCCTCCGTGATCACGAAGACCACCGAACTGATCGATGGGAGCGACCTGCCCCCCGGCCTGGTCCGCCTGCTGGTCGAGGGCCGGGACGGACTGCGCCGCGCGCTGCGCTGCCAGCAGCGCGACCGGCAGGCAGAGGGCTAGGGCCTCCCCGGCCCGTGACCGGCCGGGCGGTCAGCCAGGCTCCCGGGACACCACGCGGGCCAGGTCCCGTACGCCCGGGCGCTTTTCGAGGTCTTCGAGCAGCACAGCCCGTCCCTCGCCGTCACACAGCGGCACCCGCCAGTTCGGGTACTGGTCGGTGGTGCCCGGCAGGTTCTGCGGCCGGTGGTCGCCCACGGCGTCGGCGAGCGACACCCCGATCAGCGAGGCCGGAGTGCGGGCGAGGTAGCCGTACAGCGCCAGGGTGAACTCCGCAGGGCCGGGCGTGGCGTCCGGCGGGAGCAGCCCCTGCCCGGCCAGGGCGTCCCGCCAGGCGGACACCGCCGCCGCGGCGTGCTCGCGCTCGGCGGCCAGGGACCCGGTGAGCAGGCCGAGCCGGGACCGCAGCGCCACGTGCTCGCCGGTGAGAAATGCGGCTGCGGGCGGCACGTCGTGCGTGCCCACGGTGGCCAGGCAGTCCCGGCGCCACCGGCGCGGCGGCAGCGGTGTGCCGTCGGCCCGCCGCTCGAACCAGAGCATGGAGGTGCCGAGCACCCGGCGGGCCGCCAGGTAGTCGCGCATCCACTGCTCGACGGTGCCCAGGTCCTCGCCGATCGCGACCCCGCCGGACCGGGCCGCCTCGCCGGCCAGCAGCCCGACCATGGCCTCGTGCCGGTACCGGACGTAGGCGCCCTGGTCGGCAGTCATGCCGGCGGGCACCCACCACAGCCGGAACAGGCCCATCACATGGTCGGCGCGCAATCCGCCGCTATCGGTGAACCCGGCCCTGACCAGGTCCGCGAGCGGCTGGTAGCCGGCCGCCTCCAGGAGGCCGGGATGCCACGGCGGCAGTGCCCAGTCCTGGCCGCGCGGGTTGAACTCGTCGGGCGGCGCACCCACGCTCATGCCCGGCGCCAGCACGTCCGCATACGCCCAGGCGTCGGCTCCGCCGGGGTGCGCGCCCACCGCCAGGTCGCCGATCACGCCGATGCTCATGCCTGCCGCCCGCGCCGCCGCCTGCGCCGTGGCCCGCTGCGCCTGGGCGGCCCACTGCAGCCAGGCGTGAAACTCGATCCTGGCGTGCAGCCGCGTGCGCTCGGCGGCCACCGTCGCCGAGCGCGGCGACTGGAGGGCCGCCGGCCACGACCGCCAGTCCGGCCCGTGGATCTCCGCGAGCGCGCACCAGGTGGCCCAGTCGTCAAGCGCCTGGCCCTCGCGGACGATGAACCGCCGGAAGGCGGCGCGCCGGGCGGGGGCCAGCGGCCAGTCCTGGACGATTTCCAGGGCGGCGCGCTTGGCCGTCCAGACCGCGTCGCGGTCGATGAGGGCGGGGCTGGAGTTGCCGGCCCGCAGCGGGGCGGCCAAGGCGGCGATCCGCTGCCGCCGGGCGGATGGCAGCAGGGCGTACTCAGGTATGTCCTCGACCCGCAGATACAGCGGGCTGACGAACCTCCGGCTCATCGGCAGGTACGGCGATGCGCTGACCGGGGGCACCGGCTCGGCGGCGTGCAGCGGGTTGATCAGGACGAACGCGGCGCCAAGCTCGCGGCCGCTCCAGGCGGCCAGATCGGCCAGATCGCGCAGGTCGCCGTGACCCCAGGAGCGGCTTGAGCGCACCGAGTAGAGCTGGACGGTGAATCCCCAGCCGGATCGCGGGCCCGACGGCGCGGCGGGATGGTCAGCCGGATGCCACGGCGCGGCCAGCGGTACCGAGACCCGGTCGGCGGACGCCCCCGGCCGCGCCGGGGCCGGGGGCGGCGCGGAGCCGAGCACGGCGAGCACCGCCTCCAGGGTCTGGTCGCTGACCTGGATCTTCCGGCCCTGCCAGTCGCGGTAGGCGGTGGTCACGCCGCGTGCCTCCGCCCGGCGCCGCAGTTGCGCGCTGGTCACCTTGCCATGATGCAGGCTGTGCGTGCCGAACCGGTGACCGTCCGACTATCCGGCGAGCTATATCCGCCGGGCACATCTGGGATGCATGATGACAAACGGTGCTGGGAGGTAGTTGTGAGCGAAAATCCGGCGTCCCCTCGCGGCGGCGCGCAAGAAGAACTGATGGCCAGGGGCACTGCTCGAAAGCAGCCCCCGCGGCGGCACCGACTACATCGAGGCCGACCTCTACGATCCCGCCAACCTGCTGAGCATCGGGGCACCGACACCGACCCGGCGCAGCGTGAGGCGCTGGCGGCGTACAACGCGAGCGGGGCCATCCCGTACTACGTGCGGGAACCGGAGCAGGTCATCCGGTTCTTCGACGGCCTGGAACTCCTGGAACCCGGCGTTGTCCCGATCCACCAGTGGCACCCGGATCCCGGCACGGTCAACCCCCCGGTCGTGCCCGCGTACGGCGGAATCGGCAGGAAGCCCTGAGCCGGGGCTAACGCGCGGCGCGGGATGGGCGCGTCATCGCGCGGCCTCCGCGGCCGGGCCTGGGCGCGACGTTATCGCGCGGCCTCCGCAGCCGGGACCGGCGGCGGGCAGGGGTCGCGGAAGGTGAAGGCCCGCGGCCCTGGCCCGTCGCGGCGGAGCAGGTCCAGCCGGGACAGCGCCTCGTCCAGCCCGGGGATGTGGCCTGCCGGGACCCACCACAGCACCAGGTAGGGCACGGCCATCGGGTGGAACCAGGACCGCCTGCGGCGCATGAAGTCCAGGTGCGGGCCGTTGCGGTAGACGAAGTCCCGCAGCGACTCCAGGTCCGCCCAGACCGACATGTTCACCATGACGTCCGGGCCGCACGGGCGCAGCGCCGTGGCGCCGGGGCCTTCGCCGTCCTGCAGGCGCCAGACGAACCCGGGCGCGGTGTCGGCCAGGGTGTTGACCGGGACGATGCCAGCCATGAAGCCGGCCATCTCCGGGGAATCCCGCAGGGGCGCGAGCGGTGCCGATGTTCAGCTCGGCGACGTGGTATCCGGTCACCCGGCCATCACATCACCGCGCCCGACAATATGTCAATCATCGTTATTTTTAGATTCTTCGAGCACCACGCAGCACTCCCCCGGCCGCGGATCCAGCCGGGCCGACAGGCCGGTGACCGAGGCGCCCGACAGCAGGCCCTCGAGCAGGGCCAGGTTCATGCCGCAGATCAGCGGCGGGTGCCTGTCGGCCAGCAGGTGGAACGGGCAGTTGCGCAGTCGCATGTCGCCGCCGTCGCGGTAGGGCTGGTAACCCTGCGCCTCGAGGGCATGGCTGACCAGGTCGTCGTCGGGCAGCGCGAGAGACTGCTGCCGCGCTGCCCGGCCCGCCGCCGCGCCGCGACTGCGGGCGGCCCGCTGGAGTTCCGGCTCCGCACCGGTCACGTCGACGACCTCGGCGAGCAGTTCCGCGGCGGCACGGTAGTCCCGGGGAGGCACGCTGACCTGGTGCTCAGCCGTCGCCCGCCGGTACAGCTTGGCGGGGCGCCCGGCCCCGGGGCCTGACCGCCCGGCCGGCCGGGCGAAGGTGACCTCGACCAGCCCTGCCTCGGCAAGTCGGTCGAGGTGGAACGCGGCCAGCGTGCGGCCGATGCCGGTGGCCGCCGCGGCCTCGGTCCGGCTGACCCCGCTCCCCTGCGCCGCGACGTAGTCGTAGAGGCGGCGGCGCACCGGGTCCTCCAGGACCGCGATGACGCTGATCTCGGTCACGACGATGATTCTAAAACCAACCAGCCCTGACGCCGGGCGGGCCGCCCGATTCGCACGAAACTCACACGCAATCCCGGCGGCCCCCGAAGTTCCGCTGCCGATGCTTATGGCCAGCACAGACATCCCTGCCAGGCAGGGATGCCGGGCACCCGCAGCGGGGCTGGCCGGAGAGAGTTCGGCTGGTTTTCAGCTTGCTCTCATGGTCCCTCCAGCTTCGGTCCCGTTCCTTAGAAGAGGACAGCCAGCGACGCAGCGGCGATTGAGGTGGACGCAGGTGGACGAGCAGGAGCATTCCGCGAGCCCTGGGGTCAGGGATGTCATCACCAGCCGGGGCGCAGGCTGGGCGGTCGCGGCCGCGATGGCCGGCGCCGTGATCGGCCTCTCCGTCGCCATGGCGACATCGTCCTCGCCAACCGTCGTGGTGCAGGACGGCGCGGCCGGTCTGCGCGGTACTCCGGCCGGGACGGCTCGCGCCGCGCTCCCGGGAGGAGCACTGCGGGCCGTGGCCCCCGGCGGTCGCGTGCAGGCCCAGGCGCCCGCGCGGCTGCGGCTACAGGCACCGGTCCGGCTCCGGATCCAGGTCCCGGCCGGAGGATCGCTGCAGGCCCCGGCCCGGTTGCGGATCCAGGTCCCGGCCCGAGGATCGCTCCAGGCCCCGGCCCGGTTGCGGATCCAGGTCCCGGCCCGAGGATCGCTCCAGGCTCCGCCCCGGTTGCGGCTGGTCCCGGACGCCGGACCGCTCCAGGCCCCGCCCTCGTTGCGGCTCGTCCCGGACGCTGGACCGCTCCAGGCCCCGCCCCGGTTGCGGCTCGTCCCGGACGCCGGGCCAGCCGGGACGTTGATCCCGCTGCCCGGAGCAGCGCAGGTGCCGGGGCCGGTCCAGGTATTGCCCGGAAGACAAGCGATCGCAGGCGTCCCGGCCTCCCGGGTCGTGCGCCTTCGGGTCCGGCCGGGCCAGGTGCGCGTGCGGCTGCGGGTCCCGGCGAACGGGCGCCTCCAGCTACTCCCCGGCAGCCCGGCAGCTGGGCCGCTGCGGGCGGTGCTCCCCGGCCAGCGCCCAGCGGCACTCGTCCCTGCGGCACCGGCCCGGCTGCGGATCGCGTTCCGTAACGGCGCACCGATCCCAGCCCGGCTGCTGATCCCGGCGAGCCTGCCGGGCCAGGCCCGGCTGCGATCCAGGTGCCCGTGCGGGCCCGGATCCAGGTGCCCGCGCGAGCGCGGATCACCCCGGCCCTGCCGGCCCCGCCGAACTGGTAGGCCCACAGACCCGCCGCACGCCGTCACCCTGCCTCATCTCCCCCGCCACCGGAGGGGGATGACGGCGGTCAGGTTGCGGCGCCGGCGAGCTCCTCAACGGGCACGTAGTCAAAGTCGTAACCGAACGCCCGCGGGCCGGTGAGGGCGATTCCTCGCTCGGTCCGCCACACCGGGTCGCAGCCAAACGCGATCACCGTGACCCGCTGGCCGTACCTGATCCGCTCGGTCGCGATCGCGTCGGCGGTCTCGCTGTCCAGGACCGAGATCAGGTCCGGTACCGAGGCCAGCACGTGCCCCTGCTCCAGCGCCACCAGGTTCTCATTTTGCACCTCCAGCCTGATCCGGCGCCCCGCGTCGGCACCGAGGCCCTCGACCACCACGCTGCCCCGCGCAAAACCTTCGGTCGTGCGCCGCTCAACATCGGTCACCTTGCCGGTAATCAGGCCGAACGCCCCAATCTTCGCGATCAGCGCCGCCACCGGGCGGTCTTCGGAACTCTCGATCGCCTCGCCGATGGTGATCGCCAGCGACACCGAGTTCCGCACGGTCGCCTCCCGCGCCTGCGCCGCCGTGAGCGAGAACTCCGTCGCGGACGCGGCACCGCCAAACTCCACCGCCGCGGCCCGCTCCAGCCGCTCCATCCAGTTCCCGGAGATCGCCCGGACCACCAGGACGTTGCCGCGCTCGTCGGTCATCACCGCCGGGCTGGGAGAGATCCCGGCCAGATGCATGGTCACCTGCGGCACCTCCGGGAACGCGCGGCCCATGCCGTCTGCGTCCACCAGCGGCAGCCTCAGCCGCGCCGCCCACACCACCGGCAGCAGGCCGTTCCCGCCGCCGATCTCGGCGGCCATCAGCGCGGCCACCTGCTGGCCGGTCACGGACTCCAGGTGGTCCCGGAGCCGGTTCCCCTCATCCCCGTTCTCGAGCTTCTCGATGCTGACGGTCGGGGCGCCGATGCCGCCGCACGGCATGATCAGGGCATCACCGGGCAGCTCGTCCACATCGATCAAGGACACCGGGCCGAAGTCGCCGGATGCCTGCAGCGCCTGCAACAGCCCCAGGCCGGGATCGCCGCCGCCGCCGGCGCCGAGCACCGCGCAGCCGCGCGCCAGCGCGCGAAGACAGTCACGGTCTAGCAGTCTTTTCATCCCACCGGCCACTCATGACGACACGCAGGCGCCAGCCGCCCCGCCCAATGATCCCCCCACCCCGGGCCGCCCCGCCACCGCCCGACCCAGCCGCGGCCGCCTGGCCGGGCCCGCACCTGCCCAGCGCACAACGCGCGGCTGCGCATCCATATCCCCGGCGCCTAATCGGGTCTGTCAACTTAACGGTGTAACTCGATCTTGGTGTGTTACTTCCTGCCCGCGCTGAGGCGTCCGTCGAAGGTGATGTCGAAGGCGTTCAGGGCGGCTTTCCACCGGTTGCTCCAGCGTTTCCGTCCTCGCCCGGTGGGGTCGAGGCTGATGACGGTGAGGTAGAGGTGCTTGAGGGCGGCCTGCTCGGTGGGGAAGTGGCCGCGGGCCTTGACCGAGCGGCGGAACCGGGCGTTGAGGGATTCGATCGCGTTGGTTGTGCAGATGATGGTGCGGATCTCGCGGTCGAAGGCCAGGAACGGGACGAACTCGGCCCAGGCGTTCTCCCAGAGCCGGATGATCGCCGGGTACTGCTTTTCCCAGGTGCCGCTGAACTCGGCGAACGCGTCGAGGGCGGCGGCTTCGGAGACGGCGGTGCAGACCGGTTTGAGGTCCTTGGCGAGCTGGCCCCAGTCGCGCTTGCTGGCGTAGCGGAAGCTGTTGCGCAAAAGGTGCACGATGCATGTCTGGGTGATGGCCTGGGGCCAGACCTGGCCGATCGCGTCCGGGAGGCCCTTGAGCCCGTCGCAGACCACCATGAGCACATCGGCGGTGCCGCGGTTCTTGATCTCGGCCAGGACCCGCAGCCAGTACTTGGCGCCTTCCCCGTCGCCGTGCTCCCCGGCCCACAGCCCCAGCACGTCACGCTCCCCGTCGGCGGTGACGGCCAGCGCCACGTAGACAGGCCGGTTGGCGACGTTCCCGTCGCGGATCTTGACGTTGATCACGTCAATGAACATGACCGCGTAAACCTGGTCCAGCGGCCGGGACTGCCACTCCGCCAGGCCCTCCAGCACCCGGTCAGTGATCTTGCTGATCGTCTCCCGGGAGACCTCGACGCCATAGATCTCCGCGAGATGGGCTTGCACCTCGCCGGTGGTCAGGCCCTTGGCGACCAGCGAGATCACCAGGTCATCCACCCCGCCCAGCCGCCGCTGCCGCTTCGCCACGATCTGCGGCTCGAATGAGCTGTCCCGGTCGCGGGGCACCTCGATCTGCACCGGGCCCACATCCGTGAGCACCGTCTTCACCCGCTTGCCGTTACGCGAGTTCCCGCTGCCGTTCC
The DNA here is from genome assembly GCA_963762735.1 of uncultured Actinomycetes bacterium. Classification (GTDB taxonomy): domain Bacteria; phylum Actinomycetota; class Actinomycetes; order Streptosporangiales; family Streptosporangiaceae; genus DASXKD01. Next base: position 9,235 of record CAVXMG010000024.1, on the reverse strand, counting down.
CCGCCGGGTCATGCCTGGCATACCCCAGATGGGCGTCCAGCTCGCCTTCCAGTGCGCTCTCCAAGACCACCTTCGTCAGCCGGCCCAGCAGCCCGCCCGGGCCGGTCAGGCTCAGCCCCTCCGCGCGGGCCCGCTCCGCCAGCTGCCGGGCCAGCGCCTCATCCGCCGCAGCTGCCCGGCCATCATCCGCCGCCGGCCCCGCCGGCTCCGCCCCGTTCACCGCACCCGCCGGCTCTACTGTCGCTGTCATGGTGTTCCCTCCTCAGACGGCACATCGGTCCGTCCTGTCCCAGGAGTTACACCGTTGTTTTTACAGTCGGCGGTATCGCCTGCGGCGACGCCCTGCGGGCGTGAAAATGACGGTGGTTGCCCGCCGACGTCGCCGGTACTTGGTTCGTGGCCAGGCCGTTTTACAGTCTGACGCCGGGAGTCCGTTCGGGGCCACGCATTGTCGCTGCGAGCACGTGAGTCCGTCTCCTGATCCCCTGTGACTCCCGCGGGCAGCCGCTCCGGAGTATCCCGATCGTGGAAGGGCGGCGCTGTGTTGGAAGAGACCGAGGAACCGGGCGAACTGGTCGAGCGGGTGGCCGCGCTCGACATTGGCAAGGCCAGCGTGATGGCTTGCATCCGGGTTCCGCATGAGGATCAGCGCAGGCGGCGGCAGGAGGTATGCGAGTACGGCACGACTACCGGCGCGCTGCTGGCGCTGGCCTGGCTGCACAGCCTGGGAGTCACCTTGGTGGCGATGGAGGCGACCTCCGATTACTGGAAGCCGGTGTTTTACCTGCTCGAAGCCGAGGGCTTCACCTGCTGGCTGCTGAACGCCAAGCATGTCAAGAACGTGCCGGGGCGCCCTAAGACCGACAAGCTAGACGCGGTATGGCTGGCTAAGGTCGTCGAGCGGGGCATGTGCCGTCCCTCGCTGGTGCATCCCAAGCCGATCCGCGAGCTGCGTGACCTGACCCGCTACCGGCGCAGCCTGATCCGGGAACGCACCGCCGAAAAGCAGCGGGTGGAAAAGCTGCTCGAGGACGCCCAGATCAAGCTGTCCTCGGTGGCCAGCAACATCTTCGGGGTCTCCGGCCGGCAGATGCTCGCCGCGCTGCTGGCCGGCCAGCACGACCCGAAGATCTTGGCCCAGATGGCACACGGCCGGATGCGCCGCAAGATCCCCCAGCTGCAAGAGGCGCTCACCGGCCACTTCACCGGCCATCACGCCTTCTTGTGCCAGATGATGCTCGACCGCATCGATGGCCTCACAGCCCGGGTCGATGAGGTCACCGCCAGGATCGAAGACCAGATCGCCCCCCACGCCCGCGCCGTCGGGCAACTTGATGAAATCACCGGCGTCGGGGTGATCTCCGCCCAGGAACTAATCGCCGAGCTCGGCACCGACATGACCCGCTTCGCCACCGCCGGGCACCTGGTGTCCTGGGCCAAATACGCCCCCATCGACCGCAGCTCAGCAGGCAAGAAGAAAGGCAGCTCCACCGGGAAGGGCAACCCCTGGCTCGCCGCCACCCTCGGCGAGGTCGTCACCGCCGCCGCACGCACCGACACCTTCCTCGGCGAGCGCTACCACCGCCTCGCCAGGCGCCGCGGCAAAAGACGCGCGATGGTCGCCGTCGGCAACTCCGTCCTGACCATCGTCTGGAACCTGCTCTCCGATCCCGAAGCTCACTACCAAGACCTCGGTGCCGACTTCTACCAGTCACGCCTCAACAAGCCCCACCGTGAACGCGACCTGATCCGCAGACTCGAAAACCTCACCGGGAAAGCGGTCACGCTACAACCCAGACCCGGCCACCAGCCCGCCGCCTGACCACCCGCCCCGCAGAACCACATCCCAAGATCACCGGCTGAGGTTCGCTGCCGCCCGCCACTGACCCACTATTTACGAGTCAGTCCCGAAATTGCCCCTGACCAGCATCGATGCGGTCAGGGGTTGATCTTGTTAGGGTCCGGTGGCGTCCGGCCAGATCCAGCCGTTTTCGGCTGTTCGTGGTAGTAGTGGTTGAGTTTTCCCTAGCATCGCGCGCTGTCAGCACCAGTCGGCCAAGAGATCTTCTCCGTGGGCCTGGCCCGCTTTGACGGACATCCAATGATCAGGGGTTCGCCCCCGGAAGGATGTCCGACATGGAGAGCAGGGGCGGGAAGAAGCCCCGGCCGCGCCACTCGGTCAGCGGCGCGGCTGTCACCATCGGCCTGTTGAAGGATGCGTGACCTGAGTTACCCGCGCGAAAAGGCGGCATGGGAGAGAGGGGATGATCGGTTCGGTATGGCGGTTTGGCTGTTGAGCTTTCCGGTTGGGCGCTAGGGTCGGGTTCCTTGCGAGGAGGCTTTCGTGGGCCAGGGTTTCACCGTCAAAGCGGGCGCGCTATCGGCGGGCGGCCATCAGGTAACCGGCCTTGTGTCCTGTGTTGAATCGGTCGGCTCCGAGGTGGTCGGGGCCATTACCGGGATGGCGGGGTCGGCATCGGGGCACGCGGGACTCGCGTCTGCCCTGATGTCGGCCGCAGACAGCAGCACCAAGACCTTCCTCGGTCTTGGCGTCGTGTACCGGTACGTCGGCGAGAGCCTGGCGGCGGCCGCCAGTGCCTACGACGGGACCGAGCGGGCGTTGGCCGCGTCCATCTCCAGGGTCGCAGGCGGCTGGTGAACGGCGCGCTGCTGCCGGCGCCGCCGGGGATTCGGATGCCCTGGAAAGCTATGCGTCTGCGCTCGCGTCGGCGGCGGAACAGATCGGCGCGCTCGCCTCGAGCACCGTCGGCGTGACCGCCGGCATCAAGAGCAACGCGAACTGGACGGGCAGCGCGGCCGAGGCGTACTCGGCGTTCACCGGCAGCCTGGCGCAAAGCGCGGCTGGCACCGTGTCCCACCTGAACCAGATCGCGTCCGCCGTCCGGGACTACGCCGGATGCCTGCGCACCGCCCAGCAAGAGGTCGCCGCCTACAACAAGGCCGCGGAGGCCGCCTCGTGCCTCATCCCGGCGAAACAGCCTGCCGCGTTCGCCGCTCTGGCCGGGGACAGGGCGCAGGCGGTAGCGGCGGTGACAGCTGCGGACACCGCCGGTGACATCGCCGCGCAGGACGTCCAAGGTTCGGTGACCCTCCAGGCTGTCGATCTCCAACGGCAGGTGCAGCTCCTGGACCAACAGGCCCGCCCCGCACCCGCACCTGTAAGCTCCGGGCCCCGGGCCGAGGAGGCTCCGCCCGGCTGGCAGCAACGCGCCGCTGCCCTGGCCCGGTTGAAGGAGTTTCTCGGGGGCGATGGCCTGCCGGACGATCCACATGCTGAAGGCGCCTCGGGGACCGGCTACGAGAACCCCTACACAGACCTCGGCGGAGACCCCGTGGTAGGAGATGGATGACCGCAGGTCCCCTTAGCTGAGCCGCCCGCGTGCCGATACCTACGCCCAACGCGGCGGCGACCCGGAGAGCCGGGTCGCTTCCGTTCAGCGCCCCAAGTACACCCCGACGTTGATCACATTGCTGGCATACCAGCAGGTCAGGCCACATGGGGAAGTGTTCGGTAAGACCGCCGCCTGGGTGCACGTTGTGCATGGGAGGTGGAGGACCGTTGTGGTCGCAGACGCGGTGGAAGGGCGGACCAGATTGCGCTCGACCGGCGAGTCGCTGCGGGTAATGGAACGCTAGGCCGGTATCGGTCCAGGCCCGGTTGAGCGCCGCCTTGTCAATGGCTTGCCGTTGCTGGCGGTCGAATAGTGCGGCGCGGACCAAGTCCGGGATGGTTAGGGTCGTGGTTCCCGGCGTGCGTCTTGGCCGGGCCGAGACGCAGCTGGCCAGACGCGGTGGAGGTGCTGGCGGATGCGGAGGTTGCCTGCCTCCAGGTCGATGTCTTCGCAGCCAAGGCCGAGGACTTTACCTCGGCGCGAGCCGCGCAATGCCTACTGCCAGGCTCCGCACGACGTAGTTGACTTGTTTCTATGCGCATGCGAGGGTCACGGGGACTGGGGGTCTGACGGTGGACGCTGTCGCCGCATTCTGCAGGGCAGAGCCCGCCCTGCGGGTTCTGGCTCGCCTGCTGCATGTCGAGGTACTTACCTACGTCGACACGGAGGCCCCCGCCTTCGCACTCACATTCGATGACGGCCCCCATCCAGACATCACGCCACCATTGCTGGACGTGCTTGCCAGGCACGGAGCTAGGGCAACCTTCTTCCTGATTGGCGAGCGCATTCTAGGTAATGAGCCGATTGTGGCACGGATTGCTGCCGAGGGACACGAGTTGGCCAACCACTTGATGCGCGACGAACCGTCCGTTCTGCTTCCCGACTTGGAGTTCCGGCGGCAACTGGGCCAAGTGACCTCGCTACTCGCGCCGTACGGCGAAATTTGCTGGTTTCGGCCAGGTTCTGGCTGGTTGACTCCCCGAATGTTGAGGTCTGCGGCGCAGCAAGACCTCCACTGCGCACTCGGCAGTGTGGTAGCGAGGCACGACGGTGTTGCCAGCGACGAGCAGATCCCGCGGCGCGTGCTCGGCCGAATACGGCCAGGATCGATCGCTGTGCTGCACGAGGGCATCCCTCATCGGCGGGGAATCATCTCGGCGACAGACCAGGTTCTTGCCGAACTGCGCCGTCGCGGCCTAGCTGCGGTCGCCATCTCCGATCTGGTCGCGCTACGCCGTAGGAAGGCTCTGCCCTGATTCACTGGGTCACACCAGAGCCGGGCCTGGTGTTCTCCTTCGTGCGCAGAGCAGCGAGATCTTCGAAGATCTTCGCTGCCGCGGCTGACCGAGCCGCAGCTGGCAGCACGTCGAGCCCATCGACCCTGTCTCTCAAGGCCATGTACTGGTTGCGCATCTCAGTATGAAAGCGCCAGCGGCCGCCGAAGTCCAGCGCACGTGATAGTGCGATGACGAAAGTCGCGACAGCTGAGGAGAGCCTCGCCCAAAACGACAGCGACATGGGCAGCAGGGTGGCTGTGCCCGTGGCGGCAAGTGCGAGCACTGTTCGCCGTTGAGGTAGATCGAGTCGCCGCGCGGCGAATGCGCCTCGATGCCTTTGGTGAGAGTGGCGCGGAGCTGTTGGATGGCTTCCTCAGGCGTTGCCATAGCGGCTCCTTCATCCCATAGGTGGCACAGACTCCGGTAACCGCTCTTCCGGCCGCCGCTCCCCGCGAAGACGCTTACTGTGGAAGACGCTTACTGTGCGGGGATTCCCCTGTGGCCGGTCGGCAGGCCGACCGAACAGAGCGACAGTATAGGCCTGTGGGGACTCTCTGTGAATCAGGGCAAACTGGAACAGAACTCCGTGAGAGCCAGACCTTGGCACGGGAGTACAAGCGATCTTACTGTCCCATAGCTCCAAGAAGGCTATGGTAACAGGTCTCTTAAGACTAAGCTCGATCCATCAGCAGCCCACTCCGAGGCGGGACGCAATGAGGCAATATCGCGAGTTCACTATATCCACCATCTTTATAATCCTCACAGCTGCGGCTGGCTGCTATATTGTTGGAGCAACTGTCCGGCAACTTGCTCCGGCCGCGAATGCCAGCGCAGCCGTGTTTTCTTTGTGGCGGCTAATCTTGTTGAGCCTAGGCGGCGGTACTATAGCCTTCACGATTGTTGAATTCGTTAAGCGAGAATCACCGCTTCGCTCATGGTTCAATAAGCGATCCGTCCTAAGGTGGTTTGGCGGGAACCCGGATTCGTCAGCGCCTGTTTACTATCCAGGCAATGTGCAGCAGGTGGCTGCCCAGATTTCACAATCATTCCGCCGCGATCACCGTTTTAATGACGCCGACAATTCGGGCAGCCCTATATCAGATTCGGACCGACGGGCGAATGAACGATTTGCCGAGAGATTGGAGCAAGATCTCGATGGATTTCAGATTAAAACAACGGCGCAGTGGCATACCTGCTCAGGACGATGGCTGCAGTCGTGTCGGGGGTATTGTCCTTGATTAGCGCGCTTGCCGCTAATGCTAGATTGTCTGTGGCAATAGGAGCCTTGCTGTTCGGCGCAATTGTTGGGGGTCCTTTTATGGATTATCCGTGACCTAACGCGGGCTATTGAGCGCAGAGCAAACTTCTAATGATACCTGATCTGGAGCTAAGCGTCCGTGTAAGCCCTCGGGGAGGCCCGCAGCGGGAAACGATCGAAGAAATTCACCGTCCGTCTAGTAAGTATACCTGGCTGATCTTCATTCATGGTTTCAACGTAAATCAGGATTATGCGCGGATTCAATGGAATTCCTTGCGTCCTCTACTGGGGGTGGCGGGCGGCTCTCTCGTGTGCAAGCTGGCATGTTTCTATGGCCTAGTGACCGTTTTTATTATCGTTGGACATCTAAGCTTGCTTATCCGCCTATGACCTACCGTGCTGCCGGGCAGGCGGATTCTCGGACAATACCTTATTGACCGAAAAAAGGATTCCGTAGTGTTGGTAGGGCACTCGCTCGGCGCGGTGGTCGCACTAGCAGCTGCTGACTGGTTTAAGGCGGAGGGGCGTCTGAAAATTCGTTCTTCTAGGGGCCGCCGTCGATGAAAGGAACCTCGAAAAGAACGGTGTCTTCGGATTTCGGCCGCTGGCGAAGAGTGAAGCAGTGGCTTACAGCCCGACAGATCGGTACCTGCATGGGCTATTCGGGTATGGCGAACGGGCGGCTCAGCCGTTCGTTAAAATTCGTCATGCGGTTGGGCTTAACGGCGAACCCCTCTCACGGTCCTGGATCGCTGAGGACAGTCGCATCGACCACCACGAGTACTGGCATGAAAGATGTCCGCCGACCTTGTCCGCAAAGTGATGGGCCCAGGCCAGCTGTACCGTGTTCCGCCGTCGCGAAATTCGGTGGCCAGAACGACACCGAAGCGGCAAGCGTTTCAGTAGCTGGGCGCAGGCCACTCGTTAGGCTGCGCTTTAGCGCCTATAGAAGTCGGGAACGTAGAAATGGCCAGAAAGTTACGATAGCCCTCGAGGACGATCTAATCGGCGGAGCAGACGGCGCGGTTGCATTCGAGGACACCGACTATAAGATCGACCTGAACGCCAAAAACGCCGCCGCGTTCGGTAAGCAGCTCCCTCCCTTGAGCATGCCCGCAGGGCCGGGCGGGCACAGCCTCGCGGGGCGGGCGGACCTCAGTTGGCCGTCAGCACAGTGGTGATATCCGGGCCTGGGCGAAGGAGCATGGGTTGGCGGTCAGTGAGCGCGGACGGCCTGGCCAGGATGGTTCGTCCTGGCCGAATAGGTGCGTACGCTTACGAGAAATCTCGACGGGTTAATGGGCTTGCTGACACTTCGCTCACGTCCGAACCTTGCCAAGGCTGGCAGTTGGTCCGATCCCCGCTTTGCGGAGGTAGCGAACGGCACGAGCGGGGAGACGGACGGAAGGCACCATTGTGATTGCCTCCACCATCGCCTCCTGTTCTGCTTCCCCGGCCAGCTTAAAACCATCACTCCGATGGACTCTACCAAGATTTCTTGAGAACTGCGGAACCCGGCTGTCGAGCCCGCCACAACCAGGAGCATTAGCCACAGGTCACCTTGCCGGAGCAGGTACTTGTACATGGTTTCGGCGAGCTTCGCGGTCGCCGCCCTTGAGCTGGGCGCTGGATGTGCCAGCCGTGATCGTGGCGAACTCGCTCCAGCGCCCCAGCGACGCTGCCACCACGACCGCCGTCAGCGGGGGGAGTTCGCTGGACAACTCCGCCAGCCATCCTTGGAGCGTGGCGATCCGGTCACGGGCGAACACCCTGGACAGCGTCAGTGTCGGCGGGTGCTGGTCTGGCGGATTGGCCGTGTCGCGAAGCGAGCGGCCCACCTCGTAGGCGAGCTGGGTCTCCTGCCGAGTGGCCGTCAGGGCGCAGAGGATGTCCAAGTGGAGCTTGCGCAGCGCGTATTCCCAAGCCGCTTCGTTACCATCGGGTGCGGGCACCTTGGTCGGCAGGCTGGATCCGGCGAATTCGGGCATGACGGCTAGGCGTCGGAGCAGCTGCTCGAGGCGTCCGGATTCCAGTTTCCGGCGGTCGGCTTCGCTCAGTTCGTTCGCCGTGGGCAGCCCGGGGGCCTCGCCCGTGGGAATCGGTTCGATCTTCCCGTAGAGCACCGCCATGGTCCACCCAGCCTCCAGAGCAAGCTGAGCCGCAGTTGCCGCGATCGCCGTCATTGGGGCTGCCGTCGGCAAGGCATCGTAGGGCGAGTCGTTGGAACTACGATTCCGCATGCTGGGCCCTTCGTCTGCATCCCCCATATAAGGCCTCTTCCCACAGCGCACCACAAGCCCACCCACGCGGCAGTTAATCGCTGCCACAACACCCTGAGCGCCAGGCTGAATCGGGCTGCCGCGATCTAGGCCAAAGGCGCGACCGGCCGCCAACGGCCCGGATCGAGTGTCGAGCATCAGCCGGAGTTCTGGAATTCCGAGCCGCAATCGGCATCCTGGCATGATCTTGGTATCACGGTGTCAACGATCAGCCGGAGTCGGACGCAAACGGATACCCGTCGGGAACCCCCGATCTAGCCCGAGGAAGTCTGGCCCCGGGCAGCCTTTACCTGCACGTTGCACCTGTCTTGTCTGGAGGCTCCGCTTGGAGGCGGGAGACTCGAGGGGCGCCGACGGGTCTGTCTCGCCAACGGCTCTGTCGCACTTTCGGTGGTGACGGTGTGTCAGGCTATGCCACGATTTGTTAGGGCTGGCATGGTCGGCTGCGTGTGACATCAGTGGACTGGCGGGAATCGTGTTCTCCGGGTTGTCGCCCCTGGTGATCGAGGATGTGACTGGCCTGTGGGTTCCAAACTCGGCCACCAGCCCTAATGGGCTTCTATGTGGCCCGCTCGTACTCGCGATAAGGCCGCCAGATATTCCAGCTGACCTGCACTGACCGCGCACCGTGGTGCTGTTATTGCCCCTTTGAGGACGGGCCGCCGGATGATCCGCACGGCCGGACTTCCCCGCCCGACACGAAATGCCCAGACCGGCATCCAGAGGCGACAGTCAACGGGGAGCATCCGAGGCCAGCGGCCACGTTGGACACCAGTGGGCTTCACCATTGCTCACGGACACTCACGAGTGCCCACCGGCCTAACCTGCCGGATACCTCTGGCTGACCCGCTGCGAGCAGGGACTTCACCAGCGCAGCCGCCCGGCGCCCCAAATACGCCCCAAGATCGCCGCGCCCAGCTCAGATCGACAGGCAAAGGCGTCCTTCGGAGTGGTCTGTAAAACCGGCGGCTCATGGCTCCTGACCAGGCCGAACACTGATAGGGAGCT
>CAVXMG010000023.1:0-68487 GCA_963762735.1 uncultured Actinomycetes bacterium | reverse complement strand
ATTCCTGGCCGCGGGCCACCCGGCGTCCTTGCCTCTCCAGCGGATTCGGTGTAGCGTCCGGATTAGGAAGGCATGTTCGTTCATTCTGGACGAAGTCGATATTCCTTTTGGCTGCTCTGGACCTCGGTAGCGCCTTGCGCGCAACCAAACCGAGGGTGACATATGGCGGCATCTGACCTTTTCCGTGCACGTTTTTCCGTCAGCGATGCACACCGTTTAAGGACACGACGTAATCGCGCAACGCACAGGCCTCCGGGGACCGGCCGGACCGAGCCGGGGATGCCCGCGGCACCGTTTTCCGGCCGGTGAGTGTTACCGCAGGCGATGCTTGTGGCTTCGGCCGGTGTTGACGCAAGCGTCAGAGCCTGAACGAGCGGAGAGGTCACCTTGCAGGAGGAATCGATGAGCCCACCGGGCACCTCGCCGCTGGCCGTGGCTGAGACGGCCGACCATGCGGCGAACCACGCTATGCGGTGGTGGATTCTGGCCGTGCTGGGCGTCGCCCAGCTGATGGTCATCCTGGACAACACCGTCGTCAACATCGCGCTGCCTACGGCCCAGCACGCGCTCGGCTTCTCCAACGCCGACCGCCAGTGGGTCGTGACCGCCTACTCGCTCGCCTTCGGCAGCCTTCTCCTGCTCGGCGGCCGGATCGGCGACATCTTCGGGCGTAAGCGGACGCTGATCATCGGGCTGGCCGGGTTCGCCGCGGCCTCGGCCATCGGCGGAGCCTCGGTCAACTTCCCGATGCTGGTTATCGCCCGAACCGTGCAGGGCGCTTTCGGCGCGCTGCTCGCCCCGTCGGTCCTGGCCCTGCTGACCACCACCTTCATCGATCTTCGTGAACGCGGCAAGGCGTTCGCCATCTACGGCGGCATCGCCGGAGCGGGCGGGGCCCTGGGGCTGCTGCTTGGCGGGATCCTCACTTCCTACGCGTCATGGCGCTGGACCCTCTACGTCAACCTGGTCTTTGCCGCTGTTGCCACTGCCGGCGCCCTGCTCTGGCTGAAGAACGACAAGGCCGCCGACCGCGATCCGCTGGACATTCCCGGGCTTCTTCTCGTCACCAGCGGCCTGTTCTGCCTGGTCTACGGCTTCTCTCACGCCGAGACCACCGCCTGGAGCAACCCATTCACCATTGGCTTCCTGGTCGTCGGGGTGATCTTGCTGGCCAGCTTCGCCTTGCTCGAGCCCCGGGTGCCGTACCCGCTGCTCCCGCCCCGGGTGGTACGGAACAGGACCAGAGGAGGTTCGATACTGGCCATGCTGTTCGCCAGCATCGGGCTCTTCGGGGTCTTCCTGTTCCTCACCTACTACATGCAGGAGACACTCAAGTTCAGCCCGGTCAAGACCGGCATCGCCTTTCTCCCCATGATCGCCGCGCTCGCGGGGATGGCACAGGTGTCCAACCGGGTGCTTCTGCCGCGATTCGGTCCCAAGGTGATCGTGCCGATCGGGCTGCTCATGAACGCCGCTGCGTTGTACCTCCTCCATCGGGTCGGGCTCCACAGCTCCTACGCAGGCCACGTGCTGCCCTACCTGCTGCTGCTTGGCCTCGGGTTCGGCCTGAGCCTCGCCCCCTCATTCAGCACCGGCACCCTGGGGCTCAAGCCATCCGATGCCGGAGTGGGGTCGGCCACCCTCAACACCTCCCAGCAGGTCGGCGGCTCGATCGGCACGGCCCTGCTCAACACGCTGGCCGCCGGCGCCGCCAGCGCATACCTGGTGGGCCGGGCGATAACGCCGGCCAACCTGCAGGCGGCAGCGCTGCACAGCTACACCACCGCGTTCCTGTACTCGTCGGCGATCTTCGTCCTGGCGGCGGTAGTCGCCGGACTGGTGCTTCCCAAGGGCAACATGCGGGCCCTGTCGAGGCCGACCCCGGACGATAGCAGCGGAACAGGCACCGACTCCCAGCCGAGCGCGGGCGTGATCTCGGGCGGGACGACACAACGTCCAGTTGGCTTGCCGACAACTCCAGCGTCACAATCCCAGCGATAGCACGCGAAAGCGCACCGGCCAATGGCGGCCGGGGCGGGTTCGCTATGCAGGACAGACCCGCGCAGCGCGCCTGTTAGGAGTACGGGAACAGGGTTCAGGTTTGGCCGTTGCTGTCGTCGGGGTGCGCCGGTCGGGCTGGAGCGGAAACGCGGCGCGGCCGGCTCGGGCCGAGGACGCGGTCGGCAAACATGGTGACGGCGTCGTCGATGAGGCGTATGTACCGGTCGCCGCCGGGGTCGTTGGCGAGTTGCTGGCTGGCCAGGCCGACGATTACCGCGGTCCAGAGGTCGAAGTCGGCTTCATTGCGGAGCCCGGCGCGGGCGAGCGTCGTGCGGACGCTCTCGAGAACCTCCACGGCTATCGCGTAAGAGTCAGGGGATGGCTGGAATCCGGGAATGGTGCGCAGGAACAGCAACTGATAACGAGCCTGGTCCTGGGCGGCGAAATCCAGGAAGATGCCGGCGACGGCCCGCAGCGCGCTGCGGGCATCGTCCGGGATCTCAGCGTCGGCGAACCGCCTTGCCAGCTCCAGATTGCCGTCGGCGAACATGCGGTCGTAGAGGGCGTTCTTGGAGGCGAAGTAGGTATAGAGCGATTGGGGCTCCATGTCGATGGCATGCGCGAGCGCCCGCAAGGACAGGGCGGCCAGGCCGTCAGCGCGCACCATGGACCAGGCAGTGTCGAGGATCTCCTGCTTGGTCGCCTCGTGCCGGTCGCGGCGGCGGTCACGGCGGCGGGGCGGGGCGGGCGTCGTCGAGGACATGAATTGACTCTAGCCGATAATGCTGCGACTATCCTGATAGTGTTCGGAATTCCGAAAACTGGATGGGAGTCCGCCATGGCGGGAACAACAGCCGTCGGCGCAGGCGTCGCGGTGCCGCTGGGGCACCAGGAGGCGATGATCCTCGCGGCGAGGGAGTTCGACCGGATGGCGGCGCAGCTGCAGGCACTGGCCCCGCGCGACTGGGCGCAGCCGACAGTGTGCGAGCTGTGGGATGTGCGGGCGATGGCCGCGCACGTGCTCGGCATGGCCGAGGCGCAGGCCTCGTTCCGCCAGTTCGCCCATGACTTCCGCGCGGCCGGCAAACGGTCCAGCGGCAAGATGATCGACGAGATGTCGGCCACACAGGTGCGCGAGCGAACGGCTATGACGCCTGGCGCGATCATCAGCCGGCTGGTGGCGGTGGCCCCCAAGGCTGTGCGTGCCAGGCGCTGGACACCGGCGCCCGTCCGGTGGGCCGTGCGGCTCAAGAACGACCCGCCGTTCGACGCCGAGCGATGGCGCTACGGCTTCCTGGTGGACACCATCTTCACCCGCGACACCTGGATGCACAGACTCGACATCAGCCGGGCGACCGGGCGCCCCATGGAACTCACCGCTGGGCACGACGGCCGCCTCGTCGCCGATGTCGTCACTGAGTGGGCGCACCGCCACGGTCAACCGTTCGCCCTCACCCTGACCGGCACGGCCGGCGGCCAGTGGCGCTCGGGAGAGGCCGGGGAGCACCTCCAACTCGATGCGCTCGACTTCTGCTGGATCGCCGCAGGCCGGCAGCCCGGTACCGGGCTCATGGCCACCAAGGTCCCGTTCTGATTTCCATCACTCTCGTTCGGCGCTGCCAGGTCCCGCGACCGTAGTCCATTGGCTGACCGTGCGTGGTAACCGCACCAACCGCAGTGACTGGCCAGGCAGCCAGGCCAAGCCAGCGCCGCTAACCAGCAGGAGGAGCCATGGCAATCGCAACCTACTTCCATCCCCAGTCACTCACCGCACAGCAATACGACGAAGCGATACGGGAACTCGAAGCCGCCGGAGCCGCGAACCCAGCAGGCCGGGTTCACCACTCCTGCTTCGGGCCCGGCAACGCCCTGATGGTCTACGAGGTGTGGGAGTCGCAGCAGGCCTTCGAGGAATACGGGCCGGTGCTTATGCCGATACTGCGCAAGGCCGGGATTGACCCTGGAACGCCAGACGTCATGCCGGTTCACAATCTCGCCAGCTGACCGGAGGCCGGCCCCGGCAGAGGTCGTGGGGCCGGGCCGGGGCCGCGGGCTCATCTCTGTGTCTCGAGCCGGGTTCCCAGGGCGCGCGATAGAACGGTGACGCGGTCGTGGGCGCCAGTCTTGGCGAAGATCGACTTGAGGTGATCCTGGATTGTGTGCTCGGACAGCGACATCTCGCGCGCCATCCGCCGGGTGTCGCTGCCCGTGGCAAGCAGGCCGAGCAATTCGTATTCGCGCGCACTCAGGCCGAAAGCGCAGCCGAAAAGCTCCATCCGCTCGGCGGCGGACGCCTCCTCGATAGTGACGACGATCGTTGCCGCTCCGCTGGCGGGAGGCTGGTCTGACGAAAGCCTGGCGGCACGCAGAGCAAGCCAGAAGCCATCAGCCAGATGCGTGCGGGCCAGCGCCGGATGCACGTCGACGCGTTGCTCAACGGCCAGGAGCTGGGCGGCCACGTTGTAAACGCTCGCCGGGATGGCCCTTTCGTCAGCCTTCGGCGGAAGCAGCGCATCCAGCCATCCGCGCGAAGCTGCCGTGCGGCTCGTGATCCGCAGGCCGTCATCGAGTGTCAGGACGACCGGTCCGACGTCCAGCCGATGCCGAGTCGCCGGGTCTACGAATGTTCTTGCCTGGCAGCGCCGCAGTGCGGTGGCCAGCGGTGCGGCGGCCGCGGCGAGGAACCCGGCGTCGGCGGCGCTGAACGAGCCGCGGGTGTTGTTAAGCCACAGGTCGAGGAATCCCCAGCAGCCGAACTGGTCTGCGAATACGACCGAGGCCACGTCGCCGATTCCATATCTGCACAGCACGTCGCGCCACATCAGGCTGCGATCCAGTTCTCCGCCGACGGCATCGCTCAGGGTTCCGGCGGGTGACTTCTGCAGTTGCAGGACCGTCCAGCGATTGACCGTGGTTGCGTACTTCGCCTTGATCAGGGCCGGAAGCTCAGGCAGGCAGGGGACATCGGCGAGCGGCGCGGCGCCGACCGTCGTGATCGGGTCAGTGAGCAGCCAGACGTATGCGTCGAAGTCGATAACCTCGCGGAGTACCGCCAGTACTTGCAGGCGCAGGCTCTTGGCGTCGACGGCTTCCGAGGCCACAGCCCCGATGCGCTCACGGGCGCGAGCCCGCGCCCAGCTGTCGGCCACCCCATGAGCGTATGCCCGGCAGCCTTGGCGCTTGCCGCACGCAGGCTGCCCCGGCCAGCGGGTGACCCCCCAGATAGCCGGGATACCGCACGACCAGCGGGCCGGCCTACCGTGCGTCTAAACAGCAACTACCGCGACGTAACGGAGAACCCGATGACAACGCTCCGGATCGAGCACGCGATCACCGATTATCAGCTCTGGAGGAAGGCATTCGACGGATTCGCGGAAGCACGCGCACAGGCGGGAGTTCGCAGCTTCGCCATCCGCCTGCCGGTGGATGACCCGCAGTATCTAATGCTTGACTTGGAGTTCGACTCGCCCGGCCCGGCGCAGACGTTCGCCGATTTCCTGAGGCAGCACGTCTGGTCATCACCAGCGTCTTCACCCGGCCTGGCCGGCGCGCCGCAGACCCGGATCCTCGACCTCCTGCCCACCGGCGAACGCTGACTACCGGGCTTGGTGCCGCTGGTGAGACCAGAAGTCTCACCAGCCGGGTGGGCTCAGCTTTGCGTCAGCGCCCGTTATGCGCGGCGCGGTACTGCTCTGCCACGCTGGCCGCGATGCGCCCGCGCGCACTGACCACGATGCCACGGTCTTTCGCCCAGGCGCGGATATCACCAGAGGGCTGTCGGCCGGCCGCAGGACGCCCCGCCCGGCGCGGCTGCGACCGCCCGGCCCGGCGGGCGTGCTCAACATAGGGCGCAAGTTGCTTGCGGAACGCATCAGCGTTGCTGGCCCTCAGGTCGATCTCATAGTCCGCGCCATCGACGGCGAACCGGACGGTCTCATCGGCCGGGCCGCCGTCGAGGTCGTCTTCCAGGGCAACGGTTACCTTCTGGGCCATTCCGGCCTCCCGTGCTGCGACAGTGTCTGCACCATACCCAGGCCAGCGTTCGCGACCCAACCGCAACGCCGCAGATCAGGCATACCATCCCGAAAAGGCCAACGGCCCGGCCAGACCAGTATCCCACGGCTGGCCAGACTGTGGCCGATATGGCGGCGGCACAGGGCGCCGCTGTCACGGTCAGTCGTCCTGACCCGCCATCTCGGTGCTGTAGCCGGCAGCGCTCAGCATCCGGCGCAGGTCCACAACCGTCTGGATGTCGGTATCCTTCTGCGCCGGCGGGTCAAGGAATGCGCTTTCCGATCCGACGGTCACAGTGACCTTGCCATCGGGGTGCTTCACGACTGAGCCGATCGCCTCCAGCAGCGAAACCACCGCATGCCATTCGATGTTATGGCTGACCGGGTGCTGGAAGATCTGGCGCAGCGTGTTGCGGTGATGGTTGCTGAGGTGCATGGGCTCTGACGTCGATGTCATCCGCACTCCTTAACTGGCCTTTTGCCTGCCGCCGGGTCCGGCCCGCTCACCGAAGCCTCCTCCGCTGGCGGAGCGGCGGGCCACACCACCGTAGCGGTGGCGGAACAGCAGGTAGGCCGGCGGGCCCGCAAGCAGGGGGAGCCAGTAGGAGGCGAGCCGGTAGAGGAGGGTGGCCAGGAAGGCGTCGCCGACTTGATGGTATCGCGGCCGGTAACAGCCAGGCCGCCCAGGCCGGTCAGCGGCGAGGCGAGCGCGCCCGAGTGATCCGGTTTGCCAGGCTCTCGACGGCGCGGCCGGCGGCGCAGCGGGCAGCAGTACGCAAGATGATGGCGCCGAAGATCGGCCAGTGGCAGAACCCGGCGACCCCGACGAAGGCGGTATGGACGAGCCCGGGGCTGGCCGGCGCGCCGGCCAGCATGGCGGGCAGGGCGAGGATCGGCAGCCCCAGCAGCGCGCCTACGTTTAGCAGCGAGAAGGCGGTGAGCCCGGCCACGGCGGTGTCTGCGTCGAACCCGGCGGTGGCAAGCATTTCGAACTGGACGGCGGCGCCGGCCGCGCCGCCGCCGGGCACAGTGCCTGTGACCGCGTTACCGGCCAGCCCCGCGGTGACTACCGCAAACCAACTCCGGGTCTGCAAGGCCAGCCGCTGCAGGGCGAAGTAACAAGTAAAGGAGGCCAGTTCCGCGGCCACTGCGGCGGCCGTCCAGGCTGGCTCCAGCGTCGACAGGCGGGGCCAGGAAGCGAGCACCTCCGTCAGGCTCGGCAGCACCAGGTAAATGGCCACGCCGGCCGCGGCAACAACCAGCGCCCTTTTGAGGACGGTCCGCCAGGTCAGTGGATGCGACCTCGCGGCAGCTAGCGGCACAGTCAAAGGTAACCCGGGCGTTGGTGGTCAGGCTTGACCGGCGGCTGCGTGACTAGTGCTGGCGGTCGTGCGGGCCGGGGGGCCGTCCAGGCCGCAGTAAAACAGCTGTGCCGGGGCCGGGCCGGGCGCGGCCCGGCGTGGGTTGCGGATGGCGACGGCGGCCACAACCCCACCGGCGATGCACATCGCGGCTGAGATGAGCGATGCGGTGTGGAAGCCTGCCGAGAACTCCGCAGGGTGAAGGTAGGCCGTGCCGGACAGGCCAGCCGCTGCGGGGAGCACCGCCACGACGATGAGGGACGCGGCGCGGGCGACGTCGTTGTTGACCGCTGATGCCATCCCGGCGTGCTCGGCGGGGACGGCAGCCAGAACAGTCGAGGTGAGCGGCGCGACATTGATGGCCAGGCCCAGGCCGAAGATGACCACGGCGGGCAGGACCTCGGTCAGGTAGTTACCGGAGTAGCCGATGCGGGCGAACAGCGCCAGCCCGGCAGCGATCACCAGGGGGCCGAAGGTCATTTGCAGCCGGGGGCCGATCCGCGCGGCGAGGGCGCCGGAGCGGGCGGACAGCGCGAGCATGATCACCGTGACCGGGAGCAGGGAGATGCCGGCCTCCAGGGCGGTGTAGCCGGATACCTGGATGAGCTGGATGGGCAGCAGGAACAGCGCTCCACCCAGCGCGCCGTACACCGCGAATGTCACGATGTTGGCCGCGTTGAACTGGGTGGAGCGGAACAGGCTCAGCGGCATCATCGGCGTGGCGGCGCGGCGTTCCCAGGCGATGAAGGCGGCGATCAGGAGCACGCCGCCGATCAGCGCCGCCAGCGGCGCCGGCGCGCTCCAGCCCGTACTTGGGCCCTCGATCAGCCCGTACGTCAGCCCGATCAGGCCGGTGGTGATCAGTGCGCCCCCGGTCACGTCCACTCTGCCGGTGGCGCCAGGATCGCGGGATTCCGGAACGTGCCGCAGGCCCACCACGACGACGAGGGCGGCGATCGGCAGATTGATGACGAAGATCAGCCGCCAGGAGACTGCCTGGATCAGCCATCCACCCAGGAACGGGCCGATGGCCGAGCCAACGCCACCGAGGCCCGACCAGGCGCCGATCGCCTTGCCGCGGTCGGCAGGGGCGAAGGAGGCCTCGATGATGGCCAGGCTCCCCGGCGTGAGCAGGGCTGCGCCGACGCCCTGCACCGCCCTGGCCGCGATCAGGAAGGGCGCATCGGGGGCAATCCCGCACAGCAGCGATGCCAGCGCGAACCACACCACGCCGGTCAGGAAGATCCGTTTGCGGCCGTACTTGTCGCCCAGGGCGCCGGCGAACAGCAGCAGACCGGCCAGGGTCAGCGTGTACGCGGTGACCACCCACTGCAAGGTGGCCAGGTCGGTGTTGAAGTCGTGGCCGATGGCGGGCAGCGCGATGCCGACCACCGTGGCGTCGATCGAGGCGATCGCAGACCCGAGCACGGTAGCGAGCAAGACCCACCGCCCTGGCCCGCTCGCATACCGAAGGCCGCCTGGCTGGCTGGAGACCGCCTCCGGGGTACCCGATGCGCCCACTTCGCCCCTCCCGCCCAGGGCCGCGCGGGAGGATGCCATACCGTGCGGGCGACGCCGCTGTCCCTACCGCCGGTCTTCCTTGCCGCCGAGATCTGCTTGTCCTCCACACTAGGCCCGCCGACGTTCGCCGTCTTATGTCCTCTGGTGTCCTCTGGCTGATGGCGTGATCGGGCCTTTGCCCAAGACCATCCGCGCCAGCGCCCGTCGTGGTTATGTGGCGATCTTGGGGTAGATACCTGGATAACCGGATGAAGTCGAATATAGTTTCGCATACTGGTGTGATGGCGGCGAGGCATACCCCGTGGGCTCCGCCGCTGGTGGAGATGGCCACCGGCATGGTGGGGCACCTGCTCGCCTGGGAACGGCATGAGCGCGACGGCTCCTGGTGGGCTTGGGTCTCTTGGGTCCAGGAATCGGGCGGGCGGCACCATCACAAGGTGGTCCAGGTCCGCGCCGACAGCTTGCGTCCGCTGGAGGCACCCGAGGCCTACCAGGCCGTGCCGCGGCAGCTCCGCGGGCTCGACGGGCAGATCCGGCGTATCGGCTGACATCGCTCGCCGGTCGCCGCAGCGGTATTCGCCGTACGGCAGGCCGATGGCAGGCGAGGCGTTTCATCTCCAATAAGGTCGCCTGGGTGGTTTACGGCAGGTGAGCAATTTCCCAGCTGACTTTGGCAAGCTCTACGTCACCCGCGACGTCGGCCAGCACTGGCAGTTCGTCACACCCTGATCAGGAGACCAGGCAATGACCCAGGACATCACCGGGGACCCGGCCGGAATCGTCACCAAGCTCAGCCCACGATCGGTACCCGACACCGTCGCCCGCCTGACAGGCCTGCTCAGCGGCAAGGGGCTGAAACTGTTCGCCGTCATCGACCAGAGCGCCGAGGCCAGCGCGGCCGGCCTGACCCTGCGGGAGACCGTGCTTGTGATCTTCGGCAACCCGGCGGCGGGCACGCTGGTGATGCAGGCGGCCCCGCTGTCCGCGCTGGACCTGCCTCTCAAGGTCCTGGTGTGGGCCGACGGGGCACAGACGAAGGTCACCTACGTCGCACCCGCCGCCCTGGGCGCCCGGTATGGGCTGACTGCCGACCTGACCGCCAAGCTGGCCGGCATCGACCCGCTCACCGACGCGCTCGTCGCTCCGTAACCCGCTGCCGTGGAACCAGCAGGCCGGCCCGCGCCCTGACGCACCCATGCGGCTCGTGATCATGACTTTCGGGGGCCTATAGCACCACCTAAGTCATGATCACGAACCCGGGCAAGGCGTCAGCGTGGGCGGCGGTTACCTGGCGGGATGGGCCATGCTGTCGATGACGGCGGTGATGGCCAGGATCAGCACGTCGTTCTCGCCGGGGGCCACCTCGACCCCGTAGGTGTCGCGGACCCGGAACCACCGCTTGGAGATCTCGGCGACCTTGTCCCCGTCCCGCTCGATCGTGTACTCGTGGTCCACGAAGTTGCCCTGGGCATGCAGGTCCGGGCCGTCTTCGAGGTCGGCCACCCACCGCTCGCGCAGCGGCGTGATCATGGCCTTGTGCACCATGGCCAGCCGCTTGCCGTCCGGCCCCTCGATCTCCATGCTGTCCCGGATGTGCAGCATCCGCTCCTGGATCTTGCACAGCTCGTGGCCGTCCATGTCCTCGAACAAGATGGTCTTGCGTACCCGCAGTGCCTTGCCGTCGAGCTTGAACACATGCTCGCCGCGCTCGTTTTCGATGATGTAGTCGTCTCCGATGGAGAGCATGCGCTGGCGCATCTGGTAGCGGATGGCCTCACGGTCGAAGGCCCGCTCCTGCCTTCTTCTCCTGCCCAGCAACGCCGTCACCTCGATCCGCCGCCCGTGGGAGCACCCTAGCTCCGGCCGATGCCACCCAGTGTCCGCCGGGCGGGGCCGGGCCCGCATCACCCCAGCTGGGGGAGGAACCACACGGTGGGAGTTCACAAGAAACGCCTACGCGTCGGTAATTTCCGCCCTATGGTCGCCTAAGTGCGCCTCTGGGACCGGCACCCAGAGAAGCTGCCGAACATCAGGCAGGAGCCCCTGAACCTGGCCCAGCCGCGTCTTATAAGCGACTTGGAAGGTCAGGGATTTCCCAACATGTCACGCCGCCCCGGCCAGCATGCCAAGATCACGTCTGGTTACGACGCCCGCCACGCCAAGGCCGGCGGCCCTGGACCAGCCGCTCTCATCGGTACCGCCGCCAAGGCGGGCACGGCCTCGCTCGTGGCCGGTGCCGCGGGCTCAGCGCTCGCACTGTCGGGCACCGCCACCGCCGCCTCCGCTGCCACCGCGCCCACCCCAGTCCCGGCCGGCCTGGTCAACGCCAGGCTGGTCAACGCGAGCCTGGTCAACGCCAACCTGGTCAACAGCAGCGCCACGGATCTCGCCGCGGTGAAGGCTGCCATGCCCCGCGTCGTGATCCGGGCCCATCGACCACCACCCCGCCGCCCACCCGGCGGCCACCCACTCGTCCTACCTCGTGCGCTCCGGCGACAGCCTCTCGCGGATCAGCGCCCGGTTCTGCGGCACTGCGGCTGACTTCTCTTCCCTGGCAGCCGCCTCTGGCATAACCAACCCCAACCTGATCTACCCCGGGCAGTCCATCACCCTCAACTGCCACGCGGCGATTCCCGCCCCGGCGGCCCCTGCCCCGGCCCCCGTGCACGTGACCTCGGTTCACGCGCACCACCGCGCCCGCCATGCGAGCCATCACGCCGACCGGGATGCGCACACCCGGCCCGCGGGCCGGCACAAGGCCCCGGGCTGGCACGCCGGGAGGCCGGAGGGCCGGCATTCGGGCGGCCATGTCGGCACCGAGGGCATGGGCGCGTTCGAGGCCTGCGTCATCTCCCGCGAGTCCGGGGGCAACCCGCGAGCGGTGAACCCCGGAAGCGGCGCCGGTGGGCTGTTCCAGTTCCTGCCCTCCACCTGGGCTGGCCTGGGCTACGCCTCCGCCTACCCAGGCGGTGCACAGACCGCGCCGGTCAGCGTGCAGGAGGCCGCCTTCGCCAAGCTGTACGCCGAGGCCGGCACTTCCCCCTGGGCGCCATACGACGGCTGCTGAGCCGCCGATGACCGACGGCCGGCAGCAAGACGTGCCGCCCGGCGGCTGACCGCCGATGTGACATGCCGCCCGGTGGCCGGCCGAGGCTAGGACGCGCCGCCGAAGTCGACGCCCCCGGTCTCAACCGTCCCGGCCGTCCGCCCCGGCGCGGTCTGGTAGGTCCAGTACAGGTTGGTGTGCGCGATCACCTGGTCCGGCGGCGGCGCTCCCCATTCCGTCCGGTCCCCGGTCGTGTGGGCGTCGCTGACCAGGGTCGCGTCATAACCCCTGGCGAACGCACCGTGGAGCGTCGAGCGGATGCACGCGTCGGTCTCCGCGCCGACCACGATGAGCCGCCCGACCCGCAGGCCCGACAGCACGGTCTCCAGGTCGGTGTCCTCGAAGGAGTCGCCGTAGCTCTTCTCGACCAGCGACTCGGCGCCGTCCGGGGCCAGTTCGGGGACGATCCGCCAGTCCTCGCTTCCCCGGGAAAGATCCTCGTCGAAGTGCTGGACCCACACCACGGGGACCTGCTCCCGCCGGGCCTTGTCGACAAGGCTGCCGACGTTCGCGACGACCGCGTCGCGCTCGTGCGCCTCCGCGACGACGCCGTTCTGCACGTCGACGACGAGGAGCGCGGTGTTGGGCCGGTTCTCCAGGGTGGTCATGACGTCCCCTTACTTACCTGCGGTCACGTGCCTGCCCACGGTAGCCCCGGCCACCGACAGCCGCGCGGGGCCCGAAGCCGCCCGGGTGGCTACTTCTTGGCGCTGATCCGGGTGCCGAGGTCGTCGCCCGCACAGATGCGCCGCATCACCCCGACGGCGGCGACGTCGAAAATGTGCATCGTGAGGGCTTGCTCGCTGGCGAGGACGAAGGCGCTGGTGTCCATGACCCGCACCCGGGCGGCCAGCGCCTCGTCATAGGTGAGCCGCGTGTAGCGCGTGGCGGCCGGGTTGACCCGCGGGTCGCTGTCGTAGACGCCATCCACCCCGTGCTTGGCGACCAGGAGGGCATCGGCGTCCAGTTCAAGCGCGCGCTGCACGGCCGGATAGTCGGTGGTCACGTACGGCTGCCCGATGCCGCCCGCCAGCAGCACGATCAGCCCACGGTCGAGATGGTGCAGGGCCCGGAGCCTGATGAATGGCTCCGCCACGCTCTGGATCGGGATGGCGGTCATCACCCGCACGTCGCCGCCGCCGCTGGCGGTGAGCACGCCACGGAGCATCAGTGCGTTCATCACCGTGCCGAGCATCCCGATGTTGTCCGCCTCGGCCCGGCTGATCCCCCATCCCTCAGCCATCCGGCCACGGAAGTAGTTGCCACCGCCCACGACCACGGCTATCTGCACGCCGAGATCGTGCACGGCGAGAATCTCCTGTGCGACGTGGGCCAGGCTGGCCGGATCCACGCCGCTTCCCGCCGTCCCGGCCAGCGCCTCCCCGCTGAGCTTGACGACAACCCTGCGGTACCGCACCTGAGACAGCACGGCAGCTCAGGGCACGACAGGGGCCGGGAAGTCACGGGTCCGATGGGCATCCGTCCCGTGCGTGAGCCGGGCCACCTGGCCGTCGGCAACGATGCGCCGGTAGCCGTCCTGCCAGTCCGGCGCATCGGCGCCCGGTTGCTCCCAGTCGACGAAGGTGGCCTCGTCGCACCAGTCGTCGATGCGGTCCATCGTGCTCAGGTGCGGTTCGGTGCCGACGAAGCTGTCCATCGCGGCGCGGCCCTGCCAGGCGGTGCGGGTCCAGTAGGTGTTGTTCGCCTCGGCGAGCACATCCGCGCCGAGGTTG
The DNA here is from genome assembly GCA_963762735.1 of uncultured Actinomycetes bacterium. Classification (GTDB taxonomy): domain Bacteria; phylum Actinomycetota; class Actinomycetes; order Streptosporangiales; family Streptosporangiaceae; genus DASXKD01. The sequence goes on along the minus strand of CAVXMG010000023.1, from coordinate 54,752 downwards.
CCCTCCGTACCCTGGGCCTGCTCCACCACGGCCACGGCGCTCGCGAAGAACTCGTCGAAGAAGGCCGGATCCCTGAGCCGGAGCCTGGTAACCACGATGACCGACATCGCTACCTCCCTGGCCCGGCGTGCCGCGCACGGGCTAGCTCTGGTGGGCACCAGCTTGCCATATGGCCCGCAACCGGCCGACTGGCGCCGTAACGCCCGTCAGGTACTGTCAGTGAGAATCGCGCGAAACGGGGAGGGGTAACCGGGCACTACGCCGAGTGACAACTCATGGGCATCCTCATCATTCTCATCACGCTCGTTTCTGTTGCTGCCTTCATCATGGTGCTAACGATGGGGGTCATGGGACTCCGGGCGACCCTGGAGCCTAGAGATGGCTCGACGTGGACTCCCCCCGGTCTCCTCACGAAGAAGAGCCGCAAGGGGACCGCGCCACCCCAGCGCGGGCGGCAGGGGAGCCGCGATAAGCGGCCGCAGGAGCGTGGCCGGCGGTCGCGGAAGCGTGATCAGCGGGCCGGCCTGCTGCCTCCGGACGCGACGATCAGCTTCGCCGCCGAGCGCGCAGCGGCGGACATCGACGAGGTTTTCACCGCCCTCGACAAAGACCTGGTCGGGCTCGTTCCGATCAAGAAGAAGGTCCAGGAGATCGCGGCGCTGCTCCTGGTCGACCGGGCGCGGCAGAGGTTCGGCCTGCAGGCACCCCGGCCGAACATGCACATGTGCTTCACCGGCCCGCCCGGCACCGGCAAGACCACCGTGGCCCTGCGGATGGCCGATCTGCTGTACCGGCTCGGCTACCTGGAACAGGGCCACCTCGTCCACGCGATGCGGGACGACCTGGTGGGCCAGTACGTCGGGCAGACGGCGCCGCGGACGAAGCGGGTCCTGGAAAAGGCGATGGGCGGCGTCCTGTTCATCGACGAGGCCTACTACCTCTACCGGGCCGGGGACTCCCTGGACTACGGCCAGGAAGTGATCGACATCCTGCTCCAGGTGATGGAGAACGAGCGGGAACAGCTCGTGGTTATCCTTGCCGGATACAAGGACCGGATGGACGAGTTCTTCGGCGTCAACCCCGGGATGAGCTCACGGATCGCCCACCATCTGGATTTCGCCGCCTACGAGCTTGACGAGCTGGCCGCCATCGGCCAGATGATGCTGCAGCATTCCCGCTACTACCTCTCCGAGGACGCGGAGCGGGCCTTCCGCGACTACCTGACCCACCGGAAGGAACAGCCGCGGTTCGCCAACGCCCGCAGCGTGCGCAACGAGCTGGAGCGCGCCCGGCTCAGGCACGCGCACCGTCTTGCCTCCGACCTGCATCGCAACTGGACCCGGGACGATCTCATGCGCCTCGAGCCCGAAGACATCTTCGTCGGCAGCGCCGATCTCATGGTGGAGCAGTTCCGGTCCTGACCGACGGGTCAGCCAGCGCCGGCGTGCGCGGGCAGGCGCGCCGTGGCCGGTGGCACCGGGGCCTGCGGGTTGACGATCACGACGTTGCTGCGGGTGTGCCGCCACAGTTCCCGGCTGGCGCTGGCGTCCATCAGGGCGGGCAGCCCGCCGTGCGTCGGCGCGCCGAGCACGATGGCCACCGCCCCGACGTCGTTGGCGTACTCGGCCACGAGCCGCCCGGCGGTGCCGTGGTCGGCGGCGTGCAGCAGGACCTGGCCCTCGGCGGGGACGTGCCTGGCGGTGAGCCGCTCCAGGTGCTGGCGGACGACCGCGCAGGCGGCGTCGAGGTCCTCGGCGTCGATTCCGGCGTCGCCCGCGGTGGCGCCCTCCTGGGCGTGGACCACGTGCACCACGCGGTCATGCATGGCCGCCAGCCGGGCCGCGGCGTCGGTGACCAGGCCGGCCGCCTGTGGAGTTATCGATGGCGGCCACGATCACGCCGGTGCCGGGCCGGGCACGGCTGATCGTCCCGGCTGCTGGGACTGGAATCAATGCGCCGGCCGGCTGCCCTTCCACGGTGGCGGTGACCTGCTGTGCCTGGACGCGTTCCGCCTCGCCGAGCAGGCGGTGCGCGGTGGCGAGGATCGCGATGCCTGCGACGATGGCGCCTGAGGCGATGAAGAACGGGACGTGGATGCCCGCGGCGAGGACCAGCCTGCCCGCCGCGTAGGGGGCCAGGCCGCCGCCGATGAACCGGACGAAGCTGTAGGAGGCCGAGGCCACCGGCCGTTCCACCGGGGATACGGTCATCACGGCCTGGGTGGTGATGGTGTTGTTGACCCCGATGAAGATCCCCGACACGATCACCGCGGGGATCAGCACCGCGCGGTCCGTGGTCCAGACCGCGATGACCAGCACGACCGCGGCGAACGCGGCCAGGTTGATGTACATGGCCCTGGCCAGGCCGAGCCGTTCCTGCAGCCGGGGCGCCCCGAACACGGCGAAGATCGCGACAAGCATGCCCCACCCGGTGAAGACCAGGCCCAGCTTGATCGGGCTCAGGTCCATGGGGAACGGCGCGTACCCGAGGACGGTGAAGAACCCCCAGTTGTAACAGAGCGCGGTCAGCGACAGGGTCAGCAGGCCACGGTGCCGCAGCGCCCGCAGCGGTGCGGACAGCCCGGTCTTCTGCGGCGGCTTCGGTGTCTTCTCGACCAGCACCACGGTCGCGATCAGCGCGATGGCCATGAGCGCGGCCACGCCGTAGAACGGGCCCCGCCAGCTCACCTCGCCAAGTGCGCCGCCCAGCAGTGGGCCGGTGGCGATGCCCACGCCGAGGGCCGTCTCGTACAAGACGATGGCCCCGGCGAACCCGCCGCTGGCAGAGGCGACGATGACGGCCAGCGAGGTGGCGATGAACAGCGCGTTGCCCACGCCCCAGCCGGCCCGGAAGCCGATGATCCCGCCGATGCTGGGCGCGGCCCCGGCCAGCGCGCTGAACACCACGATCAGGATCAGCCCGGCGATCAGCGTCTGCTTGGCCCCCAGCCGGCTGGACACCCAGTTGGTGATCAGCATCGCCACCGCCGTGACCACCAGGTAGCTGGTGAACAGCAGGGTCACCTCGCTCGGCGAGGCGTTCAGTTCATGGGAGATCGCGGGCAGGATCGGGTCCACCAGCCCGATCCCCATGAACGACACCACGCACGCGAACGCGACCGCGAACACGGCTTTCGGCTGCTTGAAGGGACTGGCGGCAGGTGCGCCACTCATGACGATGCTCCGTTTCGCAATGAGGAAAGAGAATGCCTGGGCTTGCGGGTCTGGTGCCGGGCTTGTCCGCCCGGTGCCGGGCTTGGCCGGCCGGTGCCGCGCTACGAAGGCCTGCCCGGCCCTGGCCGGCCCTCGGTGCGCTGTACGTTCGCCAGCGCCTCCATGGCCGGCAGCGCCGCGGTGAGCAGGGCCTGCTCGCCGGGGCTCAGCCGCGCCAGCAGTCCGGCGACGCGTTCGGCGCGCACCGCCCGGCGGCGCGCCAGCAAGGCCCGGCCCTCGTCGGTGATGCAGACCTGCACCACGCGACCGTCCGCCCGATCGGGCATCCGCTCGAGCAAGCTCATCCCCTGCAAGCGATCCACCAGTTGGGTCATCGCGGGCTGGGTCACACCCTCGTAGGCCGCGAGCGCGGTGAGGCGGCTAGGCCCGGACCGCTCCAACGTCGTCAGCGTCGCCGCGGCCGTCAGGGACAGCCCGTCCGGAGGGCTGAGCGACCGGAACAGCCCGATGAGGCGTTCAAGCGCGGTGGTCACCGCGGTAGCCAGGCCAGGCTCGGGTGTCTGCTCCGCCACGTGCCGCGCCTCGTCCACCATATCCATAGGATATTTATATCAAAGTCTTATGCATCTTGCCCGGAGTGCGCTCTCGCCGGTGCGGCATGCCGGTCAATGCCGGGGCCAGGAGAAACCGTCGCCCACCTCGGCCGCCAGCACCACGTAGGCGTCCGCCGTCGCCCGGCTGAGCTGGGTCAGGTCCACCTCCGCGCCCTCTTCGAGGTGAGCGTCGTAGGGAATCCGCACCACCGCCCGGCAGCGCGCCGCGAAATGCTGCTCCAGCCGGGCCAGGTCCACCGCGCTCTTGCTCCTTGGCCGGATCGCGGAGAGCACGACGACCGCGCCGCGGACCAGGTCCCCGTAGTTGTGCGCGGCCAGCCAGTCCAGGGTCGCGCTGGCGCTGCGGGCCCCGTCCACCGAGGGGGAGCTGACCAGCACGATCTGGTCGGCCAGCCGGAGCACCCCGGCCATGGCGGAATGCAGCAGGCCGGTACCGCAGTCGGTGATGCTGACCGAGTAGTAGTGCTCAAGCACCCGCGCTACGTCCACGTAGTCCTGGTCGCTGAATGCCACGGACACGGTCGGGTCGCGGTCGGAGGCCAGCACTTCGAGGCCGCTCGGCGATTGGGTGGTGTAGGCGCGCACGTCGGCGTACCGGCGGATGTGGTCTTCCTCGTTGAGCAGGTCCCGGACCGTGGCCGCCGTTTCCAGCCGGAGCTTGTCGGACAGGGTGCCGCGGTCGGGGTTGGCGTCGACGGCGATCACCCTGTCACCCCGCAGCGAGGCCAGCGTGGAGCCGAGGCCGACCGTGGTGGTCGTCTTGCCCACGCCGCCCTTGAGGCTCAGCACGGCCACCCGGTGATGACCGCCGGAGACCGGGGTCCTGGCCCGCTGCACCAGATCCTTGCGGCGCCGGTCAGCGGCGGACTGGGGGGCCCGCACCAGGCCGCCGGTGACCTGGTAGAGGGCACGGCGCCAGCCGGAGGCGGCGCGGCGTGCCGCCCGGGCAGCAGCAGGTCCGCGGTCAGGCTGTCCGCGGACTCGGCCTGCCACCGAGGCGGTTCCCCGTGCTCGGGCGGCGCCTCCGGTTCTGGCGCCACGGTCCCGTAACCGGCGTACGCTTCCGGGCCGGCGTGTGCTCCCGGGACGGCGTGTGCTCCCTGTCCGGTCGGCGCGCCGCCGGCCGGGTCCGCGCCGTCGGCCTCGTACGCACCGCTGGCTAGGGGTGCACCGCCGGCGGGGTGCACCGCCGCGTGCCGCGTCGTGGGCAGGCTCCGCCGGGTCGTCGTAGGACTGCACCCACGCTCTGCTCCGGTACCACGCCGTAACCGCCGCTCCAGCCGTAGCCTTCCGCGGTCTCGTACGTTTCCCATGGTCCGAACGCGGCCTGGGGATCGGCCTCGGCACCGGGTCCCGGACCGTGGCCGCCGTCCGGTTCCGGCCGGCCGCCTGGCTCGTCCTGGCCACCGGACTCGTCCCAGCCGTTCCCCGGCTCCACCCACCGGCCACCCGGGCTTCCCGGCGGCGGGCCACTTGGCGGCAGGGAACCTAACGGGCGGTATCCGCCATACCCCGAGCCAGGTCCTGGCGGCACGACCGGGGGCCGTTCTCCTTCGGTGGAGCGCTGCCCGAAAGACGGGGGCAGCCCGGACGCCGGCCAACTGGGCACACCCTCCGGCGAGCCCTGGTCACCTGGTTCCGCGTGACCCGCGCTCGGCTCGGGCGCCGGTCCCGGACCGGGCTCCGCCGCTGGCTCGGGTTCTGGTTCCGGCTCTTCCCCGATCGTCCGGCCCGGACATGACCATGTCCGCCCAGACCGACCTGGGCCGGGCAGGCCCGGACTCGGCAGGCTGGTCCTGCTCGCTATTGTCCAAGGCCGTTCACCCCTGGCTCTCATCCGTAAGAGAATCGATGTGCCTGGCAATGCCCGGTAGCTGCCTCACGCCGAGCCTAGGTCACCACTTCTGAATGGCATACCCAGCTATGCCCCGGTTTTCTGGAGCTGCCCGTGCAAGCTGTCGTCATCACCAGCCCTGGTGGGCCCGAGGTGCTCAACCTGGAGGACGTGCCAGACCCGGTCCCCGGCGAGGGCGAGGTCCTGGTCGAGGTCACCGCGGCCGGGGTCAACCCCGCGGATGTCATGCAGCGGCAGGGCTTCTACCCGCCGCCACCTGGCGCTTCGGCGTATCCGGGCCTGGAGTGCTCCGGCCGGATCGCCGGGGTCGGGCCCGGGGTGTCCGGCTGGCAGGAGGGCGACAGCGTCTGTGCCCTGATGGCCGGCGGCGGCTACGCGGAACTGGTGGCCGTGCCCGCCGGGCAGTTGCTGCCCATCCCGGACGGGATGAGCCTGACCGCCGCCGCCGCGCTGCCTGAGGTGGCGTGCACGGTGAACGCGAGCGTCTTCGGGCAGGCCAGGCTGGCGCCCGGGGAGGTCCTGCTGGTTCATGGAGGCGCGGGCGGGATCGGCAGCATGGCGATCCAGCTCGCGAAGGCGCGCGGCGCGATCGTGGCCTGCACCGCGGGCAGTCCGGAAAAGATGGAGCGGTGCCGCGAACTTGGCGCGGACCTCGCGATCTCCTACCGCGACGACGACTTCGTAGCAGCGGTCAAGGAGTTCACCGGCGGCCGCGGCGCGGACGTGATCCTCGACATCATCGGTGCCCCGTACCTGGAAAAGAACGTGGACGCGCTGGCCACCGGCGGCCGCCTGCTGCAGATCTCGACGCGGGGCGGGGCGCGCGCTGAGATCAACCTCGGCACCTTGATGTACAAGCGCATCAGCATCTTCGCCTCGACGCTGCGGGCCCGCCCCGTGGCGGAGAAGTCGGTCGTCGTCACCGACGTCAGGGAGCAGGTGTGGCCCCTCGTGGCCGCCGGGCAGGTGGTACCGGTGATCGAGCGGACGCTGCCGCTTGCCGAGGCGGCACAGGCGCACCGCCTGATCGAAGACGGCACCCACGTCGGCAAGATCCTGCTCGTCACCTGAGCCCCCAACTCACCACGACGTTAGCGAGGGGGCGCGGGCGCTTGGGAGGTGCGGAACCTGTGGTCCAGGCCGGTGATCCGCATGATCTTGACTAGTGATGGACTAGGAGAGGCCAGCCGGAATGGGCAGCCCTGTGGGCTGGGGTCTGGGTAATCACCCGAAATCGGGTGACTACCCAGACCCTGGACCCGCTGTAGGCTGCCAGTGGCGTAGGCCGGTCTGGTGGCAGAACGGTTGAGGAAGCTCCCCTTCGGGAGATTGGAATGGCGAAGGCGCCCGCGTTAGGCGCTCCCGGATTTATTGAATGTTCCGAAGGCAAGGTAGTAGGTGGCCCGCTCGGCGAGTGTGAGTGTTGAGGTATTTGCCGACCTCCGTGCCGATGTGGGCGAGGCGCCGCATTGGGACGAGCGGGCTAAGTCGCTGTTGTTCGTTGACTTGACCGGCGGTGTGGTCTTCCGTTATGACCAGTCCGGGATGGCGCTGGGTTCCTTCTCCGTTGGCCAAGAGGTAGGCGCGGTTGTTCCCCGGCGCGGTGGCGGGCTGGTGCTTGCCGTACGCGACGGTATCGCCGTGGCCTCAGATACCGGAGAGGGATTCGAGATTACCGCGCCAGTCGAGCGTGAAATCTCCGGCAACCGGATGAACGATGCGAAGTGCGATCCTGCCGGGCGGCTGTTCGCCGGGACAACGGCGTTTGATTTCTCGCCACGTTCCGCGGCCCTCTACCGTGTGGAACCGGACTGGTCATTCGAGCAAATAGCCCGCGACGTGACGCAATCGAACGGCATCGCGTGGAGCCCCGACGGCAGCCGGATGTACTTCATCGACTCGGCCACCCAGGGTGTCGATGTCTTCGACTATGACGCCCGCACCGGCTCAGCCGGTAACCGGAGACGCCTGGTCACTATCGACCGCACGCACGGGATACCCGACGGGATGACCGCCGACGATGAGGGCAACCTGTGGGTTGCGTGCTTTGGCGGCGCAGCGGTCCGCTGCTTTTCACCGGCCGGTGAGCAACTGGGCGAAGTCCTCTGTCCGGTTACCCAGGTAACGAGCTGCGCCTTCGGCGGCCCGGATCTAGCGGACCTGTATGTGACCTCGGCTGCCTACCGGCTGAGCCCGGGCCAGCTAAAGAGGCAACCGCATGCAGGGGCGACGTTCGTCTGCCGTCCCGGGGCGGCAGGCCTGCCAGCGTCGTCGTTCGCTGGGTAGACAGCGGGCACGGAGGCGCTAGATCACAGAATACCTAGCGACGCCGCGCGCTTGATCGCGGACGAACGGGAGGTGGCACCGAGCTTCATATAGGCGTGGCGCAGGTGTGTTTTCACGGTATTGAGCGACAGAAACAGTTCCGTGGCTATTTCGGTGTATGTGAGCCGTTCCGACAGTTTTTCCAGCACGCGTATCTCGGCACCGGTCAGCGGATCAGGGAGCTGGCTTGGCCGGGAAGCGGGCGCGGCGCGCTTGCGCGCTTTGAGACCGGCGTTGATCAGCGCAGCCCTTTGCCTGGTCCGGGGGTAAAGATGCGAGTTGGCTATCACGTGGTCCACCAGCTGGGGAGCTGTGTCCACGACGGTTTGGACGAAACCGTGACGCTCGGCCACGGCCAGGGCCTGTCTGACCAGGGCAGGTGCGTGGGGTGAGGCTTGGCTGATGGCGACGCTCGCGCGCAGCAGCCGCAGCTCCAGATCGGCCCTGATCGTGGCTCCCTCGGCCGGGGCGCCGCTCAGGGCTTGGGCCGCTTCTTGGGGGTTCCCAGCGGCGAGAGCAATGGCGGCTGACATGAGGATGCGCCGGTCATCGGGCAGTCGCCCGGTGAGGCTCGTGGCGCCGTTCTGGTCGCCAAGACCCAGGCGCAGGCGGGCTTCGAGCTCGTCGGCCATGGGCAGCAGGGCTGAGTGGTCGCTCTTGAGCGCCGACCGCGCCGCGGGCAGCGAGGCAAGGGCTTCGTCGAGGTTGCCGCCTGTCGCCCAGATCCGGGCCCGGTCCAGCTGGGCAAGGTAGTTGAAAGCAGGCCGGGCGCCGCCCACCATCTCCAGCGCGCGTTCCACCGGTTCGGCGGCCGCGGCCAGATCGCCTCGCTCCAGCGCGAGCAGGGCCGTGGTCCGCAGCGTGTGGAAGTTGAAGTAGTGGCGGTCGAAGTGGAGGCGGCGAGCTGCGGTGAGGGAGCTGGCGGCCAGGGTGCCAGCCTCGTCCAGGGCCCCTTCGAGGAAGGCGGCCTGGCTGATCACTCCGGGGCAGAGAACCTCGGTCAGCGGAGCGCTCACCTGAGCCGAGGTGAGGGCCTCGGCGAGCTGCCGCGCTTCGCTGAAGTGGCCCAGGTAGGTGTGGCAGTACATGGCCAAGGTGTCGAGCGTCACGATCCAGTCGCTGACGCCCTCGGAAGTGGCTTCGACCGGCCGCGCCCATTCCCTGTGCGCCAGCGCCTCGTCGAACTGGCCGATGAACGTGCAATAAAGCATGTTCACCAGCGCCAGCCTCACAGCCAGCCCGGGTTGCCGGCCCGGGTCGATACGGCACTGCCGGGCCACCATGACAGCCCGCGACCCTCGCTCGAACGCCCCCCGCCACAGCAGCTCGGCCGCCAAGGGCAACAGGAACTCGGGCGCGTCCGCGAACAGCTCAGGCCGGATCTCGTCAAGGTCAAGCGCGCTGCCAACGGTCGGGTTGGTCAGCACGTCGCGCACGACACCCTCACTGAGCAGGCTGACGGCCACGGCCTGTTCACCGGCAGCCAGCAAATGCCGCGCTGCCGCGCCAGTCTGACCAGCCTCCATCAGGTAGCGCGCGGCGGCCTCATGCAGCCGCTTCTCCCGCACCGGGTCCCGGGCATGCAATTCGGTCTGGAGAACTTCCCTGATCAACTGGTGATAGCGGTAGGTGCCCGCCTGCTCATCCACGATCGCCACGAACATGTGCGCGCCGTGAAGGAACTCGAGCATCTTCGCGGATCCCTGGCCGCATATCGCAGTGCAAGCGGGCACCGACAGTTCATCCAGGACCGAGGTGGCCAGCATGAACTCGACGACCTCTGGCGGCTGGAGGGACAGTACCTCCTCCAAGAAGTACCCGGCGACGGCATGGCGGCCCAGTTGCACCCGGCCCGCCGCCAGGGCCGGATCGGCCGAACCATGGATCGACAGCGCCGCCATCTGCAACCCGGCCGCCCACCCCTCGCTGCGCTGGTAAACCAGGGCCAGCTCTGGGTCGCCCAGCCGCACGCCAAACCCGGCAAGAAAACTCCTGGTCTCCTCCTCCGAGAAGGCCAGGTCCGCGTCCCGCAGCTCGACCAGATCCTGATGTGCCCGCATCCGGTGCACCCTCAGCGGCGGGTCAACCCGGCTAGCCACAACCAACTGCAGCGACGGCGGGTGATACTCCACCAGCCAGCGCAGCGCATCGGCGCCGGCCGCACCGGCAAGGTGAAAGTCATCAATAACCAGTACCCGCATCCCATCCGGCGCATCCAGGTCGTCAGCCAGAGCCGCAACCGCATCGGCCGATACCTCACCATCGAGACTCATCAGCTGGCGGGCATCCTCGCCAATCCCTGGCTGATCAAAGCCATAACGCGCGGCCTCGATGATGGCCGCGACGAACCGGGTCGGATCCGCGTCGGCCGCATCGCAGCTCAGCCACGCCGATGGCCGCTCCGGGCGCGCCGCCAGCCAGTCGGCGAGGAGCATCGTCTTGCCAGCCCCCGCCGGGCCCACCACCAAGGCGAGGCGAACCTGTTCTCCCCGGTCCAGCAGGTCGAGCAACCGTGACCGGCGCACCAGCCCCGGCACCACCTTGGAGGCACGGAACTTCGAGGACGGAAACCGGGGACTACGCGGGCCAGGCTCAGCCGTCACTGTCGCTTCCGACATTCGGCCTCGGCCTCCCGTACGCAACCGCCCCAGGCTGAGCGGTCAGGGGAACGGCATGAAGGCCATTTCCCGTGCGATCACATGATCTTACCGTCGGTGAGCGCGAGAACAAGGCCAATGCGGTCGCAGTGCCGCATGGAGACGCTGGGGGCCTAACGGCCGTTCCCAAGGTCACGAGCGTCTGTGTCGCACGGAGGTGCACCGGCCCTGGCAGCCGACCAGGCCGCGGCTGTCACAGCGCGTGATCACCCGGAATCGGGTGACGCCCCAGCCCCCGCCGCCAGGCACGCTGGCAGCCACCGTCAACCATCGACTACGAGGCCAAGCCCAGTGCCGCCATACAGCTACGAGATCACTTTCACCGGCCAGGCAGACAGAACGCTGTGCGCACAATTCGACGACTGCAAAGTCACCACGGGCCCGGACACAACCACCCTCCGCGCCGAGCTACCCGACCAGGCTGCCCTCTCCGGGCTCGTGCAACGGATCGCCGGCCTTGGGCTTGAAATCAGCCATGTGCGGCTCCTGACACCGCCGTCTGCGCGATGACTAGTTCTCGCGCACACGCACGAGGGTGGCCTGGTGGGGACCCGTGGCAATGACATTCCATGCAAGGGGACAGACTAGGAGCCATGACGGAGCAGAGTGGCAGCGAGCCGACCGACCGGAACGGGATGCCGCCCGGCAGGGTGGTCATAGTCGGGCCGGACGGCATGGCGATCGGCGAGGACAGCGACCAGGAGCGAGAGCGCCCGCTCGTCGACATGGTCGAGCAGCCCGCCAAGGTCATGCGGATCGGCAGCATGATCAGGCAGCTTCTCGAGGAGGTCCGTTCCTCCCCGCTGGACGAGAAGAGCAGGGTGCGGCTGCGGCAGATTCACGAGCGATCGGTGAAGGAACTGGAGTCGGGCCTGGCCCCGGAGCTCTCCGAGGAACTCGAACGGCTGTCCCTGCCGTTCACCGAGGACGAAGCGCCGAGCGAGGCAGAGCTCCGCGTCGCCCAGGCTCAGCTCGTCGGCTGGCTGGAGGGCCTGTTCCACGGCATCCAGACGACCTTGTTCGCCCAGCAGATGGCCGCGCGGGCGCAGCTTGAGCAGATGCGCCGCGCCCTGCCTCCGGGCACCGTGATCCCCGGGGCCGGCGAGGAGGGTGGCCAACCGCCAAGGACGTCCGGCCCGTACCTGTAACGAGCCGGCCACGCGGCCAGCGGATTACACCCGGCCGTATCTGAGCCGCCCCAGCCAGGCCGCCGCCTGGCCGAACTCGGCGTCCGAGGTACCCGGGCGGACCTGCGCGCGGCCGCCGTCGTGGCGCGGGTAGCTGCCGAGGAACTTCACGTCGGCGCATACCCGGCGCAGGCCCATCAGCGCCTCGCCGACCCGGGCGTCGTCGAGATGGCCCTCGCAGTCGATCGAGAAGCAGTACTTGCCGAGCCCATCGCCGGTGGGGCGGGACTCGATGCGGGTCAGGTTGATGCCGCGCACCGCGAACTCGGTGAGCAGTTCCATCAGGGCGCCAGGGTGGTCCTCGCGCAAGAACGCCACCAGCGAGGTCCGGTCGGCACCGGTCGCCCCGGGCACCGGGCCGGGACGGCCGACCACCACGAACCGGGTGACCGCGTCGGCCACATCGCTGACCTCGCTGGCCAGCACGGTCAGGCCGTACCGGTCGGCGGCGAAGGCCCCGGCCAGCGCCGCGTCGATCATCCCTTCGGCGGCCTGCCTGGCCGCTTCGGCGTTGGACGAGGCGGGCAGCCACTCGGCGTCGGGCAGGTTCTCCGCCAGCCACCGGCGGCACTGCGCCTGCGCCTGGGGATGCCCGCCGACGGTCTTGACGTCGCCGATCAACGTGCCCGGCCGGGCCAGCAGAGCGAAGGTCACCGGCAGCAGAAGTTCCGCGCAGATGACAATGTCAGGGCCGGTGGCGAGTTCATCGAGGGTGGCGTTGACCGCGCCCTCCACCGAGTTCTCGATCGGCACGATCGCACGGTCCGCCTCCCCGCCGCGCACCGCGTCCAGCGTGGCCTGGATCGTCGCGCACGACAGCGCCCCCGTCAGGACGGCGGGGTCGAATGCCGCGAGGGCCGCCTCGGTGAACGTGCCCTCCGGTCCCAGATAGGCGTAACGGTCTGCCACTTTCAGCCCCTTCCCTGCCAGGGCAGGCACTCTGCTTGACCTGCGTCAACACCCCACAGTTCCGCACCGGAGACCACCGAAGACTACCGTCTTGGGCTTCCTGATTGGCTCCCTGCAGGCAGGTGAGGCCAGGCGGAGCGTCCGTCAGACCGGTTCCCAGCGCAGGCCGTTGTTGTCCTCGCAGAGGATGTCCTTGCCGTCCCCGGCGACACCCCTCATCCCAGCGTCCGCATGCGGGCAGAACTCGCCGGGCTCGTAGCAGTTGCCAGTGCTGGCCTTGGGGAAGCAACCAGACGGCGCGGGCGGCGGCGCTGCCGTTGCCGGAGGCGCTGCCGTGGGGGCAGGCGCTGGTGGTGGCGGGGGCCGCAGGTGCGGAGTGAACCAGGTCCGGCTGGAGCGGCTCTGGCCGTTCGCCGAGACGCGGATGTCCACATCGACCCGGTACCCGGAGGGGATGCTGCCGGTCGGAAACCAGAAGGTATGCAGGCCGGAGTCGTCGGCGCGGGCTGTCTTCTTGCGGTCACCGGTCTCAAGGTGCGCGACAACCGTGATCCGCGCGCCCGGCATCGCGGAGACGAAGACGCCCGCCTTGTTGCCGACGAATGGATGCTTACGGGTCACCGAGGCGGTGAACGTGAGGCGCGCCGGTGCCGGCGTGGCGGTAGGCGAAGGGGAAGCCGAGGTCGTGGCCGTGGCTGCGGCAACGCCGGCCGCCACCGGCTGATGAGCGGTCGCGCACCCAGCCGTACCAAGGATCACCGCGATAGTCGCCCCGTGCGGCCATTAACCTCAGGTTGCTCAGCTTCTGATACCGGCTCATCGGCCGCCCTCCCCCGTTTCGGTCACCCTTTGTTAGACGCATTGGCTGGCGTCACGGAGTACAGGTTCTGTAAATGGTAAGTAATCAGGGTGCAATACGCTCGCCGCGCCCAGGCCGCAGCACCACGACGAGCAGCACGGCCGTGGCAAGCAGGAGCACGGGGGTGACCCCGGAACGTACGACCGTGCGCGTCCAGATGAGCCCGGGTGGCAGGGCGATGCCCCGGGCGGGCAGGTAGCCGAACGCGAGCACGGTCGTGCGGGCCAGTACCAGCCAGTCCAGCGCGGCCCACGGCGATGGCAGCCAGGGCAGCACGGCGAGCAGCGCCCAGGCCAGGCTGTCGTACCAGGGCAGCACGTAGGTCCAGGCCACGAGCCAGGCGAACACCACGGCGAACACGCTCGCAGCCGCCAGTGTGAGCGCGTCTGCCCGGAGGGTCTGGGGCCGTCCGGCAGATCACCTGGCCGCGGACAGAACTCCGCGTCCAGGTGACCCACCAGCCGACCCAGGCCGAGCGCCGGGCTGCGCCGGCAATTGCGGGCCAGGGCGGTCAGTGGGCGGGCGAACAGTGCGAAACAGGCCACGGCGAGGATCACTGCCCCGGCCCGGACCAGGTCGTCCGCGGTCGCTTCCCCCAGCACGAGGCGGAGCGCGGATCTGACCGGCCGCCAGGGTGAGCCGATCGAGACGTAGCTCCCGGCACGCAACGCGGGCCCGAGTGCCTGGGTTCCCCAGGGGATGAAGGCAGCGGCGGCGATCACCGCGAAGCCAGCGAGCAGCCCGGCGGTCAGAACGGCGAACGGCCGCCAGCGCGTGGCCACGGGCGTCGCGCGACCCGGCGGTCAAGTGCGGCGGCGAGGATCAGCCCGGCTAGCACCAGCACTAGGGAGATCTTGACCCCGAAGGCGAGTCCGGCGAGGGCGCCGGCACCGGCGGCGATCAGGAAGGAACGCGGTAGCCGACCGGATGTGGGTGCAGAGGGCGGGACAGGTTCCGGGGTGACCGGGGCCAGAGTTTCGGCGGGGGTAAGGGTGGCACGGCCGGCGTAGCGCAACGAAAGAGAGAACAGCCCCAGAGCGGACACAGCCAGGAACACCGCCAGCCCGTCGACGTGCGCGCCCGCGACGAGCACCTGCAGGAGCAGCGGGTTGGCGGTCCACAGTAGCGCCGCCCGCATCTGCCGGTGGCGGTGGCCGCGGGCCAGCCGGTGCGCGAGCAGGCCGGTGCCGGCGAACGCGGCCAGGTTGAGCAGGGACAGCACGAACACGACGCCGCGCGCGGACCGGCCGCCGATCTCGGCGGCGAGCGCCTGGAGGCCGGTCGCCACGGTGCCGTACACCGACGGGGAATGCCGCCAGTCCTGCACCGCCCGGGCGACCGGGTCACCGAGCCTGGCCAGCATCGCGGGCGTGGTGGTGTAGGGGTCGTGGCCGGTCACGGCCATCCGGCCGTATGCGGCGTAGCTCAAATGGTCTGCCGAGCCGAACGGCGGAACCAGGGTGAGCGCCGCCGCCGCGATCAGGCCGGCGCCAAGCACCAGGCGCGGGGAGACCGCCCAGCCGTGGCGGGCGGCGTGCAGGCACAGGCCAAGCCCCGTGGAACCGCAGGCCAGGGCCGCAGCGGCCAGCCCGATCGCCAGGCCGGCGGGCAGGTGCAGGTAAAACGACCACGGCGGCTGGCCCGCGCTGCCGGGCAGGGCCGGTTCCATCGCCGAAGGACCGGCGGCCGCGACGCCGAACGTGAGCACGACGCTGGCCAGGCTCGCGGCCAGGCCTGCCTTGCCGGTGAGTTCGGCGCGATGGCGGGCCACCGGCGGCATGGGGCGGGCCACCAGCGTGGCCCGGCCTGCCCGCGGCCCGGATGTCACTGGCGCCCGGGACGGAGCCTGCCCGGGCCGCGCCTGCCCGGACCACGCCTGCCCGGGCCGGCCGTGAGCCCCCGGGTCGCCGGTTCCCTGGCCGCGAGCGCGCGGGCCACGTCGGCGAGCTGGCGGGCCCGGTGCAGCTGGGATGCCCAGTCGTTCCCGGTGGCCCGGTGCGCGAGCGGCACTTCGACCTCGGTTACCCGCATCCCGGCCCGGAGCAGGTCGATGGTGAGCGCCGTCTCCACCCCGAACCCGGCCGCGAGCGGCCGGGCGGCCTCGAACGCGGCCCTGGTCAGGCAGCGCTGCCCGTTCAGCGGCTGGGCGGGCCGCCAGCCGGTGGCCCGCTCGATGCCCGCGCCGGACAGCCCGACCACCAGGCCGTGCCCGCCCTGGCGGACTCGCTGCGTGAAGACCGCGATCGTCATGTCGGCGTCGCCCGCGCGCACCGGTTCGGCGAGCGGGCCTGCCGCGCTCGCGGTTTCGCCCAGGTCCGCGTCCAGAAACAGCAGATGCCTGGCGCGGTGCGCGCCGGGCGGGGCGTCGGTGGCTTCCAGCAGCCGGACGGCCTCGGCCCCGGTCTCCATCGCCGCCGCCTTGCCCCGGTTACGGCTGTGCCGCAGCACCGTGGCCCCGGCATGGCCGGCCCGCGCGGCGGTGTCGTCGGCAGAGCCGTCGTCGACCACGATGACCAGGTCGACCCCGGGCAGCCCGGCGGCGCCGGCCACCGTGGCCTCGATGCGGTCGGACTCGTTCCTGGCTGGAATGACGACTGCGACGTCACCGCTCGGTGGCATGCGCGAGATACTAGAGCGCCCGGCGCCCACGGCGCCCGGGGGCGGTAAAGATCGGTCGCTACTGGCCGGTGACCGCGGGGACGTCGTCGTGGATGGTGAACACCGACTCCAGGCCGGTCACCTCCAGGATCTTGCGCACGGACGCGCGCGGCGCGGCGAGGGTCAGGTCCCCGCCCCGCTCTGTGGCCAGCCGGTGCGCGGCCAGCAGCACGTTCATGCCGGTGGAGTCGCAGAACTCGACCGCGGACATGTCCACCACGATGTGCGCCGCCTTGCCGCCTGCCAGGGCGGACGTGAGTTCGCTCTGCAGCTTCGGCGCCGTGTACAGGTCGATCTCGCCCGCAAGGGCGAGGACAACGTGATCCCCCTGGGAACGGCTCGATACCCTCAACTCCACGTGCCGCACCTTACCGGTCCCAGCCTCCGGCGACCATAGTCTCCGCTCAGGAGTGGCTTAAGACACGCTGTGAGCTGGCCGGCTTTTCATGGATCACCCGGCTAAAGTGCCTCCTGGACGAGATCCGCGCCGGGATCAGCGCGCCCGGGCGGCGGCCTGAGACAATCCGGCCAGGTGGGCAGTTTCGGCATCGGCCTGCGCCAGCGGCACGATGTCCGGCACCACAGCGGTGTCCGGCGCCGCGGCGGTCTCCTCCGCCGAGGCGGCGCCCTCCCCGGTAACGAGGGTCAGCGCCGGGGCGCCAGCCGCCGGTACCGCCGCCATGCTGTCCCGGCTGACCGGACAGGACAGCGCCCGCGGCCCGCCCCGGCCACCGAGTTCGCTGCCCGGGATCCTGATCACTTCGACGCCGGCCGCCTCCAGCCGGGCGTTGGTCTCCACGTTGCGCTCGTAACAGAGCATCAGCCGCCGGTCCACGGCCAGTGCGTTGCCGCCGTCGTCCCACTGCCGCTGCGACGCGGCGGGCGGGTCCACCCCGGTGCTGATCACGGTCAGCGCCTCGACGCCCATCGCCTGGGCCACCGACTCCAGGAACGGCATCGGCCGCGACAGCCGCAGCTCGCCGTCGGCACAGGTGATGACGTGCGCCTGGAGGACGTAACCGAGCGCGGGGAACATCAGCACCGTGTCCCGGTCGATCACGGTGCAGACGGTGTCCAGCCGGGTGCCCTCGGGAAGCTGGTGCAGCGGCACGGCCAGCACGCTGGTGGCCAGGCCCGCCTGGAACAGGCGGCTGGCGAGGCATTCCACGCCGGCCGCCGTGGTCCGCTCGCCGATCCCCGCGGCGATCACTCCCGGCGCGAGCTGGAGCAGGTCGCCGGCATCGAGCGGCTCCTGTTCCGGGCCGTAGACGCAGGCTGACCCGGCGAACCGCGGGTGGTGCCGGTACAGGGTCCTGATCAGGGCCGCCTCGCGCCGCCTGGGCCCTTCGATGCTGGCCATCGCGACCGCGGCGCCGATCCACAGATGCGAGTCGCGCAGGAACATCAGGTTGGGCAGTGGCGGGACCACGAAGTCGTGCCGGTCCATCAGCCCGAACACGACGCCGTGACCCGGCCGGAACTCCTCCCGGGACAGCCCCGTCACCAGCACGTGAGCCAGCTCCTCGGGGTCCAGGCCCGCCAGATGGCTGCCCAGGTCGGCGCGGAGCCGCTCGCCGAGTTGCTGGGCGCCGAGCACGGCCACGATCGCCTCGGCCCGGGCGGTCGGGTACTCCATCACGTCCTGCAGCAGTTCCATGACGTAGAGCACCTCGACGCCCCGGTCGCGCAGGCACTGCGCCGCGATGTCGTGCTCCTGCTGGGCCCGCGCCACCCAGGGCAGTCGCGGGGAAGAGCAACCGGTCCTTGGTGCGGGGGGTGATGCGCAGCAACTCGGCACCGGGACGGTGGGCTAGCACGGTCCTGAGGCGTCCGACCTCACTGTCGGCGCCATGCGTGTGGCCCACAAGCAAACCCCCGCTCTGCGTGCCGGGGCCCGTGGCCTTACAACCCCGTCGCTGGGAGTATCACCGGTTTGCCAGCGGATTACGCCTCGCTGGCGGACTGGGCATGGCCGTTGACCTGGCCGGGCCGTCGGCACGGCGGCGCGGGCAGAACGGCCCAGACCGTCACCCCTGCGATGGAGTCCTGGACGCCCCAGGTGCTGGCGAGGCACTCCACGATGGCCAGGCCGCGCCCGCCCGCGGCGGACGGCGACGGATGGCCGGCGTGCGGGCGGGTACGGCTGCCGCCGTCGCGCACGGATACGGTGAGTGACCCCTCGCAGAGCGCCCACGACACCTGGACCAGGGCGCCGGGCAGCGGCCTGGCGTGCCGGATGGCGTTGCTCAGAAGTTCGCTCAAGACCAGCGCCGCATCGCCTATCGCAGTGGTGACCAGGCCGGCTTCGCGCAGGTCAGCGGACAGTTGCCAGCGGGCGGTCGCGACACTTGAGGGCGCCCACGGGAGTAGGACGACACTCGATGGACTCACCTCCAGTTGCCCGTCCCGCGGACTGTTCTGATGAGCCGGACATGCCCCGATCATTCGCCCCGGAAACGTACACCTGTCCCTCAAGCATCACACTGCGCAATCGTATAGAAAGATTGATACGGAACGGAGTTTTCGTGATGCAGTGAGTCACGGGAGTCTGGTATTGCCGGGTCTGGTGCGCCATTGCCGCTACCATGGGTTCGCCGTGGCGCCCTCGGGCCGGGGGGCGATTCGCCGGGATGCCAGGGCTCCATGAGCGCAGCGCCCCACGATGGGCGCTGGCCAGTTGACATGCTGGACGAGGTGAATCGATGGGACGGGCCGACCCCGATCGGTCTGGCCACCCGGCGGCAGCGACGGCGGGAACACTGGACTCCGGTGAGCAGGCTGCTGAGGCGACGGGACAGACCCAAGAGCAGGCGGAAAGCGCGGCCGGGCAGACGGAACCGGCCCGGCCGGGGCGCGTCCGTCCCGGATCCGTGCGGCCGTGCCGCACCCGCGGCAGGCGGTGACCGGCTCAGGGCGGGCGCGCCGGGCCTTCTGTAGTCCCGTGGCCCGGCATATCGGCATCCTGCTGTGCTTCATCGTGGCCGGGGCACTGGCGACCATCCCGCTGGCGGCCAACCTGGCCGGCCGGATACCGGCCGCCAGGGACCCGGCCAGCTACGTGTGGGACTTCTGGTGGGTCGCGCACCAGGTCACCCATCTTGGCAACCCCTGGTTCACCCCGCTGATGGCGGCGCCGGTCGGGGTGCAACTCGGGTTCCACACGGTGATGCCGCTGCCCGGCGTGCTGTTCACGCCGGTCACCCTGGCGTTCGGCCCGGGCTTCTCCTACAACCTGTGGACCGTGATCCTGCCCGGGCTGCTCTGTTATGCGATGTACCGGGCGGCGCGGCTGTGGCTGCGCTCGGCCACCGGCGCGGTCGGTGCCGCGGTGTTCTTCGGCTTGTCCTGCATGCTCACCCAGCAGGACTGGTACCACCTGAACATCGCGCTCGGTGCCATGTTCCTGCCGATGGCACTGGAAGCGTCGGTGCGGCTGCGCCGCAAGCCCGGGCGGCGGCAGGCGATCATCCTGGGACTGGTCATGGGCATCGCGGTGCTCACCGACCAGGAGTCCGCGGTACTCGCGGCCATCGTGGTCGCGCTGGTGCTGCTGCCCTGGCTGCTGCGCCGGCCCGGGTGGGCGCGGCTGTGGCCGGTGCTGCTGGCCTGCGCGGCCGGCACCGTGATCGCCAGCCCGCAGATCATCGCCATGCTCCAGGAGGTCGTGGCCTCGCACGGCGGCCTGTCGATCGCGCCGAAGCTGCTGGCCGTGTCGTACAAGCAGTACGGCATCGGCCTGCCCGGGATGTTCACACCCACGCCACGGGTGACCACGTTCGGGCTCGACCCCTTGGCCAGCCCGTTCCTGCACGGCCGGGACAACGAGGGCATGCCGATGTTCGGCACCACGCTGACCGTGCTCGCGCTCCTCGGCCTGCTGGCGAGCTGGCGGCGCCGGTCTGCGTGGCAGCTCGCCGCGCTGTGGATCGGGTGCGCGGCGCTCGCCCTGGGGACCTCACTGTGGATCGGCAAGACCCAGTACCTGCCGCTGCCGTCGGTGTGGAACGGGGTGCGGGTGTCCGGCCTGATGCCCTACACCTGGTTCGTCCGGCTACCGGGGCTGTCCAGCTTCCGGGAAGCCGACCGGCTGGCGATCCTCGGGCTGCTGCCCGCGGCGCTGCTCGCCGGGGCGGCGGTCGAGTGGTGCCGGTACCACGCGAAGCCGTTGCTCGCCGTGATAGCGGTCGGCGCCATCCTCGAGTCCGGCTATGCCGGCGTACAGCGGAGACGTACGGAAGGTGAGCACGATCCCGGTCAGCTACCCGGGCGTGGACCGGGGCATCCTGCGCGACCACTCCGGCTCGATCGTGCTCGACCTGCCGTTCGGGCTGCGCGGCGGTATCCCGGTCGACGGGGTGCCGTTCTTCCCCCAGGCGCTGGTGATGGCCACCGAGGACGGCCACCCGCGCTCGATCGCCTACACCTCCCGGGTGCCGAAGCCGACCATCAACGCGATCAACCACCACCCGTTCTACGCGGCACTGATCGACGCGGAGCACGAGGTCGCCGGATGAAGTGCCCGTGGCGGGCGCCGGGGCAGCAGGGGTCGCTGAACTCTGCTTACCACCCGTCCCGGCGTTGTCGCTTGCCCGGTGCCGTAGTCGCGGTGAACAAGGTCTCGGAGTACCTCACCCCGAAGCGTGCTGGCCGCCGCCCGGGCGGACGCCGCCCGGATGAACATCCGCTGGGCCGTGGTGTGGAAGCGCAACGGCAGCGTCAGCAAGTTCCTGCTCACGTTCCTGCATAACACCGGCTTCAACTTCGCCTACCGTACCAGCCGATCCACGGCAAGGACACCGTGCTGGTCTACAAGCGGACATAGGGCTGCAAAAGGGTCGATCGCCCTGCTGCGCCGTGCGGGTGATTGTGATGGGTGGCGCAACCATTACATTCTGGCGGCGCTATCAAGATGTGCCACCAGTTCACGATCTTGATCGTTCGTGATCATGACTTACGGGGGCCTATAGCACCCCGTAAGTCATGATCACGAATACCGGAGCGGAAGTACCGGCCGGGTGATGCCTTAATTGTCCGGTTTGATGGGACAGTCACGCCAGGCTTTTGTCGTGGTTGCGCCACCCATGACAAACGGTCCTGGGCGGCGGGAGGTGCGGGCGGGTCAGCGCTGGCCGTTGGCGGGCGGGGGGCTGGTGAGCAGGCCCTCGGCGGCGAGGCCGCGCAGCACGCCACGCAGGCCGAGGGCCAGGCCGGCCCGTTCTTCGGCGGTCAGCCCGGCGAGGATGCGCTCCTGGCGTGACTGCCACGCCTGCCACAGCCGGTCGGCGACCGCCCGGCCCTGCGGGGTGAGATACAGCCGGACGTAGCGGTGGTTCTGCTCGTCCCGCCCCCGGCGGAATCCAGCCCTTGCCCTCCAGGCCCGCGGCCAGCCTGCTCACCGTGCTCTTCTCCAGGCCGAGCAGGGCTGCTAGCTGGCCCTGGGCAATGCCGTGCGCCGCGAGCAGTTCGGTCAGCGCGCGCGCCTCCGAGGCCGACACGGCGGGCGGCCCGGCCGGTGTGGCGCTGCCCGGCACGGCGCTGCCCGGCACGGCGCTGCCCGGAACGGCGCTGCCCGGCACGGCGCTGCCCGGCACGGCGCTGTCCGGCAGCGGCGCCGGCCACGTGGTCGTCCCCGGCGGGCCGGGAGCCTGCCGGGACGGCACCTGGGCTCAGCATGCGCAGCAGCAGCCCGAGGAGCTGATCAAGCTCCACGCCGCCCAATGCGGGATCCATAGAGATAGTTGTACCCCACAACTCAGCCCGTGGTACCTTCGACACGTGAGAGTTGCGCCATACAACTACGGATTCGGCCGGCACACCCGCGCGCAGACCATAGGCTCACCGCTGTGACTAACCGAGGACGCCTGAGCGCGCCAGGCGGGCTGTCCAAACCGGGTAGCCTGAGCGGCCCTGGCGGCCTGGCGGACAACGGCGGCCCGGCCGGCCCAGGATCGGCGAGCGCGACCGCTCTCGCCGCCGAGCCGGCCGAGGTCTACCTGGCCGACGGCGGGATCCCGGCCGGCGAGCGGCTGAGCGAGTACGCCACGCGGCACAACCTCGAACCGGCCTCCGCCCGGCCGCCCGCGCTGAAGTACCTGCGCATGCTGTGGCAGCGGCGGCAGTTCATCACCGGCTTCGCCACCGCGAGCAACGTGGCGATGTACAGCGAGGCGCGGCTCGGCCAGCTCTGGCAGGTGCTGACCCCGCTGCTGAACGCGGCCGTCTACTTCCTGATCTTCGGCGTGCTTCTCCACGTCAGCCGCGGCGTGCCGGACTACATCACGTTCCTGGTCACCGGCATCTTCGTGTTCAACTTCACCCAGCGTGCCTGCATCACCTCGTCGGTGGTGATGCGGGACAACCTGCCGCTGATCAGGGCGCTCCCGTTCCCGCGCGGCTGCCTGCCGCTCGGCTACGTGATCATCGAACTGCAGCAGTTGCTGCTCTCGTTCACCGTGCTTTTCGTGATCATCCTCGCCTACGGCGAGCCGTTCACCTGGTACTGGTTCCTGATCCTGCCGATCCTGGTGCTGCAGACCCTGTTCAACGTGGGGTGCTCGTTCCTCCTGGCGCGCTGGGGCTCCGGCTTCGACGACGTCAGCCAGTTGCTGCCGTTCGTCATCCGCACCTGGATGTACGCCTCCGGCGTGATCTTCAGCATCACGACCTCGCTCGCGCTGGTCCCGGGCCAGTCGCTTTACTACCACAAGCACCTGGCCTACCTGCTGCAGATCAACCCCGCGGCCGTGTACATCACGCTGATCAGGAACTCCCTGCTGACGGCCCAGCGGATCAGCATGCCGGGCTACCACCCGTTCAACGCGGTGAAGTGCGCGATGTACGGCAACCCGGTGAAGTTCCACATCACGCAGGCCGCATTCCAGAACAAGGTCATCTACTACAGCTCCTACTGCCACCCGATCGTCAGCCAGTCCGCGCTGTGGGGGTACGCGGCGCTGTGGGCAGTAGTCGCGGCGGTCGCCGGCTTCTTCTTCTTCTGGTGGGCCGAGACGAGGTACGGCCGTGGCTGAGCCGATGGTCGTCGTCGACGACCTGCACGTGGTGTACCGGGTGTACGGCTCGGGTGCGGACAAGGGCACGGCGGCGACCGCGCTGCTGCGCATGGTGAGGCGGCAGCGGCGGCCGTCGATCCGCGAGGTGCACGCCATCCGGGGCATGTCGTTCGTGGCCTACGAAGGCGACGCGGTCGGGGTGATCGGGCGCAACGGGTCCGGCAAGTCCACCCTGCTGCGCGCGATCGCCGGGCTGCTGCCCGCCGAGCAGGGCATGGTCTACACCCAGGGGCACGCGGCGCTGCTCGGGGTGAACGCCGCCCTGCTGGAGAACCTCACCGGCGAGAAGAA
The DNA here is from genome assembly GCA_963762735.1 of uncultured Actinomycetes bacterium. Taxonomy (GTDB): domain Bacteria; phylum Actinomycetota; class Actinomycetes; order Streptosporangiales; family Streptosporangiaceae; genus DASXKD01. Next base: position 31,154 of record CAVXMG010000023.1, on the reverse strand, counting down.
CGTCGTGCTCGGCTGCCTGGCGATGGGCATGAGCCCGCAGACGGTCAAGGAGCGCTACCAGTCGATCGTGGACTTCTCCGGCGTCGGCGACTTCATCAACCTTGCGATGAAGACCTACTCCAGCGGCATGGGGTCCCGGCTGCGGTTCGCCATCGCATCCGCCAAGAGCCAGGACATCCTGCTCGTGGACGAGGCGCTGGCCACCGGCGACGCCGAGTTCCGGATCAAGAGCCACCGGCGCATCGACGAGTTGCGGGCGCAGGCCGGCACGGTGTTCCTGGTCGCGCACAACCTGGGCGAGATCGAGGAGACCTGCAACAAGGTCATCTGGCTGGAGAAGGGCCAGATCGTCCAGGCCGGGGAGAATGTCCCGGAGATCGTCGACGCCTACCTCGCCGCGACCGGCGGCGAGCCGCGCGTCCGCGAGCCCAAGTAACGGGCTCAGCGCCGGCCCTGGACAGGGCCCTCCCGGGATCGCCCAAACCGGAATACTCTTCGTGAAACACCTCACGATGGCTGGTGCGGCATGACACGGTCCCGGGCGGTGGCTTTCGTCTTCGCGGCGCTGGCGCTGGGCGTTGCCCCGGCCGCGCCGGCGGGTGCGCAGGCCTCCTCCGGCTGGTCGGTTCAGCCCAGCCCCAACCCGCCGGGAGCGACGAACTCGCGCCTGCTGGCGGTCTCGTGCGCGCGGCCCCGGTTGTGTGAGGCGGTCGGCGACTACACCACCGGGTCCGGCTACCTGCCGCTGGCCGAGCGGTGGAACGGCACGGGCTGGGCGCTCCAGCCCATCCCTGCCATGCCCGGCGCGCGGAACAACTTCCTGTCCGGCCTGTCCTGCCCCACCGCCCGCCGGTGTGTCGCGACCGGGTTCTCGGTCAGCACCGCCGACCCGAACGGACAGGCCCTCGTCGAAGCATGGAACGGCAGCACCTGGGCGATCCAGCGCACCCCGCCGCTGGGGAAGGGCGGCGCCCTGCTGGACGCGGTGTCCTGCACATCCCCCGGCTCGTGCATGGCCGTCGGCGGGTTCGCCAAGCCGGCGCCCACCGTGCTGTACCAGCCCCTCGCGGAGCAGTGGAACGGCTCGGCCTGGACGAAGGTGCCGGTGCCGAACCCGCACGCGGACAACGGCAGCTTGCTCACTTCGGTGTCGTGCACGGCGGCCAGCGCGTGCATGGCCGGCGGCGACTTCGATTTCGCGGACATCGCCCAGTCGGTGTTCGCTATGCGCTGGAACGGGACAGCCTGGGCCATGCAGCATCAGCTCAACCCGGGCAGCCAGATGCAGGACGAGGACAACGCGGTGTCCTGCAGCAGCGCGACGGCATGCACTTCGGTGGGCTTCTGGGTCGGCTTCTCCGGCCAGGGACCGCTGGCCGAGGCCGGCAACGGGAGTACCTGGGCCCGGGAACAGGTGGCCCCGCCACGAGGCAACCGCCAGGCCACGCTCAACGGGGTGTCGTGCCCGGCCGCGGCCGTATGCGTCGCCGCAGGCGACTGGTCACCGGTGGCCGGCGGGGGTGACCCGACCAACAGCCTGGCCGAGCGGTGGAACGGCAGCACCTGGGCGGTGCAGCCAACCCCCAATCCGGCCGGCTCGGTGTTCACCGCCCTCAACGCGGTCGACTGCACCTCGGCGGCGCAGTGCGTGGCCGTCGGCGCCTTCGCGACCAGCACCGCCGGCCTGACCCTGGCCGAGCGGTACTCCGGGTAAAACCGCCGGCAGGCGGGAATCAGGCGGGACCGGGCGGGCCGGCGCGGCGCAGTTGCAGGCTCATCCTGGTCCCGCCGCCTGCCCGGGAGGCGGCCGCCACCTCGCCGTCCTGCGCCCGGGCAAGCTGGCGGACGATGTACAGGCCCAGGCCGATGCCGCCGAACCTGCGCCGGTCGCCGGTCTCGCCCTGGACGAACCGCTCGAAGATCCGCTCATGGTCCCCCGGGGCGATGCCGATGCCCTCGTCGTCCACGGTGACCTCGATCCAGTCCCCGGCAGGCCTGGCGGCGACGGTGATCGTGCCGCCGTTCGGTGAGTACTTGAACGCGTTCTCCAGCAACTGGCCGACCATGATGTCGGTGGCCATCGCGTCCCCGTTCGCCTGGGGCAGGTCGGCGGGGATCTCGGCCACCAGCGTGTGCTTGTCCGACAGCGACAAGAACGCGGTCACCGTCCCGCGCAGCAGCGCCGCCAGGTCCAACGGGCCGTTCCGCACGGTGAGCTGGTCGGCTCCGGCGCGGGCGCCGAGCAGCAGTTGCTCCACCAGGTGGCTCAGCGAGCCGGCCCGCTCGGCGATCGTCTGCACCGCGGCGCGGCGCTCGGCGTCGGTGAGCTTGTCCCAGCGCTGGGCCAGCGTGCTCGCGAACCCCTGCACCACGGTGATCGGGGTGCGCAGCTCGTGGCTGGTGGTGGCCAGGAACAGGTCCTTGGCCTCTTCGAGTTCCTTGGCGGCGGTGACGTCGCGGAAGTCCACGACCCGCTCGTCCTTCTCGTTCAATTCATTACACAAAACGTCGAGCCACCGGCCGGTGGGCAGCCGGTGGGTGACCCGGGGTGCGCCGGGCTCTGGCACCGGGAACGGCGGCGGCTTTCCGGTCACCTCCTCGGCGGACATCCCGGTCAGCATGGCCGCCGCCGGATTCCACTGCCGGATCAGCCCGGCGCCGTCGAGCACGGCGATGCCGTCCGCGCTGGCGTCGATCACCGCGCGCTCGTGGGCCCGCTGCCGTACCAGTTCCTCGAACGCGGTCGCGTTGGTGAGCGCCACCCCGGCGTGCCCGGCGAGCAGTTCCAGCAGTTCAAGTTCCACGTGCCCGACCTTGCGGCCGCTGTAGAGGGCGTACAGGGCGCCGTAGGGGCGGTCCCCGACATGGGACAGGGCCAGCGCGATCGTGTGCAGCCCGGGCAGCGCCGACCAGATCAGGTCGGCGAACTCACCGGACTCACCGGTCGCCATCATCACGTTGCGCCCGGACCGCATGAGCTGGCCGACCATGCTGGTGGGCAGGTCGGAGGTGCGGCCACGGAGCCGGGCGGGCAGCCCGTCCATGCTGACCAGGCGCACCCGGTTGTCCTCGATCAGCACGAAACCGCCGGCGTCGGCACCGGTCAGGTCGCACAGGCTGGCGGCGATCCGGTCCAGCACGGCCTCCAGGTCGCGCTGGGCGTTCATGTCGGCGACCACGTCGCCGAGCTTGCGGACCACCCGGGCCCGCTCGGCCACGTGGTGCCGGGCGGCGGCGTCCTCGCCGGTCCGGTGGCACACGTTCACCCAGCCGATGACCTCGCCGGAACGGTCCCGCAGCGCGCTCGCGTCGATCCGCAGGTCAAGCAGCTTGCCGTCCTTGCGGGCGCGGCGGGTCACGTAGGAGATCTGGCCGCCGGAGCGGACCCGTTCCAGGGCGGCGTTGTGCTCGGCCTTGAGTTCTTCGGGGATCAGCGCCGGTTCCGCACCGAGGACTTCCCCGGCGCTCCAGCCGAACATCCGCTCGGCCGCCGGGTTCCACAGCAGCACGGCCCGCTCGGCGCTGAAGGCCACGATGGCATCGGCCGCGCACTCGATCACCGCGCGCGCTGTCGCGTCCACGCGGTCTTGCCCGGCTACCACCGTTTCGGATCGCACCCTTGCATCGTGCCATCGCCCGCGTGATCTGGCCCGCAAATCCCAAGGTGAGCGTGGCTAGCCGCGCAGAGCGCCCGCGCGCCCCGGCCTGATCTCGTCACATCGAGGCCAGTTAGATGACGATGGCGATCTTCCCTCGCGCTGCCCCGGATTCGAGGTAGCGCATGGCTTCGGGGACCTCGTCCAGCGGGTAGGTCGCGCCGATGCTCGGGGTTACCTTGCCGGCCTCGATGAGGACGGTGAGCCGTTCGAGGTCGGCCGAGCGCTGCCGGGGGGTGACCATGGCCAGCCGCTGGCGCAGGAACGGGGAGAGCGCCAGGGCCTGGAGCTGCCGGCCCATGCCGGTCCAGTTGCCGCCGTGCTCGCCGCCGGTGATGACGGCGGTCCCGGCATGGGTGAGCGCGTGGCGGAGCCGGGAGATGGCAGGGTTTCCGGCGATGTCGATGATCAGGTCGTAATGGCCGCTGTCGGCGAAGTCATCTTGGGTGTAGTCGATGACGTGGGCGGCGCCGAGGGAGCGCACGAAGTCGGCTTTCGCGGTGCTGCACACGCCGGTGACCTCCGCCTCGAACGCGGCGGCCAACTGCACGGCGTAGCTGCCGACGCCGCCCGACGCGCCAGTGATCAGCACTTTCTGCCCTGCCTTGACGTGGCCGACGTCGGTCAGGGCCAGCAGGGCGGTGACCGCGGACACCGGCACCACCGCGGCCTGCGTCAGGCTGACGTTCCGGGGCTTGGGAGCAAGCTTGTCCTCGCGGGCCACCGCGTACTCGGCGAAGGTGCCCTTGCCGAAGCCGAACACCTCATCACCCACCGAGAACCGGGTCACGGCCGGGCCTGCCGCCACGACCGTGCCGGCCACATCAAGCCCCATTACCGGGTTCTTCGGCCCGCGGAGACCGGTAACCGGGCGCATCAGGTACGGCTGGCCCGTCATCAGATGCCACTGGCCCCGGTCCAATCCGGCGGCGTGCACCTGCAAGAGCACTTCGCCGGCGCCCGGCTCGGGCCGGGCGATCCGCGTGAGGCCCAGGACGCCGACGGAGCCGTACCCGTCCTGCACGACTGCGCGCATCGTGCTCGCGGCCGTCACCGGCGGGGCCGCCTCGCCGATGGCCGTGTGCTGCCGTTCTGGTCCCATGACCATTCCTCCCGGGCCGCAGACACGGCCAACTCTTGCCGTACTTAGTACGGCGTACAGTAAGGCACGTTACAGTACTAAGTACGAAAGCGCTACAGGGCGGGGGCGACATGCCGGAGCCAGACAGGCGGAGCGACATGCCGGAGCCAGACAGGCGGAGCGACATGCCGGAGCCAGACAGGCGGAGCCACATGCCGGACCCAGAGAGCCGGAGCCGGGGAGAACGGGCTCCGCTCAGCCGGGAGCGGGTGCTGCGCGGCGCCGTCGCGGTTGCCGACGCCGGGGGAATCGCGGCGCTGACGATGCGCTCACTGGCCCGCGAGCTCGGCGTCAAGCCGATGTCGCTGTATCACTACGTGGCCGGCAAGGACGAGATCCTCGACGGCATCGTCGATCTGGTCTTCGGCGAGATCGACCTGCCCGCGCCGGGCGGCGACTGGACGTCGCAGATGCGCCGCCGGGCGGTCTCGGCCCGGCAGGCGCTGCGGCGCCACCCCTGGGCGATCGGGCTCATGGAATCGCGGGCCAATCCCGGCCCTGCGACGCTGCGCCACCACGACGCGACCCTCGCCACGCTGCGGGCCGCGGGCTTCTCGGTGGCCATGACCGCCCACGCCTATGCCCTGCTCGACAGCTACATCTACGGATTCGCGCTCCAGGAGTCGGCTCTGCCGTTCAACTCCGAGACTGTCACCGAGGCCACCGACGCGTTCATGCGGCACCTCGCCGGCGAGTACCCCCACCTTGCCGAGATGGCGACCGAGCACATCATGCGGCCCGGGTACGACTTCGGCAGCGAGTTCGAGATCGGGCTCGGCGTCATCCTCGACGCCCTCACCAGGTCGATCCCCGGCCGGCTGCAGCCCGCTCCGTTCCTGGCCGCCGATTGACCGCCACCGGAGTCTGGGTGAGGTCGGTGATGCTGACGCCTTGGTGCGAGCCGCGATGAGTTCTGCGGCGTCCGGCGGTCGTACTGTCGATCCCGCTACGCCCTGGCTCGTTGTCGCGCTTGCTGTCCGGGGCTGGTCAGATGAAGTAGTGGCCCTGTTCGATGTCCTCGATGAGGCCGGGGTGGGTGGGCTTCCAGCCCAGGAGTTCCTGGGTGATGGTGCTGGAGGCGGGCATGTCGGTGCTGAGCAGGTGCATGAGCATGCCCTCGTACTCCGCGGCGGGCAGAGACTTGGCCGGCAGGTTCAAGTGCCGGCCGATGGCCTCGGCGATCTCGCGGACGGGCACGCCTTCGTCGCCGACAGCGTTGAGCACTGCGCCGGCGGGCGCCTGCTCGACAGCCAGCCGGTAAAGACTCGCGGCGTCCTTCACATGGACAGCGGGCCAGCGACTGGTCCCATCGCCGATGTAGCCGGAGACGCCCTTAGCCCGGGCCATGGCGATGAGCTGGGGGACGAAGCCGTGACGTTCCCCCTCGCCATGCACCGAGCGGGGCAGCATGACCAGGCAGGAGCGGACGCCCCTGTCTGCGGCAGCCAGCGCGGCCTGCATGTTGGCGATGCGGGCCGCGATAGGCCCCGCGGCGATGAGTTCGTCGCGTTCGGTCGCGGGCCGGCCGGGCCTGACGAGCGTTCCGCCAGAGATCACCAGGGGCTTGCCGGACTCGGCGAGGCTGGTGGCAAACGTCTCGATGGCCCTGGCGTCGGTCCGCGTCGCAGCCTCGCTCACGCTGGGCACGACGAAGGCCAGGTGGATGACGCCGTCGCTGTCGAGGGCACCGGCGCACAGCACGTCGGTGTCGTTCAGGTCGCCGCGTAGCACCTCGGCGCCCATGTCGGCGACGGCTTTGGCGGACGCGTCCGAGCGGGCCAGCCCGAGGACCTTGTGGCCGGCACTGATGAGTTCGGGGACGACGGCCGAGCCGATCCAGCCGGAAGCACCGGTGACGAAGATGCGCATGGAAATTCTCCTTGGTCGTGCCCTCGCGTGATGACGATGCGCGGCGCAGACGCCGCGGCGGAAAGCCGATGCGATCCGGTCGCATCGATGTTAACAGCACTATGCGACGCTGTCGCATCACTTGCCCAGGTGATGCGATCCGGTCGCCTCGCTTAGGCTGTGATGGTGAGCAGATGGGCACCGGACGCGCGCGAGCGCCTGGAGACCGCCGCGCTGGACCTGTTCGTGGAGAACGGGTACGAGGAAACGACCGTCGCGCAGATCGCGGATCGCGCCGGCTTGAACCGCGCCACGTTCTTCCGGCACTTCGCCGATAAGCGGGAGGTGTTGTTCGGCGGTGAAGACGTGCTGGCCGGGCTGTTCGCCGACGCCATCCGGGCTGCCTCCCCGGATGCGACGCTCACCGACTGCCTGCAGGCGGCGTTCGCGGCCGCCGAGGTCGCGATGACCCCGCAGCAGCGGGCTAAGGCCGCCCAGCGCGTTCTGGTGGTCGCGGCGAACAGCGAACTGCAGGAGCGGGGACTGCTCAAGCACGCCCGGATCGCCAGGTCGATCAACGCCGCCCTGCGCGAACGGGGCGCGGACGAACTGACCGCCCGGCTAGGGGCGGAAGTGGGGATGCTCGCCTTCACAATCGCCGTTGAGCGCTGGATGGAGGCGGACAATGATGAACCGTTCCCGCTCCATGCCGCAGCGGCCTTGAGTGACCTGCGGGTGCGCGCGGCCGATCTGGACTCCCGGTCCCGCCTTCGCGCACGCGGCACCCGGTGACGATCGATGACGTGCTGGCCGAACTAGTGCGGTCAGGCCTGGTGGGCACGGCGGCCGCGCTGCAGGCGATATAGCCAAGGCTGTCGAATTCTCGTGATTGTCGGTATGGAACTTAGGAACTGCGGGAACGGCTCTAGCGGCGGGGGCGGAGGCGTGCGATCCTGGGAGCGGACGAGAGGGAACGCCGGTGAAGTACCTGACGGTCCAAGAAGTGACCTGCACAGACCCGGCCGCTTTTGGAGTTCGCCTCGATCCCCTGATGGAAGCGCTGCTGCGGCTCGAGGCTGCCGACAGCGCCATCGAGGACCCGGACTTCGGCGCGGACCTGGGCACAGGCTGTGTGGATGTGCAGATGACGGTGGAGGCCGTGGACCCGGCCGCAGCGATGGTGAAAGCGCTCGCGACGCTCCGGGCGGCCATCCACGCGATCGGCGGCACGGACTCCGGCTGGGAGACCACGGCGGCGATCATGCACGTGGAGCCTGCGGAGCTACCCGGGCGTCTCCGCTTCGGCTTGATCCGCCGTTGCGCCGTTGCGGTGCGCGGACCAGGCCCTTGGTGACGGCGCGGTAGGCGGCGGCGGCGCGAGACGTCGAGTTTGCGGTGGACGGTTGAGGTCAAGCTCAAACATTTACTCTGGCGGGGGATGAGCGTGGGCCAGGGGGCTATCTGGGCGCGGACAGAACTCCGCGCCCAGATAGCCCCCTGCCGCACGTGACTGGGGCGCGGGGCGGCTGCCACCATTTGCGATGGCGGGGGCTAGGCGCGGGTGCGGATCGTCGCGGTGAAGGCGGCCCAGTCCGGCGGGGTGAAGATCAGCTTCGGGCCGTCGGGGTCCTTGGAGTCGCGCACCGCGATGGCGGTCGGGCAGTGCGGCGGCCACCTCGACGCAGTCACCGCCGTTGCTTCCGCTGTAGGACGACTTGCGCCACACCTCGGCAACCTCGACGCACGTCACCGCCATTGCTTGCGCTGTAGCTGGACTTGCGCCAGCTAACGCCGGTCAGGTCCATGTCTTGGCCACTTCCCTCAGAAGTTCAAGCGAGGCCGCTCGTGGCAAGGCCTCGGTCTTCAGCGTCTCGTATCGCAGCGTGACCGCGCTGACATCCTCGGGGCGCTCCACAACCAGCCCGGTCAGCGCCGTTTCTAGGTACACGATACTGGGCGCGTTGGCGAAGTCCGCGATCACAAATGCCCCGGCCAAACCCTCATGCGCCCCGGCACTACGCGGAATCACCTGGACCACGACGTTGGTCCGCTCAGCCATCTCGGCTAGGTGCTCGACCTGAGCACGCATCACGTCAGTCCCGCCGACCGCCCGACGGGCTACCGCCTCGTCAACTACCGCCCACAGCAGCGGAGGATCATCCCGGTCCAAGATGGCTTGGCGTTCCATTCGCGCCGCCACCGCCTGGTCAATCTCATCCTCGGTGGCGCCGACCCGGGTACTCAGCACTGCTCGGGCGTACTCGGCGGTCTGGAGCAATCCCGGCACCAGCGAAAGCTCGTACCAGCGCAGTGCGGCGGCCTCGGCCTCGTGCTGAACGAAGGGGCGGAACCAGGAGGGGAATGGGGCCGTGCGCAGGTGCTCGTGCAGGCGGGCGAAGGTGCCGGTGGTGGCCAGCGCTTCGTCGCAGCGCTGGGCGAAATCCAGGCGGGGCACGCGGCGCATGCTTTCGACCATGCCGACCAGGGACGGGCTGTAGTTGATCCGCGCGGCAAGCTCGTCGCGCGACATGCCTGCCCGGGCGCGGGCGGCCTGGAGTTCGGCCGCGAAGAGGGCTAACGCCGAATGGTCGTTGTCACGGGCCGGAGGCATTTGTCACACGTCCTCACACCAGCGTTCGGGATGACACGGGCTGAGCGGCTGTCGTTACGCATGCTCTATTGCTCTTCCGAAGCGTAGTGCGGTCGCGACACGCTGTGCGGGCAACCGCAACCGACGCGAACGGAGGCCTATGGCCGCCAACCTGCCGGCCGCAGCCGCGCCGCCGGTTACCGCGCAGGTGTTCCCTGGTGACGCCGGGCACGTGCGGGCGGCGCGCCGGTTCCTGGCCGGGGTGCTCGACGGGTGCCCGGCCGCCGACGACGCGCTGCTTTGCGTGTCGGAACTGGCCACCAACGCGGTGCTGCACAGCCGGTCGGGGCGCCCCGGAGGCAGGTTCACCGTGCGCGCGACGATGCAGGCGGGGAGCGTGCGGGTGGAGGTCGCGGACGAGGGCGGGCCGTGGCGGCGCGAGCGCGACGGGGACGGCCAGAACGGGCGCGGCCTGCTGATCGTCGGCGAGCTGGCCGGCCGGTGGGGCCGGGAGGACGGGGCTGGCCGGCGCATCGTGTGGTTCGAGATGGACTGGTGACGCCGCGTCCGCAGGTCCCGCCGGCCGGCCGCGTGCGACTACTTGAGCAGCCGGGACAGGCGGCGGTCGGCGAGCGGCTTGCCGCCGGTCTGGCAGGTCGGGCAGTACTGCAGCGAGGAGTCGGCGAACGACACCTCCCGCACCGTGTCGCCGCAGACCGGGCACGGCTGGCCGGTCCGGGCGTGTACCCGCAGGCCGGACTTTTTCTCCGCCTTGAGGTCGGCGGCGGCCAGGCCCGCGCTGCGCTCGACCGCCTCGCGCAGGGACTCGGTCATCGCCGCGTAGAGGGCGGCAACCTCGTCCGGGGTCAGGCTGGAAGCGATCTTGAACGGTGACATCCTGGCCGCGTGCAGCACCTCGTCGGAGTAGGCGTTGCCGATGCCCGCGATGATCTTCTGGTCCCTGAGCACGCCCTTGATCTGGGTACGGCGCCCCTTGAGCAGGCCGGCCAGGGTGTCCACGGTGAAGTCATCGGCCAGCGGGTCCGGGCCGAGCGAGGCAACGCCGGGCACCTGCTGCGGGTCGGTAACCAGGTAGACCGCGAGCCGCTTCTTGGTGCCGGCTTCGGTCAGGTCGAACCCGCTGCCGTCGGTGAACCGGAGCCGGAAGCCGAGCGGGCTCTTGCCCGGCTTGGGGCGCTGCTCGGGCAGGTCGTCCTTCCAGCGCAGCCAGCCCGCCCGGGCGAGGTGCATCACCAGGTGCAGCGGCTCAGGCCCGCTGACCACGTCGAGGAACTTGCCGTACCGCGCGGTGCCGGTGACCTTTTGACCCGACAGCGCGCTCAGGTCAGGGGTGTAGGTCTTGAGCACCGAGATGGCCGTGCTCGCGGCCCAGTCGATCTCCGCACCCGTCGCGCGTTCCCGCAGGAAGAGGGCGAGAGATTCGACTTCTGGCAGCTCCGGCACAGTATCGATTGTGCAGCCTGGCCGCTGATGACCGGGACGCCGGGGGCGGCCATGATCGCCGCAAGACATTTAGTTGTTTGGTGAAAACTAACTTATAATTTGATTTACTTCCGCATGACGTTGCGGGAGGGCCCCCGTGAGCGGACCATGGACCCAAGAAGGACGAGAGGCCATGGACCAAGCAGAGTCTTCGCCCCTTGGCGGCCAGCCGGATCCCCGGCGCCGGCGAGTGCACGGCAACGAGCCGGCGCACCGCTCTGGCGCGGACGCGAGGCTGGACCACCCGGTCGTGGTCGGTTATGACGGGTCGCCGTCCAGCCGTAACGCGCTTGCCTACGCCGCCGGGGTGTCGCAGCGGCTGTCCCGGCCGCTGGTGATCGTCCACGTCACACCCGGTGTCTACTGCGAGCCGCTGACCGGCCAGGTCATCGGTGCGCCTGGGGCGCGGGCGGAAACAGAACGCTGGGTGCGCAGCGAGCTTGCCGAGGTGTGCGATTGCCGGGACGTGGACGTGCGGGTGATCATGCGGCACGGCAATGCGGCGCGGGAGCTGTCTACGGCGGCCGAGGAATTGAGTGCGGATGCCCTGGTCATAGGGGCGCCCAGGCAACGGTGGCACCACGTGGCGGGGTCGGTGCCTGGGTGGCTGGCACGGCATGCGCGGTGTCCGGTGATCGTTGTGCCGTGATCTGCGGGGTTGCTTGTAGGTAACAGTGTTCTAACCGTGCTTGTGGGGACGCCCGGAGGGTCACCTTGTCGCGGACAGAACTCCGCGACAAGGTGGCCCTCCGGTCGGCTATGAGGGCTGAGGTCGGGGGAAGCCGCAGGAGACGTAGGAGGGGGAGAGCGGGAGGGGTTCCGGGGTTGCTGTGGCTGCGCATGGAACCCAGGTTTCTGGGAAATGTGGCCCCGGTGACCTCGGAGTGCCGTATGACAGAAGGTGACCGTCGAACGTGGGGGTCCGGGGGTCGCCCCCCGGGAAGAATCGCGGCCCACGGCGAGCTGCCGCAGGCAGCGAGCGTGGTGGGGTGGCTCGTGGGCGAGGAGGGATTTGAACCCTCACGTCCTTGCGGACACACGGACCTGAACCGTGCGCGTCTGCCGTTCCGCCACCCGCCCGGGCAACGAGTCAGGTTAGCACGTCCTCATGCGGACCCTTACCGCCGATACCATCGGATGCGAGCAGGGGAAGGAGGTACCCGGTGGGAGTGCTGCAGCGCTTCGAGCGAAGGCTCGAGGGGATGGTTGAGGGTGCCTTCGCGCGGGCGTTCAAATCCGAAGTCGAACCGGTGGAGATCGCCAGCGCGGTTCAGCGTGAGATGGACGACCGCGCGGCGATCGTCGCGCAGGGCCGGACGCTGGTGCCGAACGATTTCGTCGTGGAGTTGTCCGACACCGACCACGAGCGGCTCGAGGTCTACGCGGACAGTCTGGGAATCGAGCTGGCCACCCTGGCCCGGGAGCACGCCAAGGAGCAGGGGTACTCCTTTGTCGGCCCGGTGCGGATGCGTTTCGAGGGCGTGTCCGACCTGACGACCGGCACGTTCCGTATCCGTTCCGGTGTCATCCGGGGCACCACGGTCGAGGGCGGGGAGATCCGGCGGCCAGCCAGTGACCTGCCACGGCCGCCGGGTGCCTTCGCCGGCCGGCCGCGGCTGCTCGTATCCGGCCCGGAGCCCGGCGTCGACGGCAGCACGCAGCGCACCTATGAGCTGACCTCACCGGTGACCCTGCTCGGCCGGGGAACAGACTGCGATCTGCGCCTCGTTGACCCTGGTGTCTCCCGTCACCACGCTGAGCTGCGTGTCGAGGACGACCAGGTGGTATTGGTGGACCTGGGCTCCACCAACGGCACCTTCGTGAACAGTGAGCCGGTCAGGCGAGTGGCGCTCACCGACGGGACAAGAGTCACGCTTGGCCGGACCACCCTGGTGTTCCGCCGGGACGCTGCATACTGACTCCCTGGCGGGACAAGTAGGAAGGGCAAACCGCGGACTCGGCCCACCCGAGGACACATGACCCGATGAATAACCTCACGCTGTTGCTGATCAGGCTCGCCTTCCTGGCGGTCCTGTGGTTGTTCGTCATCGCTGCGGTCGGCGTGGTGCGCACGGACCTCTTCGGCTCGGCGCGGGCGGGACGCCAGCGGCGGCGCCAGCGGAAGCCGCCACAGGTGAAGGCGCCCCGCCCGCCCCGGGCGGGACGGCCGGCGCGGACGGGGCGCGGCACGCCGCAGCGACTCCTGGTAACGGCGGGAGGGCTGGCCGGGACCTCAATCGGGCTGACGGACCAGCAAATCACCATTGGCCGGGCAAATGACGCCACGCTGGTGCTGAACGACGACTACGCTTCGACGCGACACGCCAGGCTGTTCCCGCAGGACGGTCAGTGGATTGTTGAGGATCTTGGGTCGACCAACGGTACCTACCTCGACCGGCAGAAAGTGACCCAGCCGACCCCGGTACCCCCGGGCGTGCCGATCCGAATCGGCAAGACCGTCCTGGAACTCCGCAAATGACACTCGAACTCCGCTACGCGGTCCGCTCGGACGTAGGCCTCCTCCGTGAGGGAAACGAGGACTCGGCCTACGCCGGCCCGCGCCTGCTCGCCGTCGCCGACGGCATGGGCGGCCATGCCGCCGGTGAGGTAGCCAGCGCCGTGGCCATCGGCGCGCTGGCCGAACTCGACGACGACATGCCCCCGAGCGAGTTGCAGATCGCCCTGTCCAGCGCGGTGGCGCACGCCAACCAGATCCTGCACGACATGGTCAGTGCCGACCCGTCGATCAGCGGGATGGGCACCACGCTCACCGCCATGCTCTGGTCGGGCGGCAAGGTGGCGCTGTGCCACATCGGCGACTCGCGGGCCTACGTCCTGTCCGGCGGCGAGTTCCAGCAGATCACCCACGACCACACCCTGGTCCAGTCACTGGTGGACGACGGCCGGATCAGCCCGGACGAGGCCGCCACGCATCCACAGCGATCACTGCTGCTGCGCGCCCTGGACGGGACCTCGGAAGCCGAGCCGGACCTGTCGATCCTTGAGGCACACGCCGGTGACCGGTACCTGCTGTGCTCGGACGGGCTGTCCGGAGTGGTCAGCGAGGAGACGCTGCACCGGACCCTCGCGACCGTGCCGGATCCGGAGCAAGCCGTCCTGCAACTGGTGGAACTGGCCATCCGGGGCGGCGGGCCGGACAACATCACCTGCATCGTCGCCGACGTGGTGGACAGCGCGACCGCTCTGCGCTCCCCGAGCAGGTCTTCTCTGCTGGCCGGCGCGGCCTCCAACGGAGGCAGGCCGACGATCCGCACCGACAGCCCGGCGGCGCGGGCGCACCTGCTTTCGCAGACCAAGCCGCAGGCGGCCATCGTGGTCGACCACGACGACCCCGCGCCCCGGATGCTGCACGACGACGAGGACACCGAGCCCGCCCGGCGCCGCTGGCCCATCGTCAGGTCGCTGTTCGTGCTGCTGCTCATCCTGATCGTCGGCGGCGTCTACCTGGGCTGGCGGTACACCCAGGACCAGTACTACGTGGGGACGGACGGCGGCCAGGTGGCCATCTTCCAGGGGGTCAACCAGACCGTGGTCGGGGTCAACCTGTCGCACGTGTACCAGCGGACCGGCATCCCGCTGGCCGGGGTCCCGTCCCCGTATCAGGGGCAGATCAGCGAGACCGTGTCCGCCACCAGTCGCAGCAGCGCGCTGGCCATCGTGGCGAACGTCCGCAAGCAGTACCAGAACTGCCTGGCCGCATACGCGGCGCAGGCCAAGTACACCTCGGACCTGAACACGTACAAGTCCGCCAAGAGCGCGTACCAGAAGAAGTGGCACGACCTCAAGCCGCATCGATTGAAGGACGGGAAGCTCGTCAAGCCACCGACGTTCACCGAGACCCAGCCGACGACCCCGTCGGGCTGCCCAGGCCCGTCGGCCAGCGGGCGCCGGGGGCTCCTCATGAGCGCTATGGGGGCGACCGGCAACGGGACCGGCACCACCGGGGCGGTGACGCCCCCGCCGAGCCTGGCCGGGGCCGTGCCGCTGCCACACGGCCGGCGCGGGGCCGAGTTGATCATGCTCGCGTTCTCCATCGGCGTCGTGCTTTTCGCCTACGCGACCGTCGGGCTTGGCCTGAACGGGCATGTGCCGACCGGGCTGGCCACCTACGGGGTGCTGTTCGCGGTCCTCATGCTCGGCGCGCACCTGGCGGTACGCAAGCTCGCCCCGTGGGCGGATCCGCTGCTGCTGCCGCTCGCAGCGCTGTTGAACGGCCTCGGCCTGGTGATGATCTACCGGCTTCAGGAGTCGGGCCGCAACGGCAATCCCGGCAACGCCATATCCACCATGAGCGCCTCGACCACCACGTTTCAGCTCATGTGGAGCACGATCGGCGTGATCGCGTTCGTGGCCGTGCTCGTGGTCGTCCGCGAGCCGCGCACGCTGCAGCGCTACACCTACACGCTCGGTGCGATCGGGCTGGTGCTGCTCGCCCTTCCTGCGCTGCTTCCGAACAGCATCAGCGAGGTGCCGGGGACGGGGGCGAAGATCCAGATCGCCCTCGGCGGCTTCAGCATCCAGCCGGAGGAGTTCGCCAAGCTCGCACTCGCTGTCTTCTTCGCCGGCTACCTGGTGGCCAAGCGGGACGTGCTCGCGCTGGCCGGCCGGCACGTGCTCGGGGTGGCGCTGCCGCGGGCCAGGGACATGGGTCCTGTTCTCATCGCCTGGGGTGCCAGCCTGCTCGTGCTGGTGTTCGAGAGCGACATCGGCACCTCGGCGCTGTTCTTCGGGCTGTTCCTGATCATGCTCTACGTGGCCACCCAGCGCACCTCGTGGCTGCTCATCGGGACCTCGCTGTTCCTGGTCGGCGCCTGGGCCGCCAGCAAGCTGGTCTCGCACGTGGGCGTGCGGTTCGCCATCTGGCTGCACCCGACGCTGTATAACAACGTGTTCTGCGGATCCGCCAGCGTGCATGGCCCGTGCGTGCCGTCCTACCAGCTCGCCCAGGGCCTGTACGGCCTGGGCTTCGGCGGGATCCTGGGCACCGGGCTTGGGCACGGGCAGCCGTACCTCACCCCGCTGGTGCAGAGCGACTTCATCATCACCGCCTTCGGTGAGGAACTCGGCCTCACCGGCCTGATGGCGTTGTTGCTGATCTACGGCCTGATCGTGCAGCGGGGGCTGCGGGCCGCGGTCGCGGTGCGGGACCCGTTCTCCAAGCTGCTGGCCGGCGGTCTCGCGTTCGTGGTGGCCCTGCAGGTCTTCGTTATCGTGGGCGGCGTGACCCAGCTCATCCCGCTCACCGGGATCACCACGCCCTTCCTGTCCCAGGGGGGCTCATCCCTGGTGGCGAGCTGGATGCTCATCGCGCTGCTGATGCGGATCAGCGACACGGCCAGGCGGCCCGCACCGCAGCCCATCCAGGACGAGGGGATGACCCAGGTGGTGAGGGGCATATGAACCATGCCCTGCGCCGGGTCTCCCTCGCCTGCCTGGCTGATGTTCCTGCTGTTGCTGGCGAACGCCAACTACGTGCAGGGGTTCGAGGCGAGCAAGCTGGCCGACGACCCCGGCAACGGCCGCACGTTCGCGCTGCAGTACCAGTACCAGCGCGGATCGATCATCACCTCGGACAACAAGCCGATCGCGCAGTCCAAGCACATCGGCGGTGTGTACAGCTACCAGCGGTCCTACCCGGCCGGGCCGACGTTCGCGCCGGTGACCGGCTACGACACCCCGTACCGCAAGACGGGCATCGAGGGGGCGGAGGACCGGCTGCTGGCCGGCACCGACCCGCGGCTCGCCGTCCGCAACCTCATCGACCTGGTCACCGGCAAGCCCCGCAAGGGGGCGACGGTACAGCTCACCATCAACTCCGCCGCCCAGGAGGCCGCCTACCAGGCGCTCAAGGCCACCGGGCTGCCCAGCGGCGCCGTCGCCATCGACCCCAGGACGGGCGCCATCCTGGCGCTGGCCTCCTACCCGTCGTTCAACCCCAACAAGCTGGCCACGCTCAACGGCAACGCGCTCAACAAGGCCGACCAGAAGTACCTCAGCTCGCCGCAGCAGCCACTGCTCAACAGGGCGATCAACGAGACCTTCCCGCCGGGTTCCACGTTCAAGATCGTGACCAGCTCCACGGCCTTCTCCACCGGGAAGTACACCCCGAACAGCCGGTACTACGCCCCGACCAACCTCAAGCTGCCCGGTACCACCAACCAGCTCATCAACTACGACAACCTGCCCTGCGACGACGGCAGCAACCCGACCGGCAATGGGACGGTCCCGCTGATCTACGCCTTTGCCGTGTCCTGCAACACGGTCTACGGCGGCCTGGGCGAGCACCTCGGTGGCACCAAGCTGCGCCGGCAGGCCAACGCGTTCGGTATGAACCGGTCCCTGCGGATCCCGCTGCTGGTCTCCCCGAGCAACTACCCGCCGGTGTCCAACCCCGACTTCACCGCCTACTCGGCGATCGGCCAGTACAACGACACGGTGACCCCGTTGCAGGAGGCGATGTTCGCGGCGGCGATCGCGAACCACGGCACGCTGATGCGCCCCTACCTGGTGCAGAAGGTGATCGCGCCGAACCTGACTCCGCTGGTGACCACCCAGCCCAGCGTGCTGAGCCACACGGTCACCCCGGCCGTGGCCAGCGACGTGGGCAGGATGATGTTCGACGTGGTCAACCAGCCGTACGGCACCGCGCACGACATCGCGCCAGACCTTCCCGGCATCCAGGTCGCGGCGAAGACAGGGACGGCGCAGAACGGGGTCAACAACACCGGCCTGGACGATGCCGTCTTCACCGGCTTCGCACCTTATGGCAACCCAGACATAGCGGTCGGCGTCGTGGTAAAGGGTGGTGGTCTCGGTGCCGATGCCTCCGCCCCGGTGGCCGTGCAGATCATCAAGGCGTACATGAACTACCTCCGGTCATCGGCGAAATGATGAGCACCCCGGACCAGCGGTTGGCTACGACCCAGGACGGATACGACAAGTGCGAGACATGACACAGCGCCGCCTCCTCGGCGGCCGCTATGAGCTCGACGGCATCGTCGGCCGGGGCGGCATGGCCGAGGTGTACCGGGCACGGGATATCCGCCTGGACCGCATCGTCGCGGTGAAGACCCTCCGCGAGGACCTGGCCAGGGACCAGACGTTCCAGGCAAGGTTCCGCCGCGAGGCCCAGTCGGCCGCCTCGCTGAACCACCCGTCGATCGTCGCGGTATACGACACCGGCGAGGACGACACCGACGGGTCGCACATCCCCTACATCGTCATGGAGTACGTGGACGGCCGCACCCTGCGCGACCTGCTCAGGGAGGACCGCAGGCTGCTGCCCGAGCGGGCCCTGGAGATCACCGACGGGGTGCTGCGCGCCCTGGACTACAGCCACCGCAACGGGATCGTGCACCGCGACATCAAGCCCGGCAACGTGATGCTGACCCGCGATGGCAAGGTCAAGGTGATGGACTTCGGCATCGCCCGGGCGGTCAGCGACGCCCAGGCCACCATGACGCAGACCGCGCAGGTCATCGGTACCGCCCAGTACCTGTCCCCGGAGCAGGCCCGCGGCGAGCGGGTGGATGCCCGCAGCGACCTGTACTCGACCGGCTGCCTGCTGTACGAGCTGCTCACCGGCCGGCCGCCGTTCCTGGGCGACTCGCCGGTCGCGATCGCCTACCAGCACGTCCGGGAAAACCCGGTGCCGCCGTCGCGGGTGGACCCGGAGGTCCCGCAGTGGGCGGATGCCATCGTGCTGCGGGCGATGGAGAAGGACCCCAGGGACCGTTACCAGTCCGCGGCGGAGATGCGGGCCAGGACATCCAGCGCGCCCTGCAGGGCGTGCCGGTCGCGGCGCCGCGCACCGCGGCCTACGGGACGGCGACCCAGCGGGTAGGCCCGGCCACCGCCATGGCCACCGGTGCCATGGCCGGCTACCAGTACGGCAGCGACGACGACGGCTACCCGCCCGAGCCGACCGAGCGGCGATGGCTGCCGATCGTGCTGTGGATCGCCGGGATTCTCGTCGTGCTTGGCGTGGTCGGCGGCGTCCTCTACGCGATCCTCGGCGGTGGCAGTTCCGGCCACGCCGTGCCGCAGGTGAATGGGCAGACCCTCACCCAGGCCGAGAAAGAGATCACCGCGGCCGGGCTGAAGTACACGGTGCAGAAGCAGCCCAGCCTCACGGTGCCGAAGAACATCGTGATCAGCACCAGCCCGCCCAACGGGAACGTGGTGCCCGCGGGCAGCCAGGTCATCCTCGTCGTGTCCACCGGGCCGAAGATGGTGGCGGTACCCAGCGTCAAGCACCAGACTCGGTGAGCCAGGCGCAGAGCACATTGAAGGCCGCCGGGTTCCAGGTCAACGTGCAGACCGACAACAATTCGACCGGGTCGCCCGGCACCGTGGTCAAGCAGGACCCGACCGCGGGCACGAAGGCCAAGTTCGGCAGCACGGTCACGATCTTCGTACCGCCCAGCGGAAGCCTCGTGCCTGCCGTGGTCGGGGACGACTACCAGGTCGCCCTCGGCAAGCTGAGCAACGCCGGGTTCAGCAACATCAACGTGGTGAACGTCACCAACCCGAATGTCCCCAACGGCACGGTGCCAGGACCAGACCCCGCATGCCGGACAGCGGGTGCCCGCCAGTACGCAGATCACCCTCAGCGTGGTGAAGAACGCCGCCACCCCCAGCCCGACGCCGACGACGGCCTCGCCGACGCCGACGGTGTCGCCGACGCCCTCGCCGACAGGCACCGCGCCGTAACACCGCGGTCAGCGGCGGCCCCGATCTGGTCGCCGCTGACCGGAGCCACCGTGCCCGGAAGCAACTAGTCTGGACGCACAAGCCCTAACAGGAGACGAACGTGCCCAAGTCCCGAGTCAGAAGCAAGGCGGTCTACACACCGCCGCCGCGGACAGCCAAGTCCAAGGTGAGCCCGCGCTGGCTGGTGCCGACCATGCTCGGCTGCCTGCTGGTGGGGCTGGCGTGGATCGCGCTGTACTACATCACGGGCGGCACCCTGCCCATAGAAGCGCTAAATGCGTGGAACCTCGCCATCGGGTTCGCCCTGATCATCGGGGGCGTAGCGCTGTCCACGAAGTGGCGGTAGGCGGGGCCTAGGCCAGCAGTTGGTGGTTGCGGGTGAGGACCGCGATGACCAGCACGGCCACCACCGCGACGGTCGCCCCGACCTGCACCAGGGTCCGCTGGTTGCGCGGCGCGTAGGCGTAGGCGGCGGTGAGCAGCCCGCCGGTGAGCAACCCGCCCACGTGGGCCTGCCACGCGATGCCGGCCACCGCGAAGCTGATCCCGAGATTGAGCACGATCAGGAACACGATCGACCGGGAGTCCACGCGCAGTCGCCGCGCCACCACGAAATAGGCACCGAACAGCCCGAAGATGGCACCGGAGGCCCCGAGCCCGAATTCGTTGACCGGGGCGAGCAGGTAGAACAGCACCGAGCCGCCCAGCGCGCTGAGCACGTATACCGCCAGGAACCGGAGCCGGCCCAGCAGGCGCTCCAGCGACGGTCCGACCAGTATCAGCGCCCACATGTTGAAGATGATGTGCAGCGGGCCGAACCCGGACAGGCCCTGCTCGTGCAGGAACGCCGAGGTCAGCAGCCGGTAGTACTGCCCCTGGGCGACCCCGACCACCGCATGGATGTTGGGGTCGTAGGCACCGCCGACCAGGGCCAGGTAGTCAACGATCTTCGGGTAGACCCACTCGACCAGGTAGAACGCCACGTTGAGCGCGACGAGCGTATAGGTGACGACCGCGCCCGACACCGCGCGGCCGCCGAAGACCCCGGCGGGCTGCCGGACGGTCCGGCCGCCCTCCTTGATGCATTCCGCGCATTGCTGGCCGACCGGCGCCGATCTCAGGCATTCCGGGCAGGCCGGCCGGCCGCACCTGGAGCAGGACAGGTAGGTCTCCCGTCCCGCGTGCCGGTAGCAGGTGGGCACACCCGAGCCGCTCCCGGCATCGGGGGCTTGCTGGGTGGCCATGCGCTATCCCGTGGATTCCTGGCTGTCGTCGGTGCCGACGATCTCCACCGACTCGATCACAACGTCGTTCGCGGGCCGGTCCCTGGAATCGGTCTGGAGGTTGCTGATCTTGTCCACGATGTCGCTGCCCTGCACCACTTCGCCGAAGATCGTGTGCTTGCCGGTCAGCCACGGGGTGGGCGCGGTGGTGATGAAGAACTGCGAGCCGTTGGTGCCTGGCCCGGCGTTCGCCATGGCGAGCAGGTACGGGCGGTTGAACGTCAGGTCGGGGTGGCACTCGTCACCGAACTTGTAGCCGGGCCCGCCGGTACCGGTGCCGAGCGGGTCCCCGCCCTGGATCATGAAACCGGGGATCACCCGGTGGAAGACCGTCCCGTCGTAGAGCCTGTCCTTGGAGGGCTGCCTGGTCCGCGGGTCGGTCCATTCGCGGGTTCCCTGCGACAGCTCGACGAAGTTGCGAACGGTCTTGGGAGCGTGGTCGGGGTAGAGCCGCAGGACTATGTCGCCCTGGTTGGTCCGCAAGGTGGCGGTGAGCGTATTGGTCATGGCTGAATCCTGGCATGGCCCGGGTGCCGCCAGGGGCAGACCCTTTCATGATGGCGTCGCCTGAGCATACCCGCATATCGGGACCATGACCGCGAACCGCCCACCGGGGGGTTGAGCGCACCCGCGGGGGGAACTGAGTCAGGCGGGGGAAGCACATCTCGGGAGGTCTCTAGTGTCCCATCTGACAAAGTCGCAGGCCAGCAGGGCTAAAGGCAGGGCCAAGGCGCGCGCGGGGGCGGCCAGGGCGAGCGCCCGGCGGCGGGCGAGGCGAGCCGCCATACAGGCTCGTCCGATGACGGCAAGCGCCCGGACGGCTGCCCGCAAGGGCATCCACCATGCCCGTATCTGGGCCGCGCCGCGCCTGGAGCGCACTGGGCACACCCTGGAAGACCAGGTGGCACCGAAGATGGCCGCCATGCTCAGCGCCGCCGCACAGCGCATCGAGCCGGTCCCGGCTCGCCGGCGCCGGCGCTGGCCGGTGCTCGCCGCCGGGCTGGTCGCGGCGGCCGGGCTCAGCGCCACCGCCGCCTACCTGCTGAAGCGGCGCGCCGCGGCCCATGCGCCGAAGTTCTCGGCCCCGGCCGACGCCGACAGCACGACCATGCCGACCGAGGTGCCGAGCCACCTGGCCGCCAGCGACGTCAACGGGCGCGTCCACACCGGCTGACCGGGGCCGCGCAGCCTGACCGGGGCCGCGCGGCCTGACGGGTGACCGGGGCCGCGCAGCCTGACCGGGGCTGCGCGGCGCCCCGCCGGCCGACCGGGTGGTACTGGGTTGATCGTGCTGACCTGGGGCCACGCCGCATGGGGTGTCGGCGGGCTGGGGCACAATGCGGTTGTGCTGCTGCGTGAACTGGTCCAGACGTCGGAGGCGGTCGCGGCCACGCCCGGGCGCACCGCGAAGATCACGGAGATCGCGGGACTGCTGCGCCGGGCTGGCCACGGCGAGGTCCCGGTGGTGGTCGCCTTTCTCTCCGGGGAACTGCGGCAGCGCCAGATCGGCGTCGGGTATGCGTCGCTGGGCGAACTGCTCCGGCTGGAGCCCTCCGGGCAGCCGCTCACCGTCGCGGAGACCGACGCCGTGTTCGAGGCCGTCGGCCAGGTCGCGGGGGCGGGCGCGCAGGCCGAGCGCAGGCGGCTGCTGGCCGTCCTCTTCGGCCGGGCCAGCCAGACCGAGCGCGAGTTCCTCGTCCGGCTGCTCGCTGGTGAACTGCACCAGGGGGCGCTGGAAGGGGTGATGGTCGAGGCCGTGGCCCGGGCGGCCGGCGTGCCCGCGGCGGAGGTCCGCCGCGCTCACCTGCTGGCCGGGTCGCTGCCGCTGGTCGCCCAGGCGGCGCTGACCGCAGCCTGGCCGGCTGCCCTGGCCCCCGACCCGGCCACGGAACCAGAGCCCGACTCCGGGGCGGCACTGGCCACGCTCGGAGCGTTCGGCCTGAAAGTGGGCCGGCCGCTGCGACCGATGCTCGCGTCGTCCGCGGCCACCGTCGCCGACGCGTTCGCGCGCCTGTCGCCCGCGGTGGTCGAGTGGAAGATCGACGGGATCCGGGTCCAGGTACACCGGACCGGGACCGACGTCGCCGTGTTCACCAGGACGCTCGACGACATCACCATCCGGGTGCCCGAGATCGCCGAGGCGGTACTGGCCCTGGACGTGCAGGCGGCGGTGTTCGACGGGGAGGCCGTGGCGCTGGCACCTGACGGCCGCCCGCGCCCGTTCCAGGTCACCGCGAGCCGCACCGGCAGTCACATGGACGTTGCGCGCCAGCGCGCGGACACCCCGTTGACCCCGTTCTTCTTCGACCTGCTGCACCTGGACGGCACGGACCTGATCGACGAGCCCGCGCATGTCAGGCAGGCCAGGCTGGCGGCGGTGATGCCCGCGCGGCTACTGGTCCCGCGCCTGGTCACCGAGGACGTCGACGCCGCCGGGGCGTTCTTCGCCGACGCGGTCGGGCGCGGCCACGAAGGCGTGGTGGTCAAGTCGCCTGATGCGCGGTACGCGGCCGGCCGGCGCGGCAGCGAGTGGATCAAGGTGAAGCCACGGCACACGCTCGACCTGGTGGTGCTCGCGGCCGAATGGGGCCACGGCCGGCGCCGCGGCTGGCTGTCCAACCTGCACCTGGGCGCGCGCGACCCGGCCACGGGGAGCCTGGTCATGCTCGGCAAGACCTTCAAGGGGCTCACCGACGAAATGCTCACCTGGCAGACCAAACGGCTGCTTGAACTGGCCGACCCGCCGGGCTCCGGGCCGGCCGGGGACCCGAAGAACGCCTACGGTGTGCTGCGGGTTCGGCCGGAACTGGTGGTGGAGATCGCGTTCGACGGGGTCCAGGGCAGCCCGCGCTACCCAGGCGGGGTGGCGCTGCGGTTCGCCCGTGTGCTGCGGCACCGGCCGGACAAACCGGCCGCGGAGGCGGACACCATCGAGTCCGTGCTCGCACTCTGGAGCGGCGACCAGCCAGGGGCGCGCGACCCGGATTAGCTAGGCGGTCGGCCTCTCGTCTTCGAACTCGGGGAGTATCACCCGTGCCCCCTGAGCCCGGCGACCAGAGCCTCTGCGGCCGCGGCGGCATCCGTGCCGTCCGCGCCACCGGCCAGGCCCGTCAGCAGCAGCCGCGCGAGGAGCCTGGCGTCGTCGAACATGTCGAGGCCGGGCAGGTCGCCTGCCGCGTACCAGCCGAACGGGTGCGCCGGGCCGGGCAGACCGGCTCCGGCCTCGAGCGGCGGTGTGCCGTCGGCCAGGGCCACATACAGGTGATCGACGTGGACGTGCGCCACATCGAGGTGGTTGTCCGGCTTGACCTGGTACTCGGCGATCCACCAGGGCAGGGCGACCCGCCGCCCCCGGTAGCCGTGCGGCACCGGCGCGGCCGGCGGGCTGACCAGCGTGACCGCCAGGCCGGTCTCCTCGGCCACCTCCCGCAGCGCGGCCTCGGCGCAGGACTCCTCCGGCTCGACGTGACCGCCAGGAATCATCATCCGGTTAAACCGGGGATGCCTTATCAGCCCGGTCCGCCAGCCGTCGTGAACCGGCGGAACACGAAAACGCTTGACGTCAGGTGCTTGAGGGCCACTCGCTCATCCTGGCAGGGGAAGGACGCACAGGCCCGGGTGCCGGGTTCAGCGCGAGCTGAGAAGCAGCGCGCAGGGCCCGGTCAGGCCGGCCTGGCGTACTGAGAACTGGCGGGCCACCCGGCCCGCCCCGGGCCACCGCCCGGCGGAGCACGGGATCACCCCGGCCCGCCCCAGCCACTACCCCCCCCCCCATAGCCGCGGCGCACGGGTTACCGGCCCCGCCCGAGCCAGGGCCCGGCGGACACCAGCGAAAGGAGAACCGTGTGAGGATCACCAAGCCGCTCATCGGCACCGCCGCAGGCGCGGCCGTGCTTGGCGCCACCCTGGCGCTCGGGCTGAGCATGGCCAGCGCCTCCACGTCTTCGACGGCGGCGGCGCACCGATCGTCCGCCGCGACCTCAGCCAAGCCGGCGGCGGCCAGCCCGTCGCCCAAGGCATCCACGGCACCTGGGCCCATGCCGGGCCGCAAGTGTACGCACATGTCCGGGTCCGCCAGGTCCCCGGCCAGCAGCGTGCCCGCAGCGAACTAATGGCACCTGGCAGCTACTGACACGGCGCTGCCCCGCGCGGTGCTCCCCGCGCGGCGCTGCCCGGGCGGCGGTGGGGGGACGGGCCTGGCTAGCGGCCCGTCCCCTGCCGTTGCGGGATGAGTTCGTACTCGGCCGGGTCCAGGTGCCGGGTGGCGCGGCGGAACCCGATCGTGGACCCCGGCCAGAGCGTGGGGTTGCGCCCCGCGGCATTGAGGTACCAGCTCACGCAGCCGCCGGTGGCCCACACGGTGGGCGCCATCCGCCGCTCGATGTCGTCGCACCAGGCCTGCTGGGCGCCGGGCCTGGTGTCCAGGGCGGCGGCGCCGGTGCGGTCCAGCGTGGCGAGGTAGTCGAGGATGTAGTTGAGCTGGGACTCGATCATGTAGATCATCGAGTTGTGGCCGAGGCCCGTGTTGGGCCCGACCACCATGCAAAGGTTCGGGAAGCCCGCGATCGTGGTGCCGCGCAGCGCGCGCATGTCACCGTTCCAGGACTGCGCGAGGCTCTGCCCGTCCGCCCCGTAGAGCCGCTCGGCGATCGGCGCGTCCACCGCGTGGAACCCGGTGGCGAGGATGATCGCGTCCACCTCGCAGGAGGTGCCGTCCTTCGCGGTCAGCGTGTTGCCGTCCACCTTGGCCAGCCCGGACGCGACCACCTGCACGTTCGGCCGGCGTAGCGCGGGATAGAAGTCGCTCGAGATCAGGATCCGCTTGCACCCCATCACGTAGTCCGGGGTCAGCTTGGCCCGCAACTCGGCGTCGGGGACGGACCTGGCCAGGTGCCGCAGCGCCATCCGCTGGGCCGCCTTGAGGATCGCGGGCCGCTTGGTGAAGCCGCCCACCAGCGATTCGCGGGAGATGTAGATGCCCAGCCGGGCCAGTCGCTGCGCCGCCGGGACCTGGCGGTACAGGCGCTTCTCGACCTCGGTGATCCGGCGGTCCCTGCGCGGCACGATCCAGGCGGGCGTGCGCTGGAACAGCACCAGGCGCTTCACCTCGGGCTGGATCTTGGGCACGATCTGGATCGCGGAGGCCCCGGTCCCGACCACCGCGACCCGCTTGCCTTCGAGGCTGTAGGAGTGGTTCCACCGGGCCGAGTGGAAGATCTCACCGGAGAAGTCGGGCCAGCCCGGGGACGTCGGGCAGGGACGGCTCGGAGAGCGGTCCCGAGGCACAGATCAGGACGTCGGCGGTAATGTCGCCGCGGTTGGTCCGCAGCCGCCAGCGCGCCGGGCCCGCGTCCCAGTCCGCCCGGATCACCTCGGTGTCGAAGACCAGGTGCTCGCGCAGTCCGTGCCGGTCGGTGACGTCTTCCACGTACTGCCAGATCTCCGGCTGCCGGGAGAAGCTGTGTGACCAGCCAGGGTTCGGCGCGAACGAGAACGAGTACAGGTGCGAGGGCACGTCGCAGGCACAGCCGGGGTAGGTGTTGTCGCGCCAGGTGCCGCCGACCGCGGTGGCGCGTTCCAGGATGACGAAGTCGGTCACGCCGGCCTGGTGCAACCGGACGCCCACCCCGATCCCGCCGAGCCCGGCGCCGATGATGGCCACGCGGACATGGCCGGGCAGCGGCGCAGGCGAGCGGCCCGGCGGACTCTTGCGCGGCGGTCCCGGCCTGCCCGGCGGTCCCGGCCTGCCCGGCGGTCCCGGCCTGCCCGGCGGTCCCGGCCTGCCCGTCAGCCGGGTCCGGGGCGGATTCCCCGGCGCGGAACGGCGGCGTGGAGATGCCGGTGATGCGATACCGGCGGGACGGATCCGGCTCCGACAGCTCGCACGGCGCGGAACCTTCTGCCGTGGTCAGCACGCCACTTGCCTTGCTGGAGCCGAGCAACTCATCCAGCGCTTCATGCGTGTCAATACGCCCGTACCAGTGATAGCGGCCGTCGATGGGCTGGAAGTGGCCCCGCAATCGCACCTGGATGTCGAACCGCGACCGGTCCACCTCCAGCACCGCGGTGCCCTCGTAACCGTCTGAGTCGCCGAGCCCGGCCATCTGGCCTCCTTGCTGATCCTGACGCGCTGATCCTGACGCCTGCTGCCGCCTGCCTGCCATCGTCTCCGCGTGTGGGTCACCCCGGGGCCAGCCGGGCATCCGTGGGGGTCACGGCGTGCAACGGCGGGCGCGTCTCGGGGAACGGCTCGCCAGGGTCCACCACGATGCCGCCCTCGCGCAGCATCCCCGCGATCGCCGCCCAGATGATCTGGGTGACGTATTCGGCCACGGTGGCCCGGCTCATCGAGCGCCGCTGGAGCCACCATTCGCCGGTGCTCTGCACCAGGCCTGTCATGCCGTAGGCCCATGGCTCGGCCCCGCCGGAGTCCAGGCCGTAGGCCCGCAGGTAGTCGCCGAGCACCGCAGTGAGCGCGGTGGCGATGAACTCCTTGTTCTGCTGGATGGAGTCGGGCCCGTCCGCGGAGTCGGCCTTGGCCTCGCGAGCCAGCAGCCAGTAGAGGTTCGGGTGCTCGTCGATCACCGCGAAGTACGCGCCGACCGCGTCCCGCACCCTGGACAGCGCCGGGCAGCCCGCCCGGATCGCCGGGAGCAGCCGGTCGAGCAGTATCTCGGAACCACGCTCGGCCAGCGCGCCCACCAGGGCCGATTTGTCCTGGAAGTACCGGTAGAGGACCGGCTTGGTGACCCCCGCCTCGGCGGCGACCGCGTCCATCGGCAGGTCGGGCCCCTGGACCTCAAGGACCCGCAGCGCCGCGTCCACGAACTCACGCCGGCGGCGCGCCCGGTGGTCGCTCCACCGGTCCCTGCGGGCGTCGCCGCCCTTGACAGCCGCGCTCATGCGGATGATGATACCAAAGGTAACTGTTACTTCAAGTTACAGCTTGGCTGGAGGCGAAACCGGTGACGAAGACCAGCGAACTGCCCAGCGCGGACCGTGAGCGGGTTGCCGACCGCCTGCTGCGCTCGACCGCGGCCCGGTCCTACGACCCGGAACTCGACATCGACTGGTCCGCGCCGCCGGAACCAGGCAAGATCTTCCTGCCCGAGCACCGCTCCACCCTGTACGGGACACCGCTGTGGGACCGGCTCACCCCGGAGCAGCGGCGCGAACTCGGCAAGCACGAGGCCGCCAGCGTGGCCGGCTTCGGGATCTGGCTGGAGTGCATCCTGCTGCGCCTGCTGGCGAAGCTGGCCTACGAGCAGAACCCGGCCACCCGGCATGTGCAGTACGCGCTGGCCGAGATGGCGGAGGAATGCCGGCACTCCACGATGTTCGCCCGCCTGATCGAGTGGATGGGCGTGCCCTACTACGGGCCGCCCCGCCACGTTCACGCGCTGGGACGGCTGCTCACCGCCACCGCCCACGGGCCCGCCATGTGGGGCGCCATCCTGATCGGCGAGGAGATCACCGACCGCTACCAGCGGGAGATGGCCGCCGACAACTCGATCCAGCCGATCGTCCAGATGGTGAACAAGATCCACATCCTGGAGGAGGCCAGGCACATCGGGTTCGCCAGGGCCGAACTGACCCGCAGCGCAGCCAAGCTGTCCCTGGCCGAGCTGCCCATGCAGCGGGCGGTGCTCGGCCGGGTCGCGCTCATCGTGGCCAGGAACCTGATCAGCCCCGAGGTCTACCGCTCCGTGGGCCTGGACCCCGCGCAGGCACGCCGCGTCGCGCTGGCGAACCCCGCCCACCACGAGACCATCCGTTATGGCGGGGAGAAGATCGTGGCGTTCCTGCGCGAAGCCGGAATGATCGGCCCGCCCGCGACCCGCCTGTGGCGCCACGCCCACATGATCGACTAAAGATCTCCGTACCGGTGACACGCCGGTGGCCGGTGCGTTGTGCTGTTTGTCAGGTGCGGCGGCGGTTGAGCCGCCAGAAGCAGTACCCGGCCAGGATCAGGGCGAGGGCCAGGAACATCCCGGTCTCGGACCACTGGAGGGGCCAGTAGTGGCTGGCGGGCTGGTAGTTTTCGGCGACCCGGATCCCGTGGCTGGCTACGCAGTTGTTCACCGGGGCGAGCAGTGCGCCAGGCCCAGTCCCGGCTGGTACCTTGACCCCGCGGAATGTCCGCGATACCGCCGGCTCGCAGGCCGCGGGAATGGTGCTGACCGGCTGCCCGGCGGCGTTGACGCCTTCGCTGGAGATGATCCAGGCTCCGGGCTGGCCGGGGACGACGGTGGCGGTGAACGCCAGCCTGGGGTTGGCCTTGAGAGCTGACGTTCGCTCCCGCGGCCGCGATCGTGGCGACCGTCTGGCTGGTCGGGAACAGGTGCGGGCGGATCAGCGGGGTGATGAGCTGGGCGGCGGCGAAGATGGCCAGGGTGATGGCCATGGCGAGGATCGCGCGGCGGGCCAGCAGGCCGACGGTGACGCCGAGGGCGAAGGCGAACGCGGCGTAGCCGAGCGGGGTGATGCCGTGGGTGGGGAAGACGAACACGCCGAACCGGGTCTCGGAGAATATCGAGGAGCTGCCGCCGAGCCCGACGGCCTTGCCGATGGGGGCCGCCCACCAGGCCTGGATAAGGCTGAACGCCTCGGTCACGGCCATGGCGGCCACCCCGATCAGCGCGAGCTTGACCGCCAGCCACCGGGTCCGGGTGATGCTCTGGTTCCAGGTCAGCCGGAAGGTCCCGGCCTCCAGCTCGCGGGCGATCAGCGGGGCTCCCCAGAAGATGCCGGTGATCGCGGGCGTGATGAGGATGACCACGACGCTCAGCAAATACAAGATCATGTCCGGACTGCCGGGCACGCCGGCGATGCCTCCCCCGGAGGACAGATCGTTAAGGAATGTGCTGGCCAGCCCCGCGCAGGTACCGCCGTGGCAGGTGATGAGCCCGCTGCTGTCGTACATGCTGGCCAGGTGCGATCCGGTGGCTGCCAGCACGACCGCGAACAGCTGCCAGCGCCGCGGCCGCGGTGATGGCCTGGGCACGGAACTGGCGCCAGGTCAGCCAGATCATTTCTGTACCTCCAGGTGGCGGTGGTTGTTGCGGCGAGGGGGCCCGGTCGCCTGCTTCATGTAGGCGAGCACCAGGTCTTCCAGGCCCACCTCGGACACCGTCCAGGCCGGGTCGAGGACCGGGCCGCTGGTGCGTACCAGCAGCGTGCTCTGCACGTCGGTGTGGCTCGCGGAGATGACCTGCAGCCGGTCAGGCAGCGAGGCCGGGTCGCGGCGCGGGCCGGACAGCAGGTGATGGGCCGCCAGCAGCTCATCGACCGGCCCGGCGACCCGCACCCGCGAGTCGACCAGCACGATCACGTAGTCGCAGGCGCGTTCCAGGTCGCTGATCAGGTGCGAGGAAAGCACCACGCTGACCTGCTGCTCGGCGACGGCTTCCATCAGGTCCTGGAGGAACTCGCGGCGGGCCAGCGGATCGAGGCTGGCCACCGGCTCGTCCAGGATCAGCAGCTCCGGCCGCTTCGCGACGGCCAGGGTCAGCGCGAGCTGAGCGCGCTGCCCGCCGGACAGCGTCCCGGCCTTCTGCTTCGGGTTCAGGCCCAGCCGCCCGGCCCGGTCACGCGCCAGTTCCGCGTCCCACCCCGGGTTGAGGTGCGCGCCCAGCCTCAGGTGGTCCGCGACCGGCAGCCCGGCGTACAGCGGCGCTTCCTGGGCCAGGTACCCGACCTGGGCCAGCTGCGCCGGCCCGGCCGCGGGCCGGCCGCCGAGCACCTCGATCGTGCCCGTTGTCGGCGCCAGCATTCCGGTGGCCAGGTTCAGCAGGGTGCTCTTCCCGGCCCCGTTCGGGCCGACCAGGCCCACGACGTGCCCGGCCGGGATGGACAGTGTGCACCCGGCCAGCGCCCACAGCTTGCCGTACCGCTTGCCCAGCCCTTCGGTTTCTATGACGGCGGTCACGCTATGTCCTCCTGACTTGCGGCCCGAAAGGTGCTGGCGAACAGGGCCTCGATCGACTCGTCGTCCAGCCCGGCGCGGCGCGCCTTGCCCAGCCACCGCTGCAACTCATGGCGCAGCGGCCCGTGCGCGGCCAGCGAGCCGCCGTCCAGCGTCCCGGTCACGAACGTCCCGACTCCCGGCCGGGCCGCCACCAGCCCCTCGTATTCCAGCTCCCGGTAGGCCTTGAGCACCGTGTTCGGGTTGATCGCCAGACCCGCCACCACGTCCTTGACCTTCGGCAACTGGTCACCCTTACGCAGCAGGCCCAGCCGCAGCGCGTGCCGCACCTGGTGGATCAGCTGCAGGTACGGCGCGACACCGGACCGGCCGTCCAGGTGGAACTCGATCACAAGATCTCCATTTATCTAGGTACCTAGCACTATAGCCAGATGGCTAGATAGCTTGTCAAGGGATCACGTGATGGCCGGCTGAA
>CAVXMG010000022.1:0-49889 GCA_963762735.1 uncultured Actinomycetes bacterium | reverse complement strand
AGCGCGCTCCTGACGATCTCCAGGGGATGGCGGGCGGCGCGGCCGGTGCCGTGGGCGATCTGCTGGCGGCAGGAGACGCCGGTCGCGGCGATGATCGTGCCGGCGGGCTCGGCGCGGACAGCGGGGAACAGCCGCAGCTCGCCGATCCGCATGGACAGGTCGTAGTGCTCGGCCTCGAAGCCGAACGAGCCCGCCATGCCGCAGCAGCCGGCGTCCACCTCGGTGACCTCGGCTCCGGGGATGGCCCGCAGCAGCGCCACGGTGGCGGCCGTGCCGGTGACCGCCTTCTGGTGACAGTGGCCGTGGAACAGGATGCGCCTGCCCGCGATCGGGCCCAGGGTGAGCCGCCCGTCGGCGATCGCCTCCAGCAGCAGTTCCTCGGGCAGCCTGCTGGCCGCGGCGACGGCCTGCGCCCGGGGGTCGCCGGGCAGGATCGCGGGGTACTCGTCGCGCAGCGTCAGCAGGCAGGACGGCTCCACGCCGACGACCGGGCCACGGCCTGCCAGCCGGTCGCCAGGTTCCCGGCCCGGTCGCGGGCCTGGTCGACCAGGCCCTTGGACAGGCTGGCGCGGCCGCAGCAGGCCGCCGACTCCAGCCGCACGGTCCACCCGGCGGCTTCAAGCAGTTCGATGGCGGCCTGCGCCACGCGACGGCTCGGTGTAACTGGTGAAGGAGTCGGCGAGAAAGACGAGTTCACCCTGCGTGCCGGGCCTGGCCGGGCGGCGGGCGTGCCACCTGGCCAGGTGCTGCCGCTGGAACCGGGGCAGCGGCCGGGCGGCCGCCACCCCGAGCCAGCGCTCGCAAGCAGCCGGGCAGGCCGGACGCCGCCGAGCAGGTTCGCCAGCGGCGCGGTCGCGGAGCCCACCCGGTTCAGCGCCCGGACCGAGCCGAACATGCGGGAGCGCAGCGGCATGCCGTGCTGTCCTGGTAGGCGGCCAGGGCCTCGGTCTTGAGCGAGGCCATGTCGACGCCGAGCGGGCACTCGCTCTTGCAGGCCTTGCACTCCAGGCACAGGTCCAGGATCTCGTGCAGCCGCTCGATCGCCGAGCGCCGCCCGCGGGTCGGGCATGTCCAGGGCCTTCACCAGCGCGTTGGCCCGGCCCCGGGTGGAGTGCTCCTCGTCGCGGGTGGCCATGTACGAGGGGCACATCACCCCGGACGCGCTCTTGCGGCACAGGCCGATGTTCATGCACCGGTCCGCCGCCGCGCGCATGCCGCCCGGGAAGTCGATCTTGCTGACGTAGCCGCGGCCGGCCGGCGGGGCCGCCTCGCGCAGGTTGCTCGTCATCGGCGGGGCGTCGACGATCTTGCCGGGGTTCATCCGGTCGTCCGGGTCGAACAGCCGCTTGACCTCGCACATCGCCGCGTAGAGCGGGTCGCCGAACACGGCGCGGTTGAACTCGCTGCGGACCAGCCCGTCGCCGTGCTCGCTGGAGTTGACGCCGCCGAACTCCAGCACGAGGTCGCGGATCTCCTCGGCGACCGCGCGCATGGTCTGCACCTGTCCCGGCTCGGTCAGGTCCACGAACGGGCGGACGTGCAGGCAGCCGACCGAGGCGTGCCCGTAGAAGCCCGCGGACAGGCCGTGCGCGCTGAGCACCTCGCGGAACCGCCGGGCATAGGCGCCGAGCACGGCCGGGTCGACCGCGGTGTCCTCGACGAACGCCAGCGGGCGGCGGGCCCCGGTGCTGGCCGCCATCAGCAGGCCCAGGCCCGCCTTGCGCACCTTCAGCAGCGCCGCCTGGTCCGCGGCCGCCTCGGCCCGCAGCGTGTGATAGCCGTGGCGGTGCCGCCGCCACAGCGCGTCCAGCCGGTCGATGCCGGCGGCCGCCTCCGCCTTGGTGTCCCCGAAGAATGTCACGAAAAGCAGCGCGCCCGGGTCGCCGGACAGTATCGACGACAGCTCCCGGTACTCCAGCTTGGTTCGGGCCAGTTCCAGGATGATGCGGTCCATCAGCTCGACCGCGGCGGGCTCGCAGGCCAGCGCGTCCGCGGTCGCGTCGATCGCCGCCTCGGCAGAGGCGAAATGGCCGACCGCGATCACCCGGTGCCGGGGTGCGGGCACCAGGGCGACGTCCGCCGCGACCACCGTGACCAGCGTGCCCTCCGAGCCGACGAGGAACCTGGCGAGGTCCATGCCGCCCGGCCCGCCGCGCCCGGCCAGGCGGTCCAGCCGGTACCCGCCCGACTGGCGCCAGAACCGCGGGTACCCGGTGGCGATGGCCTCGGCGTTCCGCTCCGCCAGCAGCGGTAGTTCCCGGCAGATCGTGCCCTCCAGCCCTGGCCGGGCCGCCCGGCTGGCGACCTCGGCCGCCGAGAGCGGCCCGAACACCGCCCTGTTCGCGTCGGACAGGACCACGTCCAGCGAGAGCACGTGGTCGACGGTCATGCCGTACCGGACCGAATGGCTGCCCGCCGAGTTGTTGCCGATCATCCCGCCGAGCGTGGCCCGGTTGCTGGTCGAGGTGTCCGGGCCGAACATCAGCCCGTGCCGCGCGGCCGCCAGGTTCAACTGCTCCTGCACCACTCCCGGCTGGACCCGTGCGCGCCGAGCCTCGGCGTCGATCGCGAGGATCCGGTCCATGTGCCTGGAGAAGTCCATCACCACCGCGCGCCCGACGGCCTGCCCCGCCAGGCTGGTCCCTGCGCCCCGTGCCAGGACCGGCACGCCGAACTGCGCGGCGGTGGACACCACGGCCGCGGCCTCGTCACCGTCCCTGGGGAACACCACGCCGAGCGGCTCGATCGCGTACATGCTCGCGTCCCGGGAGAAAAGGTGCCGGGTGTAGGAGTCGAACCGCACCCCGCCGCTCGTCGCGCGGCGCAGCGCCGCCGCCAGTTCGCTGGCATCCGGCGCGGAAGCGGAATCCGTAATGTTAATTCCCCCTCCCTGCAGATGGCCGGCCTTCTGGGTTACATAATAGGACGATGAATCACCGAAGTGGCCGGCATTTTCTGCAGATCCCCGGGCCGACGAATGTCCCTGACCGGGTGCTGCGCGCGATGGCGGCCCCCACGATCGACCACCGGGGCCCGGAGTTCGCCCGCCTGGCCCGCGAGGTGCTCAGCGGGGTTGCGAGCCTGGCCGGCACAGCCCGGCCGGTGGCGCTTTACTCCTCCTCGGGCACGGGCGCGTGGGAGGCCGCCCTGGTCAACACGCTTTCTCCGGGCGACAAGGTGCTCGCGTTCGAGACCGGTCACTTCGCCGAGCTGTGGGCTGCCATGGCGGCGAACCTGGGACTTGAGGTGGACCTGGTGCCCGGAGACTGGCGCTCAGGCGCGCGGCCGGAGCAGGTGTTCGACCGGCTCTCCGCCGATGCCTCCCACGCGGTGAAGGCGGTCACCGTGGTCCACAATGAGACCTCCACGGGCACGGTCAGCGGAATTCAGGAAATCCGTTCGGCAATCGACGCGGCAGCGCATCCGGCATTGCTTATTGTGGATGCGATTTCCTCACTCGGATCCGTTGACTACCGGCACGATGAATGGGGTGTCGATGTCACCGTGTGGTGTTCCCAGAAGGGCATGATGCTGCCACCGGGCCTGGGCCTCAACGCGGTCAGCGCGAAGGCGCTTGACGCGTCACGCGATGCGCGCCTGCCGAGGAGTTACTGGGCCTGGCAGCCACTGCTCGACGCCGCGGACACTGGACTTTTCCCTTACACACCTCCGACGAACCTGCTCTACGGCCTGCGGGAAAGCCTCGCCATGTTCGGCGAGGAGGGGCTCCCCGCGGTCTTCGCCCGGCACCGGCGGCACGCCGAGGCCACCCGCCGTGCCGTCCGGGCCTGGGGCCTGGACATCGTGTGCCGCGACCCCGCCGAATGCTCCAGCACGCTCACCGCGGTCCTGCTGTCCGACGGGCAGGACGCCGACCGGGTGCGGGAGATCGTCCTTGACCGGTTCAACGCGTCGCTCGGCGCGGGCCTGGGCAGGCTGGCCGGCCGGGTGTTCCGCATTGGGCACCTCGGCGACCTGGGCGATCTGATGCTGGCGGGCACGTTGTGCGGGGTCGAGATGGGGCTGGCCCTGGCCGGTGTGCCGATCGAGCGCGCCGGGGTCCGCACGGCGCTTGACTACCTGGAGTCCGCTGGGCCGCGGCCCTAGCGAGCCAGGCAGCGCCCCGGCGCCGCGCCGCAGCATCATCGGCGCTCCCGCGGCGCTGGCGGCTCCGCGAGGCCGCGGGCGAGGCCGCGGCCAATCAGGTCGGCGGGCCGCAACCGCAGCCGGGCCGCTACCTGGCGCACCGCGCTGGCGGGCAGTTTGAGTATCGAGGTGGCGTACTCCGGTGCGATGACCGCCAGGTAGCCTTCCGGCGCCAGCCACAGACGGTCCGGGGCGGCCAGTGCGATCGCGCCGCCCGACACCCCCTCCCCGATCACCACGGAGGTGACCGGGACCTTGGCCCCGGCCAGCAGGACCAGCAGTTCAGCCAGGGCGTTGCCCAGGCCGGCCGCCTCGTCGCCCGGTGTGGCGGAGGCACCGGGGGTGTCGATGAACGTGAGAACCGGGCGCCGGAACCGGCCCGCCAGCGTCATCAGGCGGGCGGCGGTGCGCAGCCCGGCCGGCGTGATGGGCTGGCCGGTCTGCGCGATGTACCCGGTCGTCACGCCGTCGCGGGTGCCGAAGCCGCAGCGCAGCCCGGCATCGACCCCGCCGCAGCGGTCCCCGCGGATCTCGAACGTGGTCTGGAAGCAGTCAGCCAGCCACCGGTCCGCCGGCACTCCGTGCCGGTCGCGTGCCGCACTGATATGGGCCCACGCGTCCGCTCCGGCCGCGGCCGGCCCGCCGGCAGCGCCAGGCCCACCGGGGACGCCACTGCGGCCGGGAGTGTCCTGCTCGCCGAGGATGCGCGGCTCCGCGGGGGCGCCCGGCCCACCGGAAGCGCCCGCGCCGCCGACCAGGCGGAGCGCCGGGCCGGGGCTGTTGTCGGCGCCGCGTGATCCGGGGGAGAGCAGCCCGAGGATGACCGCGAGGCGCTCCCTGAGTTCCGCGGGCTGCACCACGGCATCCAGCAAGCCGTGCTGCCATTGGGCGGCCGCGCCGAACTCCGGTGCGGCGGGATCGGTGCTGGCAGGCCGGGTGTGCGTGCCGGAGAAGCTGACCCTGGCCCCGGTCACCCCAAGCAGCACGTCTGCGCCGGCGGCCAGGGACGCCCAGACCCCGCCGGTGGTCGGGTCGCCGGCCACGGCGACATGCGGGACGCCGGCGTCTCGTGCCGCGCCGATGGCCCCGGCGATCACCTGCATCTGCACCAGCGCGCTTGTGCCCTCCTGCATCCGCGCGCCACCGGAGGCCGTCACGCTCACCACCGGCAGGCGGCGGGCGGCGGCGGTGCTGAACGCCTGGGCGATCCTAGTTCCCTCGGCCACCCCCAGAGAGCCGCCCAGGAAGGCGTATTCGAACCCCACAAGCACGCAGGGGTGCCCGCCCACCCGGGCCAGGCCCGTGGTGACCGCGTGCCGCGCCCCGGCGGCCAGCCGGGCCCGGCGCAACAGGCTCACATACCCCGGCCAGCCGCTCGGGTTGCCGGCCTCGGCCTCCTCGCCGAACGGGATCAGGCTGCCTGGGTCCGCCACCTTGCGGTATAGCGGCCCCGGCCGGTCACCGCGCCCCGGCCGGTCAGCGCGCCCCGGCCGGTCAGCGCGCACCGGCCGGTCAGCGCGCATCGCCCTGCCGGTCACCTGTCACGGCCTGCCGTATCTCGTCGGTGTGCTCGCCCAGCAGGGGTGGCGGCCGCCCGGGAGCCAGCGCGCAGCGGCTGAACCGCAGCGGGCTGGCCGGGAGCCGGATGCGGCCGAGCACCGGGTGATCCACCTCCCAGACCAGCAGGCCGCCGTCGTAGACCTCGTCGAGTGCCTTGACCTGGCCCGCCGGTACCCCCGCGCCGGCCAGCAGGGTAAGCCACTCCGCCACCGGCCGGGCGGCCAGCGCGGCCCCGAGGATCCGGTGCAATTCCACCAGGTGCCGCAGCCGTAGCGCGTTGGCCGCGAACCGCGAGTCGGCCGGATCCACCCCGACCAGCGGCGCGAACCGCCCCCAGATGTCCTCGTTGCCGACCGCGATGACCAGCGGCCCGTCCGCCGCCTCGAACAGCCCGTACGGTGCCACGGTCGGGTGGTGGTTGCCCGATGGGCCGGGGGTCTCGCCCGCGATCAGGTACCTGGTGGCCTGGAAGGTGTGGATCCCGGCCTGCGCGGCCAGCAGCGAGGTGGCCACCCGCTGGCCGTGCCCGCTCCGGCCGCGCTCCACCAGGGCACCAAGCACGCCGATGACCCCGAACAGGCCGGCGGTCACGTCGGCGATCGGCACGCCGACCTTGACCACCGGCCCGCCCGGCATCCCGGTCATGCTCATCAGCCCGCCTTCGGCCTGCACGATCTGGTCGTAGCCGACCCGGCCGGCGTCCGTGCCTGCCTCACCGAAGCCGCTGATGGACAGCCGCACCAGGCCCGGGTTCAGCTCCGCCAGCCGCTCGTCGCCCAGGCCGAGGCGCTCCATGACACCGGGCCGGAAGTTCTCCACAAGCACGTCGGCCCATCGGATGAGGTCCGCTACGAAACCCCGTTCGGCCGGGTCCTTGAGATCGATGGTGATGCTGCGCTTGCCCCGGTTGACCGACAGGAAATACGTGCTCTGCCTGCCGTCGTCCGGGCCGGCGAACGGCGGGCCCCACGACCGGGTATCGTCGCCGGTCTCCGGCCGCTCCACCTTGATCACTTCGGCGCCCAGGTCCGCCAGCAGCATCGCGGCATAGGGCCCGGCCAGCACGCGCGCCAGGTCGAGCACGCGCACGCCGGCCAGGGGCCCGCCGCCACCGGTACTCACTACGGCGTCGCCGCCGCCAGCGCGCTCGCCGACATCACGTAGACCAGCTTCTCCAGGCCCGAGGGGGTGGACTGGAAGGCGCCGTAGGGCCCGAACGTGTTGTTGAACTGGTTGTAGTCGAGGTTCCCGCTGGCTCCCTGATAGTTGATCTTCTTCCCGGCTTTCAGCATGCTCAGGCAGGACGCGTAGGTGTAGCACGCCGTGCCGGGCGGGTTGGTCACCTTGGCCATGTCATGCGCGACCGTGGTGCCGCTGGTCGTCTTGGCGTAGTCGCCGGCCAGTGCGAGGGAGATGACCGCGTCATAGGCGTAGTTGGCGTTGGCGAGCGGGCCCGCGGCCTTCTGGCTCGGGTAGAGCTTGTCGAACAGGCCCAGGAACGCCGAGTTCGCGGCGCCGGTGATCGAGGTACCGAACACCGAGATCAGGTGGGCGTGGGCGGTGGAGTAGCCGATCGCCTTGAGGTAGTCGCTGCCGCTGGTGACGTCGGTGCCGATCCAGGGGACGTTCTGCCCGCCGAGCTGCTTGAACTCGCGGAACAGCACGGCCGCGGTCGGCGGGTCCTCCTGAGTGAAGATCACTTGCGGGTGTGTGGCGAGCACCGAACGGACCTGGCTCAGGTAGGAGGTCTGGTCCGGGGTCACGATGACGGTCTTCAGGATCGTCCCGCCGAGCTTGGTGAACGTCGTGGAGACGGGCTTGAGGAACGTCTGCGCCGCGGGGTCGGAGTAGAACAGCATCACGGCCTTGGTGTAGTGGTGCAGGTGGGCGTACAGCGCCATGGCCACGCCGAGTTGGGAGTCCGACGGGCTGTCCCGGAAGAAGAACGGGTCGGTCTGGTGGTCGCGGGCGGTGTCGCCGCCCTGGAACTCATCGACGATTTTGTTGGCGTCCAGGATCGGCTCGACTCCGTTGATCTCCTGCGTCTCCGGGCCGATCACCCCGCTGACGTGCTTGGTCAGCATCTGGTTCGTCGCGGTGACCCCGTCGGCCACGTCACAGCCGGTGTCCCCCGTCACCAGGCCGATCTTCTTGCCGAGCACTCCGCCGGCGGCGTTGATCTCGCTCTGCGCCACCTTCGCGCCCTGGATCATCGCCTGCCCCAGGCTGGCCAGCCGTCCGGTGAAGCACGACAGCACGCCATAGGTGACTGGGCCGCTTGACCCGCCTCCCCCGCCGGAACTGCTGCTTGAGGACGCACACGCGGCGAGCAACAGCGCCGCGGCGCAGGCGCCGACCGTCTTTCTGATCATGGAGGGTGTCATGACAAGTTCTCCTTTGCCCGGGACCGCGGTCCAGGCCCGCCGGCCTGCCGGCCGGGGGTGTGGGCGCGGCCCGTCCAGTGGCTCATGCTGGTCAGCTCATCCGGCCGACATAGAGCTCCACGACGGACTCGTCGTGCAGTAGCTCCTGCGCGGGGCCGTCCAGCCGGTTGCGCCCGAGCACGAGGATGTAGCCCCAGTGCGCGTGGCGCAGCGTCCGTCGGGTGTTCTGCTCCACCACGCAGATCCCGACTCCGGTTTCGGCAATCTTTTCGATCTGCTCCCAGAGGGTGCCCTGGAGCAGGGGGGAGAGCCCGGCGCTCGGCTCGTCGAGCAGCATCACCGCTGGCTCGATCATCAGCGCCCGGGCCATGGCCAGCATGCTGCGCTGGCCTCCGCTCAGCATCGCCGCCCTGCGGCGAATTGACCGGCCGAGATCGGGGAACAACTCGCACAGCTCGCCAATGCGCTGGCTGACCCCGCCGCGGCGGGCGAACCCGCCCATCTCCAGGTTCTCCTTCACCGTGAGGTCGGGAAAGATGTTGGAGACCTGGGGGACGTAACCGAGCCCGCGCTTGGCCAGCTTCTCTGGCGCCATGCCCGTCGTCTTGGCGCCGCGCACGAAGACCTCACCGCGCGAGGGCCGCAGCACCCCGGCGAGCGCCTTGAGCAAGGTGGACTTCCCGGCCCCGTTCGGGCCGACCACCGCGGCGATCTTCCCGGCGTACACGTTGATCGAGACGTCCTCGATGATCGGCGCCCCACCGTACCCGGCGGACACCGCCTCGGCCCGCAGCACGGGCGCTGCCACCGGCTCAGTCATGGCTCAGGTCCATCCCCAGGTAGGCATCGACCACCCTCGGGTTGCCGCGCAGCCCGGCGAACGGTCCCTGTGCGATCACCTCGCCGAGGTCCATCACCACCACTTCGTCGCAGGTGTTCTCGATGAACGGCAGGTTGTGCTCGACCACCACCACGGCCTGCCCGGCGACCGCGAACTGGCGCACCGCGTCGCGGATATGGA
Organism: uncultured Actinomycetes bacterium; assembly: GCA_963762735.1. Classification (GTDB taxonomy): domain Bacteria; phylum Actinomycetota; class Actinomycetes; order Streptosporangiales; family Streptosporangiaceae; genus DASXKD01. Next base: position 40,778 of record CAVXMG010000022.1, on the reverse strand, counting down.
CGCCGAGCACCGGGTTGACCCCGCCCATCGGCTCATCGAGGATGACCAGCCGCGGATCGGCGGCGGCGACCCTGGCGAACTCAAGCAGCCGTTTCTGGCCGCCGCTCAGCGTGCCCGCGCGCGCGTTCTTCAGCTCGGTGAGCTGGAACCGGTCCAGGATGGCGCGAGCCTGCTCGCGGTCGGGCTCCTCATCGCGGCGCAGCCGCCGGGCCCGGGTCAGGCAGCGCCACAGCGACTCCCGGCCGAACCGGCGGCGGGCCAGCAGCACGTTGTCCATGACGGTCAGCCCGCGCCACTCGCGCGGGGTCTGAAACGTCCTGATGAGGCCGAGCCTGGAGATGACGTCGGGGCGCATGCCGATCAGTTCCTGGCCGGCCAGCCGGATGCTGCCCGAGTCCGGCTGGCCGAACCCGGACACCAGGTCGACCATCGTGCTCTTACCTGCCCCGTTCGGCCCGATGAGGCCGAGCACCTGGCCCTGCCCCACGGCGAACGAGCAGTCATGTACCGCGCGGATACCGCCGAACGACTTGCTGAGGTTCTCGATCTGCAGGACCGGCGCGCTCATTGCGGGCTCCGGTCCCGGCTCAGCCGCTCCCGGAACAGGCCCTCGGGACGGAATTTGAGCACGAGAATGATCAGCAGCCCGATCAGGACCTGGCGCAGCGCCGGGCCGAACTCCGGCCGGGACGCCGGGGAAGGCAGGAACCTGGTGACCTCGATGAAGCCGATGTAGACGGTGAACACGCCCGCCACCACGCCGAGCGGGTTTCCCCTGCCCCCGACCAGGATCGCCGCGTAGATCACCAGGAGTTCCTGCGGGGTCCAGGCCGACGGGTTGAACGCGCTGATGAACACGGCGAACAGGCCGCCGGCCAGTCCCGCCAGTGCGGCGCCGAACAGGTAGGCGCGGTACTTGGCGCTAAAAACGCCGCGGCCATACGCAGCGGCGGCGTGCTCGTCTTCCCGGACCGAGCGGAGCATCCGGCCGAAAGGACTTGCCGACAACCGCTGGACCGTGAGGTAGACCAGGGCCAGGAGGACCAGCACCACGCCGAGGAAGACGACCCGGTACCCGTTGTAGGTGAGGTTGAACAGCGTCTGACCCGGGTTGATCAGCCCGTACACGCCGTTGTACCCGTCGAACAACGGGGTGTAGTTCTCCACGAGCAGGTACAGCGCGCTTACCGCACTTAGCGTGGTGACGGCGAAGTAGATCTCCCGCAGGTTCCGCAGCGCGATGGCCCCGATCACGGCGGCGAGCGCGACCACGGCGACCACGGCGAGCAGCAGCGCAAGCGGGTAGGGCAGGCGCCAGCCGAGGATGTAGGAGACCGGCGGGACCGGCTTGCCGATCGTCAGCACCATCGTCATGTAGCTGCCGAGCGCCAGGTAGCCGTAGAACGCCAGGTCGAAGTCCCCGGCCCATCCCCAGACCATGTCGAGGCCGAGGGCCAGGATGGCGAAGATGGCCGCCTCGGTGAAGACGCTGACCCAGTACATCAGGCTCGCACCGCCAGCGCGCCGCGCCGGACGAACAGCCCGTTCGGCCGGAACAGCATGAGCAGGACCAGCAGCGCGAACGCCCAGACAAGCTGGTAGGCGGAGTTGGTGTAGGTGCCGGCGATCTGGATCACCAGGCCGACCAGCAGGGCGCCGCCCAGCGTGGCGTAGGGCCGCCCGATGCCCCCGGCCACCGCGGCGGTGATCGTGAGCAGCAGGAAGCTGAACCCGAGCCCCGGGCCGAAGGTGCCGATCGTGTCGGCGAGGATGAAGCCCGCGAAGCCGGCGATCGCCCCGGCCAGGGCCCAGGTGCCCATCACGACCTGGCGCGCGGGGATGCCGCTCACCTGGGCCAGGGTCCGGTCCTGGGACACGGCCCTGATGGCCTTGCCGAACCGGGTGCGCTGCAGCAGCAGGTAGATGAGCCCGGCGACGGCCAGGGCCGAGATGATCACCTCGACGTTGGAGGTGGTCCACAGGAACGGCCCGACGTGATGCAGGCCACCCTGGGCGAAGGAGTAGGAGACGTTCGCGGCGCCGTAGATCATTTCGATCAGGTTCTGCAGTACCAGCGATAGGCCCAGGGTGGCGATGAACACCGTGGTGGCGCTGCGCCCGCGGAACTGCTCGATGAGCCCGGCGTTCATGGCCAGCCCGGCCACCAGCCCGGCGCGGCCGCGATCAGCGCCGCCGCGCCCACGTTCTGGTGGAACAGTCGCTGCCCCGAGTAGGCCGCATAGGCGCCGATCGTCAGCAGTTCACCGTGGGCGAAGTTGGCGACCCGGCTCACCGCGTACTCCAGCGTGAACGCGACTGCCGAGAGGGCGAGGATCGCCGCCGTCGCCAGCCCGATGCCGACGCTGATCAGGAAGGTGCTCATGGCCTGCCCAAGCGATGCCCGATTTGACTGGTGGCAAAGAGGATCAGTGGCTAGGCCACTGACCCTAATGATGGCTATCGTGGGTGTCAACGGGCCCGGCCCGGGCCCAGATGGCAGGTAAATCGCAGGTAAAACCTTCGTAGGAGGTATGTTCGCCTGCGGGAGATCAGCGCGGAACTCTGAGCGCAGTCGAGGCGGGACGTGACCGAACGGGGAGCGCGGGCGCGGGCGGGCCAGCGGGCCGCCCGGCCAAGCACGGATTCGCTGCGCGCCCCGGACCGGCGCCGCCTCTACGAGCAGCTCGCCGACCGGCTCCTCGACTATGTCGAGGTCACCGGCCTGGCCGTGGGTGACCGGCTGCCCGCCGAGCGGGACCTCGCCGACGCCCTCCAGGTGAGCCGGGCGTCGGTCCGCCAGGCCACGATCTCCCTGGAGGTGCGCGGCATCCTTGAGGTGCGCCACGGTGACGGCATCTACCTGCGATCGATGCCCGATGACCCGGGCCACCTGATGGAGCTGATGACCCGACGCCACCGGCTGCCGGAGATCCTGGAGGCGCGGGAAGCGCTGGAGACCCAGCTCGCCACGCTGGCCGCGGCGCGCCGGACCGACGCCGACATCGCCGCGATGGCCAAGGCGCTGGACACCATGACCGCCGACATCGCCGCTGGTGGGCTGGGTGAGGAGGGCGATCGGCTGTTCCACGAAGCGGTCACCGCGGCGGCGCGCAGCCCGCTGCTCGCCGAGTTCATGGCCGCCCTGGCCGCGCCAATCGCCGAGACCCGGCGCAGCTCGCTGGGCGAGCCGGGGCGGCCGCCCCGGTCACTGCACGCCCATCAGCGCATACTGGAGGCCATCGAGCGCGGCGACCCTCCGGGTGCCCGCCAGGCCATGCGGCGCCATGTGAAGATGGTGGCCGATGTCGGACTACTGCGGTGGTCGGCCAAGGAACGGCCGGGCGGCTAGAGCGGTACCGGGGAGGGGCAGCGCGGACGGGTGGCCCGGCTCATGGAACTCCTGCTGCTGCGCGGGCACCAGGGTGATCGCGGCGCTTGACTACCTGGAACTGCCCTAGAGCGCGGTAGCCGGGGCCGACGGTCATCCTCTGGAATGATGCGGTAGCGGGGCGCGGTGGCTACCGTCGGTTAAGTGTCGACCGATTCTCCGGCCGCACGACAGCGGCGGCCGCCGCGGCCGCCGCTGCTGCCGGCCATCACGGAGCGGCAGCTACTCTGGCTCGCCACCGCCCTGACGGCGCTCGCCTGCGCGGCCGCGGCCGCCCTGGTGCTCACTCAGCTGGGGCACGAGCATGGGCCGAGGCTCGATCCGGCGGTCCTGCTGTGCATCCCGGTGATCGTATTCAGCAGGCGATGGCCGGTTCCTGTCCTCGCACTGGCCAGCGCCGCCGCCGCCGCGCAGATGGCGTCGGGAACCGGGTCGCTGCTGGTGAGCATGGTGCTCGGTGTGGCTGGGTACAGGGTGGCCGTTGGCGTCCCGCGGCGGTTGTCGATCCGCGCGGTCCTGGCCGCGGCGGCGATTTTCGGCGCGGGGGTCCTGTATGCCGGGGTGACGTACGGGGCTCACTCCGCTCGCGGCCGGGGCCGTCGGGGCTTCCTGCCGCTGGCGGCGGGGTGGTTTATCGGAGACAGCGTGGCGGCGCGCCGGCGTTACGTGGCCGGGCTGGCCGAGCAGGCGGAGCGCGAGCGAGCCGCCGAGGCCGAGCGGACCCGGCAGGAGGTCCGGGAGGAGCGGGTGCGCATCGCCCGCGAGCTGCACGACGTCGTCGCCCACACGCTCGCGGTGATCACCGTCCAGGCCGGGGTGGGCAGGCGCCTGATGGCGAAGCGCCCGGAGGAGGCGGGGGCCGCGCTCGAATCGATCGAGATGATCGGGCGGACCGCCCAGGACGAGCTGCGGGTGGTGCTCGGGCTGCTGCGCGACGAGGAGCCGGAGCCGCCGCGCTCGCCCCGGCGCCGGAGCTCGTCGACCTCAAGGAGCTTGCGGACACCGTGCGGGCCTCGGGGACGCCCGTCGAGCTGCGAACATCGGGCACCGACCGGCAGCTCTCCCCGGCGCTTGAGCTCACGCTCTACCGGGTCGTCCAGGAGGCGCTCACCAACGTCGTCAGGCATGCGCCGCAGGCCCGGGCAACGGTCGACCTCACGGTCTCGGCCGCGCAGGTCCGGCTCGAGGTGGCCGACGACGGAGGATCAGCCGGCCGGACGGCGGGCGATCAGGAACGGGCTGGCATTCCGGGCACGGGCCACGGGATCGCCGGGATGCGGGAGCGGATCGGCGCTTTCGGCGGCTGGCTCGTGGCCGAACCGCTCGCCTGCGGCTTCCGCGTGCGCGCCGAGGTCCCGATCGAGGGCGCGATGTGAGCGGCGCACGCGCTACGGGCAGAGAAGCGAACCAGCGGCACCGTGACGACCGGCGTCCTCGTCGTCGACGACCAGGCGCTGCTGCGCACCGCGTTCTCCTCGCTGATCGACGCAGAGGACGACCTGGAGGTCGTCGGCGAAGCGGCCAACGGCAGGCAGGCGGTCGAGCGCGCGGCGAGCCTCGCGCCGGACGTCGTCGTGATGGACGTCCGGATGCCGGTGATGGACGGGATCGAGGCCACCCGGCAGATCACCTCAGGCCAGGGGCCCGGTGGGGCGCGGGTGCTCATCCTCACGACCTTCGACCTCGACGAGTACGTCTTCGAGGCGCTGCGGGCGGGGGCCAGCGGCTTCGCGCTCAAGAGCCGGCCGCTCGACGAGCTGCTGAACGCGATCCGCACCGTCGCCGCTGGCGAGGCGCTCCTGGCTCCGAGCGTGACCCGCCGGCTCATCGCGCACTTCGCCGGCCAGGCGAGAACGCCCGCCAGGACGCTCCCCGGCCTGGCGGAGCTGACCGAGCGCGAGCGCGAGGTGCTGTCGCTGGTCGCCGAGGGGCTGTCGAACGCCGAACTCGCCCGGACGTTGCACGTGAGCCTCCCGACAGCCAAGACGCACGTGAGCCGGATCCTGACCAAGCTCGGTGCGCGGGACCGGACCCAGCTGGTCATCCTCGCCTACCAGTCGGGGCTCGCCACCCAGGCCTGACCGGCCCGGCGGATCCCCGGGTGTCGTTCGCGGGAATGACGCGCTCGTGCTTCTCGGGCACGATGACAGCGCATCGCCGATCGCCCACGATTGCTTGCTATGAACGTCTCATGCGCTCTGGGCTCGCACTGCCTGGCCGTCGCGCGGCCTGGCGGCAGCAACATCGGGCCCGGCCTCCCCCTGCTGGTGGTCCTGCTGATCGCCGCCGCGGGCTACGGCGTGTCGCGCCTGCGCCGCCGGCGGCGCAGCGGCCGGGTAACGGACTCCACCTGGCGTCCCGAACGGCAAGGGCCTTCTCCGGCGGGCGCAGTGGCGCCCCCCGGAGACCGGGCCGTCGCGCCGGACCCCGTCCCGTCGCGCGCGGCCCGCGCCGCCGGCCTCCCCGGAGAACCGGCCGGCGGATGGGCGGTCGAGACCCACGGCCTGACCAAGCGGTTCGGCCCGAACGCCGCCGTCGACAACGTCGAACTGCTCGTCCCCCGCGGGTCCGCGTTCGGCTACCTCGGACCCAACGGCGCCGGCAAGACGACGCTCATCCGCACCCTCCTCGGCCTGACGCGGGCCGACGCCGGCACGATGTCGTTGCTCGGGATCCGGGTACCGTCCGAGCGCAGCCGGGCGCTGGCCCGGGTCGGCGCGATCGTCGACGAGCCCCGCTTCCACCACCACCTGACGGGCCGGGAGAACCTGCGCCTGCTGGGCGCCGCGCGAGGCGGCGGCGCGGACGGGCGGATCCCGGGGTCGCTGGCCAGGGTCGGCCTCACCGAGCGCGCCGACGACAAGGTCGCCTCGTACTCGATGGGCATGCGCCAGCGGCTGGGGGTGGCGGCGTGCCTGCTGGGCGACCCCGAGCTGCTGATCCTGGACGAGCCGATGAACGGGCTCGACCCGGCGGGGATGCACGAGATGCGCACGATGATCCGCTCGCTGGCCGACGAGGGACGCACGGTAATGCTCTCCTCGCACCTGCTCGACGAGGTCGAGCGCACCTGCGACGCGGTCGCGATCGTGGACCGCGGGCGGATCATCCGGCAGGGCCCGATCGATGAGCTCGTCCGCGCAGCGGGCGCCCGCATCGTGCGGCTGGACTGCTCCGACCCCGCCGCGGCGGGTCGCCTCCTCGAGCAGTCCGGGATTACCGCGGGCGTTACCCTCGGCGAGCTGATGCTGACCGTGACGCTTCCTTCCGGCGCCTCGCGCGAGACGGTGGCGGAGGTCAACCGCCGGCTCGTCGAGGGCGGGATCTCGGTGTACGGCCTCCAGGAGGTTCACGCCACCCTGGAGGACTGGTTCTTGTCGGTGACCAGCCGCCTGGGAGAGCAGTCATGACCGAGGACACGTCGACCGCGCCCGCCGTGCAGGCCGCTGTCACGACGGCGGGCGGCGCCCGGCCGGATCGTGCCGCCGTCCCCGGCCGGTACCGGTCATGGATCCCGAGCTGGGGCCTGATCACGACGAAGCACCTTGAGCTGCGGAAGCGGCGCGGCCTCATGGTGGTCGCCGTGCTGCTGACCGTGGGCCTGCCGGTCCTCGTCCTGGGCATCCGGCTGCTGTTCCACGTGGCCGACCCGAAGAGCTACGGGCCGGCCGGCAGTCCGTCGGTGTTCCAGTTCCTGTTCCAGCCGATGGCCGAGTTCGGGTTCATCATCGCCGCGACCCTCGGGGCCACGGCGGGAACGACCGACCTGACCGACGGGATGTTCCGGCACCTGGTGATCACCGGCCGCTCGCGCATCGCGCTCTACCTGGCCCGGATCCCGGCCGGCCTGTCGATCGTCCTGCCGCTGGTCGCCGTGGCCTTCGCCATCGTGTGCCTGATGACCAGCTTTGCGGGCACCCCGCAGCCGGCCTCGGTTGGCGTCAACGGGATCTCCGTCCCTGCCCACCTAAGCCAGGCGCAGCTCAAGAGCTGGATCCTGCAGCATCCACGGCAGTACGACCAGGCCTTCGCCAACGGAGGCCCCCCGGTCGGCCCGGCCCCCGGCCGCATACCGGTCTCGCGTGCCGCCAGCTCCCGGTCCGTGATCGACCGCGACATCGCCACCATCTACGGTGACTACGTCTCCAGCGAGTCTGGTCAGTTCAACCCTCCCGTGAACGAGATGGTCAAGATCGGGCTGTGGCTCGCGCTCGACATCGGCACCGGGTTCCTGGTCGGTCTCGGCATCGGCTCCCTCCTCGGCCAGCGCACCGTGTCCATAGTGCTGATGATCGTGCTCCAGATCATCGTGACCCCGATCCTCGCGGCCCACGTGATCCCGTACTTCATCAACGGCCAGCGCCTCGTCGTGGGCATCGCCTTGGACCAGTTCCGGCCCGCGGGCCTGGCGGGCGGCGGGGGCGGCGGAGGCGGCGGCCCCGGCCAGGTGCTGTTCGGCGGGCGCGGGGTCCTCAACATACCGCCGATGCCCACGTGGGCGATGATCACCGTGATCGCAGGCTGGATCGTCGGCTGGTCGGTGATCGGCGCATGGCGGATGGCCACCCGCGACGCCTGACAATCCGCTGGCCGCAGGCTCTAGAGCGGGACAGGGAGGATCAGCGCGGACGGGTGGCCGGGGTCGTGGAACACCTGCTGCTGCGCGGGCACCAGAGTGATCGCGGTGCCGAGCGGGTCGCCGGTGCCCGGGTTGCGGGCATACCTGGGGTGGGCGCCGCTGGAGACCTGGAGCCGCAGCCGGTGGCCACGGGCGAAGCGGTGCGCGGCCGGCCAGAGCGTGAACCTGACGCGGATCGAGCCGTCGGGCTGCCGCTCCGGCCGTCCCGGCGTCAGCCGGAGCAGCGCGTCGCAGATGTTCTCCGACCTGCCCGACGGGTCGACGTCGCACAGCCGGGCGAAGAAGTCCGTGTGCTCCCGGCTGGAGGAGACGAACAGGTCGGCGACCACCTCCCCGGCCAGTTCCAGGTCCCCTGCGAGCGCGGCACTGGTGTAGGTCAGCACGTCGGGGCGGGCCTCGAGGGCGCGGTTGTCCACCCTGGCCCGGCCGGACAGGCCCGTCGGCCCGGCCAGGTTCGGCGTCGGGTCCGCCGGGTCGTAGGTGTAGCGGTCCGGGTCCGCCTGCGGCGGCGCGTCCTGGGCGAGGACTCCGTCGGGGTGCAGGTGCCAGCGGTGCGGCCGGGTTTCCGGCGGCCAGGTGGCCAGGTCGCGCCACTCGTCCGCGCCGGTGACGAAGATCCGCACCGGCTGCGGCCGTAGTCCGCTGCGGTCCCCGGCCAGGTGCGCGCGCATCCAGGTCAGGGTGTCGGCAACCCACGCCTGCACGGCCTGCTGGTCGGCGTGCCGCCACGGGCCGATGAGCAGGTACGGGTCCCGGCCCGCGGCGCGCAGCGCCGCATAGTCGCGAAGCTGCAGCGGCAGGAAGATGTCGTGCCACCCGCCGACCATGCTGACCGGGGCGGTCACCTCGCCGCGGGTCGCGGCGAAGCTGCGGCCCTTCCAGTACTCGTCACCCGGCGCGTCGTGCGCCAGCCACTCCTGCCAGTACGGCACGGCATGGCCGGTGGCCAGCAGGTCGAGATCGCGCAGCGGCAGGTGGTTCAGCAGCGGGCGCCTGCCCCGCTCGGCAAGCTGGTTCCGCAGCGTCGCAAGGGGCCGTTCCTGGCCGGCGACCTGGCACATCCAGCCCATCGCGGTGTCCAGCGAGAATGACCCGCCCGGGTAGAACGCCGCACGGAAGTCGGCGGTGGTGACCTGGGCGGCGATCGCGCCGAGGTCCGGCCCCGCGTCCGCCGCGATGGCCCACTGGGTCATGCCGAGATAGCTGGGGCCGCAGGTGCCGAACGAGCCGGGGTACCACGGCTGCTTCCGCAGCCAGGCGACCGTGGCGAGGCCGTCGTCGTGCTCGTCGGGCCCGAACGGGTCGAACGTGCCGCCCGAGCCGAAGGTGCCGCGGCAGCTCTGGATCACGGCTTGGCACCCCCGCTCGGCGAGCAGGCGGCCGAACAGGAGCCCCCACGACCGGCGCCGCCCGTAGGGGGAGCGGACCAGCACCAGCGGCGGCGGCGGCCGCAGCGGCCAGGGCCGGGTCCGCGGTGCGTACCGGTCGGCGAGCAGCACGGCTCCGTCCGGCATCGGAACCCGCAGGTCACGATCGACGTCAATGGTCCTGCTCGTGGCGGGCGGCAGCTTGAGCGCCTGTCCCATGAAACGGCTGGCGAGGGTCATGTCCTGGTGAGCTTCGGGTGTGTCCGCACGGGAGGAAAGTCTGCTACGGCCGCGTTCGCGAATTCCAGGATGACACGGACACGCCCGCCAGCGGAGCGGGACGCTGGCGGGCGTGACGGTTGGGACGGGCTATGGACGGCGCCTGGCGAAGCGCCACCACAGGAACACCACGAGCCCGATCAGCAGCCACGGGATATGGAAGCCCAAGCCCAACGGCGACACCACATGGAACGGGAAGGCGAACAGCGGCCCGGCGAGCGCCTGTCCCACCATGATCGCGACGATCGCGACGAACACGAGGAACACGATCCGCGGCAGCGAACTGTGGCGCCTTGGCGGCCGGACCATCGGTGGCGCCGGCCGCCCGGCCGACGGCTTGGGCGGTTCGTCGGAGCCCGGCAGGTCGTCGAACAGGCCGTCCAGGTCGGCGTGGGTCTTGGCCTTCATGGCCCGGTCGAGGCGCTCGTTGAACTCCTCCTCGTCGAGCCGTCCGTCGCCGTAATGCTTGGACAGCCGGTCGGCGACCTCGGTGCGCTCGGCGTGGGAGACCCTGATGTTCGGGTCGGGGGTGGGGCGCTGGCCTGACGATCCGCGCCCCCATGGCGGATTGTACGGCGCTGGCATGGTGTGGGCCTCCTTGGCTCAGAGCGGCCGGGTCTGGCGGGACTGGACGAAGCCGCTGGCGATGGACTGGTCGGATCCCTCTTCCGGGATCAGCAGCCAGCAGGCGAGATAGATGGGCACGCCCGCGCCGCCGACGAAGGTCAGCACGGCGAGGACGATCCGGATGATGGTGACGTCGGCACCCAGGTAATGGGCGATTCCGGCGGCGACCCCCGCGATCATCCGGTCGCCGGTCGGGCGGCGGAGTGGCTGGGGCCTGCTCTGGTCGATGGTTTGCGTCGGGGCTTCTGCGGTGGTGTTCATGCCTCCAGCGTGGCCGCGCGGGGCGCACGGGGGTATCGGGAAGACCCCCGATCCGACCCTGAGGTCTCCCCCCGGAGGATCAGGGTTCGCCCGGATAGCCGGGGCGCGCGCGAGGGGCGATGATGGTTTCGTGGAAGAACCGGCAGGCTGGACGCCGCCATGGGAGGCTGCCCGCGCCGCGGGCAGCTCCGGCGCGCCGCCAGATGGCGGTTCCCGCAGCCCGGAGCAGGCCCCCTGGGCGTTCCGGCGGCACGGCCCGGGGCGGTGGACCAGGGGGCCCGGCGGCCCGCTGCGGCGCCCGCGTGAGGACCGCCTCGTCGGCGGGGTGGCGGCCGCCGTCGCAGCCCGCATCGGCCGGGATGTCACCACCGTGCGGATCGTGCTGGTCGTCGCCGCCGTGCTGAGCGGTGGTTTCGTTGCGGCCGCCTACGTGGTCGCCTGGATGCTCATCCCGATGGCCGGCACGGAGCACGGCCTGGCCGGCAAGGCGCTGGCCGACCGGCGCGGGCTGGCGCTCGTCGCGGGCTTCTGGTCCGTGCTGATCGTGGTGCGCATCCTGGGTTCGGCGTTCAAGGCCGGGTGGCTCGGCTCGCTGCTGTTCCCGCTGGCCGTCGTCGGGGCGGGAGTGATCCTGATCTGGCGCAACGCCTCCGAGGACGAGCAGGCGATGATGCGCCGCCAGGCCCAGCCGCTGCAGGGCCTGACCACCCGCTCCCGGCGGACCGGGCTGATCCTGCGGCTGACCGTCGCGGTGATCCTGCTGGCCGGCGGCATCGCCGCGCTGCAGTCCGCGCACGAGAACGTCGCGCTGCTGCAGCCCCTGGCCGGGGTGGCGCTGCTGATCTCCGCCATCGTGGTGCTGCTCGGCCCGTGGTGGCTGCGCATCGCGCGCGACCTGGTGGTGGAGCGGCAGGCCCGGGTCCGGGCCGAGGAACGTGCCGACATCGCCTCCCGGGTGCACGACTCGGTGCTGCAGACCCTGGCACTGATCCAGCGCCGCGCCGACCAGCCGCAACAGGTGGTCGCGCTGGCCCGGGCCCAGGAGCGGGAGCTGCGCTCGTGGCTGTTCGACGGCAGGCCGCCCGGTTCCATCGACGACCAGGCCGTGACGCTGGCCGGCGGCGTGCGGCTCATCCAGCAGGAGGTGGAGGCCCAGCACGGGGTGGCCGTCGAGGTCGTCCTGGTGGGCGACTGCCCGCTGGACGACGACCTGACCGCGTGCTTGCGGCCGCGCGGGAGGCGACGGTCAACGCCGCGAAGTGGTCAGGCGCCAGCGTCGTCTCGATCTTCGCCGAGGTGGAGCCGGCCGAGGTGTCGGTGTTCGTCCGGGACCGTGGCAAGGGGTTCGACCCGCAGACGGTGCCCGCCGACCGCAAGGGCCTGGCCGAGTCGGTGCGCGCCAGGATGACCCGCCGCGGCGGTCACGCCACCATCCGCAGCGCCCCGGGCGAGGGCACCGAGGTATCCCTGACCATCCCCCGCGCCGTCACCCAGGCGAGCCAGGCATGAGCAGCGCCAAGCCGCGGGTGTTCATCGTGGACGACCACGGGCTGTTCCGCTCCGGGGTGCGGTCCGAGCTTGGTGACGACGTGGAGGTCGTGGGCGAGGCGGACGACGTGGCGCCGGCCATCGCCCGGATCGGCGAGTGCCTGCCCGACGTCGTGCTGCTGGACGTGCACCTGCCCGGCGGCGGCGGCCAGGCCGTGGTGGCGGCGGTCAAGGCCGAGCATCCGGAGGTGCGGTTCCTTGCCTTGTCCGCGTCCGACGCCCCCGAGGACGTCATCGCGGTGATCCGGGCCGGGGCGCGCGGCTATGTGACCAAGACGATCTCCGGCACCGACCTGGTGGACGCGGTGCGCCAGGTCGCGGCCGGCGACGCGTTCTTCTCGCCCCGGCTGGCCGGGTTCGTCCTGGACGCCTTCGCCACCGGCACCGGCCCGCAGCCCCCGCCCCTCGATCCGGAACTGGACCAGCTCACCGCGCGCGAGCGTGAGGTGCTCCGGCTGATCGCCCGTGGCTACACCTACAAGGAGATCGCCAGGGAGCTGTTCATCTCGATCAAAACGGTGGAAACCCACGTCTCCTCGGTGCTGCGCAAGCTGCAGCTGTCCACCCGCCATCAGCTCGCGCGCTGGGCGACCGAGCGGCGCCTGGCCTGAGCTGCCTCGGCGCCGGCCCCGGCCGGCTTGTCAGGCACCGCTCGCGTGGGCCTCTTGGTGCGGGCCAGAAGGCGGTTGCTAGCCTGGCTTGATGCCTGCTTTCCAGGCACCGGTATATGACCGCATCGGCGGGCGCTACGCGACGGGACGGCGCACGGACCCGCGGATCGCGGCCCAGATATGGGCTGCGCTCGGCGGCGCGCGGACCGTGGTGAACGTGGGCGCCGGCAGCGGCTCCTACGAGCCTCCCGACCGGCGCGTCGTGGCGGTCGAGCCGTCCATCGTCATGCTGGCCCAGCGTCCCGGCGGCACGGCCCCGGCGGTGCGCGCGGTCGCCGAGAGGCTGCCATTCCCCGACGGTGCCTTCGACGCCGCGATGGGCGTGCTCACCATGCATCACTGGGCCGACCGGGACCGCGGCCTGGCCGAGATGCGCCGGGTGGCCGGGCGCGTGGTGCTGTTCCTGTGCGACCCGCGGCGGCGCCCGCCCTGGTGGCTGGGCCACTACTTCCCCGCGACCGCGCGGCTGGAGGCCGCGCGGGAAACCCCGGTCGCGGAGCTGGCCCGGGTGCTCGGCCCGCTGGAGGTGATCCCGGTGCCGATCCCCGGCGACTGCGCCGACGGTTTCAACGGGGCGTACTGGCGGCGCCCGCGCGCCATCCTGGATCCGGCGGTCTGGGGGCCCATGTCGGCGGTGTCGCTGATCTCGCCGGCCGACCGCGCGGCAGGAATGAGCCGGCTGCGCGCCGACCTGGACAGCGGCGCCTGGGAGCGGCGCTGGGGCCACCTGCTCGGGCTGGCCGAGCTGGACCTCGGCTACAGCGTGGCGGTGACCCGCTAGGGCTCCGGCGTGGGCTGCCCGCGGCGCTCAGCCCGCCAGCGTGGCCGCCAGGAAATCCAGCTTCGCCCGCAGGTGCAGGGTCCCGCCGCCCTCGTGGCCGTTGAACTCGTACACCGCGATGTCCTTGGGCCCGGCGTAGTGGTTGAACGCGGCGAAGACCGTGGACGGCGGGGTGATGTCGTCGGCCAGCCCGGCGGAGAACAGCGCCGGGGCCTGCGCCCGCTTCGCGTGGTTGACCACGTCCACGTAGGAGAGCGTGCGGAACACGGTCTCCACCTGGTCGCTGTGCACGGCGCAGTACTCGGACAGCTCGACGTAGGGACGGCTGTTGGTGACCTCCGCTCCGCGCCGCGGATGGGCCATGAACGGCACGTCGGGCATGGCCGCGCGGACGCTGGGCGCCAGGTGCGCCGCCGCGATCGCCAGGCCCCCACCCTGGCTCCCGCCGGTGGTGATCAGCGGCAGGCCTGCCGTGGCCGGGTGGCCGCGGGCCGCTTCCACGGCGCAGGCGGCATCGGTGAACAGGCGCGTGTAGTAGTACGTGCGCGGGTCCGCGATGCCGCGGGTCATGAACCCGGGACTGCTCGGCGCGCCGTTGTCGCTGGGGTCGGGCGTGTCCGCGCCGCGCCACGCGCCGCCCTGGCCGCGGGTGTCCATGACCAGGTGGACGTAGCCGGCGCTGCTCCAGGGCAGCCAGTCGAGCGGGTCGCCGCGGCCGCCGCCGTAGCCGATGAACTCCAGCACCACACCACCGCGCGGCGCCGGGTCGTGCGGGACGAGCAGCCACCCCTTGACCGGATCCCCGGCGAACCCGGAGAACGTCACGTCGAACACGTCGGCGTACCTGATCGCGGTGCTGGCCGCGGTGAACTCGGGTGCCCGGGCGGCGGACCGGGCGGCGGCGAGCTGGCCGGACCAGAACTCGTCGAAGTCGGCGGGCTCGGCCACCTCGGGGACGTACCGGCGAAGTTCGGCAAGCGGCAGGTCGGTGAGCATGGGAAGGAGCGTAATGGTGCTAGCCCGGGGGCAGCAGCGTCACGACCGGATAGAGGACCCGGTGGTAACCGGCCGGCCGGCGCGGCCCGGTCAGGGTTACCGGGAGCACCGCCCGGATGTCCGCGCTCGACGCGCCGATCCGCAGCTCTGCCTCGCCCGGGTCGACCTGGCGGCGGCCGGCCCGGCCGGTATAGGAGGTGAGGTCCGCGTGCAGGTCGATGACCACGGTGCGGGACTGGCCCGCAGCCAGGTTCACCCGGGCGGTCGCGATGAGCTGCTGCACCGGGCGGGCCACCTCGGCCACCGGGTCGTGCAGGTACACCTGGACCACCTCGGTGACAGCGATGCCCGCGTCGTTGCGCAGGGCCAGCGACACCTGGCAGTAACCGTCGGTCGGCCACGCCTGGGGGGACCGCCGCACCACGCCGAGCCAGGTCGCCGGGGCGTAGGACAGCCCGTGGCCGAACGGGAACAGCGGTGTCGGGTCCACGGTGCTGACCTCGCTGCGCAGCCCTGGGCCCGGGGCGAGATAGCTGCCCGGCTGGGTCGCGCCCGCGGCCGGGAAGCTGACCGGCAGGCGGCCGGACGGGTTGACCCGGCCGCTGAGCACGTCGGCCAGGGCCCGGCCGCCCTCCTGGCCGGGGAAGAACCCGCAGACCGCCGCGGCGAGCCTGCGCGCCTGGCGGGACAGCTCGTAGGGCCGCCCGGTGAGCAGCACCAGGACCACCGGCGTGCCGGTGTCAAGCAGGGCGTCGAGCAGTTCCTCCTGCCGGCCGGGCAGGCGCAGGTCCGCGGCGTCGCAGCCCTCGCCCGAGGTGCCCGCGCCGAACATCCCTGACCGGTCGCCGAGCACGGCGACGCAGACGTCGGCGGCACGGGCCACCTGCGCCGCCTCGGCCAGGCCGGCGTCCTCGCCGCCGGTCACCGGGCAGCCCTGCGCGAAGCTGACCTGATACCCGGCCGGGTCGGCGCGCAGTGCGTCGAGCAGGCTGGGCGCGTCGATCCCCAGCGGGACGTCCGGGTGGTGCAGGCCCACGTGCTGCGGGAACGAGTAGCAGCCGAACATCGCGCTGGCCTCGTCGGCCCGCGGCCCGACCACGGCGATCCGCTGCCCGGGCGGCAGCGGCAGGGTGCCGTCGTTGGCCAGCAGCACGATGGACTCCTCGGCGAGCTGGCGGGCCAGCGCGCGGGACCGTTCGTCATCGAGGCTGCCGGACGCTTCCGGTTGCGGCGACCAGTCGGCATCCAGCAGCCCCAGCTCACACTTCTGCTCAAGGACCCGGGCCGCCGCCCGGTCCACCAGGGCGGCGGGCACCTCCCCGGCCTCCACCGCGTGCAGCAACGGCGCGCCGTAACAGTTCACGATGGGCAGTTCCACGTCCACCCCGGCGGCGAGGGCCTGGCCCGCGGCGTCGCCGCGGCCGGCCGCGACCGCGTGCATGGTCTGCAGGAACGACACGGCGAAGTAGTCAGAGACCACGGTCCCTGTGAAGCCGCAGACACCGCGCAGCCAGTCGGTCAGCAGCTTCGGGTCCGCGGTGGCGGGCATGCCGTCCAGGTCGGTGTAGGAGGGCATGACCGACCGTGCGCCCGCGCGCAGCGCCATCTCGAACGGCGGCAACAGCACATCGGCCAGCTCCCGCGGGCCGATGGAGACCGGCGCCATGTTGCGCCCGGCGCGCGAGGCGGAGTAGCCGGCGAAGTGCTTCAGCGTGGCCACCACCCCGGCCGACTCCAGCCCGCGCACGTAGCCGCTGCCGATCAGGCCGACCAGGTACGGGTCCTCGCTTATCGCCTCTTCCACCCGGCCCCAGCGCAGGTCACGGACCACGTCAAGGACCGGGGCCAGGCCCTGGTGCACGCCGTGCCTGCGCATCGCAGCGCCGATCTGGGCGGCCATCCGCTCGACCAGCTCCGGGTCGAACGTCGCGCCCCAGCACAGCGGGGACGGGTACACGGTGGCCTGCCAGGCAAGCATCCCGGTCAGGCATTCCTCGTGCACCATGGCCGGAATGCCGAAGCGGCCGGAGGTGACGATCTGGTCCTGGAGCACGGCCACGGCGCGGGCGCCGTCGGCCGGGGCCACCGGGGCGGTGCCGAACACCCGGGTGAGCTGGCCGAGCCCGGCATCGATCAGCTTCTCCCAGTCCGGCACCGGGGCGGCGGCGTGCTGATGTGGCACGACCTCGCCGCGCGCGGCGTCCACGCCGACCCAGACGCCGTAGAGCTGGGCGATCTTTTCCCGCAGGGTCATGCGGGAGAGCAGGTCGCGCACCCGCTCGGCCGGCGTGGCTGCCGGGTCGCGCCAGGTCTCGGTGAAAACGCGGCCCTCGATCGTCACGTAGCTGTTGTCCTTTACCGGGAAGGGGGCCGCCAGGCCCGTGTTGACTGCCGTATCACCAGGTTGGTCGCGAGCGTGATGTGGGTGGCCTGGAGCCGCTCACCGCGGATGAGCGACAGGAGCAGCTCGATGGACCGCTCGCCCATCTTGCGGATCGGCTGCTCGACGGTGGTCAGCGGCGGCGCGCACAGCGCGGACTCCGGGATGTTGTCGAAGCCGACCACCGACAGGTCGGCCGGCACGTGCAGGCCGAGTTCGGTCGCGACCTCGATGGTGGCGATGGCCGACATGTCGTTCGCCGCGAACACGGCGGTGGGCGGGTTAGGCCCGGTGAGCAGCAGTCGCGCCTGTTCCAGCGACACCTCGGGGTCGTAGTCGCCGCAGCGGATCAGGCTCTCGTCCACGCTGGCCCCGGCCGCCTGCAGTGCCTCCCGGTACCCCCGCTCGCGGAGCTGCGCCGATTCCAGATCGGGCCGCCCGGTCAGCATCGCGATGCGCCGGTGCCCGAGGCTCAGCAGGTGCCCGGTGGCGAGCTGCGCGCCCCTGAGGTTGTCGGAGTCCACGGTCGGCAGGTCGGACTGGCCGGTGTGCGGGTCGATGGCGACGATCGGCGAGCCGTAGTTCACGTCCACGACCGTGGGCGTGACCAGGACCGCGCCGTCAATCAGCGTGCCGGACAGGCGGGACAGGTACCGGCGCTCCCAGCCCACCCGGTCGCCGGAGTGGCCGCCGGCGGAGTAGATCACCAGCTCGAAGCCGGAGCCCCTGATCGCGTCCGCGGCCCCCTTGAGCAGCTCGGTGCTGAACGGCTCCAGGTCGGCCACCAGGATCCCGATCACGTTGGTGCGGTGGTTACGCAAGCTCTGCGCGACCAGGCTCGCCTCGTACCCCAGCTCGTCGATGACGGCCTGGACCCGCGCGGACGTTCCGCTGGCCACGCCATAGCGGTTGTTGATCACCTTCGAAACGGTGGCGACCGAGACGCCGGCGCGCGCGGCGACGTCGCGGATGGTGACACGTGAGCTTGGCTCCACCCGGGCGAGAATACCTGTATAAAACGTTATCGACAACGATTGACATGAACGATACGACGCGCAAAACTCGGCGGCAAGCCTAGGTGGCCACGCTGGTCCGCGCTCGCGCCCAAATCGTCAGGGAGATGACCACAATGCGCAGCATCCGGAATGGTGCCGTGCTCGCCGTTGCGGCGACCACGGCGCTGACTCTCGCCGCATGCGGCAGCAGCAGCAGCGGCGGCGCAGGCTCGGGGAGCGCCAATTCGGGCAGCAGTCCTGTGACGCTCACGTGGTGGAACAACGCCACCGCCAACCCGCTCAAGGGCGTGTGGGCGCAGGTAGCCAGTTCCTACCACGCCGCCCATCCAAAGGTTGCGTTCCAGGTCGACCCGATCCAGAACGAGCAGTTCACCACCAAGATCCCGCTCGCCCTGCAGTCCGGCAGCCCGCCGGACATCTACCAGCAGTGGGGCGGCGGCCAGGAGGCCACGCAGGTCAAGTCCGGCAAGGTCATGAACATCACCAAGCTGGTCGCCCCCTGGATCGGCCAGCTGGGCTCCGCCGCGGAGGGCTGGCAGGTCAACGGCCAGCAGTACGGCATCCCCTATGACCTGCACATGGTGGGCTTCTGGTACCGCAAGGACCTGTTCACCAAGGCCGGCATCGCCAGCCCGCCGACGACCATGACCGAGCTCAACGCCGACGTCACCAAGCTGAAGGCGGCGCACATCGTGCCGATCGCCGTGGGCAGCAAGGACCGCTGGCCGGACGCGTTCTGGTGGGAGTACTTCGCGCTGCGGGACTGCTCCACCAGCGTGCTCAAGGCATCGATGAAGGCGATCAACCTGAGCAATCCGTGCTTCCTCAAGGCCGGTGAGGACCTCCAGGCGTTCATGAAGACCAAGCCGTTCCAGCCCGGTTTCCTCGGCACCGCGTCCCAGCAGGGCGCGGGCAGTTCCGCTGGCATGGTCGCCAACGGCAAGGCAGCCATGGAACTGCAGGGTGACTGGGATCCCGGTGTCATGTCCGCCCTGTCCACCGACAAGTCGCTCAACTCCAAGCTCGGCTGGTTCCCGTTCCCCGCGGTCACCGGCGGCGCGGGCGCCCCGACCACCCTGCTCGGCGGCGGTGACGGCTTCTCCTGCACCACAGGTGCCACAGCCGCCTGCGCGGACTTCCTCAAGTACATCGACAGCCCACCGGTGCAGACGAAGCTGGTGGGCGCGAACGTCGGCCTGCCGGCCAACCCGGCCGCGGCATCCGCACTGACCGACCCCACGCTGCGCCAGATCCTGGCCTACAGCCACGCGTCGCCGTACATCCAGAACTACTTCGACATCGCGTTCCCGACCAACGTCGGCCAGGCGGTGGACAACGCGGTCGCGAACTTCTTCGCCGGGCAGGGCACGCCCGCGACGATCATCCAGACCGTGAACCAGGCGGCTTCGACCTCCTGATGGCCCGCGGCATAAGCACGGCGGCTGCGGCGGAGACCTCCGCCGCAGCCGCCGCCACGCCGCTTGCGCAGCCTGCCCGCCCGGCCCGGCTGCGCAAGCGGCTCGAACTGACCCTGCTGCTGGGACCGGCACTGATCCTGTTCATCGGATTCGTGCTGGCGCCCATCGGCATCGCGGTCTACTACAGCCTGTACAACTGGAGCGGGTTCGGGCCGCTGACCGAGTTCACCGGCGGGCACAACTATTCGCTGGCGCTCTCCGACCCGGTGTTCCGCTTGGCGATCGAGCACAACATCACGATCGCCGTGCTGTCGGTGGCCATCCAGTTGCCGATCAGCATCGGGCTGGCCCTGCTGCTGAACCGGCAGATGCGCGGCCGTTCCCTGCTGCGGCTTGTCGTGTTCGCGCCGTACGTGCTCTCCGAGGCGACCACCGCGGTCATCTGGCTGCTCATGCTGCAGCCGGGCGGGTTCGTGGACAAGTTCCTGACCGCGATCGGCCTTGGCCACCTCGTCCACCTGTGGCTGGCCGACCTGTCCATCGTGCTCTACACCCTGTTCGTGGTGCTGACCTGGAAGTACATCGGCTTCGGCATCATCTTGCTGCTGGCCGGCCTGCAGGGCATCCCGACGGAACTGCGCGAGGCTGCCGCCATTGACGGGGCGTCGCCCTGGCAGACCACCCGCCGCATCGTGCTGCCGCTGCTCGCCCCGACGATCCGGATCTGGATCTTCCTGACGATCATCGGCTCGCTGCAGTTGTTCGACATCGTGTGGATCATGACCGGCGGCGGCCCGGCCAACGCGTCGGTCACCATGGCGACCTACCTGATCAACCGCGGGTTCCAGAGCTACGAGTTCGGCTACGCCAGCGCGATCGCGGTCATCCTGTTCATCATCTGCTTCCTGTTCTCCCTGCTCTACCAGCGTTTCGCGCTGCGCAGGGACACCCGCGGCGCGCTCACCAGGGCGGTCGGATGAGCGCCGTCGCAGGGGCCGCGGGGCGGGCAGTCACGCCACCGGCGCCGGAGGCACCCGGGCGCAGGTTCTCGCTGATCAAACCGCTCACCTGGCTCGTGGTGGTGCTGATCGTCGCGATCACCGTGGTCCCGCTGATCTTCGTGATCGAGGGCGGCTTCCGCTCCACCGCGCAGATCAACGAGTCCCCCGTCGGGCTGCCCCATCCCTGGGTGTGGAGCAACTACACCTCGGTCCTGTTCTCCTCGGCGTTCTGGCGGTTCCTGGGCAACAGCGCCTTCATCGCGGTGGTGGCGACCGCGGGCGCGGTGGGGTTCGGCTCGATGGCGGCGTTCGCGCTGTCCCGGATCGAGTTCAAGGGCCGCGAAGCGATCTTCACCCTGTTCACGGTCGGGCTGCTGTTCCCGATCGGCGTGGCGAGCCTGCCGCTCTACCTGCTGCTGCAGCGCATCCACCTGCTGGACAACCTGTTCGGGGTGGCGATCCCCGAGGCCGCGTTCTCGCTGTCCATCACGATCGTGATCCTCCGGCCCTTCATGCGCGCGATCCCGGCGGAGATCGAGGACGCGGCCGTGGTGGACGGCGCGACCCGGCTCACGTTCTTCGCCCGCATCCTGCTGCCGCTGTCGCGGCCCGCGCTGGTCACGGTCGCGATCCTGGCGTTCGTCTTCAGCTGGAACAACTACCTGCTGGCCTACATCGTGTTCACCAGCCCGCAGCACTTCACGCTGCCGCTGGGCGTGGCCACGTTCCAGACCCAGTACTCCCAGGACACCGCGCGCATTTTCGCGTTCACCGCGCTGTCGATGGTGCCCGCGATCGGCTTCTTCGTCCTCGCCGAGCGGCGCATTGTCGCGGGCCTGTCCGGCTCGCTGAAAGGCTGATGACTTTTTACTTTGCCGAACGACGGCCGGGGCAGTGTTAGCCCTGGGGGACCCTGGACCCCGCGGCCTGCAGCCTGAACCCCGCCCGCTGGCCGTAGGCTTTCGGCGTGGGTGGCGACCCCGATCCGGCCGCGCGGATTCAGCGGCTGCGCACCAGGCTGGGCTTGTCCCAGGAACAGCTCGCCCGGCAACTGGGCGTGTCATTCGCCACGGTCAACCGCTGGGAGTCCGGGCGCACCCAGATGTCGGCGCGGGCCGGCCGCGCGCTGGCCGAGTTCGAGGCGCGCGCCGCCGCCGACGGCCCGCCCACGGCCGGGCTGCCGGTCGCCCGGTCGAGCTTCATCGGCCGGGCCACCGAGCTCACCGAGCTGAGTCAGATCATCGCGACGTCCCGGCTGGTCAGCCTGGTCGGCCCCGGTGGCGCCGGGAAGACCCGGCTGGCCATCGAGGCGATCCGCCGGGGCAGCCCGGCCGCCGAGGCGGCGTTCGTCCCGCTCGAACCGGTGCGCCAGAGCGCCTCGCTGATCCCTGCGGTGGCGAACTGCCTGCGGGTGCGCGATCAGCCCGGGCTGAGCATGCAGGAGTGCCTGGCCGCGGCGCTGGCGGCGGCGCCGCGGCTGCTGCTGCTCGACGGTGCGGAGCACCTGCGCGACGCGGTTGCGGACCTGGCCGGCCAGTTGCTCGCCGCTGCGGACGGGCTGCGGATCGTGGTCACCAGCCGGGTCGTGCTGGGCGTGCCCGGCGAGGTGTGCTGGACCGTCCCGCCGCTGGAGTGCCCGTCCGCCGCGGCAGGCGCCTCCGACATCGCGGCCAGCGACGCGGTGCGGCTGTTCATCGCCAGGGCGCACGAGCGGATGCCCGGCTTCGCCAGCGCCGACGTCGCACCGCACGCCATCGCGGAGCTGTGCCGCCGCCTCGATGGCCTGCCGCTGGCGATCGAGCTGATCGCGGGCTGGGTCGGCACCCTGTCGGTGCCCGAGATCCTCACCCAGCGGGCGGTGCTGCTCGACGCCGAGCCGCTGCCCGGTGACCAGCCGCGGGGCCGCAGGCTCGTCGACGTCGTGCGGACAAGTTATGACCTGCTCAGCCCCGGGCAGCAGCGCCTGCTGCCCGCGCTGAGCGTGTTCGCCGGGCCGTTCACGGCCGACGACGTCCGGGCCGTCAGCGGCACGCCTGGCACGCCCGCGCACCTGATCCGCGGGCTCGTCGACTCCTCCTGGCTGGTGGTCATCCCTGGCGAGGAGCACAACAGGTTCGCCATGCTGGAGACGCTGCGCAGCTTCGCCGCGGCCCGGCTGGACGAGACCGGTGAGGGACCGCGGCTGCGGCGCGCCCACGCGGCGCATTTCGCCCAGCTCGCCGTCGGCAGCGAGGCGGGCATGGCCGGGCCGGACATGGCTCGCTGGACCACCCGGCTTGAAGCCGCGTCGGCCGACCTCGATGTCGCGCTGGCGTGGGCGGATGAGGCGGATACCGACCTGGGCCTGGCGATGAGCGCGGCGCTGTGGCGATGGTGGCTGGTCAGCGGGCGGCTGGCGGCGGGACGGGCATGGCTGGCCACCTTCCTGGCCCGGGCCGGGCAGCGCCGGGACGAACTGGCCGGCCGGGCGCTGTGCTCGGCCGCGGTGCTGGCCGCGGAGAACGGCGACTACGCCGCGGCGATCCGCCAGGGCCAGCAGGCCCTGGCGGTGTTCGAACCGCTCGGCCAGCGGGAGCCGATGGCACACGCCGCCACCGTGGTCGGCTCGGCGCACCGTTATCTGGGTGACCGCGCCGCCGCCCGGCGCAGCTTCCAGGGCGCGATGGACCTGAGGGCGTCGGCAGGCGACCGCCGCGGCGTCTCCGTCGCGCTGAACAACATGGCGCTGCTGGAGGTGGACGACGGGGAACTGGCCCGGGCGCGTGAGCTGTTCGAGCAGGCCCTGGTCATCAAGAGGCAGCTCGGCGAGCAGCGGTCGCTGGCGATCGGCCTGGCCAACCTCGCCGACCTGCTGATCCGCACGGGGGCGTGGGAACCGGCGAGGCAGGCCCTGGCCGAGGCCGCCGAGCTGGCCGAGGGCATCGGAAATCCCCAGCTCATCGGCACGCTGCGGTGCAGCCAGGGCAACCTCGCGGTACGGGAGCGCGACTGGGCCAAGGCGGCCGGGCACTTCCAGGCAGCGGCGGCCGCCCACCGCGACGCCGGGCACCCGCACGACACCGTGGAAGACATGATCGGGCTGGGCCGGGCCTGGCACCAGATGGGCAGGACCGCCGACGCGCTGCGGCAACTGCGCGCCGCCGAGGCGCTGGCTGCCGAGATCGCGAACCCGCAGCGGCTGGCCGAGGTCCGCGCGGCCCTCGCCGAGGCCGGCGAGGTGGTGGCACTCCCCGGCGGGCTCACCGCCCGCCAGGCGGAGGTGCTCAGGCTGCTCGCCTCGGGCCTGTCCAACAAGGAGATCGCCGGGCAGCTCTACCTGAGCCCGGCGACGGTGGAACGCCACCTCGCGACGGTGTACCGCAAGCTCGGGGTGACCGGGCGGGTCGAGGCCGCGCGTTACGCCATGGCTCACGGCCTGACTGCCTCGTCGGCGCCACCGGTGTTATAACTCCGCGCCACGGCCGCCGTGGGCACCCGCCCGCCCCGGCCGCGAATACATGGTTGCCAGGATTCGGTGCGCTGTTCCCGCGGCCTATAAATGCCAGTGACCCGCCGCGCCGGGCCCGGAACCGGGGCCCGGGCCCGCCCGGTGCGGCGAATATGCGCTCACCGAAAGGACCGCCATGGAAGAGCAGCTTCTCGGCACGACGCTCCCGGTGCTGTCGATCGCCCTCAACCCGGGGGAGAGCGTCATTGCCGAGGCCGGGGAGTTCTCCTGGATGACCGACTCGATCCAGATGTCCACCGGCATGGGCGGGGCCGGCGGCCGGGGGGTCGTGGGCGCGCTGAAGCGCGCGGCCGACGGCTCCACTCTGTTCCTGTCCAGCTACACCGCCACCGACAGCGCCGGGATCATCGCGTTCGCGGCGAAGCTGCCCGGCAGCATCCTCGGCATCGACGTGGGCCCACAGCACGAGTACCTGGTGCACCGGCACGGGTTCCTGGCCGGCACCGCGGGGATCGAGATCTCGGCCGGATTCCAGCAGTCCTTCTCCGCCGGGATCTTCGGCGGCGAGGGTTTCGTGCTGCAGCGCGTAGCCGGCCAGGGCCGGGCCTGGATCGAGCTGGCCGGCGAGATGGTCAGGTACGACCTCGCCGCAGGCCAGTCGCTGCGGGCGCATCCCGGGCATGTGGGGTTGTTCACCGCCTCGGTCTCCTTCCAGGTGATGCGGGTTCCGGGGGTCACCAACCGGTACTTCGGCGGCGATGCACATCACTTCGCGGTGCTGTCCGGCCCGGGCGCCGTCTGGCTGCAGTCGATGCCCTTGCCTGTGCTCGCCGCATCACTGGCGCCCTACCTCCCCCAGCCGCAAGGCGACCACTCCGCCACCGAGAGCGGTGTGGCCGGCGGGATCATCGGCGACCTGCTGCGCTGAGCAGCCGCCTTCGTCACTTCAACCACAAAGGACAAGACAATGGACGTTCACTTTCCCGGCCGGATGGCCGGCGCCCTCGCGGTGGCCGCACTGCTCGTGGCCGGGTGCGGTGGCGGCTCGGGCAACTCGGGCGGGTCAGGCTCGGCGGGTCCGGCGGCTCGGGCTCTGGCTCCGGCGGCACGCAGTCCAGCAGTTCAAGCTCGTCCAGCGGTTCGACCACCACGTCGGCCGGCTCGACCCTGTTCCCGGTCGCGGTCGGCGAGAAGTGGGTGTACGCCAGCCACCTGGGCGTTGGCGGATCGTCCACCGTCACGAACACGATCAAGACCGTCAAGCCGGTGTCCGGCGGCGACCTGGTCACCATGACCGACGCCAGCCACATCGCCGGGGTGACCAGGCCCACCCAGGTGACCTACATGTTCTACTCAGACGGCTCCATCGGCGTCCCCTTCACGCAGTTCGAAGGGGGGAAGGTGACGATCAAGTCGGGCAGCATCGTGTGGCCCTCGGCGTCGGAGATCGCGTCCGGCCAGTCGCACTCGTCGGTGCTCGCCATCTCGTTCAAGACCGGCGGCCACACGATCAACGAGAAGGTTCACGTCACCATCAAGGGCGGCGGGACGCAAAGCGTGACCGTGCCGGCCGGCACCTACCAGGCCACCGTGGTGGACCAGACCATGGCGGAGACCGTCTTCGGGCACCGGGTGAACACCATGGTCCGCACCTGGCTGGCGCCCGGCGTCGGCCCGGTGCAGTCGGAGGTGACGGGCAGTTCCGGCGAGGGCCTGCTGGTCCGCCAGGAACTGAAGTCGTTCAGCAAGTAGCTGTGCTGGCCCGGGGGGGCGACCCCCCGGAACCCCCCGATGGCCTACGGCCCGGTTCCTTCGTCACCGGGCCGGGGCCCGCTCCCCGGGCCACACCAGCCACCGCACCGGCCGGGAACCGACCGCCCCGGCCGGTGCGGTCTATTGCCTGGCTCAGGTGAGTTCGATCAGCGGGAACGCCCGGTGGCGGCGCGGCGGGATGAGGAAGTTCTGCCGCCTGGTCGCGGTGATGAAGCGCTCAAGCCCGTTGGCCGTCGGGTCCACGCCGAACTCGTTCTGCAGGTCGAGCGATGCCTGGTGGACGCGCAGGGTCTTGAAGAACTGCGCGGTCGGCACGAAGATCGTGAACTGCAGCTTGGGCAGGCTGCCGCCGCCGGGAACGTCCATGGCGTCGAAACCGGGCCCGTCCATGCGCAGGTGGATGGGTGTGCCGTCCGTCGCGCGGGAGGACCGCTGCAGGCAGGACAGGTGGCCCATCCGCTGTTCCCCGTTGGTGGTACCGATGCCCTCGGCGGTCTGCTCGGCGTAATGCGGCCCCCGGTTCTGGTTCGGCAGCAGGGACGGCCCGCCGCCGTCGGTGAACTGGTCGGCGTTGCCTGGCACCAGGTTCGGCGCGTGGAAGGCGTACTGCACCCGCTGGATGAACTTGCCGTCTTCGCCGGGCTTGGACGTCGGCGTCTTCATGGCGAAGAACTGCAGCATGTCCAGGATCAGGTGGGACAGGTGCTGGACGGCGCCGTGGTCGAAGTAGTCGCCGGCCGCGGCGGTGGTCAGGTGCGCCGAGGAGTTGCCCGCGAACGTGCAGACGGGAGCCGGGCCGGAGCCGTTCACCTGCTGGTCGGCGAAGCCCATCCACATGGGCGACTGGTGCTGGATGTAGTCCGCGAACGGCAGGCCGTGCTGCTTCGCGATCGACTTCGGCAGCCCCATCTGCACGAACATGTGCCGGCTCGAGGTGAAGCTGAGCAGCCCGGTCCAGGCCGGCGACTTGACCGCGTTGCCGCGCAGCTTGCCGCTGCCGCCGAGCCAGGCGAGCACGTCGGTGAGGAACGCCGCGTTGTCGCTGCGCAGGGTGAACAGCAGGTCGTTGTGCTCGATCGCGACGTCCACGTTGAACCGCACCTTGTGGATGTGCGGGTTGGCCGGGCTGACGTCGGTCGGGCCCGGCACCGCTTCTTGGAGCACGTATTGGCTGTGGTCGGACAGCAGCCGGGGCATGTGCCCGGACACCGGGCTCCCGTGCAGCCCGCCGGGCAGCCGGCCGAAGTAAGGCAGCCCGTAGGACACGAACGTGACCAGGTTCGCCGCGCCCCAGGGGTAGGCCTGCTCCAGCGCGGCCAGCACCCGGTCCATCTCCGCCTGGTCGGCCTTGGCCGGGGTGCGGTCAAGGGCCGCCGTCAGGAAGATCGTGTGCACCGGCGGCAACTGGAACTTCACCCCGCTGCCGAAGGTCTGCGGCGGCGAGGAGAGGAACGCGGAAATGTCGAACTGGATGTCCGACGGAGCGGCGGCCGCGAGCGCGCGCTGCGGCACGAAGGCGAGCGGCCCGGCCGCCTCCAGCGCGGCCACGGCCGCGGCCAGCACGCCGGCCTGCCGCAGTGCGGTACGCCGAGTGATCTGTCCCCGAGAATCCACCAAAGCATCTCCTCAGATGCGCAGGCCAGCGAACGGCACAGGAAACGCCAAAGACGGTGCCAACCCTATTCAACCGGCCAGCAGCTCGGCGGCGTGGTCAGGCACAAAGGTCTGCGACTCGCGCGGGGCGCGCACGTAGCCCTGGGGAGCCGGCCGCGGCGGAAGCTCAAGCGGCCTGCGCTGCACGTCGTGGTAGGCGACGGTGCTGAGCAGGTGGGCGATCATGTTGATCCGCGCACGCCGCTTGTCCGCGCTGTCCACCACGAACCAGGGCGCCTCGGCGATGTCGGTGTGCACGAACATCTCGTCCTTGGCCCGCGAGTAGTCCTCCCAGCGGGTGATCGACTCCAGGTCCATCGGGGAGAGCTTCCAGCGCCGCATCGGGTCCTCCAGCCGGGAGCGGAACCGGTGCTGCTGCTCGGAGTCGCTGACGGAGAACCAGTACTTGCGGAGCAGGATGCCGTCTTCGACGAGGAGCCGTTCGAAGATCGGGCACTGGTGCAGGAACCGGCTGTACTCCTCCTTGGTGCAGAAGCCCATGACGTGCTCGACCCCGGCCCGGTTGTACCAGCTCCGGTCGAACAGCACGATCTCGCCGGCGGCGGGCAGGTGATCCACATACCGCTGGAAGTACCACTGGGTCTGCTCCCGCTCGGTCGGCGCCGGCAGGGCGGTGATCCCGGCGATCCGCGGGTTGAGGAACTCGGTGACCCGCTTGATCGTGCTCCCCTTGCCCGCCGCGTCCCTGCCCTCGAAGATCACTACCAGCCGGGCACCCTCGGTGCGCACCCATTCCTGGAGCTTCACCAGCTCGGCCTGGAGCCGGAACAGCTCCTTCTCGTAGATCTTCTTGGGCATCCGCGCGATCTGCTCCGCCTCGTCCGGAGTGCCTTGCTTCCCGTCCTTGCCGTCCTTGCCGTCCTTGTGCGCCACCGTGGTGCTCCTTCCGGCGGGCGGCAGGCCGCTGCGTGCGGCCCGCCGCTCCTCTGCGGGGTTATTTGCCCGGAGCTGAGGCTTCAAGCACATCGCAGACCGGCCGCGGATCCCGCGGACCCTGCTTCACAGCCCCCCGGCAGGCTCGAAGCCAGCCCCGCGGTCCTCAGCGGCCCACCTGGCGACATAGCTGAACCGGTCGGCGCGGACCAGGCCGTGCCGCCATTCCACCGGGGTCCCGTGGCTGGAGGCCCGCCGCTCGATGGCGAGCGCAGGCGTGCGGCCACCAAGGCCGAGCAGGTCGCGCTGCTCGGCGGTGGGCAGTACCGGCCGCAGCCGCTCCCACCCGGCATCGGGCCACAGCCCGCACTGGGCACGCAGTTCGTGGTACAGCGCGGTACGGGTGAAGTCGGCGTCGAGCAACGGCCGGGCCAGCGCGGCCGGGAGCCAGGAGCAGTCGAGCACGATCGGCTGGTCGTCGGCCAGGCGCAGCCGCTCCAGGTAGACCAGTGGCTCGTCCGGTGCCAGGCCGAGCACCTTGGCCGCCTCCTCGTCACGCCGCTCCTCGAGGTGGCGCACGACGCTGCGCTGCACGTAACCCTGGGCCTCGACGGAGCGGAACAGGCTGTACAACGCGCCGAGCGGCTGTTCGATCACTGCCCCGGTGACGAACGTCCCCCTGCCGCGGCCACGCTCGATGACCCCTTCGGCCTGAAGCCGGCGCACCGCCTCCCTGACGGTGTGGCGGCTCACCCCGTAGGTCTCCCTGAGCTCCTCGTCTCCGGGGAACCGCCCGGTGAACTCACCGCTGGCCAGCCGGGCACGCAGGTCACCGAGCACCTGTGCCCACAGCGGCAGCGGGCTGTTCCGGTCGGGGATCACCTTCCAAGTATGCGGCCTGCCATCCGGCTGGCCAGCGGGCCGGCTGCCCGTCCTCACATCGCCATCAGGCAGCCGTCCCAGTACGCTTCCACCCTGGTCCGGCGCCGCCCTGCGAGGCCGATCTCCAGAACATCGGGCCGCCGGCCACCGGGCGCGCGAAACCAGACCTCCAGCGGTGCGTCCCCGGCGGGCGTGAACCCGGTCAGGCCCGGCGGCGGCTCGGTCGCCGCATGCATCATCGCGGGCGTTCCCGAGCAGCACAGGCGCGGGGTGGCGGACCAGACCCACAGCCGTCCGCCGCGGGCGCGCACGAAGTCGGCCGCCGCACTGCTTACCTCCACCCGCACACTCGTAAGGTAACCCGCGCCGGCGCGGGGAGCCAGGCGCCCGTGACTGGCCCGGGCCGCTGCGGCAGAGGGATACTGGGCAGCGCAGCCCACGTCCGCACGGAGGGGCCGTGATCGCACGACGCCTGCGCTGGCCGCCCGACACCCGCCTGATGGTGCGGCAATTGGCCGGCGCCTGGGTCTGCGGCTCCGTGCTGATGGGCACGGTGGCGTGGGGGTTCCTGTCCGCCCAGGTCACCGCCGTCCCGGTGGCGACGCAACTATCCAGGTACGCGCCCTGCCCCGGCCACGGCGCGGCCTGCGCGTATCCGTCGTTCTTCCAGCTCATGCCGCTGGCCAGGCTGGCGGTTCTGGCGCTGCTCGCCCTGCTGTTCGTGGCGCTGGCGGTCCTGGCCCGGTGGACCGCGGGCGCGTCCTGGCTGACCGGCGACGCCAGGGCCCGGCTGCTGTGGGTCCTGCTCGTCATGGCGGGCGGACTGGCAGGCTGGTCATACGCCGCGGTGGTCACCTACGCCGCCGGGTTCGGTTCCACGGCCCAGCTCATCCTCGCCTACACCGCGGGCGGGCTGCCGTTCGCGCTGGTCGCCGCGCTGCTGCTGCGGCCCTGGCGGGTGAACGTGGTGGCCGGTGTCATGTGCGCAGGGCTGGTGGCGGCAGGTTTCCTGATGGTGGCCGGGCACCCGGCGTCGCAGAACGTGTTCATGCTCTATGCCGACTACGCCCGCTCGTTCTTCAGTGGCCCTTCGGCGTTCCAGTACTACTAGACAGGCCGTCCAGGATCAGCGCCAGCATCCGGTCCGCCTGCTCCGGATCCGGCGCCTTTTCCGTGGCAATGTTGACCGCGTGCACCAGCCTGATCAGGTCCTTGGAGTTGGCGTCCTGGCGCACCACGCCGGCCTGCTGGGCGCGGGCGAGCAGGGCTTCGGCCGCCCCGTTGATCTCCTTTGCACATGAGGACAGCAGTTCCGAGTCCGTGCCGAGGGTGGCCAGCAGGGCCGTGGTCATGCTCCGCTTTGTACTGCTGAACTTCACCAGGGCGCGCATCCAGTCGGCGAGCGCGTCGCCAGGCGACTCGGCCCGCAGCAGTTCCGCCGCTCGCGCGCTGAGCGATTCGACCTGATCGGTGTAGACCGCTTCGAGCAGCGCCTGCCTGGTGGGGAAGTGGCGGTACAGGGTGCCGATCCCGACGCCGGCCCGCCGCGCGATCTCCTCCAGGGAGACGTCGTCGGCGCCGTGCTCCACGAACGCGCTGCTCGCCGCCTCAAGCAGCCGGGCGTAGTTGCGCTGGGCGTCGGCCCGCATCGGCCGCGGCTCCGGCGCCTGCGCCCGGGTACCGGTCACGCTCATCCGCTCTCACCTGGCCTGTCATAAATCAGTTTGCTAAACGGAGGACCCCTCCGTATAGTTAGCG
This sequence comes from uncultured Actinomycetes bacterium, assembly GCA_963762735.1. Classification (GTDB taxonomy): domain Bacteria; phylum Actinomycetota; class Actinomycetes; order Streptosporangiales; family Streptosporangiaceae; genus DASXKD01. Next base: position 9,998 of record CAVXMG010000022.1, on the reverse strand, counting down.
GAGGTTGGCTCCGGTTACAGGATAACCAACGCGAGCCGGGCCGGCGCTCATTCCCTCCGGCCCCTCACCTCGAGTTCGTCCCTTGAAAGGAACTCATGTCGACCTCGTCGATCATGCAAGAAACCCGCCAGCGCCTCGGCCGCCGGACCGCGCTGCGGGACCGCAGGGGCCTGGCCCTGGCGATCGTCCTCGGCGCCCAGCTCATGATCATTCTCGACATGACCGTGGTGAACATCGCCCTGCCGGGCATCGCCCACGGCCTGCACTTCTCCACGGCCAGCCTGTCCTGGGTGCTGAACGCCTACACGCTGACGTTCGGCGGCCTGCTGCTGCTCGGCGGCCGTACCGGTGACATCCTCGGCCGGCGCCGGGTGTTCGGCGCGGGCATCGTCTTGTTCACCGCTGCCTCGCTGGCCGGCGGCCTGGCGCAGTCGGCGGGCTGGCTGCTCGCCGCCCGCGCGGCGCAGGGCGTCGGCGGCGCGTTCGCCTCGCCTGCCGTGCTGGCGATGATCACCGCCAGCTTCGCGGACGGCCGCGAGCGCGCCCGCGCGCTGGGCATCTACACCGCCGTGGTGATGGGCGGCGGGTCGCTCGGCCTGGTGCTCGGCGGCGTGATTACCGAGTGGGTGTCGTGGCGCTGGGTGCTCTTCATCAACGTGCCGATCGGCGTGCTCGTCGCCATCGCCGCCCCGATGTTCCTGCCCGAGACCGCCCGCCAGCCCGGCCATTTCGACACCGCCGGCGCGCTGACCTCCACGGCGGGGATGGTCTCGCTCGTGTACGGGATCATCCGCGCCGCCTCCGACGGCTGGGGCAACCCGGTCACGCTGGCCGCGCTCACCGCCGCCGCCGTCCTGCTCGCGGGGTTCGTCTGGCGCGAGTCCCGCGCACAGCAGCCGATCACCCCGCTGCGGCTGTTCGCCGACCGCCGCCGGGCCGGCTCCTACCTGACGCGACTGCTCATCGTGGCGGGCATGTTCGGCATGTTCTTCTTCCTCACCCAGTTCGTCCAGGAGATCCTCGGGTTCAGCCCGCTGCGCGCGGGGATTTCCTTCCTCCCGATGACCGCCGCACTGTTCGGGGTCTCCCGGCTGGCGCCCCGGCTGGTGAGCCGGTTCCGCCCCTGGACGCTCATGGTGACCGGAATGCTGCCGGTGGTGGCCGGGATGACCTGGCTGTCGCGTATCGAACCGGGAACCGGCTACCTGGCCGGAGTCCTCGGCCCCATGGTGCTCATCGGCGCCGGGATGGGCGTGGTGTTCGTGCCGCTCACCATGGCCTCGCTGTCCGGGGTGCGGCCGGAGGACTCGGGCGCCGCGTCCAGCATGGTGAACGTGATGCAGCAGGTCGGCGGCTCGCTGGGGCTGGCCGTGCTGGTCAGCGCGGCGAGCGGCGCGATGGGGCCCGCGGCCAGCCACGCCGCCGTGGTGCACGGGATGTCCCGCGCGTTCACCCTGGCGGCCGTCTTTGACGTGCTCGCGCTCCTGGTGGTGCTGACCGTGATGCGGGCCGCACCGAATCAGAAGGACGACACTGCGACAAATCAATAACGGCACAGGAGTCCCTCGGTGACCTGCGGACCCGGCTGCTGCTTGGCGTCGGCGCCGTGTTCGCGCTGTTCTCCCTCGGCGGCACGCTGCTCGACAACGGGCGGCACACGGCGGTCCGCCTGCCCTGGGGCACCGTGGCGGGCTGGCCCGTCTTCGGGTCGGCGCTGCCGGACCGGTTCGCCATCGTGGTGGCGCTCGCGGCTGCGGGCCTGCTGGCCGTGGCGGTCGGCCGGTTGCTGGGCACCGGGCGGGCCGGCGGCCGCATTCTCGCGGCGCTGCTGGCGGCTGCCTGCGTCGTGCCACTGCTGCCCCGGCCCTACCCTGCCACGGCCGCGGACCCGGTCCCCCCGTTCTTCCCCGCGGCGGCCCGGTGGCTCGCCCCCGGCTCGACCGTGCTCGTGCTGCCGTACCCGACCGGCTCGCAGACCGTGCCGCTGGTGTGGCAGGCCGCGGCTCATATGGCGTTCCAGATGCCCGGTGGGTACTTCATCGGGCCCGCCGCGGACGGGCACGCCTACATCGGCGGCCCCGGGCCGACCGCGGTGGCGGCCACGCTGATCGATATCCAGCGCGGCCTCCCGGCCCCGCCGGTCACCCCGGCGCTGCGCGCAAGCTTCTGGCAGGACATGGCGTACTGGGGCGCCCGGGCCATCGTGGCCGGGCCAGGCACCCGTACCGCGCTGACCAGGTTCATCGGCCAGGTGGTGCGGCGCCCGCCGCTGCGCACCGGCGGGGTGCTGCTCTGGCGGCAGCCGGCCGGCCGCTAGGGATACCGCTCAGGATGGCCGGCGTAGCGCGGTGCGGCCCTTGATGAGCGCGAGGGTGGCGCTGGCGGCCTGGTCCGCGGCACTGCCGACGGGGTCTTCCTCGTCGCCGAAGGAACCGTCGAGCAGCAGCGTGGCGTGGCCGTGCGCGGTGGCCTCCGCCACCGCCATGAGAGCGCCGGCGGCCTTGGCGTCCTGCCCGCAGATCTCCAGCGCGCTGGCATGGAAGGTCTCCTCCAAGGCGTGGTAGGCGCGCCGGAACTCGGGGTACCGGCTCTTGTCGATGCCGGCCACGAACAGCGTGTCGAACAGCGCGCGCTGCTCGCCGGCGAACCTGACGTAGGCACGGGCCAGGGCCGCCAGCCGCTGCTCGGGGGAATCGGTGTCCCGCGCCTCCGCGGCCAGGGCGGCGGCGAACACCTCAAGCGCGCGGATTCCCACCGCGGCGAGCAGGTCGTCGCGGTCGGCGAAATGCCGGTAAGGGGCGGCCACCGTGACCCCGAGCCTGCGGCTGACCTCGGCCAGCGAGAACTCGCGCACCCCGCGCTCGGCGATCAGGCTGATCGCGGCGTCGATGAGCGCGGCCTTGAGGTCGCCGTGGTGGTATCGGCCGCCCTTGGCGGGCGCCTCAGATGGCGTATCTGACACCCGTGAGCCGCTCCGATTCCTGCCACAGACGGCGCTGCGCGCCTTCGTCGTGGGACCGCTCGCTGGAGCTGATCCGCTCAGGGGTAGCCCCGCTCCCCGCGCCAGCGGACCGGCCCGTAGTACTCGCCGCCGTGCACGGCCGGGTCGGTCGCGGCCCGGAGCGTGCCGAGCGCGCCGATCGCGGCGCGCTGCGCCAACGGCCGCTCCACCAGGACGTAGAACGCGGTCATCACCCGGGAAAGGTACCGCGCGAGGTCGGTTCTGGTCAGGCCCGGGTGGGCCGCGACCGCGATGGCCGGGCTCCCGGCCGAATCCAGCCGCCGCTGTAGCTCGTAGGTGAACATCAGGTTGGCGAGCTTGGACTGGCCATACCCGGCCACCCGCCGGTAGCCGCGCTCGGACTGCAGGTCGTCGAAGTTGATCTGCCCATCCCTGTGACCGTTGCTGCTGACCGTCACCACCCGCGCCCCGGGCAGCGCCGCCAGCCGGTCGATCAGCAGCCCGGTCAGCGCGAAATGGCCGAGGTGGTTGATGCCGAACTGCCAGCTCGAAGCCGTCGGCGGTGCGGCCGTACGGCGGCATCATCACCCCGGCGTTGTTGATCAGCAGGTCGATCCCCTCGCAGGCGGACCTGATCTGGCCGGCCGCCACGCGGACGGACTCCAGCGAGGCAAGGTCCAGCGGCACCACCCGGACGTCGGCGCCCGGTGCCGCGGCACGGATCCGGGTGACCGCGTCGTGTGCCTTGCCCTGGTCCCGGCAGCCGAGGATCAACCGCGCGCCCCGCCCAGCGAGCACCCGCGCCGCCTCGAAACCGATGCCGGAGTTGCCCCCGGTGATCACCGCCGTGCGCCCGGACTGATCCGGTACCTCCGCCTCGGTCCACTGGCCTGCCGTGCCCCGCACCCTGGTCTGCCGGCTCATCCCGCCACCGCCTTCCGTGCCGTCCGGCTATGTAAATGCCTCTTACAATGTAAGAGACATTAGCTCACCGGCCCGGGCGGTCCAGCCCCGCCCTCCCGGCCGCGGTGACGGGCGGCACTGCGTTACGTTTTCGTGGGGGAGGTGAGCCGATGGCGGTTAGCCCCGGCACGGTGGGCGGTGCGGGCCGATCGCGGGCCCTGACTCCCGCGCACGGGCGGGCGCTGGCCGCGATCAGGGCCGAGCTGAGCCGGGTCGCCGGTTACGACGACGAGTCGATCGTGCACGAGTGCTGGCTCATGCGGCGCTATGACAGCGGCCGCTACGCCACGCTCGGCGACGCCCGGCGGGCGACCGTCGCCACCGCATGGCACGAGGCGGGCCACGCCGTAGCCGCCCTCACCGCCGGAGCGCGGTTCAGTTCGGCCAGCATCCACGCTGGCAGCGGCACCGAGGGCCGCGTCCACGGCATCCATGGCACCGGCGACCTGGCCTTCGTGATCGACGCCGCCGGTCAGATCGCCGAGCGGCTACGCGCCTGGACCCTGCTCGACGACGATGGGCTGCGCGAGTGGCTGCCCACCTGGCGGGCCGACGGTGGCGACGCACGCCGGTTCCGCGCCGCCATCCGCCCGCGCTTCGGCACCGACGAGTTCACCGCCTGGCGCTACAGCGAGGGGATGCTGACTCCGCAACGGTTGAAGATCCGCAACGTCGCCCGCGCCCTGCTGGTACATCCCCGGCACATTCCGCTAGCGGTCGTCGCGGCGCTCGCCAAAGACCGCTGACCGCGCCCTGGAACCGGTCAAGCCCATCCCCGCCCCCAAGAGGTGAGCAGTCGCCGCGCAGCGCAGCAGAGATGTCACCGACTGTTCTCCAACACATAACGACAGTTATGTCCTACGGCGATACCTCGTAGTTCACCTTGGTGAACGTGCGGATCGCGATCGTGGCCGAGTCCTTCCCGCCCGACGTCAACGGGGTGGCCCACTGCACCCTCCGCGTTGCCGAGCATCTCGTGGCCCGCGGTCACCATCCGCTGGTGATCGCACCGGCCCCGGCACGGGGCGCGCCCGGCACGGCGGGCCCGTTCCCCTGCCCGGTGGTCCGGCTGCGCTCGGTGCCGGTGCCCCGCTACCGCAACTTCCGCGTCGCCGTGCCGGGCCCTCCGCTCCGCTCCGCGGTGGCCAGCCACCGCGCCGAACTGGTCCACCTGGCCAGCCCGTTCATCCTGGGTGCCGGCCGGGCCCGGCTGCCCACGATTGCGGTGTACCAGACCGACATGCCCGGATACGCCCGGGTGTACGGGACGGGCAGGCTGGGCGAGGCCGCGGCGTGGGGCTGGCTGCGCCGGATCCACAATGCCGCCGACCGCACCCTCGCCCCGTCCGCCGCCAGTGCCGACAGCCTGCGCGCGAACGGGGTCGAGCGGGTCTGGGTGTGGGGCCGCGGGGTAGACACCCGGTTGTTCGATCCGGGCAGGCGGAGCGAACGGCTGCGCCGCGAACTGGCTCCCGGCGGCGAGGTGCTGGCCGGGTACGTCGGCCGGCTGGCCCCGGAGAAGCGCGTGGACCTGCTCGGGCAGGTCGCCACGCTGCCCGGGGTCCGGCTGGTGATCGTGGGCGGCGGCCCGGCCGAGGCTGCCCTGCGCCGGTCCATGCCGGGCGCGGTGTTCCTCGGCCCGAAGTACGGCGCCGAACTCGCGGAGATCTACGCCAGCCTCGACATCTTCGTGCACGGCGGGGCGCGGGAGACGTTCGGGCAGACGCTGCAGGAGGCCGCGGCAAGCGGGCTGCCCGTCGTCGCCCCGGCCGCGGGCGGGCCGCTTGACATCGTCAGCGACGGCATCACCGGTCTTCTCGTGCCGCCCGGCGCGGCGGGACCGCTGGCCGATGCCGCGGCGCGGCTGGCCCGGGATCAGGCGATGCGGGCCGCGATGGGGCAGGCAGGCAGGGAGAAGGTCACCGGCCGCACCTGGCCGGTTCTCGGCGACGAGCTGATCGGGCACTACGCAGAGATCCTCAAGCACCGCGGGAAGGCAGCACGATGACGACTTTCGCGGCACTCGGCGACTCGATCACGCTGGGCGTGGGCGATCCCGCGCCGGGCGGTGGCTGGCGCGGCTGGGCCGCGTTCCTGGCGGAGAGCCTGCCTGGCGGGCGGCTGGTGAACCTGGCCGCCAACGGCGCCAGGGCGGCCGACGTGGAGCGCACCCAACTGCCCCGTGCCCTGGAACTGCGTCCCGACGTGGCCAGCGTCGTCGTGGGCGTCAACGACATACTCCGGGCCGGTTTCGACGCGGCGCGCATCCAGACCGCGCTCGCGCACGTGGCCGGCTCGCTGACCGCGGCCGGTGCGGTTGTCCTCACCATGCGGCTGCCGGATCCGGGAATGATGCTCGGCCTGCCCCCGGCGCTGGCTCAGGCCCCTGGCCAGGCGGCTCCAGTTGATCAACGAGGCCACGGACCAGGTGGCGGAACAGTTCGGCACGGTGCACTTTGACGTGGCGGCGGACCTGGCTGCCTACGACCGGCGGATGTGGAGCGCGGACCGGCTGCACCCGAGCGAGCGCGGCCACCGGTACATCGCCGGCCGCTTCCACGACCAGCTCGCCGCCGGCGGCCATCGCCTCGGCCCGCGCCCGGGCGCCGAGCCGACCAGCCCGCCGCCGACGCGCCTCGACACGGCGGCGTGGATGGCGACCAAGGGCACCGCCTGGGTGCTGCGGCGATGTACCGACCTCGTGCCCTACCTGCTCGTCATGGCGCTACGAGAATGCTGGCCAGGCCCTGGCCCGCAGCCTCAGGTGGTGCCCCCGCTGCTGCTGCCAGAACCGGTGACGCCGGAACCGGGCCCCGGCCCGGAGACCGGGATACCGGAGACCGGGGGCGGAGATCGGGGTGCCGGAGATCGGGCACGCGCCATGACCGGGCGGCCGCGGCTGACCGTGTTCGGTACCGGGTACCTGGGCACGGCACATGCCGCCTGCCTGGCCTCGCTCGGCTTCGAGGTGCTCGGCGTGGACGTCGACGCGGCGCGGGTCAGCGCCCTGCAGGCCGGGACCCTGCCGTTTTACGAGCCGGGCCTGGAGCCGCTGCTGCGTACGGGGCTGCGCGACGGCCGGCTCTCCTTCACCACGTCCTACCCGGCCGCGGCGGAGTTCGGCGACGTGCACTTCATCTGCGTGGGAACCCCGCAGCGCCCCGGCTCCGGCGGCGCGGATCTCTCCCAGTTCGAGGCCTGCTTCGCCGGGCTGGCCCCGCTGCTGCGGCGGCCCTGCCTCGTCATCGGAAAATCGACGGTGCCGCCGGGCACCGTGGTGGCCTACAGCCAGCGGCTGCCGGCCGCCGCCCCGGCCGGATCGGGCGCGGAACTGGCCTGGAACCCGGAGTTCCTCAGGGAGGGCCACGCGGTCGACGACACGCTGCGGCCAGACCGGATCGTCGCCGGTGTCTGGTCGGCTCGCGCCGAGGCCACACTTGCGCGAGGTGTACGCGGAACCGCTGGCGGCCGGGATCCCCTTCCTGGTCACCGACCCCGCCACCGCCGAGATGGTGAAGGTCGCCGCGAACGCGTTCCTCGCCACCAAGATCTCCTTCATCAACGCGATGGCCGAGATGTGCGAGGTGACCGGCGCGGACGTGCTCAGTCTCGCCGACGCACTCGGCCGCGACCGGAGGATCGGCGCCAGCGGGATGCGTCCCGGGCTGGGTTTCGGCGGCGGATGCCTGCCCAAGGACATCAGGGCGCTGGCGGCCCGGGCCGCGGAACTCGGCGCGGGCGAGGCGCTGGAGTTCCTGCACGAGATCGACGCGATCAACCAGCGCCGCCGCACCCGGGTGGTGGACCTGGCGCGGGAGGCCGCGGGCGGCCGGCTGGCGGGCCGCCGGATTGGCGTGCTCGGCGTGGCGTTCAAGCCGGGGTCCGACGACGTCAGGGACTCACCCGCGCTCGAGGTGGCCGCCCGGATCCGGGCCTTGGGCGCGCGGGTGGCGGTGTTCGACCCGGTGGCCATGGACCGGGCCAGGAAGGTGCACCCGGAACTGGACTATGCGGGCTCGGTGCTCGGCGCGGCCCGCGACGCCGACGCGCTGCTTGTGCTCACCGAGTGGCCGGAGTTCTCCGCCGCCGATCCCGAGGTGCTGGCGAAGACGGTCGCCCGCCGGGCCATCGTGGATGCGCGGCACGCCCTGGACGCCGACGCGTGGCGCAACTGCGGCTGGGACTACCGCGCCCCGGGCCGCCCCAGCCACCCGCCCGGCGTTCCTGACGCCGTGCCCGGCCACCCGGCCGACGTTCGCCCGCACCAGGCCGGGCTGCCCGAGGCGGCGGTAGGTTTCCTGGCCGCCGCGGTCTGACCGCGGCCAGGAAGGGCGACGCCACGCCGGGAACAAGAGCCTGGCTGGCACCGCGAGCGCTGCTGCGGTCGAATAGTTAGATATCAACGAATCGGCTAGGCTGCGCGTATGCGACCGGCGCGGACTCCCATCGGGCTGGAACTGGCCCGGGCGGCCCGGACGGTCAGCCGCGCCTTCGACGATGCCCTGGCCGAGGCGGGCGGCTCGCTGCCGGCCTGGCTGGTCCTGCTGAACCTGAAGACCCGGCAGGTGTCCAGCCAGCGCGAACTGGCCGAGGCGGTGGGGGTGCGAGAGGCCACCCTCACCCATCATCTGAACGCCATGGAGAGCCAGGGCCTGGTTACCAGGACCCGGGATCCGGGCAACCGGCGGATCCACGTCGTGGAACTGACCCCGGCGGGCGAGGCGGCCTTTGTCCGGCTGGCCGAAGCGGCGACCGCCTTCGACCGGCGACTCCGCGACGGCCTGGGCGACGCCGACCTCGACGTCCTGGCAACCGTGCTGGGCCGGCTGGCCGGAAACGTGGCGGGCGAGCATGGCCCGGCCGGCCCCTGGCCATCCTGAGCCGCCTCAAGGAGCGTGGAGCCGCGCCCTGTTGATCTGGAGCCGCGCTGGCATACGCTTCGGGCCAGCGGCGGGGACGGCCTCCGCTGGCGTTCCGCGCGGGAGCGGCCATGGATCTGTTCGATCTGTCCGGGAAGACCGCCGTCGTCACCGGAGGCAGCCGCGGCATCGGGCTCATGATCGCCCGCGGCCTGCTGCAGGCCGGGGCACGGGTATACATCAGCTCACGCAAGGCCGATGCTTGCGCCGAGGCGGCGAAGGAGCTCTCCGAGCACGGCCCCGTCCATGCCATTCCCGCTGACCTGTCGGCGGAGCCGGAGTGCCTGCGGCTGGCCACCGAGGTCGGCGAGCGGGAACGGGCCGTGCACGTCCTGGTCAACAACGCCGGCGCCACCTGGGGCGCGCCGCTGGCGGACTACCCTGCCGCGGCCTGGGACAAGGTGGTGGACCTCAACCTGAAGACACCGTTCTTCCTGACCAGGGCGTTTCTGCCGCTGCTTGAGGCCGCCGGAACAGAGGAGGACCCCGCCCGGATCATCAACGTCGGGAGCATCGACGGCCTGCGGGTACCGCCGTTCCCGACGTACGCCTACTCGGCCAGCAAGGCCGGGCTGCACCATCTGACCCGGGTGCTCGCACGCGAACTCGGCCCGCGGCGGATCACCGTCAACGCCGTGGCCCCGGGGCCGTTTGAGTCCAAGATGATGGCCGCGACCCTGGAAACATTCGGGGACGCGATCGCCGACGCGGCTCCGCTGAGGCGGATCGGCCGGCCCGACGACATGGCCGGCGTTGCGATCTACCTGGCCTCGCGGGCGGGCGCCTACGTCACCGGCGCCGTCATCCCGGTAGACGGCGGCATCGGCACCACCGTCTGACGCCGCTCCGGCACTCCAGGCTCACGATCGCTATCCGCACCGCGCGCCAGGCAAGGGGGTCCCGCGACCGAGGAGCCTTCGTAAGGTTTGGCCTCACCGCGGCCTCGCTGGCAGCGGCGCTCGCCCTGCCCGGACGCCCCAGCTGCACCCGGCCGCCCCGCAGGCCCGGCACAACCCGGAGCCGGCCGAGGCCCGCCAGTAGTTCGCGGACTCTTATGTCGTCGTTGTCGACAGCCACGACATAAGACTGTCGTCGCTGTGACAACGACGACAAAACGCGTTGGGGAGGGCGGGCTGCTGGCGGGTCAGGTACGC